>CALFYV010000360.1 GCA_937952395.1 uncultured Bacteriovoracaceae bacterium | reverse complement strand
TCCACGGCAAGAACAATTGTTATCTGACATCAAAAACTTTGAGCAAAACTTCAATATTTCAACTTTAAGTGATTCTAATTGACCAATTTCTTTGCTCATGGTTAGAATCCAAAGCCTAAGCGGGGGAATTCATGAGTGTATCTTATTGGAATGACAAAACAGATTCAAAAATCACAGTTGATATAGCCGTTATAGGTGGCGGAATCGCCGGACTTTCTTGTGCTTATTGGTTGCAAAAAGAAGATCCCACTTTAAAGATCGCTTTAATTGAAAAGTATGAAATAGGAGCTGGGGCCAGCGGACGCAATGCCGGTTTTGTCACTTGTGGTTCTGTTGAGCATTTTAACCGTCTGGTTTCAAAGCACGGCAAAGAAGAGGCTTTAGAAATTTGGAAGTTTTCAGAAGATAATTTAAGTTTACTACAAAATGAAATCATTCAAGATAGGGCCCAAGATTTTCTCTTTGAGCAAAAAGGCAGCTTTTCTCTGGCCAGTACCGAGAACGAATTCACTGAGCTAAAAGCTTCTGCTGCATTGATGGAGACCATGGGGATTAAGGTAGAAGTCGTAAATGAAGCGGATATTAAAAAAAGATTACAAGCGGAGAAATTTGTTGGCGGTATTAAATATATTGGTGATGGCTCGGTTCATCCGGTTAAACTTCTACAAGGTATTAAGAGTAAATTCTCCAAGAGTATTTCAGTTTTAGAAAATCATGAAGTACATGAAATGAAAACTGTAGGTGATAATAAAATCATCCGCACTAATAAAACAACTGTTGAGTGCTCAATGGTGGTGCTAGCGACTAATGGTTACTCACCCCTTCTTGAAAAATATTTTGATGATAAAATTTTTCCAACTCGTGGCCAAATTTTAGCAACTGAAGCCGTTCCACATTTTATGGAAGGGCCTTGTTACGCAAATTTTGTCTTGGATTACTTCAGGCAACTGCCCACAGGTCAAATGATTATAGGTGGTTTCAGACAACTGCAAAAAGATGTAGAGAAAGGATATTCTGATGAGACATCAGATTTTATTCATCAAGCTCTAGAAAAGTTTTTGCAAGATCATATCCCTGCTGTGAGAAACGCAAAAATCACTCACCGCTGGTCAGGTATCATGGGCTTTAGTGTAGACGGACAACCGATGGTGGGTTCACTTCCTCATGACCCTCAAATGTATTTCTGTGGCGGCTTCACGGGGCATGGTCTTGGACTAGCTTTTAACTCTGCAAAAGTTCTAGTCGATAGCATGTTCGGGCGTGCTATCCCCAAATTTATCTCAGCAAAAAGATTTCACTAATTAGCGTGCCATTAACGAAATGGTAATGAGCAAAGCCAAACCGAACATATAGGTTGAAAGTAAAATCTTTAATGACTTACGATCAAGTTTGATAATTTTCTCTAAGTTCTCTTCACCTTTCTCTAACATCCAAGAACCAATCACGACTAGGGCCAAGCCCGCCACTATAAAGAGGTAGGTTAAAATATAGATTTTATCCATGAGAACCAAATAATCTATTTCAGGTAACTCATCATTTAAAGTGATTTGAAGTGCCACTATAGTCAGTAGTGAAGTGATTCCAATACCAACTCGTGAATCCACATATGTTGGTTTAAAGAGAAAAATCAAACACGTGCTAAAGACTACACATAAAATTGGTAGAATCAGTTTTACAATATAAGTCACAACTGGACGTTTTATAGGTATTTTAAGTTTCACCCGAGAGAAAGTTGTCTTTAAAGACTCCTCTCTGATGTCACCAAAATTAGTCGGGTGGACTTTTTTGATAATCTCCATTTGAGGAGCTCCCAAAATAAAGCCAGGGAATTTTAAATCTGGGTTCATCGTGACGTAATTGCCACCATCCAAAGTCATTTCGATATTATGTTCAATAGAATCACTGTCTTCAAACTCCACTGTTAAATACTGCTTATCAAAAGGATAGTTTTCTAAATCAAATTTATGAGTGAAGCCCCCTTCAATCCTGATGACTTGGTAATACTCACCAGTTGGTAGTTTGATAGGTTTTTCATAAGACTTGGTTACGGTATGACTCCAAAGCTCGAATGGATTCATAAATTCAAATGACTCAGCAGGATTAAGTTCTTTATCAGTCCATTTAAACCAGATGTATAAATCAACTTGATAGCTATGAGAACGTAACTCAAGGTTGTGAATATCATTGATGTATGAGCCGACTTTTATACCGGCTAAAGAGCTCAATGAAAAAAAGATAAAAAATAAAAGGCAATAGATTTTTTTCACTCTTGGACAACTTCTTTTAAATAGTTTTGATTATGAGTTAGAGGCAATCCAAAAATTTTCTCCACAGTTGTTCTGATATAAGTTTGGTCGTGACTCTTCTTTCTTGTTCTTCCCATTTTTTTTGTGTGAGGGCCTTTAACAAAAAGAAAAATTTTCTTCTCAGTAAATTTCATGACAGAATGATGACGAAAGAAAGGCCCAACTCCTCGGCCATGATCTGTCGAGAGAAAAACTGTGGTGGATTTTCCGTATTCTCCCATCGATTCAAGCTTGGTATAAAGTTCATCCATAAAATCATCATAAGTTTTGAGAGCTTTAATATAACCAGCATAGTCGTTTAGATGACCTAATTCATCAGAGCCCAAGAAAGAGATATACATAAGTCGGGGGCAATATTGTTCTAAATAATGCAGAGACATCTGAGCAGTGTATTCATCTTTTTTGGAAGTGTGGCATCTATCGGGTAAGTAGGTTTACGCCTTTTATTCACGCT
>CALFYV010000359.1 GCA_937952395.1 uncultured Bacteriovoracaceae bacterium | reverse complement strand
GACATACCGGATATCTTTTTTTGTTTTATCTCTAGCTTCAGTTGAAACAACTACCCCATCTTTCAAAAAAAGCGAAGATACATCTACTGCTTGGTCTAGTAAACCACCTGGATTTTGTCTTAAATCCAGAATAATTCCTTTTATGCCACCTTTATCTTTAAGTTGATTCTTCATATCTTCAATGGCGGCCTCAATAGATTCGGCTGCTCTTTTTTGAAATTGAGTCAAACGAATAAAGGCAAAATTATTTTTTACAACTTCGTATTTAACAGGTTTTACTTTTATTTTTGCGCGCATCATAGAGATGGTTTTTATTCCTTCATGGCCTTCTCGCAAAACCCCTATAACAATTTTAGACCCAGGCTTACCTTGCATTTTTTCAACAGCATCTTCTAAATTAAGACCTATTGTTGATTCTCCATTGATTTCAACGATACGATCTCTGGCTTTGACACCAGCTCTATAAGCTGGTGTATCATCAATAGGAGAAATAACATAAAGTGAACCATCCTTCTGAGTCACTTCAATTCCCAAGCCTCCAAATTCTCCCGAAGTATCTTCTTGAACTTTTTGAAAAAGTGCTGAATTTAAATAAGCCGAATGCGGATCGAGGGTATCCATCATTCCTTTAATAGCACCTTCGATTAACTTCTCATCGTCAACTTCTCTGTAATACTGGGTTTCAATAAGGTAAAAAATTTTGTTAAAAAGCTCTAATTGCTCAAAACGAGATTTCTTTTTCTCAGCAGAAAATGTAAATGTTGAAAAAAGAATAAGAAGTAGTATTAATCTCATTTGGCCCCTTTAAAGTATTAATACTATAATACTCTTTGAAGGCTATTTCCATCAAGCCATTGACTTATTTTCTGTGCTTTGTTTTGCTTGCGAATTTCAAAATACACCTTATGTTGACCCTTTTTAAATTTACCAATTAGCTCATTTACTTCTACATTGTCTCCTCGCTTCTTTAACAACTTAAAATCACCAAGGATAACTGAGCGTAATTGTTCTTTATGCTCAATAATAATCAAGTTCCCATACGTGGAGAGAGCCGAGGAATAAACGATTTTACCTGATTGAGGTGCTATGACATCGCTTTCATTCGAAGTCGTCAATGAAATACCTTTCTTGTCAAACTTTGCATTAGTAAAATTATTCAAAGGGAGATTCAAGATCATTGAACCAATTTTCTCTATTTTTTTCTGAGCATTTGTTTTTTCGATTAAATCATTGATAACAATTTTTGATTCAGTATTTTCCTTTTGTTGGTTTAGCTGAATATACTCTTGTGTTTTAACCCGCTTGCGTTCTTCTAAATCAAGAAGCACGCCATGTAAATTTTCTTCTGCTAATTTGAGTTCACTTAATTTTCCTTCCAGAAAACCTAACTTATTTTGGATTTCATTGTAATTATTGATATTCAATTTTAGATTATTAATAAGCTCTTTTAGCCCTTCTTCATAAACTTTTCTTTCTACAAGTTCTTGCTCTGACTGTTCGTCTAAGTATGCTAACAAGTATAAATTTAGTGCTTTCTTGGTTTTTAAAAGTATAGACTGGCTATTCTTTTGAGTCTGCTGCATAAAAGACTTTGATTCAATTATTTCGTTATTGATAGTTTCAATTTGGTTAATTCTTGATAAATAATCATTATTTTTTTTACCTAAATCTTTCTCTATTGAGGAAATTTCAGCAGATAACGTAATCAATTTACCTTTGTATTCTTGAAGATTATTCTTTATATTATCGGCTTGCTTTTTACTATTTTTAAGATCAAATTCAATACTCGCATTTGAATTTGAAATAAGAATAATCAAAACAATTAGTTTTCTCATAGTTTTGTTCTGTAATAGCGGTACGACAAAATTATTACGCTTAAAAATACAAGACTGTAAGCCATTGAAAGGGCCATAGATAAAATATTAACATTAGAATAATAAAACCTAGGCATCAAACTGGCCATTAGCATAGAAAGAAAAAAGAAAAACAAGCCAATTTCAATATGTTTTTTCCGGCGCTGAAATTTTTCAATTAAGTACATATGATAGTTTAGTTTTGATGAAGTAAATAAATAGAAAAAAATCGAAAGCGTTAGAGCAAGGCTAAATATGATCAATTCAAAAAAACCTAATGCCTTTATTGCTATATTGTCTTTGACTACCTTAGCGTCCTTAATAGATGAAATTGTTATTTTACCTTTACCAAAGGTTCTCTCTAGGTATTCATTAATTAAGTTAATTCTTTGTTCATTGATGGTTTTGTTAATATAAATTTTCAATAGATAATAACTCTCATCAACTAAAGATTGAGGAACTTTCAAATCTAATTGATTGAGAGCTTTACCAATTTTAGTTTTTAGTTTTTCTTGAGAAATAAAACTTACCTTCTCAACACCAGGGAATTTTTTTATTTTGCTAACAACACTACTTTTGTTAATAGAAGATTCCACCAAAGCACTTAGGTGTCTTTCAGAGTTTTTGTCTCCAAGGTTAGCTTCTAGCAAGTTTTTGATTTGCACAGAGGAAAGAATAAGATTACAGGATAAAATATATGTTCCCAATAGAAGCAAGCTCTTCATTTTTAAATTCTTAAATAAATTTAAAATTTGCATTATATAAAACATGCGTTCCCACTATGAATTAAACGACCTTTATCTAAATGAATGATCCTTCCTGGAAATTGCTTTACTAATTCTTTATTATGAGTGGCCCAAATAATTGTCATTTTTCGCTTGGTATTATAATAATTTAAAATTTCAAACAATCGATTAGCATTATCTTTATCAAGTGCACTAGTCGGTTCATCCGCGATAAAAACTTCTGGGCGAGTTAATAAAGCTCGTATGATTGCCACCTTTTGTTTAGCACCTCGGTTTAAATTCGTTACTTTTTTGCCCAAGATTTCATTCATCCCAAAAAGATTAACAAGATCATCTAATTCTCTTAAAAACTCTGCTTTGTTTTTGTATATCTGGTTATCGAATGAAAATAAAAAATTATTTTTAACATCCAAATCTTCCATCAATTTTAATTCTTGAAAAACCTGTGCCACAAAAATGTTTTCTTTAGATAAATTTGAAGTGATTTTACCTTTTTGAGGAATAACATCTTGGGCCAATGTTTTTAGTAGCGTTGTCTTGCCGGCGCCAGAAGCCCCTGTGACAAAAAGAATCTCGCCTTGATTGATAACTAAGCTTAAATTAGAGAGCGCTTTAAAACTATTATAATAAACTGATACGTTATCTAAATGATAAAGCATAGGCTTGGAAGAGAATTGGTTTTGGCCGTAATTTAGATGGGTCATATCCATATGACAACTCCTCAACCTTCATGGTTTTGGTACAAAAACCTCAATATTATTTTCACTTTTTTACTGATGAAAGTAAAGAAAACCGAGAAAGCTTTACATTTCCCGAGCAAACTAGTCGGTTATAACCTTCTTATCTAATAGGAGCTTGTAGGCAGAATCAGAACAAAAAACATTGGGCATGAAATTAACTGTTTTTTGTAGTTGAGAAATAATCGAATCTTGAATGTCCACCAACAAACTTAAATCGCCCTTATGGCCAACAATTTTAACAGGATCTCTCTCTAATAAAACATTGGCACTCGTTTTAGTTTTAATGATTTGTTTCTGACTTTTTACAAAGCTTACATCTTTTTTAGGGATATCAAGCACTATCCAGTCATCATCTGTTCCATATTTTTTCAATGTAGATTCTATTTCCCTGGCTTTATCAATGGCCTTCTTTACAATTTTTTCATTCTTCTGATCTTCATCTTGATTAAGTAAAACTTGATTGAGCTCATCACAACGAACAGTGCGCGGTGATTTTTCAAATAATATACTTTCAGCCATGGATTTAATTCGTTTATTTTCGTCGAGTTTTCCACTTGTGTAATGTTTATGAACTAATCCGATAAAATAATGATCATTAAATTGGTAAAAATCTAAAGGTGCACTCTCAACTTGCTCTAGTAATTTTGAATAGCGGTTCATCAAACCTTTTTCTAAAAAATAGTAGGTTATCTCTTCTGCAACCGCATCGTATTTTGCCCCTCTAGGTGAACGCACAACTTGTGAATACCAAGCAAAGCGACTCATCAGAAAATCTTCCACGCAATGAAGTGCATTTTGTTTAATCGCCAAAACTTTTTGGCCCGCTACTTCTTTAGTTGTGAAATGATGAAGCAAATACGTTCTATCGTATGTTCCGTATTGTAATCCTGTGTAATGTGCATCCCTGAGTAAATAGTCCATACGGTCACAATCCACTTCAGAGTGAAGTATTTGATTAGCTAGAACCGATTCATCAACTCCCTTAACTAAATTAGAAATTTTTTGAGGATCAATTTTATATTTTTTTAAGATGGCCGTAATCCCACCTGGGTAGTCAGTATTTTTAATAATAAAAGAACCAAGATGTTCATGATTATCCGAGTGGCCCTTTGAACGTTTTGTTTCGTCAAAACGAATATAAGCAGCTTCAGTGGTATGAGAAAAAGGAAACGTCCCGATATCGTGTAGCATAGCCGCGATTCTTACGCTTTGGTGAAAAACAGCTTTAGGAGAATCCAGTTTGCTAGTAAGTAATTCATCCAAAGGAATCGCTTGCCCTACCGATTCTAAAATTTTATGAGCGTTGAACATGACTCCAATTGAATGTCCCAATCGTGAATGCTCAGCACCAGGAAAAGTATAAAAAGAAAAACCTAATTGCTTAATCCAGCGCAGTCTCTGATAAAATGGTGAATGAATAATCTCCCACTCGACAGGTGAGAAGTGTATAAATCCATAGAGGACGTCATAAATGATTTTTTGCTTATGATTCCCATCCATGGAATAGGGGATCCCTTTTTATTGCAAAGACTTAGCTTTTCTTGTTCTTTTTCTTTTTTGTTTTGTCGATATGAGCACGTGCTCTAAAATTTTTCTAGCTTCAAAACGTAGAGAATTTTCGTAAACAAAACGATAAAAATTTTCTACATCAGTGTTATTCTTAAAGTTCTTGCTCTCTGGTTTTTCTAAAATAATTTCTTCTGTTGTGGTGTTGCTCATATGCTCTCCTGGCTTGTTGGCCCATTTATTCTACTTTTTTCCGCATTAATTTACAACGACTTAAATGACCCAATACGCTTTACGCGCATTGGGTCATCGTTGCTTTTATTAATTTTTACTGTGAACTAATCCGTAACTGTGTAATTTATTGTAAAGTGTTTTAACCGTAATCCCCAAAGCTCTTGCTGCTTTAGTTTTATTTCCATTTAAGAAATCTAGGCTACGAATAATATGTCTTTTTTCTAAATCAGCTAGAGTCATTTCAACAAATTCATCTTCTTGAATTTTTTCGATATGAGTATCTTCTTTTACAAAAGTTGGAAGATGTTCCTCATCAATGTACTTACCTTCAGCAAGTACATAAGTTCTTTCCATAATATTGCGTAACTCTTGAGTGTTACCTGGCCAAGAATATTTCATCAGCATTTCAACTGACCTGTTTGTTAAAACTTTAAACTGCTCTTTATCTCTATTAAGATTTAAAAAATGCTCTGCCAAAACTTTTACATCGTCTTTTCTCTCTCTTAAAGCTGGAACATTGATCGATACCGTATTTAATCTATAAAGTAGGTCTTCACGAAATCTTCCTTCATCTACTTCTTTTTGAAGTGCCTTCTTAGAAGTTGAAATAATTCTCACATTAACCGGAATTCCTCTATCTCCTCCTAATCTATAAATTTCACCTGAGAGTAAGAAACGTAATAACTTGCCTTGAATGCCAAGTGATAATTCACTTACTTCATTCAAAATAATCGTTCCACCACTGGCCAATTCAATTAAGCCTTTTTTATCATTTTTACCAAAAAGTTCCGACTCTAAAACATCATCATTAAGAGCTGAACAATGAACAACAATACAAGGTGCATCCTTTCTTTCACTGATATTGTGAATTTTTTTAGATAAAAGTTTTTTTCCAACACCATTTTCTCCCTCTATGAGAACTGGGAAATCTTCAGGTGCCACTTTTTTAGCTAAATTCATAATATCGGTAAAAGCTTTAGAGTGACCAATAACTTTTATATCTTGATCATTGATATTACTTATATGTCTCATGGCAGGTGCAGCAACTATTTCTTTCTCTTTATTTTCGATACGCTTAATAAGCTCTCTATTTAAATGCTTCGCCAGCAAGTACATTCTCATATTATTTAAAGGAACTTCAATCGCCTTTAAAATCGAAAGAATTTCTGCAATTTCAATTTCAGAAAAATTTCTGCCAGTAGAGCGAGAGCGAACATGAATTGTTCCCAGAATTGTTCCTTGAGAATTGATAGGTACACAAAGCTCAGCTTCTACTCCTTCATCGTATTCTACATTGGCCAGAAGTGGATCCCTTCTAACAGCATTACTATAATAAGCTCTCCGTGTTCTAACCACATAGCGTGAAAGACCGTGAGGACGATCAGAAATCTCTGCATGCGTTATAGGATTCCCATTTTCAGCAACTAACTGAGTGGAGCCGTCTTCATAAGCCTTATAAATTTGAATTTTGTACTCGTTAAAATGTGAGTTAATGAACTGGGATAATCTTCCAAAAAACATCCCCTCATCTAACGTAGATAGTAGAAAAGAAGATAATTCTGCTAATTCGGTGACTTTCTCGGCGCTAGTCATGTCAAACTCCTTTACAATATATTTGGATAAACTGTTCTTTTTATGCACAGCACAATCCTTATTAGTATATCAATGTCTGGAAATTTTACAAGACTCTTCTACTCAATTGTTGAATTTTTTACACACTTATTGTA
>CALFYV010000358.1 GCA_937952395.1 uncultured Bacteriovoracaceae bacterium | reverse complement strand
TCATATGGGTCAATGCAGTAAGCATGCTTCGAAATTTCATCCCTAAGCAAGTAAGTAAAATTCTTAAGCGAATTATGGTTATAGATTTGTTTAACTTGCATAGCCTTTTCCTTTCGCTATATAGTGAGTTGATGACAAACTATTTACCTTATATCTTTATCACACTTTTTGCACTCAAGACAGTAACTGAGTTATACCTAAACTGGCGTAATCTGCGACATATAAAAAATCATCAAGGTTCTGTTCCTGAAGGCTTTCAAGAAAAAATTAGCTTAGAAGAGCATAACAAAGCTGCTCGTTACTCTTGCGAAAAAATAAAACTTTCTCAGCTATCCATTCTTTTTCACTCTCTTATTTTTTTAGCTTGGTTACCAGGTGGTGGTCTAAATCAAATAGATCAAATCGCTAGGACATGGGCCACTAACCAGTGGCAACAAGGACTTACTTTCTTTGCTATTTTTTTTATTATTTCTTATTTTCTGTCTCTGCCTGAGAAAATCTATCATACCTTTGTGATTGAACAAAAATATGGCTTTAATAAAACTACTCCTAAAATTTTTATTACTGATCAAATCAAGCAATTGCTTTTAATGACGATAATCTCTGTTGCACTTTTAAGCTTAGTACTCAAAATTATGAGCTCTTATCCAGAACATTGGTGGTTTATTGCCTGGGTAGTGATTATTGCTTTTCAATTTTTCATGATGTGGGCTTTCCCTGTTGTTATCGCTCCCTTATTTAACAAGTTTTCTCCCTTAGAAGAGGGAGAAGTCAAAAAACAAGTACAAGAGTTATTGGATAAAACGGGCTTTGAATCTGATGGCATCTTTATTATGGATGCTTCCAAGCGAAGTGCTCATGGCAACGCCTATTTTACCGGACTCGGTAAGAAAAAACGTATTGTTTTCTTTGATAATCTTATTAAAAGTTTGGATTCAAAAGAAATCAAAGCTGTTTTGGCCCATGAACTGGGACATTTCAAAAAGAAACACATCCTCAAATCACTGATTCGTTCAGTCTTTATATCTCTTTTAGGTTTTTATATTTTAGGGAAAGTGGCCAATAATGATTTATTTTATCAATCTCATTTTGTTAGTACAAATTCCACTTATATGGCCTTGATGCTTTTTAGCCTGGTTGTACCTGTGTACACTTTTTTTCTAGAACCTATCTCGACTTGGTTATCAAGAAAAAATGAATACGAAGCAGATACTTTTGCGGCTGAATTTGCAGATGCCAGGGACTTAATTTCTTCTTTGATAAAACTTTATAAAGAAAATGCTAGTACTTTGACTCCAGATCCGATCTATTCTAAATTCTATCACTCACATCCACCTGCGATTGAGAGAATCTCTCATTTAAAAAGTTTAGTGACCTAAAAGACTTTTTTTAAGAAAATCAAAATAGACACTGCGGTACTTCTCAATCTCATTATGTAATTCGTGGAAACCGCCCTCGACTCGACAAAGAGAAGAGTTTTTTTCGATATTGGTAAAATACTCTGCAATGGCATGAAGATTAACGATCCTATCTTCAGAGCCATAGGCTACATAGAGTTCACCTTTAACTCTTAAGGGCCGAGAAAAAACATTACGACTCTCCGCAACCATTTGTAATAAAAGACGGCTATGAAGGGCCAATTTATTTTTTTCATCGTTAATATAATTTTGATAAACGCGAACATCATGAGAAAGGTTTTTCAAATCAACCAAACCTTTCAGCGGTATCGAAATGGGAAGGTTGGCCAATGTTTTACTCAGTACCAATGGAGAATATTGAAAAATTTTACCTTGAATTCCAGCTACGGCCACTGGAGGAGCACTCAAAAAAACTTTCGAAGGTTGTTCCTTATTGTGCAAACGATTTTGCACAAAACCGGCAGTGATAAGCGCTCCCATGGAATGACCAAAAAGTTGATAATTCTTGAGGGCAAAAGTACTCTTAAGGTGAGTTAATATAGAATCTAAATCTGAATAATAATCTTGAAAATCTTCAACATAAGCAGACTTTCCTGAACTATCTCCATGCCCTCTTAAATCATATAAACAAATATTGTAGTACTGAGAAAAGTTTTTGATAAGATAATCATGGCGTCCAAGATGTTCTCCTACTCCATGAGTGGCAATCAACCAATTTTGAGACCCCACTTCTTTAATCAGACAATTTATCTCTGTTTTATCTGGGGTTTTAATTTTGATGAATTCATGAATCATAAGGGCCCTAATAAATTTCCTCTATGGGAAATCCTAACAAGATCTCGCCAATTTTGATATACTTAATCCTATGTACTGTCCCAAATGCTTTAGTGACACTTTAAGTATTCATTCTCGTGGTGTGGTGCGCTTACTCTTTAATAGTAAACAAATGGATACTAGCCAGTTTCTTTTTAATTTAAAAAAGGACTCCCCTCAAGATCTGCTTAATAAATTAAGAGATAAGGTAGTCGAATTTTTTGATTGGTACGGACAGTTTCAAAACAAAACTCCCATAAAGACGGTTGAAATTTATTCAGGAGACTTTGTTTGTAAAAATGGATGTGCATTGGAAATCCATACAAAATTAAGCCTACAAGGTCTTATATTTAATCATGAGGATGTTTTAAACATTATTAAAGAAGAAGCCGGAAAACGCGGTATTCCCTTAGATGAAAAACTAAACTCCGATGTCTAATACCTGACTATCAATAATATGAGATAAATTGATAAGCAGCAGCTTGTTATGTTCTTCAACTAATTTTTCTTTTACATTATCAATGGCTTCAGTAGTAATTTTAATTTTGATATCCCCTTTAAAGCCAAAAATCTCAACTGTTGTTTTCCAAGGAATAACTGATTTAAAACCATTGAGATCGGCCCAGCGACGCACAAACCAAGCTCCAGCACCATAATCATTAGCAAAAGAGAAAACCAAGTGGTTGCGGTAGACTCTCTTGGTTATTTGGTATTGCAACTCTACATTTCTATAAGTACAGCTTTTATCCTCTGACTGGAAAGGATAGTAGAGCTTTAAGAAAAATTCTTCCTTTTTGTTAAGATAAGTTTCTCGAATGATATTTTTATCTTTTTCTTCTTTAACATCATCAATACATGGCTTATACGCAGCTATGAAACTTCTAAAGAATGATTCGTAGATCATAAATGTCACGTCTTCCTCATCAACTTCGAACTCTTTATTGAGTTTATCTGCCATAAGCAACATAAAATGATCGGCATCAATATCTCTTTTTTCAAGCTTATAAAGATCTTCATTTTCTTTGATAATGATGTTTGATGCTTTGGAATCCAAACTGGCAAATAGAATCAACGTAACTATAAATAGGAACAACTTTGTCATAACTAATCCTCTCGCTCTCTCTTTCGAAATAATTTAGTATGGTAATTTTAGATAGGAACTATATACTTTTTCAAGTACCCAGCGTGTTATATTGAGCAATGCGCAATAAAGAATGCATAATTATTGCAGGATTTTCAAACGCAGAGAGTCAGCAAAGACTACAAAATTAATCTAACTCATCAATGCTGAAGTTTTCCCTGTTATAACTAAAACGAACTTTGGAAGATTTTTTTGAGAACTGTTGATATATACCCTCGCCAAAGCTCCGACAGAAGTAGTGGTTGGGGCCTCCTTCTCGCAAGGTAGTCAAGGTATTCTCCCCCTCCTTGGCATTAAAATAAATCATGACTCCCGTACATTTGGGGGGCAATTCAAATATCTTGTTATCTGAAAGTAGAAAATTTGAGTTTAAATCAATCTGAAAAACTAATTGTGGTTTGTCTAAATAGCACTTAAACGGGGTAAACTTATTCATATAAGGACTATCTTCCCATGTTGAGACATCTAATTCTGGTAGAATATTTCTAATATTATCAAATGAAGATTTATGTAAATTGGGTTGGCAGGTAGGTAGATAAAATAATTGAAAAATTCCAGGGACAATTCGCCCTCCTTTATTCAAAAATCTTTTTGCATTCTTAAGAGTTTGAAGGAAACTTTCTCCAAAGCCATTACTTGCAAATAACTCATGAATAACAATGTCAATATCAGCATCAAGATCATCTGGAATATCTAAATCATAAGAAGACTTATTAAGTAGTTTGTAATTATTATCCACGTTATTTTGTTGCAAAAACTTTTGGGCTAATAAAATATTTTGACTGTTACCATCACAGGAAATTAACGATTTTGGTTGTGCCTTTAAAATTAAATAAGATAACAACCCTACTCCAGTCCCGATTTCAAGAACCTTCTTATTTTTACATAAATTCTGAGTAACATGCTTATAAAAAAGAGTCCTTTGATTGTCCTTAATCATCTTTTTCATATAGTTCTGTGAACTCTTGAATAAATGCTCAATTTTTTGCTGCGTAAAGGAGCCAAGCTTCTTTGATAACGAATTTAATCGAGGTTTCTCTTCGATTCCACTTTCTATTAACTCTAGTATCGTGTTTATATCTTTCACACTGCTACATTTGAATAAGACTGATTTATTGTCAACTGATAATCTTGAAATAATAGGCTTTATGAGTTCAGAAATTACTGCTCATTACTAGTAATCGGAAAACTCCTTGAAGACCGCCCTGAAATTTTCTCCTCTGATCTCATCTAGTTTTTCAGTTCGAGATATGAACTTCCCAAATAAATGAGAATTATCCTTAGCATTCATGAATTGTATCACTGGCAAAAAATTATTTTTTAAAACTTCAAATTTCCCTGGGTATTTTTGCTCACAAACAAAGAGAAATCGTCTAAATTTTTCTTCAACTTTCTTTTTTAAACTCGGTGGTAAAACTTGGATACTATATTCTTCAGGGTCAAGCATCAAATTAATAATACTATTCTCTGGTTCGATAATATTCAATTCAACCAACTTTGAATGAAGATTAAATAAGTTCAATATATTCATTATATTTACAGTACAGTTTACTGTTATCAGAGCATGGGGGCAAAGTTGTTTTACAGTTTTAATATTCTCAATTGTTTCAGCCCAACTCATGCCTTTTCTGAAATATTCACCTCTTTCCTCAAAGTCATCAATAGACACACTTACAAATAGGTTCTTAAACTGCGACCAGTAATTTAAAATATTTTTGTTCTTAAATTTAAGAATACTCATGTTAGTGTTATAAACTAATCTGATATCGGTTTTACCCATTTTAATTAGTTCATCTAGGATGATATAATGCTCTCGCATGATAAGAGGCTCACCTCCTGCAAAATAAACCTCTTCTACAAAAGGTAGTAATTCACGTAACTCATTTTCAAATTTACTATTGGGAAATATTTGAATGTATTTTGATTTTTTACTTTTGTAATCATACAGCTTCTCGTGATCGCTTAGCCAAGATGAACTTAAAGCAGGACTACAACCACGGCATTTAAAATTACAAATATTACTAAAGCGAACATCAAAGTAAGCCATTTTAAAGTCTGTTAATGTGCCATCTTCCAATGTCTTTTCCATCATCTCATCAAATAAATGAGTGAATTTAAAATTCATGTGTTTTCGCATTGAATGTGCACCTGCATTATCTTTTTCTTTACAGTTCAAGCAACCTTTAGGAAGTTGCCCACTCAACATTTGTTTCCTAATAGATTTGTATTTTGAATTATTCCAGATCTCATAAATAGAATCATGGGTTACATCGCCTAAGGGTTCATCATAAGGCCAAACACAACACGGCAAAACTTCCCCTGTAGGCATGTAATGCATATGAATCCACGGCGCCATACAAAAAGTCTTGTTTTGGCTACCCAGATATTCTTCTTTATTCAATTTATTTGTCATACAAAATTTTTTTACTAAATTCTTTTATATCAATACCGATAAAACAAACTGAATCATTTCTATTTATAAAGGAAATGAGGTCATTTATCCACTTTTTGATGATGAGTCTCTCTTGATTACTTGGATTATTATATCTCATACTGGCCAAAGTCAGTAGGACCTCTCTGATGAATAAATAATTCTTAAGTTCTAAATTTTTAGTATCCTTCACGGCCAATGAGTGAGCGGAAGGAAGCAAGTCAATAAAAGTTTGATACAGGTTATAATCCTGAAATTTTATGGTTGAATCTGCTGTATTTCCCAACTTAAATTGGAGGTATGAGGAATCAGTTTCAAAAGCTTCCAAAGATCTCTTAACTTGCTGTTCGTAACCAATAAGTTCAATTAGCAACTCGCGAATGTACTCACTTTCAAAGTCTGCCACATCCCTCACCATTCTTTGCAAAGCTTTTTCTTTTTTGAATTCTTGCCCAGGCTTGAAACCGTTTCTTATCCAAAATGGCTTACGCAACGAGCAAAGATAATTCCAAAATTTATCATATTTGTGTTTTTGAAGCTCAACGAGTACTTGAAATTCGTAATCGGTGTAAAACTCCCACTCCCCTAATCGCTTATTAAAAAACTTTATCCATGTATGTAAATATCTCCATTTATTAATATTTTCTAATTCACCAACAATGGTCAAATCCACATCACTGCCAAAAGCTTTAAAGTCATCTGAATTAATGGAATGCCTCGGGTAAAGACGATAACCTGTATATAGATTTGTGATGAATGACAAAATAGGGATATAAGAAATTTTAATAAACTGGCGATACAGTTTATTGAATCGGTCCCAATCGTATGTAAGTTGTAGACATTTATCTATTATTTTATTTGAAAAATACATAATTGTTTATGTGATGAATCATTATCTGCTCGTAAATTAAATTACTATAATAATTGCGTATTTGTAATTATAATGTTTGCTATGGTGAAAAAGTTAACTGATAAATCCAAAGAGACGTTCTGTGCACTCGCATGGACTCATAGTTTCGTTAATTTGGGTGGTGAGTATCAAGTCTGCTGTACGAGTGAAGAATTTGATAACAATATTCTTGATGATAATGGTAAAAAAATCAATATCATGGACGGTCTAAAACCATCCGACGTCATGAATACAAACTACATGAAAAAACTACGACAGAAAATGCTCAACGGCCAATGGGATTCAATTTGCGGCAGATGTCTCATTACTGAAAAAAATAACGGTATCAGTCGTAGAATGATAGAAAATAAAGGGTATGAAGATATAATCCCTTCTTTGCTGGAAACGACGCAAGAAGATGGCACAATTAATGTTGATATAAAATCCGCTGATTACCGCTTAGGTAATATATGCAATCTACAGTGTCGAATGTGCAATCCCAGATCCACTGTAAAATGGATTGATGAATGGAATGAAATAAAACCTGAAGTTGAAAAATTTTCTAATGAATACATTGAAGAGCTTAGAGGTTATGACTGGTTTGACCAACCCGAGCTAATAAAAGATTTTAGGCAAAAAGTCTCAACAATACAGCATTTACACTTTGCAGGAGGAGAACCCCTCATTGTTCCACAAATGAGAAAAATTCTGCAAGAATGTATTAATTCAGGAAATGCTCATAATATAACGATTACTTACAATACAAACTTAAGTGTTTTACCTGAAAAAGTTATTGAACTATGGAAACAATTTAAAGCAGTTAAACTCCTCATAAGCATCGATGCGGCTCATGAATTAAATAGTTATATAAGATACCCTTCTAGATGGATTGATATTGATAAAAATTTGAAAAGAATTGACAAGGAATACAAGACCCTTAACATACAAGAAGCCCTTGTAAGCACCACTGTCCAAATTTTAAACATCGATAAACTCGATCAGTTGTTCGAGTATTTATCTCAATTTTCTTTTATCATTAAAGTTCCGAATCTTATCAATTTACATGTACCACATTATTTTCAGTCTACAGTTTTGCCTAAGGAAATAAAAAGCAAGGTAACTAAAAAATTGTTGGTCATTGCGAAGCACAAGGAAGGACTGGTGCATGAGAGCCACCAATACTTAATCGATAATATTTATCAGATAATTGCATTTATGAATCGTGAAGATAACTTTGAAAAATATTTTCTCACTTTTCTTAAATTCCAAAATGACTTTGATAAAAAGAGAAATTTAAGTTTATTTAATTATTGTCCAGAATTACAACCATACACCCATTTACAATTTGAGTTAAACTAATATGTGTGGAATTGCAGGAATAATTGCTCTTGAAGACGAGCTTATTCCGGCTGATAACAATATCATCCAAAAAATGACCCTGCTCCTCCATCATCGAGGACCCTACAATGTTGGCTATTTCAAAGATCAGAAAGTACATTTCGGGAATACACGTTTGGCCATTTTAGATCTCAACGCGAGATCAAACCTGCCAATGATAAGTTATGATGAAGATATTATTATTTGCTATAATGGCGAGATTTCAAATTATATCGAACTCAAAAACAAATACCAATTAGAAAAAAAATATCCGTTTAAAGGTACATCCGATACAGAAGTGATTATCTATTTATACAAAGAGTTGGGCATTAGCTTCCTACAAGAACTTTCAGGCATGTTTTCATTTAGCCTATATGACAGAAAAAATAAAAAAGTTTTCCTGGCCAGAGATGCCTTTGGAATCAATCCTCATTTTTATACCTTTCATAAAAACAAACTCTATTTTGCCTCTGAACTTAAATCACTTATTCAAGTGCCTGAACTGGATTTATCTTTAAACCAACAAGGAATTTATGACTTTTTTACACTGGCCTATATTCCAGGAATACAAACACCCTACAATGGTATTAGCGAACTTCGAAATGGTGAAGTTATGGAAATTGATCTGGCGACTGGTGATTATCATTTAAGCTACCACTACAGGGCCAAATATGAAATCAATCACGATGTTACTGAAAAAGAAGCCTCTGATAAAGTTTATGAACTGCTTTTAAAGAGTGTTGAGAGAAATTTAAGATCAGACGCATCTATTGGAACCACTTTATCAGGTGGGGTTGATACAAGCAGCATTACTTGCTTAATTCGTGATCTTGGAAAAAGTCATAACTTTCATACCTTTTCTATTAAAATGGGAGAACATAGCTTCGATGAATCCCATTATCAAAGGTTAGTGGCCAAAGAATGCGGGACTAATCATCATGAAATATTAGTCAATCCAGAACAGGTGATTGAGTCCTTTTATCAGAGCATTGCATATTTAGACGAGCCTAATGGTAATGGAGCAACCATGCCCTCCTATATTTTGGCCAAAGAAGCGAAAAAATATGTTGATGTGCTCTTAAGTGGTGAAGGAGGAGATGAAGTATTTAACGCCTACTCTATCTACACTGCCTGGAAAATCAAAAAACTCTACACGACCTATTGTCCAAAGATGCTAAGGCAATCGCTCCATTGGCTTGCTCATCGACTACCTAGCAATTATGAAAAATTGAGCTTTGATTTTAAAGCAAAAAGATTCACAGAAGGTGCTGAACTTCATCCAGCGGCAGCTCATATCTATTGGCGGCATCCGTTTACTAATAGTGAAAAGAATTCATTCTTAAAATTTAAAGATCAAACCCGCTCAACAGACGAGAGATTAATTAAATTATATAATGATTACAAAAATTCAGATGAACTCAATAGAATATCGATGTTGGATATTGAGCATTTTTTAGTGGATGATCTTCTTGTTAAAAACGACCGTATGTTTCTAGCTCACTCCGTTGAATCGAGGTTTCCATTTCTGGATAAAGATTTATTTAATTACACCCAGTCATTACCCACTCATTATAAACTTAAAGGGTTTAAAGGAAGACATATCGAAAAAATGGCCATGAAGAGATCTCTGCCAGCGGCAATTTTAAAAAGAAAAAATTATGGTCTTGAAATGCCCCATTCAATATGGTTTCTTGATGCATTCAAACCTTTCCTAGAGAAATATATAAACAAAAAAACAATTGAAAAGATAGGCTTCCTCAATTGGCAAAGTATCAATGAAATGTGGCTAAATCATCAAGCAAAAAAAAGAGATTATGGAAGAGGCCTCTGGTGTTTGCTCAATTTTTTAGTTTGGCATGAAATGTATATTGAAAAAAAAAATTATGGCCAATATCTTACACAAACTATAAAAAATTAATTTTTTCTTTTACTTTATAGCTTGGTTTGTCCTGACTTTCAAAATAGGTTCTCATAAGCATTTCAGAAATCAATCCAAGCAAAACAAAATTAGTAGAAATCGTAAATAAAACTGAAAACAGTATTAAAAGTGGGCTCTCCACGATAGAGATATTCATATTTATTTTATGCCAAATCATAAAGGCAAAAGTGAGCACACTTAAAAAGAAGGTAAGAATTCCCATCTTGCCAAAAAAATGCATTGGATTAGTCGTGTAAGAAATAAGAAATTTTGTCGTTATAAAATCTAAAATAACATTAGTTATTTTAAAGACCGAATATTTTGTTTTCCCTGAATATCTTGACCTATGATTGACCACAAGCTCTTTTATATTTCCCCCCATTGAAGAAACATAAAGTGGAATAAACCGATGCATTTGACCGTAGAGTCTTATATTCTGAATATGACTCGATTTAAAAGCTTTAAGTGTACAGCCTAGATCATGAATATTGATTCCTCCAATTTTTCTAAATAAGTAATTGGCCATCATTGAAGGTAGTTTTTTTGTAAAAAAATTGTCTTTTCGATTTTTTCTCCACCCTACAACAACATCTGCACCTTTCATAATTTCATCATAGAACTTAGGAATATCTTGGGGATCATTTTGCAAATCGGCATCTAGTAAAATAATAACTTCACCACCAGCATGGTCGATACCCGCTGCTAAAGCGGCTGTTTGTCCAAAATTTCTTCTGAAATTAATCAACTTTACTTTCACATCGCTCTGACAAATCTCTTTGATTACCCGAGCTGTGTTGTCAATTGAGCCATCATCCACCAAAATGATTTCATATGAATTATGCATCGATAACAATACATTTGTGAGCTCTTCAAGGAGTCTTTTTATATTTCCTTCTTCATTGTAGGCAGGAATAACAATAGATAATTCCATTTCAACTCTATATTTAATGAACTAATAGAGATAATATACTGGAAAGAATTCAAGACATCAATGATAAGAATTTCGAGGTTATTAATTGTGACATTCGAAGCAAATTTTAAAAGATACATGGCATACTACTTAGATGAGGAGAAACTTTACCAAGCGATGAAAAATCTAACTGAGTTTTTTAGACTGGATAGTTTTCAAGGTAAAACATTTTTAGATATAGGTTCTGGTTCTGGACTCTTTTCAATTGCAGCTCAAAAACTCAACGCTGATAAAGTGACATCTGTTGATCTTTTTACAAACCTCATTAAAAAATGTAAAGAACAATATAAATTCGATACCCAATGGGAAATTATTGAAGGTTCAATTTTAGATAAAAATATTATCTCTCAAATTCAAAAACATGATTTAGTCTACTGCTGGGGAGTTGTTCATCATACTGGTAAAATGTGGGAGGCTATCGAAAATGTCTCCAACCTAGTCAAACCGAAAGGACGAGTATATATGGGTATTTATAATGAATCAGATAATATTGGCTTTTATCCCGATGGACGATTTGGCACATCTAAACAGTGGCGTTTAATTAAAAAAATTTATGTAAATCTTCCAAGCTTTATACAAACACTTTTTGAATATTATGCGATTTTATCAATTTCTTTAATTTACCTACTAACTCTGAACAATCCTATAAAAAAGCTTCGAAGTATTGAAACAAGAGGAATGAATTGGAGAACATCATTAAAAGATTGGTTGATCGGCTATCCTTATGAGTTTTCACCACCAGAAAATGTTGTAGAATTTTTTGTAAAGAAAGGTTTTAAACTGATTAAAATAAGAACCAATAATGGCCTTTTAACTAATCATTATTGCTTTGAATTATCATAAGCAGTGCCCGGAAGGATTTTAAATACTCATGTGTGGCATTATTGCTCATTTTGGAGAAATTGAAAAAACTCAGCTTGTGGCCATGACCCAAATACTAACTCATAGAGGCCCAGATAACACGGGTTACTATAATGACGACAACAAAAGAATCAATCTTGTTCATACTCGCTTAAAGGTTGTTGACTTAGAAAATGAAGCAAACCAGCCTTTTATAAGCTCATGCAAAAACTTTATCATTGTTTATAATGGTGAAATATACAACAGTCCTCAATTAAGAAAAAATCTGATTATTAATAACTCAAATATCAAATTTAAAACTCAAAAATCAGACACTGAAACAGTGTTATTAAGTTATATGGAAATGGGAATTGATTTTGTTTCAAAACTTGAGGGGATGTTTGCTTTTGTTATCCTTGACCTGAAGAACGAACTCATTATTTCTGCTCGAGACCATTTTGGCCAAAAGCCACTTTATTACACTCGACTCAGTGGCAATTTACTTTTCACAAGTGAACTTACGGCTATTGAATATCTGCATAAATGTCGACTTAAAAAATCGAACATAGCTTTAGCAAAGTTTTTTGCTTATGACTCGATTCCAGCACCGCTCACATTGTATGAGCAAGTTTATAAAGTTGAGCCGGCGACTATTCAAATTCATAGTTTGAAAACTTACGAACTAATCAAAAAGGAAAAATATTGGTCACCAAAATATAAGAGAAACTTGGCTGAAATAAAAATAGATGAACTGGATTATTTATTAAAAAAAACTGTTAACCAATGTGCCTTTTCAGATGTCCCTATAAGCTTGATGTTAAGTGGTGGAGTCGACTCTACTCTGGTTGGTTCTTACTTATCACAAAAGATGAACCACATCGCTTCATTCAATATGGGGTTTAAAAGAAAGAGTTTTGATGAATCTGAAAGAGGCCTGCTAGCATCAATGAAACTCGATACCGTTCATCAAAATTTCCAATTTGATAAGCTATTTAATGAAGAAATCCTTAATCATTTATATTCAAGATTAGATGAGCCCAATGGGGACAGCGGATTGGTTGCTTACTATTTATTATCCAAAGAGGTTGCAAAAAAATATAAGGTAGCCATCGGTGGGGATGGTGGAGATGAAGCATTCTTTGGTTATGACACACATCAAGCATTTGCTTTAACCAGATTGCTACCTCGGTTATTTATAAAGAAGCCTGCTGAATTTCTCAGTTTTATTTTACCGTGTTCAGATGAAAGATTACCATTGAAACTCAAACTTAAGCGCTTCTCATCAGGTTTAAATTTTGGTGACAATATGTTGGCATCTAAATGGATGAGTTCTGTGTCTACGGAACTCATTAATAGATTAATCGGTTCAAACTTTACCGATCGAGAAATATACTCCGACTCCATTAAATGCTGGGAAGAAACGTCTTCAAATATTTATGATAAATTTAATAGTTATTATTTAAATATCTATTTACCGTCAAAGGTTCTAGCTAAAGTTGATCGCGCATCTATGCTTAATAGTTTGGAAATAAGATCTCCTTTGCTCAATAGAGAGCTCTATGAATATACCTTGAATTATTCAGTAAAAAACTTTCATAATGGGATACATAACAAAGTTTGCCTGAGAAATATTTTAAAAAATAAAACCAATAAAAAACTCGCTCGCTTTTCAAAGCAAGGATTTGGTGTGCCAATTTCAGATATTATAAAGGGTGAGTTTATTCAAGATAAAATTAAAAAAATAGACTTTCTAAATTCTGACTTAACAAATAGAATTTTAAATGAACATTTAACATCATCTCAACAAAATGATCAGCTACTGTGGAATCTATTCACTTTGAGTTATAAAAGATAAGGTTTAGCCAATGAAGTTTTTTTTGGAAAAATCATACAATATCTCCATTGCCAAGGACAAGCCTGCTAGCTTAATCCATTTTGTCACCAATCAATGTAATGCGAGATGCCCACACTGCTTTATCGATTTTAACAACGAGATCACACAAAAAGATACTATGTCTCTAGAAAATATTGAAAAACTAACACATAAAGTTGGCAACCAACTAATGAATGTTAATTTAACAGGCGGGGAGCCTTTCTTAAATCCTCAACTGGAGGAAATTTGCAATCTCTATCTTCAAAATACCTCAATTGATTCACTTTTCTTTTCAACAAATGGCGCCATGACAAATAAGATTGTAAAAATGGCGCAGAACTTATATGGCCAATACCCTGATGTCATTTATACATTTTCTATCTCAATAGATAATCTTGGGTTAAAACACGATGACTATAGAAAGGTAAAAAACCTATATCAAAAAGCTCTTCAGACTTACCATTTGTTGAAGGACATTTCAGACAACATTCAACCAAACATAACAATTACTGTTTGCGAAGAGAATGCTGATGACATTGAAGAGATCTTTAACACTCTTTTTTTTAAAGAAGATATTCGTTCAATAACGGCCAATATTGTTAGAGATGAAGGGGTTTATCAGCTCAATCCAAAATCAAAAAATAAAATAAGTTCTGCTTATACAAATCTCATAAAGTTGATTACCCAAAATAAAGCTCAATATAGTGGAAATAATTATCTAGCAAAAATGATGAATGAAAAAGAAAAGATCATGTATCAGTATATTCAACAAATTTACACCAATCCAAAGTATATTTTACCCTGTAATGCAGGAGGTGGCTTAATGGGAGTCATCTATCCTAATGGAGACGTTTACCCTTGTGAAGTTCTGAATAAAAAAATGGGGAACTTATATGACTATGATATGGATTTACTTAAAATCTGGAGTTTAAACAACGATCTCAGAAAATCAATAAAAAAAACAAAATGTCATTGCACTTACGAATGTGCCTGGAGCTATAATATTTTATCCTCACCTAAGCACATCTCTCAATTAGCGCTTAAAGGTATTTAATTTGAGTATTCCAATTGAAAATCTATTCTCAATTGTCATTCCGGTAAAAGAAATAGATAAATATACTATCGTTGCTATTGATAAGATTCACTCTTTATACCCAAAAATTAAAATTTATATCATTGCAGATAAAGTTAACAGCTTTTCTAACAAACAAGTTTATCAAATCAAGGCAGAATCAAGAAATATAGCTGCAAAAAGAAACCAAGGAGTAAATTTAAGCACGACTCCTTATATTGCTTTTATTGACAGTGATGCTTATCCAATCTCAGGTTGGCTTGAAGCTGCTTACAATTTTCTTGAGTCAAACCCAGACTGTGCGCTCGTGGGTGGCCCCAACCTTAAATATGAATATTCAGAAGTTAAACAAGAAATTCCGATATTGGCTTATCAAAGTTTTCTTATAAATAATGAACCCTCAAACCTGTCTTCACCAAAAAAAGTCAAAATTATTTCAAGCTCCAATCTAGCAATTCGAAAACAAGTCTTCTTGAACGTCGGTGGCATGAATCCCAATATATACACCGGCGAAGACATTGAACTCTGCTATAAAGTAGTAAAACAAATGCATGATATTTATTTTTTGCCCAAAATGAAGGTTAGACACAAACAACGCTCATTTAAGGGTTTTCTTCGTCAACGCTTTATTTGGGGGAGAGGGGTATTGACCGTTTTGAAATATACATTCCCATACTATATCTCATCACTATTTCCATTTCTTATCATTTTACTTGCTCTCTATCTTTTAACCTTAAAAACTTTCTTTTTTTTACTTTTTATTTTTATTTACTCTGCAGCTTGCTTAATTGAATCATTTCGAGTTTCAAAAAATCTGTACAATACCTTAAGAGTGTTTCCTTTTATTTTTTCATCTCTAATTACAATAGGCTTGGGAACATTTTATTCTATTTTTTTTGGAGACATTAATAATAATTATAGTAATTATAAAAATTTCGAGTAAAAATATTAGCGAATATGAAAAATTTTATATGCAAAAATAGGCTTATTCTATTACACATAATTTTATTTTTAGTTGCTTTTCTTTATAGACTCCACGACTCGTTTGGGACAAATATAACTTCGGGTCACTGGGATGCGATAACAAGAGTGTATTACACAATTAAAACATATGAACATCGTTGGTGGTTGCGATCTCTGAATTGGTTACCCCTATATTTTTGGATAAATCAAGCGTTATATTTTATTACTAAAAATATCTCCAGCATCGTATTAAACAATATATTACTTGGCTCCTTAACCTTTAATATCTTTTTTTCAATTCTCAATCGGTATTCTCAAAATTTGATGACGAATTTTGCTCTGACTTTGGCTTGCAGTTTCCTTGCTGTTCATTCATGGTTATCAACAACGACTTTAGCTGAACCATTGATGATCTTTCTATCCTTCATGTCTTTAAAATATTTTCTCGAAGTTTATTCTGGAGAGAGAGAAAAGATATATTATTTTGTTATGTGGTGCAGCCTCTCGAACTTAGTAAAATATGAACCATGGGTTTTATGTTTTATTATGGGTTCAGTCTTAATGTATCGCTATAGAGACATGAAAATTTTTATTCACTTATCACTGCTTCTTTTGGTCCCTATATTCTGGTCAATCGTTAATAATATCTATGCCGACCATTGGCTTAATTGGTATCGGATGCACATCAATGAAATGGACAATATACAAAAAATGAGTGGACTAACAAGTTTGTTAAATTTTAAATTTGGCTACATGACTATTGTAGAAGGCTCTAAAATACTTGTTGTAGGTATTTTTTTAGTTTCAAAAAGAATGAAAAGCCTCATACCATTATTCATTACCTGCTTCGCCTATCTTAGCATCGTAGCATATTTACTTTATAACTTATCTGTAATGCACTTTGAAAGATATTATGTCTTACCTGCGCTTCTTTTGATGATTTCATTATGCAGCATCATTGCTAGCTACGAAGGAAATTTAAAAGTAAAAAGAGCTATTTTACTTTTTCTTCCTTTATTGATTGTCATAGGCTACCAGTTCCCTCTCATTCAACATTTTAATTATCGAAATCGTGATTTAACAAATCGTGATTATCCAGAGATAGAAAAATATTTATCAAATTTAAAACTCAATAAGCTCCAAAAAATTTTTATTCCCAAGGACGAGTGGTATAAAGAGTATTTCACAGTAAAAGTATTTCTTGAAAAGGAAAAATTTTTCTATAATGTTGAAGGTGACTATTTATTCTCGCTTGATCCAGACAAACTAGTCGAACTATACAAACAACATATTGATAATAAAGAAATAAAATATATAATGCTATTCAAAGACAAAAAAGTTTCTAGGAAATTTCTTAATGTCTTTGAAAAATATTTGAAGATTAATTTTAAAATAATAAAGAATTCAGAAACTGTGCTAATCCTGCAAAGAATTTGATAAAAAAGTTACTTCCTGGTTTTTATATTCACTATCCATCTGAGGGTTCACCAAGCACTTATACTGTTTTAAAAAATTTCTTATCCTTTTTATTCTGTTTTGCCTAACTTCGTGGTTGTTGCTACCTGATTTAGACATCCATTGATAGTTCTCATCATAAAAAACAGTACCGTTCTCGTTAAGCTTAATATCATACTTCTCAGGATTTATAAATACGTCTTGGCCATGACCTATACTCATTCCTACACCAAGATTGACCACGCTTATATATTTCATAACCTTAGATAAAAAAGCTAAGGTCATTTGGAAGTCTTCTTCTTCTTCACCTGGAAAACCAATAATTAGATTGACATGAACTTCGATCCCAGCTTCGTAAGAAGCTTTGAAATTATCTTCGGCCCATTCAAGCTTTATATTCTTTTTCATTAAGTCAAGAATTCGTTGTGAACCACATTCGAGTCCAAAAACTAGATATCGACATCCTGCTCGCTTCAGTTCTTGAAAGAAATTTGAATCCATATATTTTGAAACTCTAACATTACCTGCAAACTGAATATTTAAATCGCTGTTATTTATGAGATCAACTAGTTTTTTAAAATCTCTTAAGACTCCATTTAATAAAGAATCCATCGATTGAAAGAACGTAATTCCATATTTCTTAGAATTAATTTCTAACTCCTTAAAAATATGCTCAGGGGATCTCCATCTAAACTTCCCCCAATAATTAGGCTCATCACAAAATGTGCATTTTGCCACACATCCTCTGGACATCATAATGGGAAGCACCTCTTCTGAATATAAACTCAAATCAAAATCATCAAAATTCAAAATCGGAAGATCTTCCATTTTAGCTTGGGGACGAAATTTAAAATCTATGCTCTTTCCATTATCAGAAAGCATTTTCACTCCAGTAACACCTTGACCTGTCTCACCTTTTTCCCAAGCTTTAACTAGTTCACGAACAGCAAATTCTCCCTCGTTGGGAATAATGGCATCAACGTCTTTAGTAATAAGGAAATACTCCATTTCAACTCTAGTCATTGTGGGCCCACCGTAAATAATTTTTACGGCTGGATGAAATTTTCGAATGAGACGAGTAGCCTCAATGGTTAAGTTCATGCAACTCGCATATATTGAAAAACCAATAACCTCAATTTCATACTTTTCAATATCAGCTAATAATTTGTTAAAATATATCTTTTTTGTTTTCTCAATAAGAGGATTAATTTTCTTGTGATAAATTTCGTTATATTCCCAATCAAGCGCGTAGCTACCATCCCAAATATTAGACTCCTCGGGTCTTTTGCTTTCATCATAGTGCTTTCTCATGAGAACATTGTAGTCCCATAGATGAACATTGTGTCCATCTTGGCGCAAGCTCGTGCCAATATAGTTAATACTTAAAGGTGCTGAGTTTGTACTCCACATTGGAAGTAGTATGATGCCAATCTTCATAGCTATATTTTGCATGATGTAAAATATCAGGTCAATGTTTAAAAGCTAATAATAGAGACATTTATTAGGGTAAGTGCTACACTGTTCGCTTAAACAAAGATAAAAGATGTTAAAAAGAACTTTCTTGGTTTTAAAGAATAGATATTTGGATCCTAAATTTGATAAGCTTCCCTATTTGATTTTTATCTTAGATTTTATTGTTCGAATAACTTATTTACTTCATACAGATAACTTTTTTTTTGGAGATGCCACCTCAAGGTTAGTCAATACCCTTAATCAATCTCAATCACTGACACTGATTCCACATAGTGAGTGGCAACCTTTTCCTTTTTGGATTGCCGGTCTATTTTCAAAAATCGCCGGTGATATTTTCTATGCACCTCGTTTTGCCCATACATTTTTTGCAAGCCTAACTATCATTCCACTTTATAAGCTCACTAAAAATATATTCACTAGACAAGTCGCCATTCTAACCTGTTTGATGTTTACGACAGCATTTCAGTTAATGCTCATTGAAACCCTTACTTTATCGGAACCATTTTTTCATTTTTTTTCGGTCACAATCTTTTATTTCTTTTTTAAAGACGAGCTAAAAAGATGGGATCCTTATCTACTTTTTTTGTGCTCTCTTTTTATTTGCCTAACTCGATTTGAAGGATGGGGCTTGTGTGCAATTTTTTTCATAGCCTCATTAATTCAAGGAAAGAAAAAATTAGCAATCACGATTTTCATTGGTGCCATTCTTGGTGTATTTTACTGGGAAGGAATTTCCATGCTTCGTGGTCGAGCTTTTTTAGATGCGATATTTATCTCAGACTACGAAGTGGCTAAAATTCATGAGACCGTTGGTTATCATCCCTTTGAAGTTTTGAGACTTTTTATAATGGGCTTTAGTCATTTAAGCTTGTTAAGTATTTTCATCATTCCAATTATTTTTTCAGGTAATAAAAAACTAAAAAATATTATTTTTTAGTTTTTCTGTTTCTTCTACCTCCTATTTATAAATTGTTCAACAAAACATTAATAGCATCCTTTAGATATTTTACGGTTTATTCTATTTTATTTTTACCTCTCACTGCTTTTTTATTAATAAAACTAACAGATAAATTAAAGCCACATATCAGCAGATTGGTAATCCTCTTTTTCTTTCTTGTATCTATTAGTATTGATTATGGCCAAGTTACATATCAATATAACTTAAGAGAAAAGCTTTGGTTACCTCAAGGAGTACTTGAATCTTCAAATTATGCTAAAACCTATTTAACTGATCCGGACTTTAAAGGTTACGTTGATTATGATAAAACGTGGGCCAGAACCTTGTGGATCGTCTATTCTAATTTCTGGTTGAGAAAATCAAAGTTATGCTTAGTCGAATCGCATGAGTGGCTTGGAAGTGTATTCACTCCTCAATCATTTGAAAACTGTATTCGTAACGAAAAAAAAATTGTACTAATTCTTTTTCCCCAAGGAAAACTTAACCAGTTTTATAACGACAATCTTAGCCAAATAGAAGAGAAATTTATAACTAGAGAACTAAAAAACTTTAATGGATACAAAATTGTGGAACTTAATGCACTTTAATCTCTACACTGGTTGAGGTAATTCTAAACCTTGAATCGATTTTGATATCCTCACATCGGTGGGACAGTAACATCCTTTAAGCTTGCAAATAACTGGTTCGCTCGGATAGGTTATCAAATTGGGCCAACGTAAGTTGCCTAATTCTTCCCCCATGGCACAACCCGATGTTTTCACGACTCCAGTAAAATGAACAAATAATTGTTCAACGCCGATATAGCATTTCCAATCTTTAAAATTAACTTGATTATTATTGATAAGCTTATTTTCGTGAAGCTGTTCAATTTTTCCATTTTTATATTCAACTTTATAATGATCAAAACCTAAAAGTGGAACAGGTAAAATCTCATTGTTTGTAAAATGAGCAACGAAAGCATTCTTCTCTAAAAATTCTCTTTTTTCTTTGCTTTCATACTCTATCTTCTCAGAACCTTTCCCATAGTTCTTCAATATATGAATACACTCATAACTATAATTATCAAATTTTTTGATATCTTCAATAAGACTTACACTTTTATCCCAAGACTCATCTTCACTTGGCATCATGACTCTTATAGATGGGGTCACTGAATGCGGATCATCATGCAGTCTTTTATAAACTTTAAGGAACTTTTCCTTGCTAGCACTTTCAGGATGAAATGAGAGACAGATATAATCAAAGCACTCAACTATATTATCCCAAAAATGTGGAGCTACACTACCGTTCGTTGTTAAACCTACACGTATTCCCTTATTCATTAAAAATTGAACAAAAGGCTTGAAGTCTTTCCATAAAGTAGGTTCTCCTCCTGTAAAGGAAAATAGAAAGTTTTTGAAATTGAGTTTGTGCTTATAATGACTAAGTAAATGTTCAACAAAAAGTTTTATTTCATCTAATTTAAGCCATCCCATGGAACCATTATGAAGCTCATCCGGACAATAGGAACATGAGTAATTACATTTATTGTGAACACTCCACATCACATGAAGATCATAAGTTTTATCTAGATCGCGAAATATTCTAATTGCTTCATTCATAAGGATATCCAATTGTACAATAATCTTACTAATAGTTATATCTAACCGGCCAATTATTTCTTACTTTTTTGATGATATTCTACATGTAATTTTAAAAATCCTCTGATACAATTGATTATTAAAAATGAGATTATTTTATGTCAATGATCCCTTCTCCCTTTTCTTATATTCAAATTTTCAGAGCAAATTTTTATTGGTTAGCAGAGCATCTTCTAAGAAGAACTCTCTTTTCTTACTTCTTCGACAAAAAAGTAAAAAAACATAGACTTGACCTATTAGATACATTGAAAACAATTGAGAAAAATAAAGAAGTTTACATTGATGAAATAAGTAATCTTTCTCCGCGTGATTTTTTTTATAAGTATTTTTTAAAGAATCGACCCGTTATTTTAAAGGGGGCTGCTAAAAATTGGAAATGCATGAAGTGGAACTTTGATTTCTTTCTCGATAAGTTTGGTCAAGAAGAAACAATGGTCACGGACGAAAATGATCAAAACTTTGATTCTTTAAAAGAAATTATTTTACAACTCCGAAGTGGAAATCTGAAATCAGCCAGAATTTGTAATGTTCTTCAAAATCATCAAGAACTTTTACAAGATGTTGATATCAATCACCTGAAAAAATATATCCCCTTTTGCTCTTTTACAACATCACATCAGTTTTTCCTGGGAGCAAAAGGAAATATAACCCCCTTGCATGCAGGGGCCACAAATAATTTTTCTATTCAATTACATGGAACCAAGATTTGGAGACTTATTGATCCGAACTTTAATCCCGTGATTAACCCTATTATCAATCAAGAACCTCTCTTTAGAAGTTATCTTGATCCTAAAAATAAAAATAGCGATAAATATCCCGAAGTAGATTATATCCCTATAATCATCGCAAAACTTGAGCCTGGAGACATCTTGTTTAATCCTACATTTTACTGGCATCATGTTTCATACGAATCAGAGTCTATAACAATCGGACTGCGTTGGCTCAATTTATACAATTTAATTAGATCAAGTATCACAATGGGAGCACTGCTCGCGACTGCAACCAATCCTCCAGCAATATTAAGCTTTCTCAACATTCACAAAGGGAAAACCACACCTTTCTATAAGTAATTTTTAAAAAAAAGTTTTATAGTGTGCTATGGCCATCAGCAGTTTTTTAAAAATACTTACCTTAGGAATGATGACTTCACCTAATACATGCTCTTCTTTAATTAACTCATCATAATACTTAGAGTTTAGGCTTTTTGTAAGATAGTATGAACAATTATCCTTGTTAATTTTTTTTATATAAAAGTGGCAGATGAGACGTTCATTGTACCAAAAAACAATAGGCGTAAATTTACGTATAAGCTTTGATTCGAACTTTTTTATCACAATCTCTTCGTCTGTATGGATAAAAGGCTCCATCGAATTGCTTAGAATTCTAACTTTTTGAGTCTCTTGCATTGTTTTTTTTAATACCAAATATTCTTCAAAAGTTATATTCATTTCTTAGTTCACCTATGCTTTTGACTAGTGCTTATAGTTTATAAAATATTTTGTGAAATTCATAACATTTATATATGATTAACCCTATGAAGTTGATACAAAAGCTAGAAAGCTCGTTCTATATTCAGTTATTCACTCTTATCATTATTGCTCTTATTTTTTACTGGCCCTCTTTGCTCGGTGGCACCATATTTATTGACGATGATGGCTTTATTTTTAAATCTGCTCCCATGATTGAATCTAATAATCCATTACATTTCTGGGATCGTTCGACTTCATATGCTCGTAGCTGGCCGCTTTCCTACACCATTTTTTGGCTTATCTACCAATTCGCCAAAACTCACTACTGGATATATAAGCTCATTAATCTTTGCTTACATATCTTTAATGCTCTACTTATCACTAAAGTTTTTAAAAAACTTGCTACAAATAGACAGCTCATGCTGGCTGCACTTATATACCTCATTCATCCTATACAAATAGAAACTGTTTCGTGGATATTTCAACTCAAGACCATCTTGGCCACAACTTTTTTTCTCCTAAGCTATCAAGTTTTTCAGCTTTTTCTGGAGAGAAGAAATATTTTTATTTATACCGGAGCTCTTTATCTCTACCTTTTTTCACTTTTAAGTATCGTTTCTGCCGTGTTACTTCCTGTACTTATTCTTTATGAGACACTAAAAAAATTCCATTATAAAAGTTATCTGCCCTGGGTTATCGTGCTACCCTTTTTTCTTCTTTCTTTTCGAATTGGATTTGACAGTAGCGAAGCTGTAAGTAAGCTTCATCTGGATGAGAGACTCTCTATTGATTTTAATAAAGAAGTAAAGCCCAAATCGCCTGCGATTCATGAAGAAACGGAAAAGAAAAAGACAGCACCCTTAATAAAAACAGTAGAGAAAAAGATAAAGATTGCTTTCACCAACCTATCTTATTATCTCTCCCATTTTTTCTTCCCCGTAAAGCTATCTATTGTTCAAGAAGATGTAACAAAGACCAATCTTGCCAATATTACTTCATGGATTTTTTGCGCCTGCCTCTTACTATTCATTCTTTTAAATTATTTTATTTTAAAAATTGAGATCACAACAGAGCTTTATCTTTTCATATTCTTCTTACTTTCTATCCTTCCCATCTTGGGCTTTGTCCATATCCCCTTCATGAATTTCTCGCTAGTGGCTGATCATTGGATTTACTTAGGTATGGCCCCTTTTTGTCTCCTAACAGTTATTTTGTTTGAGAGAATAAATAAGAGTTACAAAATTCTGATTACTGTTTTCTTCGTAGTTTTTTGGTCTTATCAAAGCTTAACTTATATTCATGTTTTTAATCACCGCTACAAATTACTTGAGAGGGTCATTACCATGTCACCTCATGATTACCGCTTCCCCATGGAACTTGCCACGACCTTACTGAAAGATAAGAAATTGCCCCAGGCCCAGAAGGTTATCGAAGCCGCTTTGGAAAAGCCACCACTAAAAAATAATATGACCCTTCTCTTGCAAGGTGGATATATCGACAGACAATTAGGAGATAAACAAAAATTGAGCAAAAAAATTTTTCAAATTGGAATGATTTATATCAAAAATAATGAATTTGAAAAAGCCACTTTGATGCTAGAACAACTCAAAGAAGTTAGCTCAGATAAGAATTTGATAAGTAGTTTGGAAAATAGTTTAAAAAAATAATGAAGAATAATCTTTAATAGCAAGGAATTGTAGACAAATTAGCACAAGCAGGAGCATTTGAAATGAAAGTCAGCCACTCGACAGAAGTCCTAGTCGGCACAAAAATCCCCGCTCCACTATTGCAAGGTGCTGCCGCAAGAGGAGCAACTGTTTTACAACCTGTCCACTGTCTAATGTTTTCAGAGCCACCAACCGGAATATGAAATCCAGTCGATGCACTTCCATAAGTGTAGGGACCCGTATTAACCCCATCATTCCAAGCTGCCCATATGCCAATGGGCGAAAGCAAAGCGATGAGCGCTAAAAATCGTAATATATTTGAATAGTTAATAAAACTCTCCGTATATGAAATAATAGCATGCTGACCAATAAGTACCAAAAAAAATTATAACATATTGATATTACGTAGATAAGTTGTTGGTTTTTCATCTAAATATGGCCATATTTTTTGCTTTTACACCAAAGTCTATAAATAATTAATATTTACAAAATAAAGAAGGCTTATTGAAGTTGTCTATTGGATTGTTTAAAGTGATAAGAATGAAAATAGCTCTGGTGTATGCATTCAAGGATTCATTTTGGTTCAGCTGTACAAAGATTACTGCCAATCTTAGAGAAAGCTATAAAGCGGCCTATGGGGAAGAGCAACTGGCTTCCTTTGATTATGATCTTAAACGAAGCGATTTTGACTTAGCTCAGCTGGCAGAAAGCATTCATTCTTATGCCCCTGACAAAATAGTTTTTTTGGATCACAATCCCCACCCTTTGCAACTGATTTCCTTCTTGGCCAAACGAAAATATTCGCAAAGAAAACTGCCGGAAATTATCATTCATGTTTTTGGTTGTTTCTCTCTGCATTTTCAACAATGGAAAGAACTGGGTCATATCCTAAAAGAAAACCTTGTTAAATTTTTTTGTGCATCAGACAGACAAGTCAACTTTGTTAGACAATTTTTTGAAGATCGTGAAACCTATATCAAAAAGGTTCCTTTTCCGGTCAATTCAAAGGAATTTTACTACCAAGAAGAGAAAAATGAGATAAAGCACAAGCTGGGAATAGATGAAGAAGCGAAAATTATCCTATATACAGGTAGACTTTCTTTACAAAAGAGAATTATTGAACTGCTAGATATTTTTGTCAAAGCTCACCAAAACCGAGATATCCCGAATAACACCTATTTAATATTAGCAGGAAAATTTGATTCTTTTGCCTTTAACTTTGGTCACGTTTTTGAACGAGAAGGTGAATATTTTAGAACGGTCGATAGGGCCATGGGCCAATACCCCAAAGAGATTGTTAAAAAAATAATACTTTTAGGAAATGTGAAAAATTCAGAGCTACAAAAATATTATTCAATAGCCGATCTTTTCGTGAGTTTTAGTACATATCATGATGAAGATTATGGAATGAGTGTTGCTGAAGCTGGAGCATGTGGTTGTCCACTTCTATTAACAGATTGGGCAGGCTTTTCATCATTTAAAAAAAATGATTCCTGCCAATTAATCAAAACTCATTTAACTCGAAAGCAACCAGAATTTGATCAAAAAGAGGCTTATGAAAAACTCGTAGCAATGATAAAAAAACCTCAAACTGTATCAAGAACAAAAATTGCACAACTCTTTGCTCAAGATCACTCAATCGAATCTGTATCAAAAATTTTGAAAGACTATCTCTCACAAGAATCGCTTAATTTTATAGGCTTTAATAGCTTTTTAGATGAATTGGCTTATGCGGAGAAAGCTTATGGTCATGTTTTTTATAATCAAATAGAACGAAAATTAAATGATAATTATCTTAAAACTTATGAGACTTATGTTAGAGAATATTGAAAAACAAATAGCAAACTATTCAGAAATGCACTTAAGAGCAAAAAGATGGGACCAGGTAGATCTATCAGAGAAAGTGCGTTTGATGAAAAATAGATATACTCCAGCAACCCTTGATTATTTTCTTGAATTAAATCCTAGTTTTATTTTTGAATATAGAGACCTAGAGAATTTAGCCGAATATCCAATTGTGATGTTGAGAGATGGTTATTTAGGAATATTTTATTTTTTCGCAAAACACGCAAAACCATTAAAAAATATGAAGACATTACTACTTATCCCAAAGAAGTTTTCATCCCTCGTTTCAAAATTTTGGGAAAAAAATGTTTTATTTTATACTATTGAAAACACTCAAACAAGTGAACATATTGAGCATGTTTATATTTATGGTGCTTTGACTATCGACAACTTTATTAACAAAACAATACCTCAAAAGGTAGAAGAAATTAGTCAATTAGTGCCTGCTAACTCAAAAGTTTCCGTATTAAACTCTTTTAAGCATAATTATTTATTCGAACATCGAAATGAAATTGAATATGCAGTATTATTCCAGAGGGAAATGTATAGAAAAATTGGATTTGAAATAGAATACTTAGACGAATATAAAACTGAATATTTTCAATCCCTAGATGAGACTTGTGGTTATATAGATATTGATACAGATAAGTTTATCATTAATGATCATTATTTTAACCACTACTTTGCGGCAAGAGGTGCCATAGACTTAAGAAAAAAAGAACAAGCTGGAACGAATATCTTAAAGACAATTAAATTATCACCCTATCATCAAGTTAATATTGAATCAGCGGACGAGAAGGCTTTTAGTTTTGATATTTTAAATGAAATTATTGAACTAAAAATTCATTCGATCCCAATTGAGTATCTCAATTATGATTTTTATCAACGCGCCAAGAATTTATTTAAAAACTATACCTTCTAACAGATTGATTCTTTAAATTTATTTTATTATAAAATGCGAAAGCTTCTACGATATTACCATCAAAAGCAATTTTTCTCTCATGAAGAACAATCCCTCTGGTGCAAAGTTTTTTGAGTAGCTCTTCATCATGGCTAATAAGTAAGGCAGCGCCGGATTGTTCAATCATACTCTTAATTCGGTTAGAAACCTTCTCATTAAAAAAACTATCTGCTCCTGCAAAAACCTCATCTAGAATGAGTAAATCTGAAGGCGAAGAAGACACCACACTCAAAAATAGCCTGGATTTCATACCCTTACTGTAATGCTTAAATGGAGTGTCGATATATTTATCAATTTCAGAAAACTTTATGGCTTCAACAACTTTTATTCTTCTTTCTTCCTTAGTTAAATCAGTAAACATAAGGTTAACTAAGATCTGGGCATTTTCTCGACCTGTTAACTCAGGGTGGACAACGACCGTTGTGTCAAAAATGGCCCTGATTTCTCCGTTAATTTTAATATTAGAAATTTTCCCGTGCATTCCCGCAATGGCCCGACAAAGAGACGTTTTACCTGTTCCATTAATACCAATTAAAGCAACTCTCTCTCCTTGATGAATTTTGAGATTAATATCGTTTAAGATTTTAATACGTTTGGCCCTCTCCATGAAAAAACGAAATGGAGATTCAATAGCGGAGATAAAAACATCTCTGAGACCAGAGTTTCTAAATCTAGAAAAACGATATTCTAAATCGTAATTTTTAATTTCTATAATAATATCTTCAGAATTTTTATCAGATATGTAGGTAGAGTTCATTTTTTCTCTTTTTCCAGATAAATAAAGCTATCAAACAAATAATGATGGAACAAAAAAGTGATTGAAATAAAGCCAAAAAATATAATTGCATGTCAAAACTCCAGAGAGCAATTTGAAAAGGCTTAATCAAAATATAAAAAGGATTAAAATTGAGCAAAAATCTAAACCCCTCAGGCACCATTTGCTCGGGATAAAAAATAGGCGTTAAAAAATAAGAAATACTCAGTAAAAACCCTAGAATATATTGAGTATCCCTAAAATAAACTTGCAATGTTGCCAAGGATAACACCAAGAAAAAAGTACCTAATACCAGTGGAATCATGCTTAAAGGAAGTAGTAAAACACCAATAACATTAAACGATTGAGTGAAGGATAATATTATAAAAAGAAAAACAAAAGGTATGATGAAATTGATAAAATTATCTATAACTTTCGCACCTAAGATGGCGAGAGGATTAATTTGAAAAGAGAGCAAGACTTCTCTGCTCGTGATAAATGAATAGCACGTCATATTTAAAGTCGAGGAGATAAAAATCCAAGGTATGAGTCCTCCCAAGAGAAAGACGAAATAGTCATCAATATCAATTTTCATTATATATTTAAAAATCAAGGAATGGACTGCAAACATCATAAGCGGGTTAATGATGACCCATAATAAACCGGCCCAGGTGTTACGGTACCTACTTTTAAGCTCAGCTGTGGTAAGAGTCATGATGACCAGTAAATTTTTTGAAATTGCCTTCATTCGTACCTTTATAATAATTGAGCGAGGGATAAATACCAAGGATAAGTTATTCTAGCAGTGTGTTATCCCGATTATTCACATTTCTTCTTGTTTGTGACATACTCCGTAACTAAATATGAATAGCTATACAACCTTAAATTATAAACAAGACAATTTTAACAAGCTACCTCCTTGTACGACCAAAATCGAAAGTAGTGATATCAAACAGAGCATTCAAAAAAATAGTGAAATCAATCTAAAAGAATTTTTTTTTGATGCCATCACTAAAAATTATAAGAATGTTAAAATACAAGCCTATAAAAATGGCCATAAGTGTGAGTTGGTCAAATCTAATTTTATCTCTCTTTTTGGAAAAAAAGAAAACAACGTAGAGTTACAAAATATACAAGAACTAAATACTTCTATAAGAATAACTAACGTTCAAAAATTGAACAGGAACATTCAAGCAACTTGTAATGAACTGATGACGATGTTCGAAGTGCCTGTAAGCTGTAATATGTACATATCTCCCAATAATAGTTTGAATGGACTCGGTATTCACTCCGATGAACAGATAACATTTGCTCTACAACTTCTTGGAAGTAAGAAGTGGTTTATCTACCTGGATACTGATGGAGAGGAATTAAAGCGAGATAATTCACTTTTACCAGAAAATCATACCAATTTAAAAAGAAAAGAAATAATCATTAAACAAGGCGATATATTGTATGTACCATTTAATGTTATTCACAAGGCTGAATGTATCGACAACTTTTGTTCTATCCATCTCTCTTTTGCGTTAAACATATCAAGTAATATTCAAGCCTATCGCTACCTCTTTAAGTTGATAAGCGAAGAGTTTGAAAAAAAACATGTACCCCATTCTCCTCTGGATGCTTCTCACATCGAAAATTTCTTTAATGACTTTAAAGAGATTTCAAATAATTTAGACTACAATAGTATTGGAGAAGAATTTAGAAATGAACTTATTATCAATTCTCTTTCACTTCTGAAGTCTGGACGAAATTATTAATTTGATTGATTGGATAAGACAACATTCCAACGGCATAGGAAATATGAATTGCCGGGTGAAGTGCAATCAGAATGGGGATTGCCTTAAAAACTCTAAAAACAAAAGCCATTTTGATAGAAGCAATCAAAACCAAAAATAAATATAATAAAAATAATTGTTTTACAAAAAAAGTAACTGGAAAAAAAACGGCTAAGCTAATACAAAATAAAGGTGTAAAATAAAGTAAATTTCCTGCAGAATTTTGCGCCATAATCATAGCAAAGCGAGATTGTCCGGAAGAAAAAATCGTAGACAAGAGAGCTAAAATTCGCTTCCTCCTTAAGTGGTTCACTTTTAATTGATAGGAGTAAAAAATATTGGCCTTGAATTTTTGGGCTTCATTTAAAAAATAATTTTCTTCATTTCTCATCAAAAATATTGGAAATTTTAAATCATTTTCCTTTAAAAAACGTGTTTTCACCCATAAATGACAAAGTGTTAAATCCCGCTCACTGGCTTTGATTAATTTATCTTTATTAATAACCGTATGCCTCCTCCAGGTCGGCCCCATAGCAACAACAGAGCTATAAAGGGCATTAAGCATGCGCTGATGATATCTCCCGGTTGTCTCGGCACAATCGCTCCCTCCTAAAATATCAATTTCAGGGGCATTTTTTATGATATTAAAAAAATCTTGAAAATATGTTTTAGGTACCCAGGCATCGTCATCGATAAAAAATGTCCACTGCCCTTCCAATTTATCAAAAACCGCATTGCGCGCAGCGCCGTTAAAGGTCTTGGTAATTGGGAAAACTCGTAGATTCAAATTAGGAAAACATGCCTTTTCAAGGAACTCTTCACTTTTTCTATCTTCACCATTGATAATGATAAAGACATTAATATTCATCCCCTTAAAACTCGCCTCTTCTAATGAGCAAAGACATTTATTTAAAAGAGAGACTCTATCCCAAGTAGCAATGACAATATCAATATCCATCTGTAGAGTTTAATATGATTCTAATCATATTGGGAATTCATCTTAATGGAAAAACGATTTAATTTTTACGGCAATACAGTTATCACAAAATCTGAAAATCAAAATATTCTAGATATATTGATCAAAAACTTTTCTTATTTTGAAGCTCTAGAAGAAATTCCAAAGAAGAATATAACAATATTAGATATAGAACTTCTACTCGTTGAAAAAATACCCTATCACCAAATCCCTCCTCTCATCAGCTCCAAACAGACACGTAATGCTGTTGTCTATGAGACCAAAGAAGTAAAGTATTGTGATTACTATCAAGAGGGGTTAGTCATTTTTGATAAAGTTAAAAACAGTGCGAAAATTTACTGTCTGGAATTAGATTTTCTTCACGAACTCTCTTATCTCTTTATTATGTCTAAAATTGGTAAAGCCTTGGACCTACAAGGGTTTCATCGAATACATGCTTGCGCATTCAAGAAGAGAGAGACTTCAATTGTCTGCATGATGCCAATGAAAGGTGGTAAATCGACTTTGTTTTTAAAGATGATGGAAGATAGAGAGGTTGAATACTTCTCGGATGATACTCCACTCATTAACAGCTCTGGTAAAATCTATCCGTTTCCAATACGTGTAGGAATCAAAGAATTGCCCCGTTATTTAAAAAATAAGGAAAAGTACATTTTCGAAATAAAACGCAAAGAGTTTGGCAGTAAAAACTTAATCGAGATCTCAGCCTTTGAAAATAAAATTGCCCTTACCTCTGGCGAAAAAATTATCTTAGTTGATGCAGTTCGCACCACGATTGAGAAGGGTTATTTAGGGCCCATTTCAAATTTTAAAATGATCCTTCCACTCTTTAAATATATGGGAATTGGTCTGGGTCTTCCCATTATTATTGAATTTTTTCTTGAAAATGGATTCAGGGGATGGAGGATACAACTGTGCATCCTATTTAAAAGATTGTATGCCATAGCTCGATTATTAATAAAATCAAAGTCCTATCGCTTAATCCTGGGCACTGACAGAGATAGTAATGTCAGTGCTATACAAGAATTATGGCATTAACAGGTTGCATTTTAGCTTAAGCTGGGTAAGAATTATTGAAAAACATAGGTGGACTTATGCGTGAGTATTTCAGTAAAAAAGGCGATAACTCTTTATTTGTTGCGTCGTTTGATGATGATACCCCTATTCTTCGCATGACAGATGATTTTATTACTATTTGGGAAATCTTAGAAGCAGAGTCAGAGCTGGAAGAAATTGACCCACTTAAAGATAATGACCTAGCACATTTAAAACCTTTTTTTGAATTTATTAAATTACACAAAATTGCTTTAAAACTCGATGAGAAAAAGAAGGAAACTATCTTAAAGAAATTTCCTAAAGAAATTAAGGGCTCTTTTGACACAGTCGATATCGAGCAGCCTTCCTTCGAGTATGTTGCTTGGGCATGTAGTCGAAATGGTACAGGGCCATACGGAGCTGAACCTTCTTGCGATCCCCATGTTGAATAGATGAACCTACTACCTGAAACATGGTTTATTCCAATACCGGTAAAAACCGCCAAATCAAATCTTTTTTGGACTAATACATATTACAAAAAAGATCTTGAAGAATTAAATCTTCAACTCAATATTTTAAGAAATGATAAAACTTCAAATGAACTAAATCTAGGTATCATCTCAAGCCTACCGGCTGAGCCTTTTTATGATAGCCAGAAATGGAAAAATTATCAGAACAGTATTTTCTATTTACATACCGATCGTTTTTTTAATCCCTACAGTCCTGATCTGGGATCTGGTAGAAACGCATTGCTTGGAAAAGCTTGTTGGAAAGGTGTCGGGAGAAATTTCACTGCAACAAGAGTTGATAATTTCCACTCCTCAGGAATGCTCAGCAGTAGTACAGCTCTAACAGAAATACTATTTGATTATGTTCTTTCGAAACATAGACCTGACTTAAGAGTTCCTATCTGGGCAGCAGGGGTTTACCAAGAACAACCAAGTACTTTTTTAGTAAGATCAAATCAAGTCATACGTTGTAGTCAGGTACCAGGATTTATAAAAAAAGAAGAAAGAGAAATCTTTAAACAATATCTCAAAGAACAAATTCCAGGCATCGCTGAAAAGGAATTATTTCATTACATAATGATGAGGCTAACTAGAAGTTTAGCCCAAGGAATTTATCATATATCTCCAACGCCAGATAATATCACTATCGATGGCAGATTTATTGATAACCAATCAGTCGAATGGATTGATTTCAAAAATGAAAGTTTTTTATCCGCTCAAATCTACTTTAAGCAAGAAAATATTTCTTCAAAAGAGCGCTTTTTCTCAGGAGATTATGAGACTATCGATGTAGAGAACATTTCGAACATATCGACTCAAGCTTACTACATACAAGGATGCCATCATGCACTTTTTGATGCATTCAATTCCATAGGTCTTACCACTATTTCTTGGGAAGAAATAGAAAATGAAGTAGCACAGATAATAAAACTTCCCCCATTCTTTTTTAATCTTGATAAAGTACATATCCCAGCAAAATTTGAATATCTCAAAGCTTATTTTAACCAAGTAAAAAAATATGACAAAATTGAAATAGAAGTATTCGAAAATAAATGGATTTTCATCAACTCTGGTTCGAGAATGAACAATAAAACACACGAGCTATTCAAAAAAATGTTAATTATATCCAGATTGACTAATAAAGAGCATTTACAGCCTCAAGATTTGAGTGATTTATTAACCAGGGTGCTGAGCGCATATTCACTAAATTAATATGAATGTTGAATACGATATTAGTTTTGTTATACCAGTCTTGAATGGATCTAAAACCATTCAAAACTGCCTTAATTCGATTTTGTCACAAACATCAGAAATGAATTACGAAGTTATCGTAGTGGATAATGGCTCTACAGATGAAACACTAGATATAGTCAAAAACGTCGACGTTAATCTTATTGTTGAACAAAAAAGAGGAAGATCTTTTGCTAGAAATTGTGGGGTTAATAAAGCCAAAGGAAAATGGATTGCTTTTATCGACTGTGATGTTGAATTAGATAATCAGTGGTTATCCAATCTTGCCCCGATTATTAAAGATGATCTATATAATGTTATTCAAGGGAAAATTATTCCGAAAAGCCTTCAGATAAATTCATTTTCTCAATTTCGCGAAAAGCTACTCGCTTTTCAGACCCATGGCTCTTTTTGTTCGCTTAATGATATCCGTTTCGTTGCTCCTCAATGTAATACAGCGGCATGTGTGGTTAAACGTTCTGCGATAATAGAAGTTGGACAATTTGATACCTCATTAGATACCCATGAAGATTACGATCTCGGCTGGCGACTCTGGAGAAATGGCCATAAGTTTTATGTTGCAAACAAAGTTGTCTCCTATGTCTATTGGGATAGAGGCCAATATTTTTCTTATATCTCACGCTATTTTTATATGGGTAAAGGTTATCATAGATTAGTAAAAAAATGGCAACTGACCCCTCCGAAGACTTTATTTAAATGGAGAATGTACCTTTATAAAAATATAAAATTTGCCTTAGTTGACCTGTTACTTCAATTGGCATTTTTCTTTGGCTTTAAAAGTTCTGGACATAATCCGAAGCATCACCAGCCGACTCTAAAAAAAGCAAGTTATCTTGCGCCATTCTCTTATCTCATTGGCACAAATCATTATGAATTTCATCCTTGTGTCAGAGTCATTAAAACCGAAAAAAAATTTATATTTAAAAACATAAAAAGCCACAAGCAATTAGAGTTTGATGTTCAGACTGCTAACTCTCCTCATGAGGAGTTTTCAAATATTATTATGAGTCAGCTTGCTGCCTTAAAAAGCAACAACTTTATTATTAATACATATAAACAATAAGGTCCGTATGTCTAAGCGATTAGAATTATTTTTGATAGAAACAGAGTTTCATGTTGATGAATTAAGTCAAAAATTCAAAAATCAGATGATTAAGGAATATTTAGCATGCAGAAGAATTCCGATCTTTACCGGTTACAATGCAGAATTTTATCATAAGGACTATACTCCCATTATTGCTGAAAAATTCCTACAAGTTGTTCATGAGTATTTTGATGTAGGTGAACTTTTAAAGCCAATAAAAACTTGGGCCTACGTACAAAACAAAGACCGTTTTGATTCAGTTTGGCATCATCATATTACAACTTCATCTGTGAATGCGGTTTTTTATATCGATCCTCCCCAAAAAGGCGGAGAACTCGAATTGTGTATAGGTGAAGGGGAATACTTTAAAATTA
>CALFYV010000357.1 GCA_937952395.1 uncultured Bacteriovoracaceae bacterium | reverse complement strand
GATACAATTGATCGTTGGAGAAGCCGTCGCAATAGTGGTGTTTTTGATAAAAATGCAAGCAGTCAGCCTGGAAATAGCTTTAAAGGGGGTGGAGATTTGACGGATGATGGAAAAGGTCCAGTCACTTCAGGTGGTTTAATTGATGCCAAGGCTTTCTTAGGTATGCTGAGAGATAAGAAAAACATGACTTTTAATTATGTTATGTTGGGTGGGGCAGAAATTTTTAGTTACAGAACCTCATCTAATCTGACTCTTAATATCGATGACTTACTTTTAAAAACTACTAGTTTTTCAACTAGTGAACCAAGACGTCTGCCTTGGTTTTTAAAGAAAGATGAAAGTTTTACTTTCTCTATGGCACGTAAGATGAAAAATACGTTCCGCTATATAGAGAGAAAAAATTATTTTTCTAAGTCAGATATTATGAATAACGATAGATTGAAAGATATTTTTTCAATTTTGTCTGGTCTTGATATGACAAAACTTAAAGACGTGAATGAGCTTAATGAGCAACGTGCTGTTTATGAAAAAGTAGAACGGAAATGGGTAAAAAATAACAGCTCTATTTTTACAACTCCAGTAGATATTAAAACCAAAGTAAGTTGGGGGTCGTACACTTATGAGATTAACCGTAAAAAAGTTCAAGATGCTTATTTTGAATTAACTTCTAAGCAAGAAGCCTTGTCTTTACCTCTCAGTTTTTCTTTCTCTCGTTTGGGTAGCCGTCGTTTTTCAATGAAAAAACTTTTTACACCGAATGATTATTGGGAAGTAAAATATAATGATTTTGCTGGAACCATTACGTTTAAGGCCAAGAAAGAATTAGGTATCATGACTGTTTTTAATCAAGGTAGTTCACCGATTGAAGATGAAATTCTTTCAGCAGGAGTGTTTGAAGACTTTAGAGAAAATGATGTTCGTACTTTTAAGAAGGAAAAACTGTTTGAAGATGCCTTTCCTAAGAGTGAAGAGATTTTCGAGATCACGGCTTCACGATTTTGGGGAGAAGCTCAGTTAGAAAGTGAAATGCAAATGATAAGATCTTTGTTTTAAGATAATGATTGACGGGCCGCTGAGGCGGTCCGTTCTTTTAATTCATGATATTTGTTCCAGTCCAGTGGATCTTTTCCAGCTAAAACCAATTCAATTTCTTCTATGCAATCATTGCCCCAAAAAATTTCATCATTTAAATGAAAAGTAGGAAGTCCAAAGGCACCTCTTTCAATGGCTTCTTTAGTATTATCTTTGAGTTTTTGTTTATTCTCTCTAATAAAAGTCTTCTCTATTAATTCTTCTGCGGGTAAACCTGCTTTCTTGAGAACAAAGACTATTTCATCAGGATTTCCTAAATCAATTCCCTGTTGCCAACCTGCCCTCCAAAGAGCATCAATGACTCTTTCTTGGTTGTCCCCTGCTACTTCAAGTAAGGATAAGCGTAATACATAGAGTGGATTAAAGGGGTGGAATTTAGGTACAGTAAAATCAATTTTATTTTTGGCGGCATAACGTAAACACTTGCGAAAAAGTTCTAAGCGTTTGGGTTCGATCTCGGCTGGCCCTTTCTGGCCCCAGTGGTTTAAAAGTCCGGCCAGTAGAACTGGTTTAAGCTGAATATTTATATTTTGTTTTTTAAGCCGATCCAGTCTTAACCAAGCAAAGTAGGAATAGGGGGAGATGAAATCAAAATAAAAATCTATGGTTTTCATCTTTACTTTTTTTAAATTTTTTTACTAAATTTGTTTCGGACTAAGGCTTTTTTTCTACGTTTTTCAGCTGCTTCAAGTTTTTCTTTCATTCTGACAGATGGTTTAGCGTAAGATTCTCTTTTTCTGTACTCTTTTACAATACCGTAATTATCACACATACGTTTAAATTTTCGCAAAGCTCTATCAATAGTGAGGCCATCACTAATTTCAAGGTAAATATTGTCTTTGTCTTTCTTAGCTTTCATACAGCCCCATATAAAACCACATTACATTAACTAGTATGATACATCATCATTTTATTCAGCTCAAATAGGAAAAAATATTACGAATTTAATTGATGTCTAGGGCTACGAAAAGAGGGATGTGGTCAGATGGCATTGTTAATTTTTCTTTTAAGTTTTGCGGAAGGTCATATGGTGTTCCATCATAGCTAAGTATTGGGCCAATTCGGCATAGTTTTTTGTTCAAATTTTGTTTAAAACGTTTTTCTATAAAAAAATAATCCAATTGCATAGGAAAGGCTTGGTGTTGTTTATTAAAATAAACAAGAGTAGTTCTCTCAGCTACTTTGAAATTTAGAAGCTCACAAAAGTCTTCAAGCTCAGTAGTTTGATAAATTGGTAAGAACTCTTCCTCTGTTTGCAGGCGACCAGCTTGACCGTTAAAATCCCCAGTTATAGCAATGGGAGTCTCAGGAAATTCATTTTTAAGCTCATTGAATATTTCAATTAAGCATTTAAGTTCTGCCTTGCGTCTATCGCGGCCTTCATAATCCAGTTTTCTACTATCAAGTTTGGATTTTAAATGAACGAGTAAGAAAATTATTTTTATTTTCTTATGATCTTTTTCAAAAACTCTTAGCTCGAGAACATCTCGTGAAAAGCGGTGCGAGTTTTTTTTGTTCAAAGTTTTATTCTTTAGTTCGTGTTTATGCAGAAACATGAGCGGTCGTTTTTTATGAGATTTAAGAAAGAATGAGAAAGGTAATGTTTTTTTTGTCAAATAGCCTAAATCGATTCCTCTATCTGAATTGCCTTCTACCAAATGAATATCATATTGTTCATTTAAGAAGTGCTTATTAAAGTTTTCTAAACTTTCAGCTCCGCCGACTTCACTAAGCATTAAAATATCGGGCCCATAATCGAGAATAGTCTTGGCAAGTGCGTAAGTTTTTTCCAATTGCTTATTTAAATAAATACTTCCGCTGAGTAATTGCCATTTGACCTCACTCATTTTTTCCAGTTCTTGTTCTTTATAATGGTCCATAAAGATAAAGAGATCTTGAGTGTTATGAATAAAAAGTTTTAGTTGTTTATTTTTCATAAATAAAAAGGGGAGCGTAAGCCCCCCTTTATTATACTCGTATTTTAATTTTTTTCTAAGCTTGGCTTCTGAACTTATCTAAGGAGAAACTTCCTGGACCAGTAAAGAATAGAGCAAGAAAGGGAATTGCGTATAAAAGAGCAAATTCCTTTTTTCCCCATGGATCAGCACTGTGAACGACAATGACAGCTACAAGCATAGTGATCACCAAAGGAATAACTGCA
>CALFYV010000356.1 GCA_937952395.1 uncultured Bacteriovoracaceae bacterium | reverse complement strand
TAACAAGTAGCACGTGATTAATTTTATGTTCACAAGAATCTCGCTGAATCGACTTATAAAGAGAACTACAGTCATTGCTATGTATCACCTTATAGTAGTCTGGATTGTAATCCATTTTTTTGATTCTTTTACATTTTTGCAACTTCGATTCATCCAGATAAAGCTCGACATTACAACTCACCTTTTCTCCATTGGGACCTATATAGTTTAAAAGTTTTACCATGGCCCCGACAGCCTCTAAAGTCTGCTGAGGATCAAGTTGAACTGCAAAAGAATTTGTAGTTATAAAAATGAGTATTAATATAAATTTCATAAAATATCCTATTTTTTTTAGTTAAACTTGAGTTTAGCTAACTCAAGAATAACTGACAAATTTAACGATCGTCGCCGCAATTAATTTAGATTATGAATACATTTTTACTACTTATCATAAAAGCCATTAATGATCCGATTTAAGCTCTCTTGCAAACTATCTCCAAGCCAAATTACAGTCGTTGTTGTTATAAAAAAAATAAAAATATAGAGTAATGATTTTCTTTGATTTTTAACTTTTTCTATCTCACTATGTTTATTGTTTAAAATATTCGGATTATCAAGATAGATTTTTAATGGGTTATCACTCTTCAATTTACTTTTTAAATAAGCAATCATCTCATCGTGCTTAACTGCGGATAAGCATATTTCTGCTCCATAGGGAAAGCCTTTCAACTTTACTAAAATATCCTGTTCTCTCCATAACCCCTTATGGACACTTAAAATTTTATCATAATATACTTTGATTAAAGGATTACACTGAACATATTCATCCGTAATTTTAATTCGTTTGGCGCATAAATAAAGAAAAGCCAGCCCTCCCCAGAAAATTGCTCCATAAAGTGTATTTTCAAAGTTCAGCTCCGTACCCTGCTTATTTATTTGATACAAAGAGTAAAGTACTAGTGCTATGTAAATCACCTTCATCGCCAAAGAAACTTTTAATCTAAAACGCATAATTTCCCATCATAACCAGACTTACTGATTTTCAATTTCTATAACAATATTTTTCAATAAAGGTTCTTAGCTATAGAAAAGAAAAACCATTCATTTTTATTCAAAACTTCGTCCCTTTATACTTCTAGACACCTATTTAACTTTATTTTCCGACGCTATCTCACGACTGCTCTTACACCAATCCATCTTCTTCTTGGTCCCGCCATCATAACTATAGGCATGGCCATTACTGAGCAGATACGAACTCAAAGACTCTCCATCAATCACCACATCCGCCACTATCCTAAAATACTTCCCTCTTTGCACATTCACTAAATCAATCCTCTTGGCCTTCTTTAACTTCTCACTCACCAAGTTCCGACTCAATTTCGCCTTATCCTTCTCGCATTTATTCTTCGTCTTAAGCTCCGCCGTATCAACCCCCAAAACCCGCACACTAATCTTTTCACCAATCAGCGGATGCGCCCCCGGAATATTAAACGTAATCGTATCCGCATCATAATTTTTCACATACTCCACACACTTAAACGATGTGTTGGTGTGGGTGCAGTCTGAGGCGTGGATAATTGAAACAAAAAATAAAAGAAGTAGAGTCTTCATGTAAGTCTTGTCGGATAGTTTGGTAAGGAAATTGAATGGTGGAGCAGCGACGGACGCATGCGCACCAGAATTCAAGATACTATTATGTCTCAATTTATGCCAGTCACTTTTTCGGAAAGCCAATCGATCATCCCAAGCTCTTAAGACACATGTATGTCGACCTCAAACTATCGAGTTACAAAATATCAGATATCACCTGCTGGTCGAAATCAGCCATTTGTAAGGCCATTAAATACCATTGGATTAAAAGTAGTTAGTATGCGTTCAGTAATTGAATTGTTAGTGATGATTATTTTTTCTGTTGTTGTAGGGACTAACAGCGTTGGAGTGATTTACAAGTACGTTAAAAAAAAAGCTGTTCAAAAAGTTGGTAATGGACTTGGTTCATTGGTAAGTTTCACGGAAAAGTTATCTAAATAGCGAAACTAGGGACCATTCTTCTTTCGCTTGCTTCTGGCACAAATTGGACACCAAGTACCTTTTTTAGATGGTACATTCTGAACTTTTGCCCACTTAGCTTCCCACTCATGAGCGTAGCGGCACCTCCATTTATACTTATGCTTAGCACCTAAGTATTTTTTGGAAAGACAATGACCTCCTAAAGAACGAGCATGATTCTCAAGTCTATCAATATCACCTCTTGAAATTCGACTTTGCCTTTTTTTTTCTTTTTCATAAATGGGGCACTAAGTTATGTGTTTATATTTTTTTCCTTTAATATTTTCAGCACTAGCAAACCACTTATGACCTTTTTCACACTGCCACTTTAATTTTTCTCTGGAGTTATTATACTTTTTACTTAAACATTTACCATTTCTACTTTTTGCTACTCTTAACATCTCCTCTAACGAGCCTCTTTGTGAGTCTGCCATTTTCTTTATACCACACTTCGGACACCATGAACCCCCTCTTACATTTACAGGTGACGTACTCCATTGATGGCCTTTTTGACATTCCCACTTAAGCTTTGATCTACATCCACTATATGAGTTTGAAAGGCATTTACCCCCTTTGCTTTTTGCTATTTCTTGAAGTTCTTTGATTAAGTCATTTTTAAAATACTTACTAAAGTCAATATCTAAAGAATCGGAATCAAAGTTAATATTAATATTTAATCTCTTGAATTCTTTCCTTATGACATTTGGTAACTCTGTAAGTTTCGTTAGACTTGGAACTTCGGGTATAACAATTAACCTCACATTATTTTTTTTGCAAAGAGCTTTTCTTTGCTTATCTTTTTTTTGGATATCCTTGAGTCTGCTAGTTCCATCTCTTACGTGTAAGTTACTTTTTTTATAATGTTGTTCTCCATGATGCTCAAAGGCAATTTTTTTCTCTTTGTTATAGCCATCCAATTCTTTAACTGGAAAATCACTACCAACTAAAAAATCAACATTTGAATCTCTGGGAAGTTTAATTTTCAATATCGCTTCAAGATAAGCTCTACATATCTCTTCTCCAAAATAAATATTGCAATGAGGGCACCAGGAGCCATTCTTTATAGAGCTAGCCAAAGCTTCCCAACGATGACCGAAGTGACACTCCCACTTCAATTTAGTCTTCGCATTCTTAAATTCTAAACTTAGGCATTTACCTCCACGTTTCTTAGCAAGACTTCTACATGTTTTTATATAATTTGTTTCAAGCTTAATACCTGCACAATATGGGCACCATTTCCCCCTGGCTATATTGTTTGCTGAACTCTCCCAAATATGTTCCTTCGAACACTTCCACTTAAGTTTAGTATGAGCATTTTTATAATTTGCGCTTAAGCATTCCCCGCCATTTTCATAGTCTTTTCTTTTAGCTCTTTCCAATACTCGACCAAATATTCTTTTACCAGCGCAGTATGGGCACCACGTCCTCTTACGAGAAGGACTTCCCTTTATACTTTCAAAATTTGCCTTCCATCTGTGCCCCTCACCACACTCCCACTCATAGAGAGTATCGCCTCTCATATACTTTCGACTTAAGCAATCTCCTCCGCGACTTAAAGCTATTTCTTGTAAATCTTCAATTGAGTATTTTCTCATCGAATCTCGGCATTATGATTAGAGTTTGGTTTTAAATGAATATTATATAATTGAAGTTAATATTTCCCAACAGGAAATTCTATATCAATCTCAGCCTTACTACTATCCCCAAAAGAGAAAATTAACTTACCTTTAACTTCTTCAGTTAGCTTGTCCTTTCTATTTTCAAGTTTGAAGCCAA
>CALFYV010000355.1 GCA_937952395.1 uncultured Bacteriovoracaceae bacterium | reverse complement strand
ATAACTCACCCAAGATAAGACTGCTCCCAGCATATAAAGCTCACCAATACCAAATCCTCCATGAAGTAAAATACTGATTTTGCCTCGACTGATAACAACAAAAGCACCGGTTAAGGCCAGGATAAATCCCCAAATTTTCTTATTGGTAAGTTTTTCATCAAGTAAAAATATCGCCCCAATGGCGGTTATGGCCGGGTTCATGGAAATAATAATTGAAGATCGCCCTGCCTCAATCAATTTTAGTCCATTAAAAAAGAAATAATTATAAGCAAAAACTCCTGTGGCCCCTAAAAATAAAACTTTTAACCACTGCCGCCAGGTTATCTTGAAAAAATAAGGATTTCTTTTAATTAACAAAGGTAAAAGAATCAGGCTCGCCAAAAGAAAACGAATGAAGGCAACGCTAAAAGGATGATAGCTTTGAGTTAAGATACGCCCTGAAACAAAAGCTGTACCCCAGAAGAACATCACGAGAACAAGCTTGAAATAGACTAAATTCATGGGCCACTGTCACTGTTAATACTAATTTAGTCAAGTTTTTATCAATCAAAATTTTTGAGTAAAAGCCGATAAATCTAGGGTAAAGGTGGGTATGGCCGATTATAACGAAAATGATTATTACAAAATACTAGTTGATTCAATTCAAACTAATAGTGCTGTGCCTTTTGATGCCTATATCCTGCTTAAAAAGATTGGCCGTATCGTCCATTTTGCTCATAAGGATAGTATTCTAACTGAAAGTGCTATCGAAAAATTAAAATCGGGCCAAGTTAATGAGCTTTATATCAAACAAGAAGATGTAAAAACTTATCAAACTTATCTTAAAAATTTTTTGGCCACCCCCGATGGCCAGCGCTATTTAAATCAGGCCAGATCCAACCCGGGACAAATGCCTGAAGAATTGGCCAAAGAACTCGCCAGTGGTGATGATGAAATAACACGTATAAAAAACTCTCCCAGCTTTCATGATATGCAAACACGTTATGAAGGAGAAAGTGTTCCCACTATCATTAGAGAAATTTTTGATTATTCAGCCGATTTTAAATTCTTCGTCAAGCTTCATGGCCTTTTTGATAAAGTTTCTGAGTCTAATATTAATTTGTGTTTTATCAAAATTGGTGAACTCTACAAAAATCTATTGATCGAAAATCAAATGCTTGAAGGTGATCACCGCAATGAGAGGTTAATGAAATTATGTCAAAAACAAATGGATTATATAACCAGGCTACAAACACAAGTTCAACTATTAGAACAAAGTGGTAAAATTGAACGTATCATCTCGGAACATCCAGCAGAACCAACGGACGAAGTCTCACAACAAAAAATAAAAAACCTTGAAATTCAAAATGAAAAACTTTTAAAAATAATAAACGAAAACAAAGCAATTGTTGAAGAAGCTGAAACGAAAGTGGAAGCTCTCAACAGCTTTATCAAAGAAAACGATGAATATATAGTCACTCTGGAAGCAGAAGCCGAAACCAACTCTTCTACCATCCAAGAGCTTCGTAACCAAGTTGAAAATGCTAATGAACAAAGCCAAAAAGCTCTGGCCATCAGTGACACTTACTTAAAAGATCTCTCCAGAAATAAAGACGAATTATTAAGGCTTAAAGACAATATCAATGATCTCAATAGTAAAATGGCCCTCAAAGATCAAGAGTTAAAAACTCTCAATCAAAGATTAGAAAATAAGGAAACTAAGTTTGCGGGTTTAACTCAAAAGCAACACCAACTGGTAAAACTTGAACATGAACTACAGCAAAAAAATGACACTATTAAAGCCTTATATAAAGAATTAGATAAGTTTAAGGCCCATCAAGATAATGTCAATGTCGTTAAAAAACAACTGGCAGAAAAAATTGAAACTTTTAAAGAGATAAAACTAACCTATATCAAGGCCCAAGATAATCAAAAAGGTAAAATTAATGCCTTAAAAAACCTCAATGAGAAATCTAGAAAAACCATCGAACTTCTGACTAAAATGAATCAAGAATTAAAGAAAAAAGCAGCTTAGAGATTGCTGTTTAAGCTTTGTTTACTATCCATATAAAACTTAACCTCAACTTTGGCGCTATCTTCTGATAATATGTATACAAATTCATAAGGAGATTGCATGAAAATTCTGATTACAGGCGCGACTGGTTTAGTGGGAACTCGATTGTTAGAGCAATTATTTCTTAGAGGCCATGATGATATAAGAATTTTAACTCGAAATAAAACGAAAGCCCTTGAACAATCTCCTTTTCCGATCGAAGCTTTTGAATGGAATCCAGCAAAACAAACAATAGATACTGATGCACTCAAAGGAGTCGAGGCGATTATCCATTTAGCTGGGGAAAGTGTAGCCGAAGGCAGATGGACACAAGCAAAAAAAAATAAAATTCTAAACTCCAGAATTAATTCAACGAGTTTGTTAATCGAAACAATAAAAAAATTAGAGAAAAAACCAACGAAATTTATCAGTGCTTCAGCCATTGGAATCTATGGTGATCAAGGGGAAAAAGAACTGGATAGTGAGAGTAAATTAGGAAAGGGTTTTTTAGCTGATGTTTGCAAAAAATGGGAACAGTTAACCCATGAACATCAAATTAAAGAAATGAAATCCCTCAGTATCAGAGTGGGGATTGTTCTTGCCTCTAATGGTGGGGCCTTAGCCAAAATGCTACCACCTTTTAAAGCAGGTGTTGCGGGACAATTAGGCAATGGTAAACAATATATGAGTTGGATTCATATAGACGATCTGGTGGGACAATTCATTTTTCTTTTAGAGAATAATACCAAATATAATATTTACAATGGTGTTGCCCCAACTCCAGTAACTAATTACGAATTTACAAAAATATTAGGAAAAGAACTTAATCGACCTACTCTTTTTCCAATACCAGCTCCAGCTTTAAAAATTATTTTTGGTGAAATGTCGGCGATTCTCTTAGCCAGTCAAAAAGTGATACCAAATCACTTTATAGAAGAAGGTTATCAATATAAGTTTTCAAATCTTAAAAATGCACTGGCAGATATTTTAAAATATGATAAAAATGGAGAACAAGTATTAACTAAATATCAATGGATTCAAGATACCCCTGATAAAGTTTTTGAATTCTTCTCTGATGAAAAAAATTTAGAAAAAATAACTCCATCATACCTCAATTTCAAAGTTCTTGGGAAAAGCACGGAAAAAATCCAAAAAGGAACTCTGATAGATTATAAGCTAAAAGTCCATGGAATCCCGTTAAAATGGCAATCCAGTATCAGTCGTTTTGAAAAAGAGAAAACCTTCATCGATGAACAAGTAAAGGGGCCTTATGCCAAATGGATTCATACCCATGACTTTATTCCTACCAAATCAGGCACGCTTATGAGAGATGAAGTTATTTATAAAGTTCCCATGGGAATTTTAGGAGAAATCTTTGGTGGACCATTTGTAAAAAATGATTTGAAAAATATTTTTGAATATAGAAACAAAGTCATCAAAAACTATTTCTCAAAATAAATTGCTGGTTCCATGAGAAAAAAACTCGAATGTAATATTGTTTGGTTAAGACGCGATTTAAGACTTGAGGATAATACAGCTCTTCACTGGGCGCTTCAAGATGAACTTCCAGTTCTTGTTCTTTTTATTTTTGACCCTGTCATTTTAACAAAATTAGAGTCTAAAGAAGATTCGAGAGTAGAATTTATTCACCATACTTTAAGTGAATTAAAACAAGAATTAAAAACTTATAAAAGTGATCTGTTGGTTTTACATGAGAAGCCTATTGAGGCCTGGAATAAAATCTTAAAAAATTATGATATTCGGAAAGTCTTTTATAATGAAGATTATGAACCCTATGCTAGAGAAAGAGATGAGACGGTTGAGCGAGTGCTTTCGAATAAGAACATAGAGTTTTTTTCTTATAAGGATCAATGTATCTTTGCTAAAGAAGATATTTTGAAATCTGATGGAAAACCTTATACAGTCTACACTCCTTACAAAAGACGTTGGTATGAAAAACTAACCCCAGAGGCTATTGCGAGCTTGAAAAATAAAAAATATTTTGATCATTTTTTACAAATTTCAAAATTAAATTTTCCTGATTTAGCTGAGCTTGGATTTAAACCGACAGGCTTGTTTCCAAAAGCCAGAACAATCAAAAAAACTATCATCGAAGATTATCACGAAAAACGTAACATCCCCTCCCTCGATGCCACCAGTAAACTAGGATTGCATTTACGTTTTGGCACTATTAGTGTTAGGAAATGTGCTCAGCTTGGATATGAACTTAACCAGACTTGGCTCGATGAACTTATCTGGCGTGAGTTTTTCATGCAAATTCTCTATCACTTTCCCCATGTGGTGGACACACCTTTCAAAGAAAAATATAAAAAGATAAAATGGATGAATGATAAAAAACAGTTTAAGAAATTTTGTGAAGGCAAAACCGGTTACGCCTTAGTCGATGCTGGAATGCGAGAACTTAATCAAACTGGCTTTATGCATAACCGCGTAAGAATGGTAGCTGCGAGTTTTCTCATTAAGCATTTGCTTATTGATTGGCGTTGGGGTGAAAAATACTTTGCCCAAAAACTCTTGGACTTCGACTTAGCTTCTAATAATGGTAACTGGCAATGGGTGGCCGGAACTGGTTGCGACGCCGCCCCCTATTTTAGAGTCTTTAATCCAGACTTACAGATTAAGCGTTTTGATCCCGAATTTAAATATATCAAAAAATGGGTCCCTGAATTTGGAACAAAACAATACCCAGAAAAAATGATTGAACATCGTTTTGCCGTCCAAAGGGCCATCATGGCTTACCAAGAAGATCTCTCCTGATAGCTTAAAAAAAAAAAAAAAAATACGTTCTCATTGTTTAAAGAATGAAAATTCAAAGGAGTCTGTATGAAAAAATTGATGTTTTTAGCTTTTGTTATTAGTTTTGTTTCTTTCAATGCTATGGCCAATTGGTCTTTAACTGCTGGATTGAATTTATCTGAGTATGATGATGCAGCAAACACTAATTATGATAGAGAAATGGGTTGGCAATTTGGTACTTTTTATTTTCATAAATTAACCGGCACAGGTCATCTAAAAACGGGAGCTGTCTTGACTCAAAGAAAATCTTCTGTTTCTAACTTAAAATTTGACCCTCTTTACCTTGATCTGCCTATTCAGTGGCAAATGCTCGCAGCCAATAACTTTTCATTTTTCCTAGGTCCCAAATTGGCCCTTAACTTAGATGATGATAATACAAATGTTAAGTCCACTTTTCTATTGGCAAACTTTGGGGGCAACATTGCTATTAATAATATTAGTAGTATTGATTTCTTTTATGAGACGAATTTAACTGATTTTGCCCCAAACACTGATGTAACAGCCTTTGGTTTTGCCTATGTTCATAAAATCTAAACTTTTCATTTAAATTGTAATAAAAAAGGGCCTCTACAGGCCCTTTTTTTATTTAACCAATTATACTTATTGACATCCAAGCACTCTTTTCATGAAACTCAATTCTCGCAACAATAAGGCTATTTGTACCTTCATCATTAGCGCCATCTAGAGTCGGCAAAATTTCTTTTGCTGTTCTAGCGACTTGCTCATGATCTTTTAATAAATTTTTAATCATGATATCTGCCGAGGCGTCTATGGCAGCATCTTCTTTAACCGAACTTAACGCAGAAAATTCGGTGTATGAGCCCGGTGCTTTGACATCCATAACTCTGATTCTTTCAGCTATCTCATCAACCGCTAAACTCATGGCCGTGTATTGCTCCATAAACATCGTGTGTAAAGCCTGGAACATAGGACCAGTCACGTTCCAGTGATACTTGTGGGTTTTTAAATAAAGAGTGTAGGTCTCTGCTAATAATTTAGCCAGCCCCTTAGATATTTCAACTCGTTTGTTTTCATTAATACCAATATTTAAACTCACGCTTTACCTCCTATAAAATAAATTGCGGATAGATTAACATAAAGAATGAATGTTTTAAAGCATGTCTAAGAGTTAATTACCAGCGACGCTGACTCCCGCCACTGGCGCTATCACCCGAAGATGAACGACGTCGAAGAGGGGCACCTCTTCTTCCACCGCTAGA
>CALFYV010000354.1 GCA_937952395.1 uncultured Bacteriovoracaceae bacterium | reverse complement strand
ATTAAAAATCCCCTTCCCATGCACCCAGGACAAGTACTGGCCGAAGTTTATATGAGTGAAATGGGTCTTAATCAAACAACACTTGCTCAGTTGTGTGAATGTGCACCTCGCAAAATTAACGAAATCGTTAATGGTAAGCGTGGAATTTCAGCCTCATTTGCTATCATTCTTGAAGATAAGCTTGGAACTTCTGCTGAAATGTGGGTGCGCATGCAAGCCGATTATGATTTATGGCAAGCAAGGCAAAAAGTGGCTTAGTATTTTTTAAGTCAATACCTATTTAACATTCGACATTTTAATTTTCAAAAATGAAAAATCGCTTGAAAGGCTGATAGTTGTTCTATAAAGCAAATTTCTATTCAAAGTAGGCATATATATGCTTGACATTGATATATAACGTGTTAACATATTAAAGGAATTTTTTATCTCAAGTTATAAACTAATTGAAATACTATTAAAAATAAGATTCCCTTATGGAGTGTTTTACGAAGTGGATATTTTGATAGAAAAAGTACAAATAAACAGCTGCTATCCAGATGGGATACGCTTCAGATTTATTTTGTTAAATAACAAGACAAATAAGACTAGGTATTTAGTAGATAATTATAATAACCATGGGCCGCATGAACATCCTATTTACCATATAGATAGAAATAAGCGTGTCCCACTTCATGTAAAAAACCAATCTGAAGCAAAAGAGAAATTCTTTGATGTGATTGAGGCGATACTTCTTAATGAGAAATAGCGAAACACTATATATCCACTTTGTTAGTCTGAATGAACTCAAAGAACGAGTAGGTTTTGTATTAGAAAAAAAACAAGCATTTAAAAATCAAAAGCAAATCGTCGAATTTGGAGATATGACAGGGTACAATCGCTTTATGAGTTTTAATAAAGAAGTTATTTTAGGAGAAATCTATAATAATGCCCCCGAAAGCATCTATAAGCTTGCAAATAACATAAACAGAAACTATGCCTCTGTTCATAGGGATTGTCAGGCCTTAGAGGCAATGGGTTTTATAAAACTTATTGAAACAGATACAAATCGTGGCCAAGTACGACCTACTTTATCCTTTAATTACTCCTCAATCCAAGTGGAAGGGACTTTTGTAACTATTGAGCTCGCTAAAAATAGCAGAAATAAAACTGCATAACTTTGAGTTAAATCAACTCTGAAAGCTTCTCTCGAATAATATCGTGGATCTTATAAAGAGGTTTTAATTGCTTTAAGAATGGCCTTCTCTTTCCATAAAAAAATAAGCTGAAACCATAATCAATTTCAAATTTATCGGCTGCTTCAAATTGACCGATTTCATCAATATAGCTTTGAGGGAACGAGCGCTCTTTGGCACTTTTTAAAATAAAATCTCGATACATTCTTGAGGGCATAAGCCCTGTGATAGGATTTTTGACTTTATAGCACCATGCCCAGCTTTTTTGACCACCGATGAGCTTAACCTCAACTTTCTCTCTTTTATAGGCCCCAAAACCGCACCATTCAAGACTATCTAGGCATCTAAGTGAGAATCTATCTAATTTAAACAAAGTACCCCAAACTTCACTCCTCGCTTCCACTTCAACCCCGGCGTAACCCTTGCCCTGATATTCATTGGCCAGCGTAAAGGCCAATTTATAATCCATAAGCCTTGCGTTCCCTACT
>CALFYV010000353.1 GCA_937952395.1 uncultured Bacteriovoracaceae bacterium | reverse complement strand
ATGTTAGAATAGCTATTCAAATCAAAATGAAGTTGTTTTATGTTTAAGAACCATGAAGTCATCTATCGATTCGATAAGGTCACAGGCAACGGCTACAGAAGTTTCATTTTCGCTGAAGGCTGATTACGTTACAAAAATTTATGGTCCTTATGAGCACCCAGCTTCCCAGTGCAGACTTGATACTTTGGTTGCTGGTACATTGAATGCCCCAAGGCCTGATTGTTGGTATAATCCAGATGCTCTTTTTTGGGCCTTCTGATTTCTTGTAATAAATGCCTAATTTTGATTTCAATCTTGAGTAAATTCTCAATTTATTCTAGTTTGACTAAGTCATAAATAAACATATGAGGATATGTCTATGAATCGATTATTTCTTTTTTGCTTACTTACTATTTCTTCTTCATTTGCTGCCCTTGAAGATGTCATACCATTTTATATTGAAGAGCTAGTGCCTGTTGAAATACCATTTGAGAAAAATCCTGAACTGACTGATGAGCAATATTGGGAGAAAACAGATATTGATATGAATAATTATCTTGCGATATTTGACGATAATTCTTGTTATTTGAGTAGCTCATTGATGAGGGCATGTTTGGCAAGTATTAATACATACCTAGCTTCAATGAAATCAAAACTTTCGTTGATGCCTTCAAAGTTTATGAAATATTCTAAACTTGAAAAACATTATGGCCCATTAACCTTAGCAGAACATATCACAAATAACTCTGACGTTTCAAAGTTATCTCAACGAGAATATTTTGATTTCACTCAAAATAGAAAAAAAGAATACCTAGACTATATAGAAGCGAATGTACTGAACAACGCGATTTATCCAAAAGTAAACTTTCGTGAAGTTATAGCCGATATCCAAAAAAAATATCTTGATGAATCAAAAATTAAAATACACACGGCTAGATTTTTTAATACATATTTAAAGCTTGCAGTTGACTCCCACACAAGCATTTCACCGACTCAACAACTCATGGATGGGAGAAATAGTCAAGGTCTGGAATACGCAGGTATTGGAGCCTACCTTGGAATATATCAGAAAAAATTACTCATAACTGAAGTTTTCGAAGATAGTCCATCAGAAAAAGCAGGTTTAAAAGCCGGAGACTTAATTGTTGAAATAGATGGAGCTCCAATCGTTATAGACGAGCAATATGGTATATCAGAGTCAGTAAAATTAATTAAAGGACTTCAAGGAACTAAGGTTAAGCTCACAATTGAGCGTCAAGGAGAAAAGAACCAAGTGATCGAAGTCATTCGTGACTTTGTCGTAGTAAAAAATATACGAGCAAAAAAGAACAGGAACTCACTAGTCATAAAAATTGACAGCTTTTCCCAGAATGACACTTGTAAAATGTTTTATAATGAATTGAATAAAGCTAATCAGTTAAATTTAAAATCAATAATCATTGATTTAAGAAATAACCCCGGCGGTTTGCTTAATCAATCAATTTGTATGGCTTCTTTACTGGCTGGACCGGGTAAAAATGTTGTCACAACAAAGAGTGTTGAGGGCAATAACCCATCTTTAGAAAGCTATGAAACCTCTTTTAAAAAGATCTTTAATTCGCATGTTGTAGTCCTTATCAACGAGGGATCTGCTAGTGCAAGTGAAGTACTTTCTGGTTTTTTAAAAGAAAAAACAGATGCAATTATTGTTGGTAATCGCTCTTTTGGTAAGGGTACTGTTCTGGGTGCTTCCCAGCTGTCTAAAAGCATTACAATCTATTCCACCTATGCCTATTTTTATATCGCTAACAAGTGGACTCCTCACAGGGTTGGTATAACCCCTGACATTGAAGTTTATAACAAACCTGATCCCACAGAAGATGAAAAGTTCTTTTGGAGAGAAGCCGAAATGTATGAAACATCTGTGAAACATATTGGACCGCTCTATCTGCCGAGTGCTGCGAGAACTAGAAGAAATGCTGAAATCAAGCGATGTATACACGATTCTGGTAAAGCTTTAGCGCATTATAACAAGACTAAAGATGCGATCATTAAAGTTGATTATCAATTAGAGACAGCCCTGGATGTTGCCGCCTGCATGTTGACCTTCCCGAAACATAGGTAACACTTTATTCCGGA
>CALFYV010000352.1 GCA_937952395.1 uncultured Bacteriovoracaceae bacterium | reverse complement strand
TAAGCCGGTTGAGTCTCCAGAGCTTAATATTCCCGTTAGTATCATCAATGTTCCTCCAGTACTAACAGCCGCGCTCACCCAAGAGGGCTTACTTTGCTCTTGGTATTCATTCAATAGTTGTTGAGCTTTTTGATCTTTTTCTAAGTAGAAACGTAGGCCCTCTCCAGGACGGCTTGTTGAGGAATCGACCAAAATTTCTTGATAATTAACGTAGGCTATTCGACTACAGGTCTCACTGGCGCCAATAGGGCCAATAAATTGAAAAAAAAATAAAAGAGTCACAAGCATGCGCCTAGTATATCTGAATTTCCTAAGTGTAGGAAATTTTAGCAATGTTGGGCATTTGTGCTGCTTCACGTAAGATAGAAGAATGGAAATAAAATGGATATCGTAAGAACCGGAATCGGGATAACTCGCACAATTAAAAATGTGGCCCGGGCAAAAGAGATTTTAAGTGTGCTGGCCAAAAATGGTTTTGATGAAATTATTATCAAAACGGGACTCCATACTAAGATACCAGGTTTGGTTCTTCCAAAAAAACGAATTGCCTTAGCCTTGGGAGATGAAGAGTATCACGGAGATGATTGGTGGAGATCCATTGGTTACCGCTTGCGAAAATCATTCGAAGAATTGGGCCCTAGTTTTATTAAGCTAGGACAATTGCTTTCTAGTCGTGAGGATATTTTTCCGGCTCCTTTTATTCGTCAAATGAAACTCTTGCAAAATAAGGTTTCACCCATCTCCTTTAGTGAATCAAAAAAAATTATTGAAGAAGCTCTTAATAAAAAAATTGAAGATATTTTCTCATCCATTGATGAAACACCAATAGGGGTTGCTTCAATTGGTATTGTTTATAAAGGACAATTAAAAGACGGAAGCGATGTGGTTATCAAGGTGCGCCGGCCTAATATCGTGCCTCAAATTCAGCACGATTTTGATATTATGGAATTTGTTATCGCTCAACTTGAAAAAGCCTCTGAAGATTTTAAATACATGGGCCCATCGAGAGTGCTCAAAGATTTTAGAAAAACCATTCAATTAGAACTTAATTTTCTTATTGAAGCCATGAACTGTGAAAAACTCTCTCATAATTTAGCTAAGATTGATAAAGATAAAATTTTTGTTATCCCGAAAGTTTATAAGGATTACTTAACTCAAGAAGTGATTGTTTTGGATTACTTAAATGGGAAACCTTTTAACGAAGTCAAATCTATTGATGAATTATCTCCCAAGCTGGTTAAGAACTTACAAAAAAGTGTAGCGCTCTTTATGCACACTCTTTTATCAGACGGTTTTTTTCATGCTGATCTTCACGGAGGAAATTTCTTTCTCTTAGATGATGATCGAATTGGCCTCATTGATTTTGGTCTGATGGGCAACCTCGGAAAGAAAAATCGCGGTAATCTTATTGCCCTCATGTATGCACTCACTACCAATAATTACGAAAATCTTGTATATGAGTTTTTAGATGTGGCTGATTTCGAACAGATTCCTAATCAAGAAGTCCTTATTCGTGATGTCAGGGACGCGCTGATGCCTCATATTGGCTTAAGTGTGCAAGACACTAATATCAACGAACTGGTCAGCGCCATTATTTCAACTCTCTCAAAACACAAAATTTACCTGCCTAGAGAGTGGTTTATTATTTTTAGAGCGATG
>CALFYV010000351.1 GCA_937952395.1 uncultured Bacteriovoracaceae bacterium | reverse complement strand
TGGTGGCATTTAATACATTTAGAGGTGTAGAGTTCGTAGCCTCGTTTAGTTTTTTTACCCTTGTATAATTTAGCGTATGGATTTTTCTCTCTTAAAAGTTTTATTTCTCCCACTTGATAGGGCCAATAATTGGCCTTCTCTTTTTTCTTAGTTTCCCAAATAAGATAAAAAGGGCCGAGGCTGACTTTTTCATTATTTTGTAATGTATTTATAAGTGAAAAGTCACCTTCTTTGGCCTTAAAGACTAAGTAGGAATTTCTCTTCATAAATTCTTTAATGGGAACTTTGAGCTTATATCCATCGGCACAAACAAATTCAAAGAAAGTGGCTTGTTTCCAGTTTTTAAATTCCTTTTCGAAAATCTCTTTTGTTAAAAAACCAACATAGCTTCTTAATTTGCTCTCATGAGGTTCCATGATTTCAATCTCGTTTTCTTTGAATTCTTTTTGCAGGGTTGCCAATGTGAATTTTTGAGACTTTGTTTCATGGGAGAAGATAATCTCTTGAGCCAACAGCTGAGTCGCAAGCAAGAGTAAGGTTAAATATTTCATTAGTTTTTCAGCCAGTCTTTCATGAGAATTTTAATCATAGTTTGATAAGGTGTTCTTTCAAGGGACGCTTTTATTTTGAATCCTTCTAATAGATCTTCAGGAACCTTCATACTAATGAGTTTTGATTTCACTTTGTTGTTATTTTCTGCATACATACTTTGAAAATCTTCTAAAAAAGCTAATATTTGTTCGGGTGTTAATTTTTTACACTCCTGTAAATACTCCTCAGTAAAATATTGTAGAGTTTTATCTTTTTTCATTTATTTTCTCCAGAGCTTCTATATCAATTAAATCTTGTTTTCTTCCTGAGAATTTTTTCATCTCGATAAGATCTCTCTTAGAAAGAATATTGATAACCTCATTATGGATTTTTAATTTTTTAACAGCCTTGTTTTTGAGATCAAAAGTAATAATAATACCTACTTGCTCTGCGCTATTTTGAGGGTTGGTAAAATTCCATGCGATAAGATTTTTGTTTTTAATATATTCATCTTTAAAATGATAGAGTTCAGTGGCATTTATGGGTAATCTTGAAACAAGACCCAACTCATTTAAAGCCAATTCAATAAGCTTTAAATTTTTGAGAGTCAACTTGGTGATGAAATCGATATCAATAGTTCCTCGAACCGCACCATGAAGAGCAACCGCATGTCCACCGACGATAGCATAAGGGATTTTATGCTTTTTAAAAGCTTTTACAAATTTAATAATATTCATATATATCAGTATATACCATAAAGACGTATTGCACAAGAATAAAAATATATTCGAGGCGGGTTACTTATGACATAATCCATTCATGGGCAACCTCGATGTTTTAAGAAAAATTCCTGATACGGGCTATCGTGAATCAGCACCAGAAATCAATTCAACTGAGTTTGAGAAAGTTATTCATTCAAGACGTAGTGTCCGCGTCTTTATGCAAGATGAAAAAATTCCTGATGAGATTGTTGAGAAGTGCTTAGATGCCGCTCTTGCAGCTCCAAACTCCAGCAATCTTCAGCCTTGGGAATTTTATTGGATTAAGGATGAAGCTAAACTTAATCGCATAAAAGAACTCTGTGTTTCTCAGTCCGCTGCTCGCACAGCACCTACTATTATCGTGGCTGTTGCTAAGATGAACACTTGGGAGCGCAACCGTAAACTCATGATTGATTTTTTTAATAAGCAAGAGAAGCGTCCACCGAAAGGGGCTTATTTATATTATGAAAAATTGGCCAAGCTCTCATACTTTCAAGGTTTTTTTAATTATTTTGGCTTTTTTAAATCTATTCTTTTTTTCTTTCAAAGATTAAAAGGTGATATTGTCGCGCAACCTCCAACTAGTTACTCTGATATGCGAGTCTGGGCACATAAATCGACTGCTCTAGCTTGCGAGAATTTAATGTTGGCCTTTCGTGCGTATGGTTATGACACATGTCCGATGGAAGGACTTGACCCTGTTGGGATTCAAAAATTCTTGGGTCTAGATAGTCAAAGTGAAATCTGCATGGCCATCAGTGCCGGCAAGCGAGCACCCAACGGAATTTTTAGTCCTCGTGTTAGATTTGATAAAAAGCTTTTTATTAAACGAGTTTGATAATGAATCATCTTTTTTCTATGGAATCCTTAACAGCACTCATCACTCTTTCTGCCATGGAAATAGTTCTGGGAATTGATAATATTATTTTTATTTCAATCATGGTTGAGCGAGTTCCACTAGAAGCAAGAGAGAAAACTCGTAAGCTTGGAATTTTTCTGGCGCTTATTCTTCGAATTATTCTTTTATTTTCCATCTCTTGGATTATGAGTTTAAAAGATCCGCTATTTACTGTTATTGGTAAAACTTTTAGTGGACGTGATCTCATTCTTTTTGGCGGAGGGCTTTTTCTTCTAACTAAATCGACTTTTGAAATTCATCACAAAGTTGAAGGTTCACCGGAAGAAAATATTCAACAATTAACTGGTGTAGCCTCTCAATTTATTTTACTTCAAATTCTTATGCTGGATATTGTTTTTTCTTTAGACTCTGTTATCACAGCCGTCGGCATGGCCAATCAAATAGCTATTATGGTGGCTGCAATGACCATCGCTATGATAGTGATGCTTTTTTCGGCTAAATCAATTGGCAAGTTTGTAGAAGCCAATCCAACCATTAAAATTCTCGCTCTCTCATTTTTGCTTTTGATCGGGGTGATGTTGGTGGCAGAAAGTATGGGGCAACATTTTGGCAAAGGTTATATCTATTTTGCCATGGCCTTTTCATTAACAGTTGAAATGTTGAATATGCGCTATCGAAAAAAGCATTTAAAAAATTAGAAAGCAGCAGGAGAGTAACCGTCATATAAATTTGAACGACGTTCATTTTCCTCTTCAATCATTTTATGTAGTTCATTATAGTTTTCATTTCCAATGAGTTTGGTGATTTTTTCTTTGTATTTAGATTGAAGTTTGGAAATATCAGAGTACTCTTCAGGACAAAATTTCCAGTAGCATTTGTATTTATCATAAATTTTCTGGACTTGCTTTTCATATTCATCCATCAGTTCTACATACTTTTCATGTGTGCCTATGTTGGAGTTAAAACTTCTTAAAAATATTTCTTCTCTTCGTTGATTCCAAAAATTATTGGCCGCCTCACGTTGCTCAGTGTTCATCATATTGTCGAAGCATTCTTTTTTTTCTTCAGGAAGCGACTTCTGTTCAACTTTTTCAATTGCGGCCTGATTTTGTACCACTTTATCAACTATTTTTTCGACAGTTTTAATCTTGGTTTTTTTAATGATCTTTTCTGTTTCAGTATTTTTATGTGTAGTAATGACCTCATTTTCAGGAGTTTTAAAAAAGAAATAGAAGTTAATTATGAGGCTAATTATCAGGAGCCATTTCATGAATAAATCCTAGCATAAAAAAATCAAATATGTAAAAATAACCTATGAAAAAGAAACTTTTATACTCAGGGCTTTACTTCTCTGAAGGAGCGCCCATTGGTTTTATTTGGTGGTGCTTAACTTCTATTTTGGCTACCAATGGTGTCTCCAATGCCCAAATCGCCACCATCACCGCCATGGCAACTCTTCCATGGTCATTTAAATTTGTTTTAGCACCAATCATAGAAGTTTTATCACGTAAAGGCTTGGGACTTAAATGGCAGCTTTTTTCTTATCAACTTTTGATGGGAGCTTCTGCTCTCAGTTTTTCTTCGTATATTGAAGCAGCTGACTACAACTCTCTGACTTGGATTATCTTTTTTCATTCTCTCATGTCAGCTTCCCAAGATATTTGTATCGATTCTCTGGCCATTAAAAATATTAGTGAATCAGAATTAGGTTCGATTAACGGCTTTATGCAAGCAGGGATGCTTTTGGGGCGCTCACTTTTTGGTGGAGCTGGGATTTATCTTTTCCATCTTTATGGTCTTAATACTTTAGTTTACTTACTCGTAACCTGTATTTGGTTAAGCCTAATTGCATCGCTTTTTATTGAAGAGAAGAAAACTGAAATTGTGGGTGATACACTCACTAAATATTTTAGTGAAGTTTATGGGCTACTTAAAAGTAAAAACTTATGGACACTCATGAGTATTGCTTTTTTAGCAAGCATTTCTTTTGAAGGAATTGCCG
>CALFYV010000350.1 GCA_937952395.1 uncultured Bacteriovoracaceae bacterium | reverse complement strand
TATCTATAGATTTTATAATGGTGGATCGCTAAATTTAAATCTTTCACAACCGAGTTAATGTGATTAATTTGGCGGGCGAGCTCACTTGTAAGAGACTCTTATGTAATGACAATGGCATCTTAGTTCAATCCGATAATCCCAAATATAAAAAGGTTCAAATTTTTGAAGAGATTGAGTCTCTGCTTTGGGGCGTGGTTATCGCCAAGGCTTGTGAGGTGTATTAATGCAAACCATTTTTGCTTTGGTTGATTGCAATAGTTTTTACTGCTCATGTGAGCGGCTTTTTCGTCCAGATCTCATTGCTAAACCCGTCGGCGTTCTCTCTAATAATGATGGCTGTTTTGTTTCTCGCACCAATGAACTTAAAGAATTAGGCGTTCCTATGGGAGCTCCTTATTTTAAATACAAAAATATTTGTGATCGCCATAAGGTTGCCATTTTTTCCGCTAATTTCTCTCTCTATACTAATATCAGTGACAGGGTTATGAATTGCTTAAGTCAATTTGCTCCAGAATTAGAAATCTACTCTGTTGATGAAGCCTTTTTAAACCTGAAAGGCATCCCTATGAATGCGCTTGAAGTCTACGCTCATGAAATAAAAAAAACAGTGCAAAGGCAAACGGGAATTCCTGTGAGCATTGGTATCGGCCCCAGTAAAGCGCTGGCCAAACTGGCCAATGATACCGCGAAGAAAAGGGAAAACTTGAAAGGAGTTCTTAGTGTGATGGATAAAATATCTCAAGATAAAGTATTAGCTGACTCTCCGATTGAAGCCGTATGGGGAGTGGGTAGAAAAAATTCTGTCAAAATGCGCATGCTAGGAATAAAAACAGCAAAAGATCTTAGGGATTACAAAAATCCTAAAACGATTCAGAGAGTTTTTACTAAATTAGGAGTCATGCTAAAAGATGAGCTCTCTGGTATTTCTTGTTTTAGCTTGAATGAAAAAAATGAAAAGAAAAAAGAGATTATTTCAAGCCGAACTTTTGGCGCTCCTGTTTTTGATCTCACTCCTTTAAGAGAAGCTGTCGCTAGTTACGCATCCCTGGCCTGTGAGAAGCTGCGAAAACAAGACAGTGTTTGTAATACTGTTGAGGTTTATGTAAGGACAAATCCCTTTAAGGATGTCATGCAATACTCTTTGAGTGAGTCTTATAAATTACAGGCCCATACCAATGATACCCGCAAAATTATTGAGTGCGCTTGGAAGGCCTTAGATAAAATTTACCGCGAAGGTTTTGAATACAAAAAAGCGCTGGTCAAACTCTCTGGCATTCGTGATCGCTCTGGCCGCCAGCTCTCGCTTTTAGAGGCCAATGATAAAGAAGAAGATCAAAGACTGATGCTACTGATGGATAAAATCAACACCATCCACGGGCCCCATACTCTAAAATCCATGGGCTGCGGTCTTAATAATGCTGCCTGGAAAATGAAACAAACCTTGCGCTCTCCCAGTTATGTGGTGGGATGGAATGAATTAG
>CALFYV010000349.1 GCA_937952395.1 uncultured Bacteriovoracaceae bacterium | reverse complement strand
GGAACGGGCAAAACCATTTTAAGCATTAAGGGTGGAGTTCGTGCTCCTTTTGGTGGGGATCAAAAAGTCGGAGGATTTGGACAAATCTCCATACCTATCAACTCTAAATCTAAATAAAACTATCTCACTAAAGTGCGCAAATAATGAGTCAGATCATCGAGTTCTTCTCGTGTAAATTTCTTTCTCCAACCAGGCATACTGCCGCCGTTTTCAGAAAGACTGACAAAGAATCTAAAATTAGGAACTTGTTTGGCCAAAATACCTAAATCAACTGGTTTTTCAAAATACTTGTGTGCGCTTGGTCCATTGCCTCGGCCTTCCTTTCCGTGGCATTCAACACAATGTTTTTGAAATACAACTTTGCCACGTTTAGCTGCCTTTAAATCTAAGGGGACTTCTTCTGACTTTAATTCTTTTAATTCCGCTTCTGAGTAATTAGGAATAAAGCCATGACCTGTATTTTGATTTTCATGACGTTTGTTAAAATAATCTCTTGATTCTGAATTAATATTTGAACAAGAGATAATCACAAAGAAAATAAATATAAGATATAATTTTTTTTTCATACAAAGCACGCCAAACTAATTTCTTCTGCAAGAGTTTTATAAATATCATCATCTGAAATATGAACTAATTCTTTATTAATAGATTTAAAAACTTCAAGTTTCTTTCTATCTAAGCTTTTTTTCAAAATACCTTGAAAACCAGGTTCCGCTACCAACATAATTTTCAGTTTGGCATTTTCATTATGCAGATGAAAAATTTTATTCACCACACCGCTCACATATTTTTCAACCGCATGCTCATGAGCACTCACTTCTTTAGTCATGGCACCTTTATGCGTAGACCCTCCTGAATTTCGGACTGACTCACCTGCTCTATCAGAGGTTAACTCCCCCTCTTTTTTTCTGCCTTTATTATTCTTCACTAATTCCATTAATTCTAAATGCTTTTGATCTTTGCGTGCCAAAAATATTTTTGTTTCTGATTTATTGCCTACAACTAAAAGTGATGAACTCATAAAGCCTCCTTATAAAACTGATAAGAATTTACCAGATTTTTGATTTAAAAAGACTGATCTATATCATGTTTCCTACACTTTTTGTTCTCTATAAAGAAGATATATCCATTTCTTCATATAACTCTGCTACTGTTGTTTTAAAATCTAAACTCGATTCTAGAAGACTTTTAAGGTTTTCCGAAGCCCGAGGTTCTCCATGATTTAAAATGGTCAAATGGGGTTTTACTCGAGAAGTTTTAATCCATTCCAGTAGATCCAAATAATCGGCGTGAGATGAAAGTGAATTGATATAGAAAATATCAGCTTTGACTGAAAACTCTTCTTTATGTAAACGCAGAATTTCTAATCCTTCTAGCAAAAGCCGTCCTTTAGTTCCCTGTGGTTGAAAGCCAACTAGGATCACACCATTTTTCTTTTGAGTAATTCGTCCCTTCAAGTGATGCATAATCCGCCCACCGTCAATCATCCCTGAAGCACTGACAATAATAACTGGGCCATCCATCTCCTGAGTAGTATTAGACTCTTCGTAAGTTTCTACTTCATTGAGTGTTGTTGGAAAAACTCCATGAGGACAGCAACTTAAAACTTCTTCTTTGATATACTCTGGTCTTAAACTACTTAAAAAGATTTGATTTGCTTTACGAGAAAGTGGGCTGTCTAAAATGACGGGAACTTCTGGTATTTTTTTATCCAACATGAGTTTGTTAATAAGGTAAAGAATATCTTGAGTTCTACCCACTGAAAATGAAGGAATCAAAGCCACGCCCTCTCTTTTAAGAATGATGTTTAAATACATCCCCAAAACTTCAATGGCAGGAATTCTGGCATGTAATTTATCCCCGTAGGTTGATTCTAAAACTAGAACATCACAAGGTACCAAGTTAACTGGTGGTTTTAAGGTAATCGCCCTGGAGTGCCCAACGTCCCCGGAGAAGACAATCGTTTTATTTACACCCTCTTCTTCCAGTTTTACTTCTACGAAACTTGAACCCAAAATATGACCGGCCCAATGAAATTTAATCTGAACATGCTCAGAGACTTTAATCTCCTCTTCAAAGTCACATGCCTTGAATTGTCTTAAGACCTGTTCCACATCTTCTGGAGTATATAAAGGAAGGGCGGGTTTATGTCTTGAATATTTTTTTTTGTTGGCATACTCAGCATCTTCAACATGTAGCTTTGCAGAGTCCGCTAACAAAATTTCACATAAGCGCAGAGTTTCTTTAGTGCAGTAGATAGTTCCTTTAAAATTATGATAAACCAAACGAGGAATTAGTCCCGAATGATCAATATGTGCGTGAGTTAAAAAAACAGCACTGATATCGGTTAAATCCGACTCCCGCCAATTACCTTCCCTAATCTTACTATCACCTTGAAAAAGTCCATAATCGATGAAATAGCTTTCCTTGGCCACTGTAAGCAAGATCTTTGAACCAGTGACTCCTTCAACACCACCTAAAAATTTTAATTTCATTTTGTCCTTTATTTGAGAGTAAATCCTTTAATGCCCTAATTGCATGATCTACATCAGTTTTGACTAAGAGTTCAAATTGTATTTTTTTCATGCTGTACACAAATTTGTTCTATTTTGTACACAAGAAACTTGATTCAATGCATCTCACTAAGTATACCCTGCTGTACTTGAGAAGGTTGAAATATGATTTGTATTTATGACTATATTGATCCCAAAATATATTTACAAGATATCTATCTTGAGAAGAAAAAAAGTAACCCCAGTTTTTCAATTCGTGCTTGGGCCAAATTCCTAAAAATGAAGCACCATAACCCTTTACAAGAAATGCTTAAAGGGAAAAGAAAAATAGCGAAAGCCTATGTGCCTCATTTCATTAAAACACTTGAGCTGACTATTGATGAAGGTTTCTATTTTGATACTTTGGTTAGTCTGCAAAGGGCCAAGGCCAATGAAGAAAAAGAACTCTATCTAGAAAGATTACGCTCACTCTCTCCTCGTCAGAGTTTATCTATGTTCGAAGTCGAAGCCTATAGAAGTATAAAAGATCCTCTTCATGTGATCATCACTGAATTAAGCGCGCTTAAGGGCTTTCAAAATGACGCAAGATGGATCCAAAAAAGATTAGGTTTTAAAAAAACTATTAGTGAAATTGAAAATGCAATTGAAAGACTGATTGGTCTAGGACTCATGAAAGAAGATCAAAATGGTAACTTAGTTAAAATTCATGACCATATCTATTCGAAAGTTGATGGTATTGATACTGGCCTTCAAGAGTATCACCAAAACGTGATGGAGCTCGCTTCCAAGGCGATTACAGTACAGGATCCAAAAGAGCGAGAGTACAACGCTTACTGCATAAATATTGAAAAAGAGAAAATACCGGAAATGAAAAAGGCCATCAGGCGTTTTATGCATGACTTTGCTACTAAGTTTGAAGCGAAGTCTGGCACTGCTGAAAATACTTATCAACTTAATACTCAGTTTTTTAATTTAACAGACACCATCGATACTCAGGAGAAAAAATGAAAACATTAAAACTATTCACTTACTTGTTTGCCCTTCTTATTATCAATCAAGTCACATGGGCGCAAAACCCTTTCGTCTCTAAAGTTGGAGGTGGTGGGAACGGTCAATTAGTAGTCATTCCACTTGGTGTTGATGGACTTGTTCCTTATGAAATAGCTAAAATAAAAGATTCTGCTACTTATCGAAACTTTTTTGAACTCCCCTTTATGGAAGGCGTTTATGAACCAAGAGAAATTCTTAATAAAAAGTACGCACTTCATGCCATGAAATGGTTGGAGCTCATTAAGAAAAATTCGAACGGACTTTATGAAGATTTAATGAAAGCTGCCAAAACCACTCGCTTTCGTTATGTAGATGGCCATCTCGTTGGTGAGATCGAAAAATATCCTGAGGGAGAAATTGATTATAAAACTTATCAAATAGCCGGGATTTACCACAAACCCACTCATAATGAGAAAGCTGAAATTGGAATATCTATCACCGTTATGGAAAAGCTAGTGGGAATTACTGATTTTATTACCAAGGAAGAAAATCAAGGTTTTGTTCTGATTCATGAACTGATTAATGCAGCTTATCCCGATTGGAAAATAGAGCGAAAACTAGCATTGGGAGAAATCATCGCTAACCTCAAAGTCTTAAGATGGACTCGCAGTCAATTTTTAGCAGAACTGGCCGATCGAAATATGGAGCAATGGAAGAGAGAAAGTTTTGCAATCAAAATGGCCATGATCGAAGAAATCGGTATTGATAATTTACCCAATATCTCTCAAGAAGATGTTCAGCTATTAAAGAAGCTTTACTACTCTCAAGATTTAGTTGAGGCATTGAAAGATATCATGCATGATATAAATAAATTCACTAATCAGTCTAATAAAAAAATCTACTGGAGAGAAAATGCCTATAATACTTTAAGATATCATCTTGAAGTTTTAGCAACGGCTTTTGGCCCTATCGATGCCCAAAGACGTTTGGAATTGCCTCATACCCATCCAGAATCTGTCATGAATCTGCTTGATGAGGAGTTTCACTTTCAATGGAATTATGTATATCCTAAGTGGGATAAACTTGATGTCTATTACCGAGCTAATCTTAATGAATTTCTCCGCACAAAACGCAAGAGTATCATTGAAAAAACCCTCAACGAAATACTAGAGACACTGGAAGAGAAGTCTTATAAGGAGCTTTTTTCTTTAGATAAAGAAGAAGCTGAAAGGGTCATATGTCAATTGGCCAACCAATATGGCATTAATCGTTATTTTATGAATCATAACACCTGTAACAGAAATGAACCTTTGGCCCTTGCTAGCGAACAAATAAGAGATAAGGCCATAATAACCTTAAATCAGCGTTTGAAAAACGATGGATATGACAATTATAATATTAACCTCAAATTTGATAAAGTAAAAAAGCATTCTCTCTTTAAACTTCTTAGCTGTGATAAAGATCTTTATTCAATAGGAGTTCGAGCAGGTGAAACATACAAAGCTATAAGAGCAATGAAATCTCATTATTCTGCTTATCGTTCAGGTAAAGCCATCATCAAAGTGCTACAAAGTGAAGAAGCTAGCCGAATTGGTAAGAAGATTAAAATTCCAAGGGTCTATAGATTTTTATCATGTGAAGCTTTAATTAAGAATTAAATAAAAGGAAAAAATATGAAAGCTAAATTCTATCTAATATTTTTAATTATAACTTCATTGTCTTATGCCCAAGGAAGTCCTGATTTTCAAAAAATCTTTAAAGAAATCAAGAATGCAAAATCGGTGACAAAAGCCATTGAGGTAAGAAAGAATTATGTTCAGCAAATGCAAAACCTCAATGACTTTGATCGTCTCAGTGACCTTGAGATGCTTGGTGAAGGAGAATTCTTTTTTGAGCATTATAAAAATGAATTATCCAAATTTGTCTTAGATAATGTCAGCTCTTTCATGCTCGATCGACAATCTGATGAAGAACAAGGTCTTTATGCTCGTAGTATTGTGAAGAAAGGCCATTCAATGGAGAATAAGTTCAATTTGGCGTCACAGGGACTTTTCTTTTATGTTCAAAATTGCCAAGATTATAAAAACTATTTGAAAATGGTAGGCTACATCTCCTCTTTCCAAAACCAATATCAGCATCTTTACTGCAAAAAAATTGGGAGATGTTTTCACAACAATTTTTCTAATAGCTTTCAATTAATTTCTAATATTGAGTTAAAAAATGGCGAATATAAAATTATTTATCTGCCCTCTGATTTACCTGTTTCTAAACTTGTTTTCTCTTTAAGTAGTCATAACAAAATAAACGCCTATTTTGATGTCATGGTTAATAATGAGATTAAAGGTACAGTGTATGGTCGCACTGGAGGGCCATCTTATGTCATAAACGTCAAAGACTATGCTGACCACTTAACTCTTCACTCCTTTTATGGCAACGCCTATATCCATTCCATCAAAGTTATTATAGATGAAGAGGATGAATGGTATTAATCCTCGCCCTCTTTGCTATCAATGTTTAAGACCCAAAACGGCTTGTTTTTGTAGTGAGATCAAGCCTTTTGATACCTATTTTGAGTTTTGCCTCCTGATGCATCCTAAAGAGGCCAAGCGATCCCATATAGGAACTGGGCGCATGGCCAACGTGGCCCTTAAAAATTGCCGTATTATTGTTGACGAAAATTTTGATCAAAACCAAGCTGTCCAAAAAATGATAAATTCTTCTGAATATTTTCCCATGGTGCTCTACCCTGGTGCAACTGCGCTGAATATTTCAAAAGAAAAAATAACGTTAGATTTTTTTCAAAATAAAAAACCACTGCTTTTTATTTTAGATGGCACTTGGTCTTGCGCTAAAAGTATGATGAGAGATAGTAAAACTCTACACTCACTACCAAGGCTAAGTTTTGAAACAAAAATTGAATCGAAATTTGCTATCCGTCAGCAACCAGCTAAATTTTGTCTTTCAACTATTGAATCAATTTACCAAGTTCTCTCCATTCTAGAAGAGCAAAAGCTGGAGAAGCTGGGCGCAAAAAAAGAAATCCTCTTAAAAAGTTTACAAAACTTGGTGGCTTTTCAAATCAAGTGCGCTAGTGACCCCAAAATGCAGCATTATGGCCGCCGCTCTCGCCCCTATTCCAAACCGGAAGAGCGCAGTCCTTCAAAAAAATGGCAAGATCGCAAGGTTTGCTTTGAAAGGCTGAAATCTAACTAATTGTTTTTACAAATTTTTATGTATTTAAACATAATTAAAATTAATATTTTTATGTTTTTATACATAAAATATGATATAATTATTATGTCTATAAGCATAGCAATGGAGTTTTCATGATCAATCAAATGGCGCTTGAACAGGCACAAAAAAGAAGAAAAGCTTTAATACAAGTTTTCGCCGAAACCCAAGTAAAACCAGGTTGGATAAAATACATAAGATCACTTTTTGGTATGACGCTTAAGGAATTGGCGAAGTTAACCAACCTCTCACTACCGAGTGTCGCTCAAGCTGAAAAGCGAGAAGAGAAAGGTCATATTACTTTAGAGACCCTACGAAAAATGGCCAACGCCATGGAATGTGAATTTGTTTACGCCTTTATTCCTAGAGAAGAAATTCCCTTGTTATTAAAAAAAAAGGCATTAGAAAATGCGCGCAAGAGTAAAATCCAAGCCGATACTCATATGACTTTAGAAAATCAAAAAGTAGAATCTGACATTGAAGAGAGAATAGAAAGGTTGGCCAACGAACTATTTAAAAAGGGTAAAATATGGTGAACAACTTTCTCTTTAAAGTTAGAGATGGGCAAACACCCCTACCAAATGAATTTCAAAAAGGGCTTATTCCAAAAAATATTCAAACTATGGCCGAACTGGATGAGTATGAAGAACATAATATGGCCAAAGGAATTATTTGGCTTGAAGCCTCTACACAAAAATACATGGATTACTCATTCTGGTGCAAACTTCACTACAAACTTTTTGGAGAAGTTTGGCAATGGGCAGGAGAAATTCGAAACTATGAACTGAATAACCCGGATTTTTTAGAGGTTTACAAAATAAGGCCTGCGCTCATGAAACTAATAGGAGATCTTAAATTCTGGTTGGATAATGAGACTTTTCCACCAAAACAAATCATCGCAAAACTCCATGAAAGATTGCTTACCATACATCCTTTTGCCAATGGTAATGGTAGATGGGCACGAATCTTAACTGAATATATCTGTCAAAAAAATACAATCTCCACTCCCAGATGGGGAGAAAATTTTGCGAATAATCCAGCTGAAAGAAGAGAAAAATATATTCAAGCTGTTGAAAATGCGAGGCATAAGAAAAACTTTAAATTACTAGAGGAGATCATATTCAGCTAGTTGAATTTATTGTATGATCTGCCTATGAGCAAAAGCTTACTCTTTATTCTCATTTTTTGTTTTTGGGGCTGCTCAAAAAAAAGCTCCACTGAAGAGAATGAATTCATACCAAAACTTGAAGTTAATACCAACCACAGTGTCTATAATGCTTCAATCACTTTGGATGCCGTTAATTTTTGTGTTAATCCAGTCATTGGGTTTCAAGGCAGCGGAAAGGGCAATAAGGCCATCGCGGGTACTAAACTTTTTCATAATTTGCCTTTGGTTGATTTTAAGATTTCTTGGCAGAGAAATAATGCAAACTTAGTTTACTTAAACCTTTTAATAGACACTGATAATGATGGCAAAGCTAACCATATTTTGGTCTATGATGACTACGCCGGGCAAAGCTTAACATATGACAATACCAAAGATTTTCATATTGTTTGCCTTCCCGATTGCTCAACTTGGCAAACAACTTTTTACAATATTAATGATTTTCCAGGCGCCAAGATTGTCAATAGCACTATCATTGATGGCGGGATGCCAACCTCTGCCACAACCATTGCTCTCGCCGGTGTCATGCTCATCCTAGGCGATTCAACGACTACGATGTCCATGAGTTCATCTATTACTAATTTGGAATTTTAACCTAGAGTTCTTTAATAGATGTTGGCTTTGCTTGATGATCCAATGAAATTATATATTGCTTATCTTTTTTAAAGTTTATAATGCCTAGTTCTCCAAGGTCACGTTTACCAGAAATACATCTAAATTTACCTTCCATATTTTCTAATATCGCTTTACCTGTACTATCAAAGTGAAGTTCGTTAGTAATAAAGTACACATTACGAGGGATACCATTGCAAAAATTTGAATTGAAACGATTAGCTTTTATGCTTTTATGAATTTTTACAAAAGCAATATCATAAGGAGCTTTTATATGTTTAACACTAAAATTAGAGTTATAATCGATATGACTTAGTTTTCCTAAAGCTGTATTTGCTTCAATAATTTTGCTGCCAATTAAACCGTTCTCACTTACTAAAATCCAGTCAAATTGAACATCAAACGGTGATGTAATGACCTCTCCCAAATTATAGGTTGAAATATGACCTAGAGGTTTATCAGTCATTGAGATAAATCCCCTATCTGTTTTAACAAACTTAATTTTATTCACTGCTCCATTTAATCGCCTATTTAACCGCCACAACCATGAATCGAACGCTACAAGTTTACCTTCTGAAAAATAAACTGTATTCATATCAATAAGCTTGTACTTATCAAAACTGTAGTTATCGAATAAATAAGCAATAATTTTTTTATTCTCTACATCCAAGCTCTTAATCTCTTTAATAACGAAACCATCAATTTTAAAGGCATATTGTTCTTTACTCAAATTAAATTCAAAATCTATTAAACTTTGAAGTTGTTGATGAAAATCATGGTTTGCATATTTTGAAGTCGAAAGATAAATATTTAAAGTTCTTGTTTGAACCGAATCTGTGTGGAGAAGAACTGTACTAGAGAATCTATAAAGTGACTCATGAATAATCATACCTGCAAGGTTATCATCGTTAAGCCTAGTTAAATAATCTTCTTTTATCTCATAGCGTTTTTTCATAAAGTTTTTGGGCTCTTCATGAATAATAATTTGCTTTGGCATTGAACAGTTTTCTGGAATAGATTTATGATTACTATCGTCAATATTAGTAAGTTCCCCTCTTGTTAAGAGACTATACTTCAATTTTTCATTAATTTGTGGAAGTGGTTGATCTTGATAATGTTTATAAGTTTCTATATCCTCGATTAACTCATCCGCATAAGACTTCAATGCTGTCTTCAGATTGGCAAACTCGTCTTTCAGTCTATCTATAGCATTGTAGACTTTTTCTTGATAATTGGCACCTTCAAGATCAAGTTCATAACCCAACTGTTTTGCTTCTGCATAATCCAAAAGCTGATACACAAGACCTTGATCACAAATAACAATATCTCCTCCATTGCCTCCTTCGCGACCTGCGAACAAATTGATACTAAAAAAGAATACTAAGCTAACTAATAATTTTAAATTCATATTCATCTCCATTATGTGTTTTCTGTCAATTCATAAAACTGAATACCTAAACTATAGACTGCATTTTTATTTTTATCTTTGCAAAGAAACTGGTCAAAATCTCGGCGAAATGATTTGATCATCTGTTTTGCTTCTTTTATTTTTTCTTTGTTAATCGCCATGACTATCGCACTTACATCTCTATTTTCAACATTCTGCTCTTCAATGGCTTTTTGAGCTTTTTGCATAAGTTGTAAATGAAAATATCTTAGAGACTTATTGGGAATATCTTGAGTTGTTGCTGTAAAATCTTCAACGGCTTTGAATTGTCCGTTAACGTTCTCTAGCATTTCAACTTTGAAAAGTCTTTCAATAGCATCTTCAACAAGGTGCTTTTCTAGATTTAACTTTTTTGCAATCCAAGTAATGTCACTCTTAAAATTTTCTAGGTATGTTAATTCAACTATGGCAAAGTGATACCAATCTTTAATAATAGTGAAGTAGTCAAAAGATAATTCATTATATTGTTGTTTTTCTTGGTATTGCTCAAGGCGTTTTTTTGCCAAAGATTTTTCTAATTTACTTCTGGCATGGTAAGAATCCACAAGATCACAAAAACATGCGATTTCTTCATGAGTATATTTTAATTTTTGAGCAATTTTTATAGCCGCACCACGAGATAACCCATAGCGTCCATTTAAAACATCAGAAAGTCTTGATGGATAAATACCCAGATCTTTAGCAAACGCTCTCAGAGAATACATAGAGTTTTGCTTTATCCTTTGGGCAAGCTCATCCTGCAAAATTTCTCTATAATGTTTTCTTATATCTAAGTACATGGCCTAGATTTATAGAGTAAAGAAACCAGGAATACAACTTATTACTGTACAAAGTGTACGGTGAGTATGCGTAAGCTAATATAAAGTGCACCACCATACTCATACTATCTATTGCTAAATTGCTCAAACAAACCACCTAAACACTTGATTTCGCTAGTAAACTCTTTATTAATGATGAGAGCAAAGATAAGCGTACTCATTATATTAAAAGAACCAACAACAATGATGTCCATGAGTTCATCTATTACTAATTTGGAATTTTAATCAAACAGATTCAATTGCCGAGGATACCAGAAATGATTACAGGGTTTATCCAACTTTATATG
>CALFYV010000348.1 GCA_937952395.1 uncultured Bacteriovoracaceae bacterium | reverse complement strand
CTGTAGTCTTTCTCCCGATGTGAATAATCCAGGATTCAGAGCTATTACCTTTGATGAGTTAGTGACTTCATATACAGAACAAATTAGAGGTCTCATTGATGGCGGCGTGGATATTCTCTTAGTTGAAACTATTTTTGACACTCTCAATTCCAAGGCAGCACTTTTCGCTATTAAAACCTATTTCGATGAGAAGAAAATTGAATTACCAGTCATGGTCTCAGGGACTATTACCGATCGCTCAGGACGAATTTTATCTGGTCAAACAGCCGAAGCTTTCCTGTACTCAGTTTCTCACTTCCCTATGATGAGCATTGGCTTTAACTGTGCCTTTGGAGCCGATCTGATGCGTCCTTTTGTAGAAGATATTTCCAATAAAGCCTGGTTCCCAATTTGTGTTTATCCCAATGCAGGACTTCCCAATGAATTTGGGGAGTATGATCATTCACCTAAATTTATGGCCGGTATTATTGAAGACTTCTGCAAATCAGAGTTCGTCAATATTGTTGGTGGCTGTTGTGGAACAACTGATGAACATATCAAAGCTATTTCTGATGTGGTCAAAAAATATAAACCAAGAAAAATTCCTGAATATAAAAAGAGCCTGCGTTTATCTGGACTTGAACCTCTTCTCGCTTATGAAGGCTCAAACTTTATTAATATTGGAGAGAGAACCAATGTCACAGGTTCAATTAAATTTAAAAGACTGATTAAAGATGAAAAATATGATGAAGCTCTCACTGTTGCGGTGGATCAAGTTGAGGGCGGCGCTCAAGTCATTGACATTAATATGGATGAAGGAATGCTTGACTCTAAAGAAGTCATGAAGAATTTCATTAACCTTATGTCCAGTGAACCCGATATTGCACGCATTCCCTTCATGATTGACAGCTCTAAATGGGAAGTCATTGAAGCAGGACTTAAGTGTACTCAAGGCAAGAGTATTGTTAATTCTATCTCTCTTAAAGTCGGAGAAAAAGAATTCATTGAACAAGCCAAAACTATCCGTAAATATGGAGCCGCAGTCGTCGTCATGGCTTTTGATGAGAAAGGACAGGCTGATAGCTATCAAAAGCGTATTGATATTTGTAAGCGTGCTTATGATATCCTTGTTAACCAAGTTAAGTTTCCAGCAGAAGATATTATTTTTGATCCTAACATCCTGACAGTAGCTACTGGAATTGATGAGCATAATAACTACGCTGTGGATTTTATCAACGCAACTAAATGGATTAAAGAAAATTTACCTCACGCCCGAGTTAGCGGGGGTGTTTCTAATATCTCTTTCTCTTTTAGAGGAAATGATAAAGTTAGAGAGGCCATGCACTCTGCTTTTCTTTACCATGCCATAAAAGCTGGTATGGATATGGGAATTGTTAACCCTGGGATGCTGGAAGTTTATGAGGATATACCTAAAGATTTACTAGAGAGGGTTGAAGACGTACTACTTAATCGTAGAAGTGATGCAACAGAACGCTTAGTGGAATTTGCCGAAAGTGTTAAGGGTAATTCCAAAGAGCGGGTCCAAGATTTAGCCTGGAGAAATACGAGTGTACAAGAAAGACTAAAACATGCCCTAGTTAAAGGTATTGTTGATTTTATTGATGAAGACACTGAGGAAGCCAGAAAAGAATATTCAGCACCAATTGAAGTCATTGAAGGCCCCCTTATGGATGGAATGAGTGTCGTGGGTGATCTCTTTGGAGAAGGCAAAATGTTTCTCCCTCAAGTTGTAAAATCTGCTCGAGTTATGAAGAAATCAGTGGCCTATCTTCAACCCTTTATTGAAAAGCAAAAAGCTAAGAATGCCTCATCTAATGCAGGGAAAATTTTATTAGCCACAGTTAAAGGAGACGTTCATGATATTGGAAAAAATATTGTTGGCGTAGTCTTGGGTTGTAATAATTACGAGGTTGTTGATATGGGAGTCATGGTTCCCTGTGAACAAATACTAGAAAGAGCGAAAAAAGAAAATGCTGATATTATTGGACTCTCGGGACTCATAACACCCTCACTCGATGAAATGGTTCATGTGGCAAAAGAAATGCAACGATTAAACTTTAAAACTCCACTCATGATTGGTGGCGCCACTACAAGCAGAATTCATACTGCGGTTAAAATCTCTCCTCATTATGATGGGCCGGTTGTCCATGTCTCTGATGCCTCTAGAAGTGTTCCAGTTGCTGGGAAATTAAAAAGTAAAGATTTAACTTTTATAAAAAACATTCAGGAACAGTACCAATCTCTCAAAACTAAACATGAATTAGGTCAAGAAAAAATTGTACTAACTGATTATAAAACAGCGATAAAAAATAAAACAAAAATTGATTGGTATAATTATACTCCAACCAAACCCTCTTTCACCGGAAGCAAGGTCTTTACCAATATCACAGCTCAAGATTTGAGACCTTATATTGATTGGACCCCATTTTTTCAAACATGGAGACTTAAAGGGACATATCCCAAAATTTTTCAAGATGAAAAATATGGAACAGAGGCTAAAAGATTATTTGATGAAGCTCAAGAAATTTTAGATGAAATGATCACTAAAAATATTTCTGAGCCAAAAGCCATTATTAGCTTTTATGAAGCTTATTCAAAAAATGATGATGTTTTTTTAAAAGACGGTACTGTTTTTCATTTTTTACGAAATCAAAAAAAGATGGAAAATGCAAGCTCAGCGAATGCTTCTTTGGCTGATTATATTGCGCCAAAGGATAGTAACAAAACTTACTATATTGGCTTTTTTTTCGTTACAGCAGGTAGTAAACTTGATGAATACGCTAAATCTTATGAAGAAAAACTAGATGATTATAAATCTATTATGATTAAAGCTTTAGGTGATCGAATCGCCGAAGCCTACGCCGAGTTCATGCATGAGAAAGTTCGAAAAGAACTTTGGGGATACGCTGCCAGTGAAGAATTATCGAAACAAGAACTTATTCAAGAGAAGTATCAAGGAATTAGACCAGCGCCAGGCTATCCCGCTTGTCCAGATCATTTGGAAAAACAAACGATTTTCAAACTACTTGATGTAAGCAAAAAAATTAATGTGGAACTGACTGAAAGCTGCGCCATGAATCCACCTTCTTCCATTAGTGGCTACTACTTTTCCCACCCCGAATCGCGCTATTTCAATGTGGGACTTTTAGGTAAGGATCAAGTGGCTGACTATGCTAAACGCAAAAATATTTCCCTAGAAGTAGCCGAAAAATGGCTACAAACGAATCTTTCCTACTCATAAATTCAATAGCTTAGAAATTTAAAATTTACCTCCTTTATTGCATCTTTTTTACTGAGTTAATTGATATACATACAAAGGTATGTATAATAAAGGAGTAGCTGTGCCCTGTGTATTAGTTGTTGATAAATTTAAGGTTTATATTTACTACAAGGACCATCTACCCCCACATATTCATGTTATTGGTGCGGGTATAGAAATAAAATTCCTCATTAAAAATACAGAATGTATATACGCAAGAAATATCAGTTTAAGGGAAATAACAAAATTAAGAAAAATTTTGCAGAGCTATCAAGAGTTTTTTCAGGAGAAATGGCATGAATACCAAGACAAAAACTAAAAAGAAGACAATTGTAATTGATGAAAAACAATTAACTCACAGTAATGTTAAGGCCAGAGTCACCGCTTGGATTGATGGAGATATTCTGCTTGAACTCAGAAGACGTGCCAAAAAACGCGGCATCGGCTATCAAACATTTATGAATACTGTGCTCAGGCAAACTCTTATTGATTCCGCGACCCTAGAAGAGAGAATTGAAAGAATCGAAGAACATCTTAAATTAGACTAATTGACGCTTCTTGTAATTTTGTCCATTGAGCTAGATTTTGACTATAAATCTCATATGATTTCCGCTATAACCAAGAGATATTAACTTAAGACGAGGCTCACATGACCAAAGTTGTTGATCATATTAACAATGCCAAAAAAACGCTATTTTCCTTTGAAATCCTTCCCCCTATGAAAGGCCAAGGCATCCAAGATTTATTCAACGAAATAGAACCTTTGATGCAATTTAATCCCGCTTTTATTGATGTAACTTATCACCGTGAAGAATATATTTATAAAAAGAAGGAAAATGGATTGCTCGAAAGAAAGTCCATCAGAAAAAGACCAGGAACCGTTGGAATCTGTGCAGCCATCATGAATAAGTTTCATATCGATGCTGTTCCCCATATTATTTGCGGGGGATTTTCAAAAGAAGAAACCGAAAATGCTTTAATCGATCTTAACTTTCTTGGGATCGATAACGTTCTGGCTTTGCGAGGCGACGCTATTAAAACAGAACCCAGCTTTGTACCTGAAAAAGATGGAAATAATTACGCAACCGACCTCATAAAACAAATTGTTCAGATGAACACAGGTACCTACTTAAATAACGAAATTGAAAATCCTAATCCAACCGATTTCTGTATTGGGGTAGCGGGTTATCCTGAAAAACATTTCGAAGCCCCCAATATGAAGAGCGATATGAAATACCTAAAAATGAAAGTCGATATGGGAGCTGAATATATTGTTACTCAAATGTTTTTTGATAATCAAAAATATTTTGAATTTGTCGATCAGTGCAGGGCCGCGGGAATTACAGTTCCTATTATTCCAGGATTAAAGCCCATTGCCACCACAAGACAACCCTCTGTCCTCGCGAGCATTTTTCATGTCGATATTCCTGAAGATTTGGCTGATGCTATTGCCGACTGTAAAGATAATGATGAGGCTAAAAAAGTTGGAATTGAATGGTGTATTGCTCAGTCAAAAGAATTGAAAAAAAGAGGAGCACCAGCATTACATTACTATTCAATGAGTAAATCTGCCTCGGTCTTGAAAATTGCCAAGGAACTCTTTTAATGAAAAAAATCCTTATCACTGGAGCAACCGGATTTCTTGGCTCACATCTCTCCCAAAGATTACATAATGAGGGACATTTCATCATTGCTTTAGATAATAACTACACCGGCAATATCAAAAATATCGAAAAACTAAAAAATCAAAAAAATTTTAAATATATTGAACATGATATTAGAGAGCCTATTGAACTTGAAGCTCATGAAATTTATAATTTAGCTTGTCCCGCCTCTCCTCCTCATTATCAAAAAGATCCCCTTTATACGATTGAGACTTCCTATCTTGGGGCAAAGAATATGCTTGAATTAGCCAAAAAAAACCAAGCTAAGATTTTGCAGGCATCAACGAGTGAGGTTTATGGAGACCCCTTAGTGCATCCTCAAAAAGAAGATTACTGGGGACATGTTAATCCAATCGGAATACGAGCTTGTTATGATGAAGGAAAAAGGATTGCCGAAACTCTTTTTGTTAATTACGCCAATGTACATAAGATCAATATAAAAATTATGCGCATTTTTAATACTTATGGCCCACATATGCATCCAGAAGATGGCAGGGTGGTTTCTAATTTTATTATCCAGGCCTTAAAAAATGAAAAAATGACTATTTATGGAAATGGAAAGCAAACAAGAAGCTTCTGTTATGTAGACGATCTTATTTCTGGCATGATTGCTTTAATGAACTCACCAAACGATATTACAGGCCCAATTAATATTGGAAATCCAAAAGAATTTAGTGTTAATGAGCTATGCCAGATGATTTTAAAAATGACCAATTCAAAATCACAAATAACTTACAAAGAATTACCTAAAGATGATCCTCTACAAAGAAAGCCTGATATTACTTTGGCCAAAAAGTATTTAAATTGGGAACCTAAGATTGATGTTGAAATTGGTTTAAAGAAAACTATTGATTATTTCAAAGACATTATTTAAGCGGCTTGTTCATTCTGTTTTTGGGAATAAACTTCTTTTACAGAGTTTAATTCCTCTTCTTTCTCAGGCCAAAACTCTTTAGCCTGTGATAAGTAAACTTCAGCACGAGTTTGGTTGTTCAATTTGTAAAATTTCTTCGCTAAAAGTTTATGTAAAACATAACTTTGAATTCCACTTTTCACTAACTCTTCACCTTGAGTTGTAAAACTCTCATCATCTACTTTATACGATTTAACTAAAAATTCGCTTAAAATATAATAATTATCTTTCTTTAGATCTTCGGGAAATAAAGAAATATATTCATTGGCTTCATTATGCATTTGGAAGTCGACCAAGGTTTCTATTATGGCCTTTGGAAACTTGTAGAACTTCCCAAACGAGCTTGCTATTTTTTTGAAATAATTTAGAGCTTTACTTGGTTCTTCTTTTATTAAAAAATATTTAGCAACAACAAACATTCCTGCACACATATGGTTTATGAGTTTTTCATCCTTTTCTTCAGAAGAAGAGAATAACTCATAAAGAAAATCAAAATCATTTAAGTTTTCAGTCGTAATAGCTAATTTGATAATGGTCTTGAAACGTTCATGATTAGCCGGGTAATATTTAACCAGCTCTTTGGCAACCTTGTATGCTTCTAAATCTTGCCCTTTTGCCAAGTAACTTTGAAATAAACCATTTTGGCATTTAAAATGAATGTGGTTAAAACTTAAGCCTTGCTGATATTCTTCAATCGCCTCATCATTACTTTGAGCTATACCATGTACATGTCCCTTATAAAAATGGGCCAGTGCTGGCTTCTCATTCAAACCTTGAGCTGATTTAAAAAGTTCGTTAGCTTCTTCTGTCTTGCCTTCTTCTAATAGTTTTTTACCTTCCTCAATCTTCTGAACATAATCTGAAGGATAAAGTTTATTGGAAATGGTTTCCGCTAAGTTATCTAATAAAATATTTACGGTATAAGGTTTTAAAATAAAAGTATCCACATCCTCCTCAGCCGCTTTTGCAACAGCCGCTTGCGATAAATTTGAAGTAATCAAAATGCAAATATGTGGAGTGGGTGCTTCACTGGGGTTTTTGATCGCCCGAAAGAGATCAAAACCATTACCATTTTCGATATAGTAATCACATAAAATCAAACTACTCTTGGTCGAAATTGCAATTTGCTTGGCTTGTTCGAACTCGCTACATAAGTGAATTTTTTCTTTAGGAGAACCAAAACCTAACAAAGTTTTGGCCAATCTGTTTTTAGATGCGTGAGACTTATCAACAATGACAACATCGTTTTCAGAAAGATACTTTTTTAAAATCTCAATCTTCTTTTCTTTCTTCATTTTCTCAAATCACCCTAAACCTCTAGCCGTTTTTAAAAACTTACTTATATTTTCTTGTCTAGCTCTATAAAGTTTCATGAAGTTGTTAACAAGTTCTTCATTTTTTTCCTTAAAAGTAAGCGTGACTAAGCTATAGTCTTCATCATAATCAAGTATTTCAGTTATATTTCCCTCCAACTTCAATGAAGCTGTAGTAGAAGAATAGATAAAGCTAAGATGAACTGAACTACTTTCATTTTGAGTTAATTTATCGTTAGGTACTTGAAGGACAACCTCTTCATCCGTTAAATCTTCAAACTTACAGATAATATGTGACCCCTGTTCTGAATTTTCTTTTATTAAAATGGCCCTTAACTCTCCGGACTCTAAACTTACTTTTTCCCCATCAGCAGTTTCAATAATTTCTGCTTGACCAACATTTAAACTATTGTCTTCGTCTTCAAGTAAATTTCCTTCCTTATCAAAGGTTTGGAGTATATCTCCGCTCTTGAGACCCTTGGGACGACGGCGTGCATTTTTATCTTCTTCTTTATTTTTTGCATTACTCTCAATAGACTCTTTACGCTCAAATTGAGAAAGATCAACCTTTGTTGATTTCTCTCTCTCTATTTTACTCGTTTTATCACTTCTATCTTTTGCTAAACTCTGCTCTAGTTTATCTAACTCATCCATTTTGGCATCATGCTGAGCTTTCTTTTTATCATTTTTCTTTTTGTTTTTTTCTTCTGCTTCTCGTTCCAAGGCTTCAGGGTCTTCTTCTCTGAAAAATGTTTTTTTCTTACCGAAGATTTCTTTTTCCTCGACTTCTTCTATGTCCTGCTCCATCTCTCCTTTATAATGTCCTCCATGCTCTTCTTCTTTGAAATCCGAAGAATTATCTCCTTTACTCTTATTTTTTCCACCTTCGATCTTACCCTTCATGTTTCCATCGATGGCATCTTCCTTAAATTTTGACTTTTTATTCTCTTTCTTTTCTGAGTCTTTGAGCTCAACCTCTCCACTTAAAGGACCCGACTCACTCTTGTCTGTCTTACCTTTGCCTTTTAAATTTCCATCGATTGCATCTTCTTTAAATTTCGATTTTCTATCTTCTTTCTCTTCTTTTTCTGTGAATTCAACATCCCCACTTAAAGGACCCGACTCACTCTTGTCTGTCTTACCTTTTCCCTCAATGTTACCGCCTAAGTCATCCTCTCTAAACTTCGATTTTTTTTCTTCTTTTTCCTCTTCTTCGTCCTTATTTTGAAAATCAAGTTCTTTATCTTCAATCTCTTCCTTTTCCTGATTTTCTTCAAGTTCATCTTCTGGCTCTATATTAAACTCTGGCTTATTTCTTTTGGTATCTTTTTCTTTAGAACTAAATTCATCATCTTCTTCATTTTCGACATTACCTTTGAGCTTGCCGCCAAGGTCTTGATCTGATTTCATCTTATGTTCATCATCAGTAATAGCACCTTCATTTTCGAAACTGACTTCTTCGGCCATGGAGTCTTCGATTAAATCTTTTTGAGCAAGGGCGAATTCAGAGTTTTCAGCGATATTTAATTCACCTTGATCAAATTTAAAACGGTAATGATATTCGCTCCCTTCTTTGAAAAGAAGTGTTGGGTTGTCACCAGAGAAATTCCATTTTTTTTCTTTCCAATCAAACTCTGGCTTAGTCCCACAAAAATACCAATACCCTTCAACTGTGACAAAATCTTGCCAGTTATCGTTGAATTTCCAACGCCAATAACTTGAACGAGGATCATTTTTATTTTCGACTTCACTCCAATGACCTGCAGCTGGACCTGGTCCAGTTAATTTAATCAACCATCTTCGTAGGATTTTTTTACAGTCATTCTTATGAGATAAAATCCAACAGTCACTTTCAGCATCCATGGGCTCAACAAAGTTTATCTTTAGCTTATTGTCATAATGAGTATCTTGTTCTTGATTACTACCTTTTACCGTTGTCTTACCATCATCCCCTTCTTCATTTCTAGATTTTAAAGTTTTAGACCAAAAATCAATTTTAAACTTGAGAGTTTTTGGACGAATTGATTCTTCAAGCATTTCTGAAACACCAAACTTTCTTAAGACAGGCTCGATATTGGGCTTAGCTATATCGTTGAAGGCAGCAAATTTAAAAATATTATCTCTTATCCCTCGCTTACAGAGTTTTAAAAGAGAGAGAACTTCAGCCAAAGATGATTTTTTATTAATCTTAGCTAGGATTATCCCGTTTTCCCAGTCACGTAAAATATCAATCGCATCTTCTTGGTAATCCACAAAAGCATGTTTAAATTCTTCATTTTTGGCGTAGAGTTTTAAAATACTATCGGTAAAGCGATTTCCTTCGCCAAAATTAAAAAACAAAATGTTGATCTTCTGCTGGGCCATTTTAAATTATTTCCATTGATAAAAATATATTTAATCTCCCTTTAATATCGGTATTTTGAACTCAATATTGAGCTATCTGTTTAACTTAATTAACTTGAGCAAAACTTTTTAGTCGGTTACTCAAATAAAAATAAATTAAATAAAAATAACCTTTTTGTCCTTATAGTCGATAAGCTCTTAAGTACTTAATTTTGTGGGTTTATATGGAGCAACTGGAAATAGATGCTGACAAGAAAACAATGACCTTAGAAGAGCTCCTATCTCAAGGAAGCTTAAATGAGCTATTTGTTATCCTACAAGAAATGCCTACCGTGGAAGTTTGCGACTTTCTCAATGTTCAAACAGAAGAATCCATTATTAAAATTCTAGATTTATTTCCGCTGGCGGAAAAAGGTTATATTTTTGGCGAAATGGATTTAGAAACTCAAATGAAAATTTTTCATTTTTTAGATAAAGTTAATTTTGCTCCCTATTTTTCTCATATGGCCTCTGACGCGCGAGCAGATCTTTATCAAGAGCTTAACCAAAAAGAACAAGTTGAACTACTACCCTTTCTGTCAAAAAAAATCAGAGAAGATGTTATCGCTCTAAGCTCTTACCCTAAAGAAGCTGCCGGCGGAATTATGAGCACTGATTTTGCCACTGTTTATAATGACATGAGTGCTCAAGAAGCTCTTTCAAAAATTAGATTAGATGCTCCATCGCAAAAAATGATTTATTATATTTATGTTGTTGATCATTTACAGCGCATGATTGGTCTTGTGACTCTAAAAGATCTCATCATGGCTGAACCCAGCGATAAGATTGAACAAATACTACAAGAATTTTTTGTTTATGCTGATGTTAATGAGGATCGCGAATCTGTTGCACAAAAAATTGAAAAATACTCATTGGTTGCTATACCAATTCTCAATCCCTTCAAACAACTCGTTGGGATTGTTACCCATGACGATGCTTTGGAAATTATTCAAGCTGAACAAACAGAAGATATGGAAAAATTCATGGGGATCTCTCCGTCTAGAAGTGATGAAGAGTATTTGGCCATCTCGAGCTTTGAACATTTTAGGAAAAGAGTCTTCTGGATTGTCGCTTTAGCTGGTGTTGGTATTTTCTCAGGGATGATTATCCATCAATATCAAACTATTTTAGAAAAATTTATCATCTTAGCTGTCTATATGCCTATGATGACGGCAACTGGGGGGAACTCTGGAAGTCAGTCAGCAACCTTAGTTATCAGAGCTTTGTCTCTTGGGGAAGCTTCAATGAAAGACTGGTGGAGAATTATTTTTAAAGAGATGAAAATTTCACTCATGATCTCTCTATTTAGTTCTTAATTGGTTATGGGGTTAATTCTTTAACTGTCTAATTTCTTCCTCATTTGCAATATAAACATATCCATTGTATTCAATCTTGATCTTACAACCGATACACTCACAACATTCTTGGTTTTTCTTTGCTAAGAATCGAGCAACCCATTTTGAGTTTAGGCAAGTTGTGTGAAGTATCTTAACTTTTCTACAACTTTTTAATGGTTTTTTCTTCTCCATAATCCT
>CALFYV010000347.1 GCA_937952395.1 uncultured Bacteriovoracaceae bacterium | reverse complement strand
TTCAAACTTAGTTCCGAAAGAAGAACCTTTTTTATGAAGGGTATAACGCTCTACTGTTTTTGGAGTAGCGCAATCAATAAAGTCGAGCTTGTCTCTGATCCCTGGAATAAATTTTTCTAAACAAAGAATTGTTTCTTCAATGAGTTTTTCTTTTTCTTTTTGGTATTCTTCATCATTCAGCTTAACCCAATCTTCGTAACGAGCATTAGTGGAAGAGACTATATAGTATTTTTTAGAATCCTCTTGTGGTCTGGTTTCTGGGTAGTAAACAGAAAAAGTTCGGCTAGTCACTTTATCACTTAAAAGTTCTTCAGTGTTGTAGGTGTTAGCAGTAGAGGTAAAAATTAAGTCGCCAATAAAAGGAATAGATTCACCTTCTTTGATTGCCATATAGACCTGGCAACTGGAGGTATTAAGTCTAACTTTTTTTGCCTTTTCAAGATCGGTCTGTTGTAAGTTTTCGGCACCTGTCATATTAACGTTGGTTGAGATTAAGTTGGCGTTAGATAAGACCTATCGCTACCTAATAAGCTTTCTATCAACATAGACTCCACAAGCCTCGCCATTTTCGATATGTATTTTTTCTACTTTAGCATGCATTTTTATATCAACGTGATTGGCCAGTAGTTCATCTCGCATCATCTTGATCATGACATCCGTCCCACCACTAAAAGTATAAACGCCTTTGCTCATAAAGTTGGAAAAGACAATTCCATAAGTGATAGCTGGATCTTCTAAAGTTGAACCATTGGCGTAAGTAATAGGTTCCATCAAAAAGCGGACCACATCATTTCTATTTGGAAAAAACTTATGGAAAAGTTCTTTGTTGGTCATTTCATGGCCATCATAAAAATTCATGGCACGAACATAATCAAAAAAATCATTAACGGTTTTCTCACTGATACCAAAATGATGAATAAGTTTATGGGTGAAATCTTCACGGGTAAATTCAGTTTCTAGTTGGAATTGAGGATTTGAAAAACGAATTTCTTTGAGCTGTATAATTTTGTCAGCAATTTCTTTGCTCCAGTACTTCCGACAAGTTTTTTTCATTCCCACTGGGAATCCGTGTAAAGAGACATCAAAAATATATTTTTTGTCTGCACGGTAGAACCAAGTTGCAAATCCACCTAACTTATTATGCGCTTCAAGTAGCAGTACTTGTTGTCCATTTCTGGCCAAGGTATTGGCAGCCGTTAAACCGGCCAAGCCACTGCCTATAACGATGACGTCATAGCATTTGGTGATGGGATCATTTCTTTTCAAAAGCATAGACGAAAACTTTGTGAAGGTTTAAAATAAATGCAAAGCAAAAAACCAATATTTTTATTGGGGCAGAATACCATTTTGCCTGATCAAGTCAATAAGATCTGAGCTGAACAGGCTTAAGGAGTGGGTGTGAAAAAGCTTTACCAATGCTTAAAAAGCTCTTGGGCCTTAGATACACGCTCTCTTGCTTGATTTCGTGTTTGTTTTGGACTGATTTTAGCTTTTGATATTGCTTTTCGCTCTTTAGAGTTAGTCGCTCATTACTCTGATGCAGGCCTGCTCCCACGTAGTTTATTTTTGAGTGAATTGGCCAATAGTTGGAATTTTTCCATTTATCTTGCTAGTGGAGATAGGCTTGGGCTGTGCATTTTATTTCTGATTCATTTTATTTTGACACTGTTTTTTCTTTTTGGCTGGTATACCCGCCTTACCACTGTGGTCTTGTGGTTTTTTTACGCTTCACTGCATAATAGACAATGGCTGGTCAATAGCAGTGGCGATGACATGATTAGGCTCTTGCTTTTTATCAGTTTTTTTCTCCCTTTGGCGGCTTCTTATAGTGTAGATAGTGCACTTTCTGAGAATAAAAAAAACACTAAAAACTATTCGAGTTTATGGAGTTTTATTTTTTGTTTGCAATTAGCTGCAGTTTATTTAGTTAGTTTTTTTAGTAAAAACCATCCCATTTGGAATCAAGAGTACTCGGCCATTTATTACGCCCTTCATTTAGAAATGTTTGTCACTCATTTTGGTCTTTGGTTGGGACAATTTAAAGTTTTTGGGCAATGGCTAACTTATTTGGTTTATTACGCTGAATTGATTGGAGGGACACTTGTTATTCTCTCATTATTTTTGGGCAGGTATGCTCAACCTGTACGCTTGGTGGCTTCACTAGCGCTTATTATTTTTCATCTGGGGCTCATTTTAACTATGAAGCTGGGAACTTTTCCTTATGTTATGATCGCTGCCTGGCTGGTTTTTATTCCTTCCAGTTTTTGGGATTTTCTCTTTAAAAAACTAGAGTTAGTGAAGAAGTTTCAACTGCAAATTTTTTATGATGGGGAGTGTAGTTTTTGTAAAAAGACAGTTTTTATGCTTAAAACATTTTTCCTACTGCCTTCTGTCCGTGCAAGGGAGTGCCAATCACAAGAAGAAGTCTTGCAGTTAATGACTAAGGAAAATTCATGGGTGGTGATTAATCACAAAAACGAAAAACTAACTAAGTTAGATGCTATGATTGCTTTTTGGCGTGCTTCTCCCATACTTTCACCTTTTACTTTTCTGATAAGCAATCCTCTTTTTTATGTCTTAGGGACTAAGGCCTATGTTTGGGTTTCGTATAATCGTAAAATTATGGGTAAGATCACTTCAATTTTTCATTGGAAAAAAGAATTTGAGTTTAGAAAATATAAAATATTCTCTTTAGTGATGGGGGTAGTTTACTTAATTTGTACCTATCAGTGGAATATGTTGGAAGTAAATTCAAAATATTCACTTTTAAGATATGTGAATGCAAGGGAAGTAACTCGTTACCTGCAATTATTTCAAAATTGGAAGATGTTTTCTCCCTATCCGCAAACTAATACTGCGTGGTTCGTCTTTCAGGGCCATTTTAAAGATAAGAAGGTATGGGATCTAGTCCGTAATCAAGCTGTTAGTTTTGAAAAACCGCAAAAACTTCTCTCAGAGGAGTTTTCCAGTAAATTCTGGCGCAAGTATTTTAATAATATGGAGCGGGATCCGAAACTGGCCCGTTATTTAAGTCTTTATTTATGTAGAGAAAATTTAGGTAATTTAGTCGAAATTAAGGTTTATAAACTTTCACAGAATAATAATTTTATGAATGGAGCTGAACCTATTTCTGAAACGATGATTCTTTCGCAGAAATGTCCTTAACAATGCTTTGCGTTTAGATTTTTTTCACTCTTTACTTCTTTCATATGTTCCTATTTTTTTTACTGCTATAGTTGGAAAAATTTTTTTATAGGAGAAAAATATGAAAAAAATCATTTTTATTGTTATGGGTCTGACTTCACTTAACGTTCTGGCCAATCAAGATAAAATGGTATGTGGCGTTTATCTTTTTAATAACCAAGGCAAAGTTCTTGCTCATAGAACTATGGAACAAGAAATGAGTGGAATGAGTGCTGGAACGATAAACGGGGCTGATTTTTACATCGAATCCAAAAAGAAAAGATTTTTAAGAAAACCTTTAGTGACATCAAAAATTCAATTTACTGATTTTATGAATACTTATAATAGAGAAGGCGAGTTTGTTTTTTATCGTCAGTCCAAACCCAATAGATATGGAATTATGACCCAAAAATTTGAGCAAATTGGCGAGAAAATTGTTGTGCCTGTTTTTCAAGAAAAGGTGAAATTTATTAGTGAGAAGTATGCAGTCAAAATTTATTGTACGGTCACGGCGGGTGAAAACTAAAGTAAACGTATTTTATTATATATTTTTCATATAAGTTATTTTTTTTAAGCCAAAATCGACTTTTCTTTTTAATCTGCAAAAAAGAGGAGTCATATGAAGTATTTTGTTTTTATCTTAAGTTTTTTCTCAAGTTTAGTTTTTGCTTCTGAAGCGGGCCGTGGTTGTAATATTCATTGGCGAAACTTGGATTTTCACGTGGGGCCTCGACTCAAAAAACTTCTTGATAATGAAGATAATAATTTAAGTTATGATTTTATTATTAAATTTGGTAATAAGAAAAAAATTGTTTTGAATAAAGGAAAAAGTTTTAAAGAAATAAAAGAAGTTGGCAGACTGATAACGATAGAAGATTTTGAAAATTCAGTGGAAAAGCTTCAGTTATTACAGCCAAAGTTAAAAATTCAATTCAGGCAAGAGCCTTACGAAGTGGGTGAGCAACTTTTGGGAACTTGGATTATTGTTGAGATGAAAATAAAGGATATGCAAGCACTCTTAAAAATTCTAGAAGACGAAAAGCTTAAATATCTTTTAGAAATTCATCTCAATGAAAATTTAAAAAATAATTGAAGTGGCTTAGGCAAATAATGATATTTCATTTAACGCAAACCTCTACGTAAAATCTCCAGGCACCTGTAAGAAATTATTTGGTTTTGAAGGTGATGACTCCGTCCCAGTCTTGGCCTGGCGGGTTGGTGATATATTCTTCACAATAGCCTTTTAAGCGCTTACAAGGAACATCATCATATTTGGAGTAAAGGTCATTAAAAATAGCATGGGCCTCTTTGAATTTTGCTGAATGAAAAAGCCTGTATGCTTCAATATACTTGTGAAGTGAGTCCACATTTTTTAAGTAGGGGTGAGTTGAGTGAAAAACTTCGTACAGCTCAACTGGTTGAGTTTTTCCCTTCACTCGAACGTTATCTAGCGGGCGGCAAACAATAAGATCTTTATCAAGTATAAAAAAAGTGTATTCTGAAACAATGATTTGGCAACCGTAGGGCTTACACATCCCTTCAATCCTGGCGCCCAAATTCATATTGTCCCCAAGAGCAGTGTAGGAGAAAATCGAATCACTTCCCATATTTCCCACTGAACACTCACCTGAGTTAAGTCCAATACCTATTTTAAACTCAGGATAGTTTTGCCGTTTAAAATTTTCATTAATTTCAGGCATGACTTCAATCATTTCAATGGCAGCTTCCACCGCTTTTTGTGGGTGATCGGGCATGAGTACTGGAGCTCCCCATAGGGCCACGACAGCATCACCAATATATTTATCTAGTGTACCTTGATGCTCAAAAACTAGGTCAGTCATTTTCCCCATGTACTGGTTAAGACAAGCCCCCAAATCTTCTGCAGAAAGTTGTTCTGAAATGGTTGTGAAATCCCTCACATCAGAAAACATACAAGTGATATCAATCCTCTGCCCACCAACTTTGAGTTTATCAGGATCTTTAAGCATTTCATTAACAATCGCAGGGGAGACGTAACGAGAGAAAGCTCCTTTAATTTGTTTTTTATCTTTATTTGATTGATAAAAGTTAAGGAATGTATCCCATACGTATTGCATGATAAAAGAATTGAGAATAAAGAAGAGCCTGAGTTCGTAACCACGTGGAGTAAAGTATTTATAATCTAACCAAGTGGCAATACAAGTGGTCATGATGATGCCAAACATGTCTAAGAGTGGTTTATCAAAGCGTTGAAAAATAAGTAAGATGAGAGTTCCTACAGCTAAAAAAATCAGAGAGTAATAGATAGATTCTTCAACGTTCTTAAAAATGACACCTTCATCCAGCATATGCAGTAAATTCATATGAAAATAAACTCCAGGGAGTTTGGCGTCCACCGGCGTATTTCTTAAGTCGT
>CALFYV010000346.1 GCA_937952395.1 uncultured Bacteriovoracaceae bacterium | reverse complement strand
GTTTCGCAACCACTTAATGTTACCGTCCGCATTATTACTGCAACCCATAGAGACCTAGAAGCTGCAGTCGCGGAAGGACGATTTAGAGAAGATTTATTTTATAGACTCAATGTTATTCCTATTAAAATACCAGCTTTAAAACAACGCCGTGAAGACATTCCTTTATTGATCTCTTATTTCTTAGATAAGTTTGTTTCAGCTGATAAGAGAAATGAGATTGAACTTTCTCAAGAAGTGCTCGATCTTTTACTTTCTTATGATTGGCCAGGGAATGTTAGAGAATTGGAAAATGTCATCGAAAGACTAGTTATTTTAAGAGGTGGAAACAAGATTTATCCAGAAGACTTGCCTGCAAAAATCTATAGACATAATCCATTAGCATCTTCGCTTTATAAGCATATTTTTGAACTCCCCGAAGATGGGATTGATTTAAAAAGAGTCATTTCAGATATTGAAGATTCGCTTATTTTACAAGCCTTAGGTAAAACAAAGGGAAACAAAAATCAAGCTTCAAAACTGCTACATCTAAACCGCACGACTTTGATTGAAAAAATGAAAAAAAAAGAAATTCAGATCTAGTTATTTAGATTGAGTTTTTGAATTATTAGATTTTGTCATATCTTGTTCAAAAGGCATTTCAACTTTCCTCATTTCAGCTTTAGTTGTTCCGTCATTTAAATCTTGTTCTGGTTGATCCTTTTCTCCTACAACTTGTTCACATTCTTTTAAGTAGCGATCCAGGCTTACTTGGGGGTATTTGTTGCCAAGAATACTCTTTGCATCCAAGATACTACTTGCAAGAACATAACCATCTGATTCGTAGGGGGTATCCCAGCCGTTATTTTCTCCGCTTGTGACTTTTACTTTGATAAAATGTCCACAGTTTCCAGCTGTAAAAGTTCCTTTCTCATGCCACGAAATTTTAACTAAGCCACCGATCTCCCGCATAATTTTTTCGGCGTAAAGATCAAGATTTTTTGTAGCTTCATCATCACTTATTTCTTCGTTGGGTGAGTATTTATACAGTAATTCATCATTAACTATTTCAGCTGAATAGAATCCTCTCTCATAAGCAGGTGGTTGGTTGACAACGACAGGAATTGACTTGAGTTGCTTTCCTAGATGGGCTTCGAGTGTCACAAGTGCATGTGATGATATTGAAAACAAAATTATAAAAAATAGGCTTAAACACTTCATCATCTTTATATCGGCTTTGATTGGCCAAAACTATACGGTAAAGTAAGTTGAACATTTTAGTCGAGTAAGGTATACGGCAACTAAGTTCCTGTAAACAGAAGTTCTTTGTTTAACGTCATCTTCCTGACGCTAAAAAAATTGCCTAGCAGTAAAATTTTCCTTTTTTCTGGGCCAATTCGCGCTATCATAAAAATAGGAGAAAGGTTTATCAGGAAGATGGACCCCTTTATTTGGCCCATGAGACAGGAAGTTTCAGAACCATGCAATTAGCAGTATTCAAAAATTTGACTCTATTTATTTTCGTAATTGCATGTCTATGCCACGTCGCTTATTCTTCCACTTTCACCCAGGAAAAATTTAATACTCACTTGCGTTGGAACCTTGATATTCATAAAGACCAAATTGTTATTAATAAAGAAGGGTTAAATCTAGAAATTCAAACACTGAATATTGATATTTTTAACCAACTAGTAGAGGAACTTTCTAAATTAAAATTAGAAGGTAATTATTTTGTTAATATTGCGTATGATAGGAACCAATTTCCAGTAAAACCAGCAACGATTTCAGTTTCTCTAAAAAGCACAAATGTTGAAATGTTTAGTTTTTACAAGCAACAAGAAAATAAATATGTTGTCGATTTTTGGATTAATGACGACATTAAATTTGATAAACCTGTCGTTGTTCAAAAACCAAAAGAAGAAGAAAAGCCCAAATTAAAAAAAGTAACAAAAACAAAAAAAGCTCAACCCAAAAAAGTTGCTAAGAAAGTTGATATAGCACTTGGAGCAGCCGGTCAAGCAATTGACTCTGCCTTAGTACAAAACCAAGAGCAGAACGAAGGCTATAGAGACTTTAGGTATGGAGCTTCGTTTATTTGGGATTATCCTCCTTATATACCTCAACTGGATCGGGATATTAATCTCT
>CALFYV010000345.1 GCA_937952395.1 uncultured Bacteriovoracaceae bacterium | reverse complement strand
ATGCATCATAGTTATTTTGCTCGAGGGATGGGACCGGCCATGGGCAATGCAGGATGGATTGATGAGGCTTTAGCTTCTTGGAGAGATGATGGTTACCAAAGAGGTGCCAATCTCTCACGTACTAATATGGCGGGGAAATTTCCCTATGTAAGAAAAACTGACCGAGCGGCTTATACCGCTGGTTCAAGATTTATCGCCTACCTAGACCAATTAGTTGCAGAGAAAGGAGGAATGAAAAAATTTCTTAAAGATTACGCTATGACTGACATGTACAAATCAATCACTACAGAGTATTTTCAACAATCTCTTGAAACTTATTTTAATATAGATCTCTCCTCCCTATTCAGCGAGTATATTTATGGAGGGATTTATCGCAACAAAACTGTCAATAGCCTTTATCCCGAAAGTATAAATGAGAATCAAAAACAAAATTTATACCATCCTCAGCTGACCAAAGAACAACTTTTAAATTCTCTGTAATAACAAATTATTTATTGGTCTTGTGGGTTAATTCTTTAATTAACCCCGAGGCCATATCATAAACCCAGCCATGAAGATAAAGATCCATTTTATTCGCCCAAGCTTTCTTTACTACATCTAAACTAGCTAGTGTCTCCAATTGTTGTAAGACACTTAATTCAACTAATTTATTGGTTCTTTCATTTTCATTTTTGAGTGCAGAGAATGTAGTTGCATGTTTATTCTGCAAATCTTTTAAAGGTTTAATCCAGCCGTCAATAATCCCAAAGGATTGATTTAAAAGCGAACTTTGAACACCGCCACATCCATAATGTCCACAAACAATTATATGTCTAATTTTTAAATACTCGATCCCGTAAGTGAGTACACTTAGTATATTCAGATCATCTTTCACCACAAGATTGGCTATATTTCGGTGAACGAACATATCTCCCGGTAGCGTTCCCGTTATTTCGCTAGGATGAACACGTGAATCAGCACATCCAATCCATAAAAAACGTGGAGTTTGTCCCTTGGACATTTCTTCAAAATAAACGGGGTTGATTGTTTTTTTTTCTAAAGCCCATGCACGATTTTCTAATATTAATTCATCATATATTTTCACAGTGAAACTCCTTTAAACATTGGGCTTAGTGCCAATGGTGACTTTTGTAGTGACACTTGAATATTTTTAAGCACGGCTGCTGTTTCAATAAAATCTTCCAAGGTGTCTATAATGTCTGAATCAATGGTGATAGATCGCGAACCATCAATTTTAAGATGTGAGTCCTTTGGTATTTGATTGAGTATTTCTAAGAGTTGAGCTTTATGTAGAAAAGAAACATCTTTATTAAATCGTAAAAGATGAAAATTATCTTTGGTGATATGAAACATAGATGAATGAAAGTTTTCTTGAATAATAAAATAACAAGCTACTAACATTCCAATCAGGACTCCAATTAAGAGGTCACTAAAAACAATAGCAATAACTGTCACCATGAAGGGTACGAACTGCCTTTTTCCTTTCTTCAACATGCTTTTATAAATAGCCGGTTTTGTTAATTTGAAACCAACAACTAAAAGAATACTGGCTAAAGCTGCTAGTGGAATTAAATTTAAATATTGTGGAATGAGCCCAACACATAAAATAAGCCAAGCCCCATGCATGATAGCTGAAGCTCTAGAAACGGCACCAGCTGTCACATTAGTGGAAGTTCTCACAATGACGGCGGTAATAGGAAGCGCCCCTAAAAATCCACAAAGGGTATTTCCAATACCTTGGGCAAAAATCTCACGATTCTTGTTGGAGTTTCTTTTTTGTGGGTCAATTTTATCAGCAGCATCCAAAGTAAGTAAAGTTTCAATACTGGCCACAATGGCAATAGTGAAAGCCACTTTATAAAATGAAAATTGAGATAATAAAGTTAAGCTCTGCCAAGTAGGTAAAGAAATAAGGCCTATAATACCCTCAGCGATGGAAATATTCACCAGATGAGAAGTATTTAAATATAAGGAAGTATTCTTAAAAACTATTTGATTAATAAAGACAGCTAACAAAATAGCGAAAAGATCACCCGGCACCCATTTAAAAAAAGTAATTTTCTGTAACTTTTCTAGCTTCCAAACATATGTTAAGCCTAACACCATACAACTGATAATGATGGCGCCAAAGTGAACCGCACTCAAAGATCTAATAATCTCTGAGAAGGTATTTTCTCCATCAACCTGTTGAAAGTTTTCATCTCCTAAATAATTTACATCATATCCAATTAGATGGGGCAACTGTTTCAAAATTAAGATGATCCCTATCGCTGCTAACATTCCCTTAATGACTGAGTTAGGAAAAAAATCCCCATACTTTCCACCTTTAAATGAGGCTATGAGAATCTGAAATAAGCCAGCTAACATAACACTCAAACAAAAAGCTTGAAATGATCCCAGTTCAATAATGGCAGCCGCAACGATAGCAGTTAAACCTGCAGCAGGACCTGAAACACTTATTTCAGAACCACCTAAAAAACCTACGACTAAACCAGCAATAATTCCGGCTAAGATTCCTGATTCTAAAGGTGCTCCGGAAGCCAAGGCAATACCTAAACAAAAGGGTAGAGTTACTAGAAAAACAATCATTGACGATTTTATATCTGCAAAATAGCGCATATTTCTTCCCATTTTAGTTTTATTAAGTTCGAACTAAACAACTTCAAAAAAATTTAATCGGAATTGGCAAGCATATCAGTAAAACTTCAATTTCATTTATAAATTGTAACTGTTTCATGTAAAAATTCAATGAAATTTCACTATAGGCTATCTATTAGCAAAGAAAGTTTTCCCAAATATGTCCCTGGTCTTCGGCGTCCATTCAATAATGTTTTCTCAGCTAAGTAAATAGATATGAAAATAAAAAATGAAGTAACAACAGGTATAATGAGGGCCTTGTACTCTAATACAAAAGATAAAAGACATGATATAAAAGCTCCAATAGAAAAAGACATAAACGTGTAAATTCTCATTAAATTTGTTTTTCGTAACATCAACCTTTTTCTTGGATCAATTAAAACATCTGTAATTCTGGCTTGATCCGAACCAATATCTGTACTTAAACCTGTTAAGTGAGTTGTCCGTATTTTTCCACTTGTCATTGATGCGAAAAGGCTATTTTGCATACCACAGAAAAAACAAAGTAATGACATTAAAACAAAATCTCTTTGAAAAACTAATGGTTCACCAAAAATTCCAAATTTTCCGGCTAGACCACATATAAAAACCAAAGTAATGATAATAAATAAAAATAAAGCCACAAATGAAAAATTAGGTTTTTGTCGTTTATCAAGTCTACAATAAGTAAATTTTGAACTAAAAAATGCCCCCCAAATAAAACTAAATGGCGCTAGAAGCATTTCAAATGCTATGAGATAATCACCTTCTCCAAATGAAACACCAATTTGCGTACCAAAACCTGTTAAATGTGAAACAAATCTATGACACGCCAAAAAACCAAATGAGTTTAAATATCCCGCCTGAAAAGCACACAAAGACCAAAAAGCTTTAAGCTTTGATTTTAAATATATTGATTCTTGCATAAACCTCTCAACCTCACACATCGCATATAGGTATAATACATATTATCTCACATAACCTTCAATAGTTATTTAGTTTCTCTTAAAATAATCACGCTCGTTCAAGGCAGCCCCCTCGCTCCTAAACGCATACTTTGAAGATGTATTGCTCAAAGAGATAACTATAAAGAATATCAATAGCTTAAGATAGCGAAAAGTGTCGTTAAGTTAGTGAAGAAAAAACTAAAACTCAACTTTTTCGTTTTCGAAGTTTTCGATATAAGACTGTGCAAAATCATTTTTTAGCACAATCTCAACTTTATATGGAAAAGAGGATTCTATAAGCATTTCATCAATTTGAGAAATAACGAAGCGGACATCTTTGCCCCAAAAGATTCCAACGGACCTACAACCTCTTCTTCTATAAAATGGTATTGCTCTGGAGTTAATCCGTATTTCATATTTAGTTTTCCAATAAAACTTTTGAACAAATTGATAAACTTGTTCAGCTAAAACTCCATTATAGGTATGCACCGAAAGATTTCCATTTTCAATGGCCTCAAGACAAATTTGTGAAAAAACTTAAGCTAGTCTAAAAGAGTTACAATTT
>CALFYV010000344.1 GCA_937952395.1 uncultured Bacteriovoracaceae bacterium | reverse complement strand
AGGTTCAGTTTGCTCGTCTAAAATAACTTGTAATTTTTCGTTAATTTCATCTCGGTGAGAAAGAATTTGATCCATCTCAAATTGTCCAATAACTGAACGCAAAGTGGTTTGAGCAATTTGGCTAGTGGCATGGATGTAGTTCTCAATGGCAATAACTGCTTTTTCTGGAGAGTGCACATTAAAATAAACAACGCCGTTGACTTTAAGAGTGACGTTATCTTTTGTAATAACATCTTGAAAAGGAACATCCATGGTGACAACTCGAAGTCCTACTTTCACCATCTTCTCAATCCCTGGAATGAGAATGATAAGTCCAGGTCCGCGCACTCCAGCGAATTTCCCTAGTCTAAAGACGACCCCTCTTTCATATTCATTAAGAATTTTAATAGTACTAAAGAGCAGAACTGCTGCGATAAAGAGGAATGGTAAATAAGTTATAATCATAAAAACTCCTTTAGGGTTTTGATATTTCTAGAACTAATTGATTGCTATCACTTTTTTGCACGAAAATTTTCTCTCCCACGCTAAATTGCTCACTGGACTTGGCCTTCCATAGAGTTCCATGAGCTTTGACCTGGTAAAGATAATGTCCATCAGCCTCTTGGCTTAAGATTTTAACGATTTCCCCAGGTTCTTGGGAGGGAGTAAAAAAATTTGTCGGTCTATTTTTTTTAAGATCTTTAATAAACATATAAGCAATCAGTCCCATGAATCCAGCTATGGCCAGCACAGCCGAGAGGATCAAGCTGGTTTCTATTTGTACCTGTCCACTTTCACTGCGAAATAAGAATAAAGAGCCAATAGTGAGTGAAACTAGTCCGGCCAAACTTAATAATCCATAACTGGTAATATAGGCTTCTAAAACAAAAAGCATAAAGGCCAAAACAATCAGCGCAAAAGCTCCCATATTAAGCGGTAATACTTGAAAAGCGATAGCCGCCAGGACCAAGCAGAGAGCTCCAATTGAACCTGCAATAAAACCACCTGGAGCTTGAAACTCAAGATAGAGCAGAGCCGCTCCCAAGAGAAAAAGAATATAAGCAGTTGAAGGATTGGCAAAAATATTTAGTATCTTCTGAGCAAATTCCATTTCGATTTCGATCTGGGTAAGCTCCTCAGCAAATTCAAACTGAAAAGTTTTGCCTTTGATTTTTACCGAGTGAGTAGAAATATATTTTTTGATATCTTTTAAATGGCTGGCAACACCGTTAATTAAATTAAGTTTGAGAGCTTCTTGGGTTTTATAGGATTTGGCTTCGCTGATCATTTTTCCAAAACCAATAGGGTCTCGACCTCTGGCCTCAGAAAGGCTTTGGGTTAAAGCAACGAGGTCGTTTACGGCTTTAGATTTGGCGTCTTTTTGTTCGATATCTTTGCCCAAACCGATCGGGGTAGCGGCTCCGATATTAGTTCCTTCTGACATAAAAAGAAAATGAGCACTGCTTGAAATAATAGCACCGGCGCTGGTAGCGGAGGCTCCTTCTGGTGTAATCCAGATGACAACCGGGAAGTCCACATCCCCAATAAGAGTCATAATATCTTTTGTGGTTGTGACGAAACCACCAGGAGTATTGAGTTTAATTAAAACTAAAGGAGCCTCGTAATTTTTCACTTTTTTAAAAGAATGCTCTAAATAATCCAGAGTGGACGTATTAATAGAAGAATTAATATTCAAAGTGATAATATTTTGAATGTTTTTTTTAGGATCGCTAGCCGCCCATAAGAGTGAAATATTAAAAAAAATGAGTAGAAGTTTTTTCATCGACTAAGCTAAACATTTTTTTTGAACTTAGTACAGAAAATGCGTTGAATCAAAGGTCAATTTCCATAATAAGCGGACAATGATCTGAACCCATGACTTGAGGCTGGTAATAACATGATCTAACTTTGGAAATAATATCTTTTGGCACAAAAAAATAGTCAATTCTCCAACCAATATTGCGTTCTCTGCAATCCCCGCGATAAGTCCACCAAGAGTAATGATGAGCTTCTTCGGGATGAAGGTGTCTAAAGACATCAACGAAGCCTTTTTTAATAAGTTTATCAACCCAAGCTCGTTCATGGGGTAAAAAACCAGTGGTATTAGTATTAGATTTTGGATTGGCCAGATCAATTTCCTTATGAGCAGTATTAAAATCACCGCAGAGAATGACTGGCTTTTTTTTTTTTTTCATTAATTTAAGCGCTAGCTCTAAAATATGATCTCAGTACTGTAATTTAAAAGGCACACGGTTGTGATAATGCTGTCCATTGGGGTAATAACTATTAATTAAAATAAAGTTCTGATATTCACAGATTAAACTTCGCCCTTCACTATCAAATTTTTTCACGCCAATGGCCGATCGAACGTCTAGGACAGGTTCCTGGGACTGGACTAAAACGCCCGAGTATCCTTTTTTTTGAGCTGAGCCAAAATAATTTTTATACTTGGACTGCTCAGTTATTTCAGGAGGAAATTGTTCGGGCATGGCCTTGGTTTCTTGTAAGGACACGATATCAGGTGATTGTGTATCAAGCCACTCAACGTAACCCTTCTTGACACAGGCCCGAATTCCATTGACGTTCCACGACGCAAGCATTTTCATTTTTTTCCCCACATTCTTTTTTCTAAAAAGATCTATACTATATTTTTTAATATCCGTTAATAATTGGAGAGACTTTTGAAAGAAATCCGATTATATTAACCAACTCAAGGGAAAATTTTAGGAGAACACATGCGCTGCTTTAAAAACATTGCCCAATTAATCCGTACTAAGAGAATTGGCCACCCCAAAGGCTATTCACAATCAGAACTATCCAATATTCTTGGATATAAAAATGGACAATTTATTAGTAACGTTGAAAGAGCGCTCTGTAATATCCCCTTGAAAATGCTTAAGCGTGTTTCTGATGTCCTTGATATCGATGCTGATGAGCTTAAGGATGCTATTTTAAAAGACCAAGAAGAAACTCTTAATAATTATTTAAAGTCTGGAACCGGCAAAGTGAAAAATGGCTTGGCCACAACGACTGAGCTGGCCAACGGTACAGATACTACAACAACAGTTTCTTCAGCTCGTGGTTATTAATTAATTTCCCGTAGATTCTTTGTATTTAAGATAATCATCCATGGAGCCGGAACTTTCCTGCTTATCGTGGGAGTAGTCTTGCCGGTTGATCTGGTTATCAGTTACATGCGGATTTTTGAAAGGCCCGCTAGGTACAGGGTCACCTTGAGGGGGAATTTTATTCATTTCGGTATAATGCCTATCTAATTTATAGCCATTTATTTTCTTCTCCAGCGCTTCTCTTTGCCAGTCTAGTAATCGTTCTTCAAAACGACGTAGATTCAGCATCGTTTCGTAAAAATTATGTTCTAGTTTATCTAGGGCCGGAAAATCCACTCGGTAGTACATTTCAAAATATTTTCTGCGGGCCTGAAGATGTTGATCCAGTAAATTATCGTATTTTAGGATGACTTTTTCTGCGCTTAAGGGTTTTTTATGAAAAC
>CALFYV010000343.1 GCA_937952395.1 uncultured Bacteriovoracaceae bacterium | reverse complement strand
AACTAATAGAAGAGTTTCTAAGGATGGTAAGCATATTTATAACTTAATTACAAACCCTCCCAAAATAGATGGTATTTGTGATGAAACCGGCCAAAAACTCATTCAAAGAAAGGATGACAAAGAAGAAGTTATAAGAAATCGAATGGAAATTTACGAGCAAACTGTTGGGCCTGTGCTTGAATTCTATAGAAAGAAAGGAATTCTTAAGGAAATTCAAGCAGATAGAGGCGTAGAAGAAGTTTATTTAGACATTGTGAAGTTAATATAAAAAAAGAAAGTATTTTTATATAGGCCGTTGCATAAACGTTTAGAATCTTATATAAGACACGGTACCCTGTGTAACCTCTAAATGTAGTGGTAAATTTTGAGTCAAAATTACTCATAAGTTACCGTTTTCAGGGCCAAAGTGAGGAAGTAATGAAAGTTAGATCATCGGTAAAAAAAATTTGTATTAAATGTAAAATTATTAAACGCAAGGGTGTTTTAAGAGTTATCTGTAAAAGCAACCCAAGACATAAACAAAAGCAAGGCTAGTTTAGGAGAATAAAATGGCACGTATTCTTGGTGTAGATTTACCCAGAAATAAAGCGATGAAAATTGCTATCAGAGCACTTTACGGCGTTGGACCAAAAATTGGAGCTGATGTTCTTAACATGGCTGGAGTTAATCCAGAAAAGAGCTCAAATGATTTAACTGAAGAAGAAGTTAATGAAATTAGAACTATTCTAGAGAAATATACAGTAGAAGGTGATTTGAGACGTGAGGTAGGCCTTAGCATTAAGAGATTAAAAGATCTTAGTTGCTATCGTGGTATTCGCCATCGCAAAGGATTGCCTGTCCGCGGTCAAAGAACACACACAAATGCACGTACCAGAAAGGGTAAAGCAGTTGCTATTGCTGGTAAAAAATCAATTAAACAACTTAAATAATCCATAGGAAATAATATTATGAACACTCAAGTTAATAAGCCTCTTGCCAAGAAAAAAGTGAAGAAAAATATTAGCCATGCGGTCTGTCACATACAAGCTTCTTTTAATAATACGATTGTAACGTTTACCGATATTACAGGGAAGACTTTGGCTTGGGCGAGTGCTGGTGGATTAGGCTTTAGAGGTTCAAAAAAATCTACACCTTTTGCAGCTCAAGTAGCTTCACAAGAAGCGGCTAAGCGAGCTCAGGAACATGGAGTTCAATCAGTAGATGTAAAAGTAAAAGGTCCTGGCGCTGGTAGAGAGAATGCCATTAGAGCATTATTATCAGCTGGGATGAGGATTACTTCAGTTGCTGATAAAAGCCCGATTCCTCATAATGGATGTCGTGCCCCAAAAAGAAGAAGAGTTTAATTAAATATTTCTATAATTTTTAAGGAGTTCTATAAAATGGATACATTTGTGAACAAGAATTGGACTAGTATGATTCGGCCAACTGCACTTGAGGTAGATGGTGATTCATTAAAATCAAACTATGGAAAGTTTGTAGCAAAGCCACTCGAAAGAGGTTACGGGTTAACACTTGGAAACTCGTTAAGAAGAGTTCTTCTTTCATCTCTTCAGGGGGCAGGTATTGTCGCTGTGAAAATTGATGGTGTTGAACATGAGTTTGGAACTATCAATAATGTTAAAGAAGAAGTTTCAGAGATTTTATTAAATTTAAAAGAAATTAGATTTAAATTAATTGATAAGGAAGAAGTAACACTTGTTTTAGAGAAAAACTCTGAAGGGCCAGTACTTGCTTCAGACATTCAAGAAAATGCCAATATAAGAGTTTTAAATCCAGACCATGTTAT
>CALFYV010000342.1 GCA_937952395.1 uncultured Bacteriovoracaceae bacterium | reverse complement strand
ATGCTCTTGATACAGCTTACGCAGCAAAACTGGGCGTTGATATTCCTAATACTCTTATCTCTCAGCCTGATAGCGGTGAACAAGCTTTAGAAATTACTGATATGCTCGTTCGTTCAGGAGCAGTTAATCTTCTTATAGTTGATTCTGTGGCTGCTCTTACACCAAAAGCTGAGCTTGAAGGTGATATGGGAGATTCTCATATGGGTCTTCAAGCCCGTTTAATGTCACAAGCTCTTAGAAAATTAACTGGCTCAATTTCTCGTTCAAATTGTACTGTTATTTTTATTAACCAACTAAGAATGAAGATTGGCGTTATGTTTGGAAACCCTGAAACAACAACAGGTGGTAACGCTTTAAAATTTTATTCATCAGTTCGTATGGATATTAGAAGAATTGCTGCCATTAAAAACGGTGAGGATGTTGTTGGTAACAGAACAAAAGTGAAAATTGTAAAAAACAAAGTAGCTCCTCCATTTAAAATTACTGAATTTGATATTATGTATGGAAGTGGAATTTCAAGAGAGGGTGATATTCTTGATCTTGCGGTTAAAGAAAATTTCATAGAAAAATCTGGCGCTTGGTTTGCCTATAATGATTCAAAGATTGGCCAAGGTCGTGAGAACGCAAAAACTTTCTTAATGGAAAACCCCGCTATTTATGAAGAAATTAAGCAAAAAATTCTTCAAAAATATAAACTGACAGATCTACCTGCTACAGAAGAGTCAAAAGAAGTTGTAGACACTGAAACAGGTGAGATTATTGAAGAGAAAAAGTCAAAAAGGAAAGCTAAGGAATTACATTAATTAATAGGAAGGCCCGCGCAAGCGGGCTTTTTCATTTTTATGTCTGAGAATTATCAAAAAGCTTATAACTACTGCCTTTTCCTTCTCGGAAGAAGGGATTACCTTCAATCTCAACTAGTTAGCAAGATGAAACAAAAGGGTTATAGTGAAGAAACTCGTCAAGAAGTTATTACTAGATTAAATGAGCTCAACTATATTCAAGAAGATAAATATATAGAAGCTCGTGTAAAGAGCCTGATTTTAAAAAATTATTCAAATTACTATATCATCAATAAACTCTCGCAAGACCAGGTCCATATTGACCAAGACAAAATTGAAGAAATAAAAAGCAAGCTTGATCTCAATGAACATGAAGCTATTAAAAACCTCATTTTAAAAAAATTACGCTCACTTAATAGCGAGGATGACATGAATAAAAAGAAAGAAAAAATCATTCGCTTTTTAGCTTCAAAGGGTCACCGAGTTGATTTTAGTTTGATAGATAACTACCTTATATAGCTGCTACGCAATATTAAAACCACATTAATAATCGCTGCTATTAGTGAAACGTTCTTTGCTAAGCTCATTGTTTTTGTTACAAATTGACTCAGTGAAAGCAAATATTATACGTCAAAAATTCATCGATTTTTTTGAAAAAAATGGACATAAAAAATGGCCATCTTCTTCACTTGTTCCCCATGATGACCCAACCTTGCTTTTTGCCAACGCTGGCATGAACCAATTTAAGGATTTTTTTACTGGTAAAGCCAATGCGGAAAATAAACGTGCAGTCACAGTACAAAAATGTGTAAGGGCCGGTGGAAAGCATAACGACTTGGAAAATGTAGGCTTTACAGCCAGGCATCACACCTTTTTTGAGATGCTTGGAAATTTTTCTTTCGGTGATTATTTTAAATCTGAGGCCATTGATTTCGCATGGAAGTTTTTAACTCAAGAACTTAAAATTCCCAAAGAAAAGCTGTATGTCACAGTTCATGAAAGCGATCAAGAAGCTGCTGATATTTGGCACAAAGAGCAGAAAGTCCCTAAGGAGAGAATCTTTTTTCTCGGCGATAAGGATAATTTTTGGGAAATGGGAGAAGTAGGGCCTTGTGGACCCTGCTCTGAAATTTTTTATGATCATGGTGAGAAATATTCCGATGGTGCCGACACGTCAAAATGTTTACTAGCAGACGAAGGCCGTTATGTAGAAATTTGGAATTTAGTTTTCATGCAATATGAAAAATATAAAGAAGGTAGTGAAATTAAGCGCAAGAGTCTACCAAAGCCATCAGTGGATACTGGCGCAGGCTTAGAGAGAATCGCTGCGGCAATGCAAGGCAAGTATTGGAATTATGATAGTGACTTATTTACTCCTATTATTGAACATATAGAAAAACTTTCTGGTAAAAAATATAGCGAACCTAAGCACACTTCTAGTATGCGAGTTGTCGCGGATCATGCCCGTGCTGCTACCATGTTAATCACCGATGGTGTGATTCCATCTAATGAAGGTCGTGGTTATGTCTTGCGCAGAATTATTCGAAGGGCCATAAGACATTTAAATGAAATAGGTATTCAGAAAATAAGCTTTTTTAAACTTGTGCCAACTGTTTTTTCTATTCTAGGTAGCGAGTACGGTGACAACAAGGCCAACCAAGTCTTAGCAGAAAAACTGCTTGAACTAGAAGAGAAAAAGTTTCGTGAAACTCTTGAGCAAGGTTTAAAAATGCTTGAGGGAATGCTTAAAAATTCTCATGGCATTTTAAAAGGTGCTGATGCATTTAAGCTTTATGACTCTTACGGTTTTCCTTTAGACCTTACTGAAGTTATTCTACAGGAAAAAAATATTAAATTAGATCATGCTGGTTTTGAAAAAGCTCTAGAAGAGCAAAGACAAAGATCTCGCAAAGCCGGTAAATTTGGGGCAAGTGAAGATAATAAAAAAATATTTTATGAAGCCAAGGAAAAATTTGGAGCAACGAATTTTGTTGGTTATGAAAAAAATGAGGCGCAAGCCAAATTACTTTTCAAAAAAGAAATTGATGGAACATCTATTTTGATTTTTAACAAAACACCTTTTTATGGTGAATCCGGTGGTCAAGTTGGAGACACGGGAGAGATTAAACTCAAGAATTTAACCATTGCCCATATTCTTGATACACAAAAACCTGTAGACGATCTTTTTGTTCACTACAGTGAAAATGCTGATAATCTAGAGGTTGGCGAAACTTATCTTCTAGTAGTAAATCAAAAACGACGAGAAGCCATACAAAAAAATCATTCAGCCACTCATCTTTTACACGCGGCTTTAAAGAAAGTATTGGGTGCTCATGTTAACCAAGCGGGTTCATTAGTTGATGAATTTAAACTTAGATTTGATTTCACTCAACCAGACTCTTTGAGTGAGGAACAAATTGAAAAAATTGAGCAGATTATCAATCAACAAATTCAAAAATCTTTGATGATTAAAATTGAATCTATGTCCAAGGATTCGGCTATTGAAAAAGGTGCCCAAGCGCTTTTTGGTGAGAAATATGGAGATGAAGTAAGGACAATTGAGATGGGAGATTTTTCTCTGGAGCTTTGTGGTGGAATTCATGTTCACAACACAAATGAAATTGGACTCTTTAAAATTGTTTCAGAATCATCTTTATCAAGTGGTATTAGGCGAATAGAAGCTTACACTTCTCAAGCTGCCTTTAATTTCTTAAATGAACGATCTAAGCTATTAACATCCATTGAACGAAGCCTATCAAGCAAAGGTGATAAACTTATAGCAAGATTAGAACAAATTCAGAGTGATTTGAAAGAGAAGCAAAAGGAAATAAATAAATTACAAGATAAGCAAAGGGCAAATCAAAGTGACAGCTTGTTTGAAAATACAAAAAATTTGAAAAATGGAATTGACTTTACTACGGCTAAAACTGAAGACAAAGATCTGCGAAAAATATCAGATTCTTATATCGAAAAATTTCCTAATGGATTACTTGTTCTTTATTATTTAGAAGATAGCAAGGTTAGTTTTATTGTTCGTACTCACAAAAAGAATAATAAAATCAATTGTAATAATCTATTAAAAGACCCTTTAAAAATTATTGATGGTCGAGGCGGGGGACGTCCGGACATGCTTCAGGGATCAGGCACAAACCCTCAAAATATTTCAAAATTCTTATCCGACATCGAAGCTCAAGTTTTAAAAATTAGTCTTTAAACCATTCCCAGCAAGCCTGACTAAAGTTTTGACAGAGTTATCCGAACAGATATTAGACAGAGATGTCGAGTCTTACCACAAGGACGTAATATGAGGTTAGTAAAATCATTCATTCTTTTGATCGGATTTATTATTTTTATCCAATCAAGCTATTCAAAAGATTATATTATCTATAGCGTTTCACAACAGCTGAATATGGGAATTCCTAATCAAAAATTGCGCAAAAATTTCTACGTTAACATGGGTACAAAGCAAGGTGTTGACGTGGGAACCAAAATTGATGTTTTTAGAATTATCTCAAAGTATAATCCTTATGATGACAGCAAACGTATTAATTATAAAGTTAAAATTGGTACTCTATCTGTTCTTCATGCTGAAGACGAATCTTCTATAACGGAAGTATCAACGTTGAAAGTTGGCGAAGCCGATCCGGTGCTTGATGTTGATCGCTTTATGATCGGTGATCATATTGCCGTTTCTGTAGATTAGTAATAGATACTGTTTAAATTCCTTGATTCAATTAAGTTTGCTTCCAATGTCTTATTGTGTACCTTTACCAATTCTATAAAAAGTAAGTATTCCTCGTTTATTTTAAACGAATGCTCTGTGATAACTTTTATCAGGGAAATTTTCTTACCCAAAAAAACCCCTTTAAAATGAAAGTAAACTATTCCCTTAGTGCATTCTAAACATTGTGTCAGAGCTATAATTTTCATACCATCTCCTGTGTAGTCTAAATGCAAGTTTTTTGCTAGAATTCAACTTTATAACTATTGGAATTTTCAGTAGTAAATTTTAATTCAAAAGAAAAAATGTCATTCAAAAGTCAAAATTTATCCCATCTACTTATAAGCTGCGCTGAAAAATTCCCTAAAAAAAATTCTGTTGGATGGATCGAAAATAATAAAGTAAATTTTTTTAACTTTAATGAATATAAAAATACCATTGAAAGTCTCTGCCTTGGATTATTCAAAAATGAGTTTAAGCCTACTAACCGGCTATGTATCCTAGGTCACACTTGTAAAGAATGGCATTTTATTGATTTTGCAACCATGAGTTGTCGTGGGACCGTTGTTCCTATCTATCCTTCCTATACTTATGAAGAAATTCTCTATATCTATAATCACTCCGAAAGTAGCTACCTGGCAGTTCAAAATCTTGAACTTTTTAATAAAATTTCTAGCAAATTAGAACAGTTCAAAAATCTCAAAATGATTATTTTTCTTAGCGAAATTCCTGAGAATGAAAAGGAAAAAATCCCTCCTCATATTTCTCATACTTCTTTTAAATTACTTTTAAGTCAAGGTTCTGAAGAAGTTAGACTGCGACCCAGTGCTTTTGAGGAAATAATTTCACAAATTCATGATGAGGATATAGCCACCATTGTTTACACCTCGGGTACAACTGGTACACCAAAAGGTGCAGTTATCACACAAAAAGCATTCGTCTCTTTGCTGCAAAATATAAAGAGTGGAACACAAAGTGCATTTTCGGAAAATGACCGCTCTCTTGTTTTTTTACCTCTATCTCACGTCTTGGCCAGGTGTGATTCTTATTTGGGCGTCCTTTTTGGTTGGGAAATGATTTTTGGACGCTCTATCGAACGCGTTTTTCAAGACATTCAATTATCTGCACCGACTGTGATGATTGGTGTCCCAAGAATTTTTGAAAAAATTTATGAAAAAATATTAAAACAAATTAATGATGCTAATTTTGCAAAAAGAAAATTATTCAAATGGGCCCTGCAGGCAGCAAATACTTATTATGAAAAAATCGCCAAAGATCATATTCCTACATCTTATGAAATTTTACAAAAAGAACTTGCTTACAAATTAGTTTTTTCAAAAATTTACGCTAAGTTTGGTGGTAAAATTCGTTATCTAGTCAGTGGAGGAGCTCCCTTGGCTAAAGAGATTATTTACTTTTTAAGAAATATTGGATTAACCATTGTCGAAGGTTATGGCCTAACTGAAACTCTTGGCCCTTGTTTCCTTAATCCGCTCTATAAACAAATCCCAGGAACTGTTGGTGTTGCCTTAGGGGATACACAAATTAAATTTGAAAGTGATGGTGAAATTCTTATTAAAACAGGTAGTTTATTCAGCGAATATTACAAAAATAAAGACGATACTAATAATTCAATTCAAGATGGTTGGTTTTATTCAGGAGATATTGGGGAGCTGACTCCTGAAGGTTATTTGAAAATTACAGACAGGAAAAAAGATATCATCATTACTTCAGGGGGGAAAAACGTTGCTCCACAAAAAATTGAAAATATGATGAAGACTCAAGCCTATATTTCTCATTTTATCGTTATAGGTAATAAACGAAAATTTTTAAGTGCTCTCGTTGGTATTGAAAAAGACAATTTCTTAAATGAATTGGATTCTGCAGGGCTTAAGCCTGATTGCAGTATTTCTACTATGTCACAAAATACGACTATCCGATCCCTTGTGCAGGGCAGTATTGATATTATAAATAAAGAGTTAGCCAATTTTGAAACAATCAAGGTATTTCAAATATTACCAATAGAGCTAAGTACCGATAATTACTTAACAGCATCTTTAAAAATTAAAAAGAAAGAACTGTTTAAGCAGTACCAAAATCTGATTGAGGACATGTACAATAACTCGAATTGACAAATATGGCCAAGAGACCTATAAATAGCTCTTTAAAATCAATTATCAGAGGATTAAATTGTATGGCACGAGTTACTATTGAAGATTGTCTTGAAAAAGTAGAGAACCGTTACGAGCTAGTGCATTTAACCGCTAAAAGAGTTAAGCAATTAAGAGAAGGCGAAGAAGCTACTGTAAAAAGTAAAAATAAAGAAATTGTTACTGCTTTAAGAGAAATTGCTGCCGGTAAAGTTAAGCATGTTCCTATTTCTGAATATGATGCTGAAGAATTTTAAATAATTTCAAATTAATTTTTAAAAAGGGTGCGATTTTCGCACCCTTTTTTTTAGTTTTTAGCTAAGGCTATCTTGAGTACTTCTTGAAAATCTTTAACAGGATGAAACTTCAAACCTTTACGATGCCTCTCTGGAACCTCTTTGAGATCTTTTTCGTTTTCAAAAGGTAAGATGATATCTTTAATTCCAGCTCGCTTGGCGGCTAGAACTTTTTCTTTAATTCCACCGACGGGCAAAACTCTACCAGTCAAAGATAGCTCACCTGTCATCGCTACCGTCCCCTTAACTTTTCTATTGG
>CALFYV010000341.1 GCA_937952395.1 uncultured Bacteriovoracaceae bacterium | reverse complement strand
ATATACCAAGGTCTGGTTAAACCCAGCTGCTCTCTAAGTTCGGCCATCTGACTTGCGGTTGCGTTTTTCCCCAAAAGTAAGGCGGTTGGATCTCCAGCGACAACATTAAAAAGAATAAAAATGACTAAACAAACACCTAGTAATACAGGAATAAGGTAAAAGGCTCGTCTAATAAAATAATTTATATTTTGCATAATCCCCTCTATAAACTTTCGACCACTTTTCTCTTTTGTTCTAAATCAATATCCCAGTACTGCTCTACACCATATTTGAAAGCGGTTCCTTTATGATTTTTTAACCAGGCTTGCTTCAAGTAAAAATCTGTTCGATGCACACCTAGAATCCAAGGAACTTGTTTAGAAACTTTCTGCGCTAGATTTTTATAACGCTCAGTTCTCTCTAGAGTGTCTTGCATTTTTGAGACAATCTCAAATTCTTTATTAAAAGCGGGATCGTTATAATTAGCGCCATTTGATCCTGGAGAACTATTGGCACCATATAATAACTGAAGAAAGTTTTCAGCATCCGGATAATCCGCAATCCATGAAATAGCATGCATGGTTGTTGAACGGTTATTTATTTTATTTAAAAGCTCAGGCCAAGTATTGTAAACTGGTTTAATCTTTACTCCTATTTGCTCCATCGATTTTGCAAACAATACAGCTAATTGGCGATAAACAGTGGTGGAAACGGTATCGTATTCAATCTCCGGCAGCCCTTTTCCATTTGGATAACCGGCCTTGGCTAAGTACTCTTTAGCCTTCTCTAGATTCATAGATGCGTACTCATTTTTAAATTTTTCATCATAACCACTTATCTCAGGCGGAATAATTGTTTGCGCCATAATTCCAAGTCCATGATAAAAAAGTTTGTTAGCTTTTTCCCCGTCATAGGCTAAAGACATTGCACGTCTTAAATTAACATTATTTTTAAACAATTTATGGTCGTGATTGAAAGCTACATAAGTTATATCAAGGGCCTTCTCAATTTCAACAGAAATACCCTTGGCGGCTAACTCTGTCTGAACACTCTTATCTGGTGCTATCGCCGAATCAAAGTTATCCTTAGGAATTTCTAATTCATCGATTTGACCCTTTAAGAATGTTAGCCAAGCTGGATTATGTTCAACCACAATATGAGTGATTATCTTATCCAAAAATGGAAGACGAGCTCCCGCAGACTTAAGTAAACCATTGGCCTTATCACTCTGCTCTCCCTCTATTGGATAGAATTTCTCTCTGAATTTTGGATTTTTATAATAAATTATTTTATTTGATAAAGGATTATAGACACCTGTGATAAATGGACCTGTCCCAACCGGATTATTAATAAATTCTTTTCCATACATCGCAACAGCTTCACGGGCAACAACTGCTGTCCCAGACATTGCAAGTGAATAAAGAAATTGAGGAAAAGGCTTGGCCAGCACAAATTCAATAGTATAATCATCGATAACTTTTAAACCTTCGATAGGTAAATCATAATTAACAAGCTCTGCTCTTTTCTGCTCTTCTCTCCACTCGTTTAATCCCTTAATTTTTCCATCTAACAACCACCAATTAGGTGAGGAAAGTTTGGGGTCTGCTAGCCTTTTAATTGAATAAGCCACATCCTCCGCTTTCATTTCACGTCCTAGTTCCCCTGGAAAACATTTATTATCGTGAAACAAAACACCTTTTTTAATTTTTACGGTATAAACCGAACCATCCTTAGAAATAATCGGCATGCCCTTAGCGAGATTGGGAACAAGAGTATAAGGTCGTTTTAAATAATGATATTCATATAGAGTTTCATAAACTTTGGAAACTTCTCGGGATGCATAAGAATCACTGGCTTGAATTGGATCAAATCCTTTTACTTCAGCTTTAACTCTTTGATAAAGAACTTTTTGAGACAGATCTTGCTTTTTTGTACACCCTATTAAAAGCAAAACAAAACACAACAATCCTTGTGCAGAAATACGAACTAAATTTTTCATCGATACTCTCCCTAAATCCCCAAGGGTTAAGTATCCTAAGTACGCTCAATACCTTTGATACAAGAACAAGTATTCATTTTCTACTTATTCTTGTATTTTGGTGTCTAATAAAAACTTACTTGTCGGTTATTTATTGGCAGCTATGGGCCTGAAGAACAATATTAAAAAGTGGATATTGACTCCACCACGTATTTTTGCGTAAAGTCAATTGAGTTTGCCTCCACTGACCTTGGTGATTGTCTTGAAAACTTAATTCCATTTCAAATGAGTCGTTCATTGGTGAAATGAAAGTGATGATATCTTCTTGAAATTTAGCCTCTATTATTTTTTCATGGCCCGTAAAACGATCGTAACAATTAAATTTAAGAATTTGTTTTTTGAGATCATTCTTTAAAATCTGACAGCGCTCGATAAAATTTTGATTTTTAATATCTTTTATTAAGCGTAAAAAAATTGATAGTGAACTCTTAAAGTCAGACATCAATTCTATATTGGAACCTTCTTTTTGATTCTGTTCTAAATATTGATTAATCCTTTCGTAAAAACTGCCAGAGATTTTTTGATGAGCATAATTAAGCCTAACGACCTCTTCCCCCATTAAGGAAAAATAGAGTCCCAATGCCCAATGGTTAGTATCTAAATTATTAAAAGATTCATAACGAAATTGATGGTTTTCTTCACCTATAGTCAGCCTACCGACTCCACTGGAGCTTAGGCAGTTTGGACTAACATATTTTACAATATCAACTTTCGGCTTACCTGAGAGTAGTAAGAGGCGACTTTTTTTGATATGCAGTACACCACATCCTACAAAAAGCAGTAAAAAAAACAATTTCCATCTCATAACTCATGGTAACGCAAAGTCAGCGTGAAAGGAATGCTTGCTTATTTTTTTTTATTAGCCGGCTGGCGGCTTTTTTCGAGTTGCTGAAGATGGTTGGCAATATCTTGCCGTTGGGAATCTTGCTTAGCGTATTTTAAAGCTTCAACATAATAGCGCTTGGCTTCTTTATATTTCTTCATAGCTTGATAAATTTGTGCCAAGTGTTTAGTTATAATCACATCTCCTGGTGAATGCTTTACAGCTTGGGTTGTTTCCTTTAAGGCTTTTTCCAATTTCCCCAGCTTGTAATAATACCACCCCAATGAATCTCTAATATAACCATCATTAGGCTTAAGTTTAACTGCTTTAGTAATATACTGATAGGCTTTATCCAATTCCTCGCCTCTTTCTAATAAAGAGTAACCAAGAAAGTTCCAAGCATGAGCATTCTGCGGCTCTTTTTCTACAATAAGAAAAACTAGTTGTTCGCTTTCTTGATAAAGCTTTTTCTTTTCATACAAAGATGCGAGGTAATAGCGATGAGTATTTGTAAAGTCAGCATGCTCTTTAACTTCTTCAAGCAAAGCAATCGCTTCATCTAACTCATTCAAGCTATCATGGTAATTTGATTTAATAACTTTTAATTCCACCTTTAAAGCTTCATGGGCTTCTGCTTTCTCTTTTGTATATGCTAAAAACTCCTTAGCTTTAGCACTACGATCTTCTCGCTTGGGATCCTGGGCCATCAATGAAAGCATATTCGCTATTTGGAGAACACTGTCTGAAAAAAGCGCACTCTCAGCGTTTATACGACCAAAGTATTTAATAGCTTCCTCGTGCTGATTAGTCTCTTGGTAGATGGCCCCTAGGTAATACATGATTCTATCTGATTCTGGAGCAAATACTAATAAGTCTTTAAAAATGGCTATTGCCTTCTTATAATTTTTTAAATCGGAATAAATAATTCCTAGTTTTACTTTTAAATTCAGATTATCTGGTTCAAGATCAATTAACTTTTCAGCATACGGTATTACTTCTTTAAATTTCTCTTCAGCAAAAAGTACTTGAACAAAACGCAAGAGAATGACTTCGTCATTTTCATGTTTCTTTAAATGTTTTCTATAGATTTTTAGTGCATTGTCTATTTTCCCTTGCTCTTCTTCTATTAATCCCAAGGCTAAAGCAGCCTCAGAAAGCGAGGAATCTAGCTTGTAAGCTTGCGTAAATAAAGTTTGAGCTTCTCTTAACTTGCCTTGCTCTAAAGAAAGTTTTCCTCGGTAATAAAGAAATTCACTTTTGTCTTTACTTTTATTTTGACAAGTCAACAGAACAGACTGGGCTTTATCATACTGCTCTTCTATTGAATGAACCTTGCTTAAAAACAAACAAGCATCCTTACTTTTTGGATTTTTCTTTAAAATCGATGTGTAAATTTTCTTTGCTTGTTTTGTTTTTCCAAGGCCACTTTGTACACCCGCTAATATTAAACCTACTTTTTCTTCACTTTGATCTTTCCTGTAAATCCCATTTAAAACAACTTCAGCATTCGTTAGATCCCCCGCCTTAATCAATGAAATGGCATATTTTTTTTGGATATAGAGCTCATTAGGTAATAATTTGCTCAGATGTTGGTATAAGAAATTTGCCGTAGCATAATCACCGTGAATTTGCGCCGAGCTCGCCTTAAGAAACATATCAGTGGCCAAGAATTGGACTGCACTATCTCCAGACTTTTTAGCTTCAACTATCAATTCTTCTAGTTTTCTTGAAACCTCATCCAAAGATTGTTTCTTCTCCAAGTTTGTTTCGACGGTCTGCCCTGCCTCTAAAAGCCTATTATCTTTTTTATGATTTTTTATCATCGAACACGATAGAAGATTAAACATCGTCAGGATAATCAACAATTTTAAAATAAGTTTTGGCATTTTGAGTGTCTTCCTAATTTAGCAATTTCAAAGTCTTAAACACTTCAAAAGAGCTTCCATGCTTATATTTGTATCGGAAATGCTCATAACAAATGTAATTGAAACTACCTAAAGTGAAGATTTTGCCATGTTTAGTAAGTGTGCTCTTTTTTTTAATTTTTATAATAATTTCAGCATCTTATACTTTTTACACAGTGCGGCATCCAGGGCGGGTAATTTTTTCTCAACATTCTTTATAGAAGCAAAAAAACAATTTTTTTTTGACGGGCCGGGTTGACAGGATTCTTTAACTTTGGTTTATAGAGTCATCAGCTTTGAGAGGCAAAGCATTAGCCGCCAATAATCAAAGTAATTAACAAATTTAGTCAACTAGAGTGAATGCCAGAAGGCCAAATACAATAGGGGAAGACATGAAAGACGTGAGAATTATTAAAAGGTACCAAAACCGTAAACTGTATGACACTTTTCAGAGTTGTTATGTAACTCTAGAAGAGATCGCACAAATCGTTAGAGAAGGTAATGAAATTCAAGTTATTGACAACAAAACTAAGAATGACATTACTTACATGACTCAAATTCAATTACTTTTTGATCAAGAAAGAAAGTCATTGAAGCCAGGTGACACAGAGCTTCTAAAGAGAGTTATCCGCTCTACAGAAGGAACGCTTACTGGTTACATTAAAGGTCTTGAGTCTCAATTAAATCTTAATTTTGCATCAAGTGTTGCTAAAACTGAAGAAGCAGCTAAAGAAGAAAGCTCTTTTTCAAACAATTTTGCAACTAACAGCTTTAATGCTTCAGCAAATGTTGAAACTCCCAGCACTTTGAACTAAGATATTCTTATAGTTCATTTGTTAGGAAGGTTTAATGAAAACAACTTCAGTATTTAAATATGCCCTCACAGTCCTTTTTGTGGGGGCTTTTTCTTTTAAAGCCTTTACTCAAACCAGCACAAAAGCTATTTCGACCTCAGAAGTAAACTCAGCCCCAGGAAAACATTCAATGGGCGTTGGACTAGGTCAAACGTTTTTAATGGGTGATTTCTCTAGTAATGGTGATGACTCTATTACCACTGATATTTTTTATAGTTATAATGCCAGCAGAACATTTGACCTGCTTATCTCCGGACACGTATCTGACCACCAAGTCCAAAATAAAGATGTGCGATTAATGGCCCTAACAACGTCAATTAAGTCCCGCGTTTTTGATTTCGATTCATTTTCTCCATTTATTCTTGGAGGACTTGGTTTTTATAGACCTAAAGTTACCCGTGATGTTGGTAATGGGTTAACCAAAGGGTCAAATGGTAAATATACCTTTGGTATCAATTTCGGTGGAGGAGCTGATTTAAAGCTGAATGAACGCTACACTATGGGTATTTTGGGAATTCTTCACAAGCCGTTTAAAATTAAACAAGACGACCAAGCTGATGTGTCAGGAACCTACTTCAAGTTACTGCTCACTCTGATGTACGCATTCTAAGCATGTCACCAAAAACACCTCGCTCTTTGTACATCTTCACTGGCAAAGGTGGAGTTGGTAAAACAACTTTATCATTAAGTTTTTGCCAATATTTAAAAAATAATAATCACAATCCACTTTATATATTCTTTAAACATAATTCTTTATTAGAGGATAAAGATAAATATGAACAAGATGAAGCCATCGCAAAGATGCTTGATATTCCAAGCCTAGGTCTAAGTTTAGAAGAATGCGCAATTAATTACATTACTAACAAATTTCATTCACATTTAATTGCCAAAGGAATCGTAAAAACTCCTTTTTTCCGAACATTAATTAATATGATACCAGGCTTCAATTATCTCATTTACTTAGGACAAATTTTGCAAATGTCTCAAGATGCAATAAAAAATGAGAAACCCATGGTCATGGTATTAGATTCTCCTTCTTCAGGTCACGCGCTAACGATGCTGGAAGCCACCAGTAATTTTCAAAAAATTTTTCAAAGCGGAATCTTATTTGATGACACACAAAAAATGCTTCAAAAACTTTACTCTAATAATTTCTGTAAAATAAATATCATAACACTTCCCTCTCTAATGGCCTTGAATGAAAGTTGTGAACTGATAGAGCAAATTAAAAATATAGTGGAAATTGATATAGGCCTTACCCTTAATAATTCTCTTTCACAAATTAGAGGACTAACGCAGGGTCCATTACCTGATTTTATTCAAAAAAAGATGGCCATAGAGCAAGAAATTGAAGCGAATCCAATAATAAACAACATAATTCCTCATAGCCTCGAGAGTGAATATACACAAATGATAAACGACCTTTTACCCAACATGGAAAGTTTAGTATAAGAAAGCTCATGAATTTGATTCCCAAGCAGTTTGAAATTTTTTGTGGCACTGGCGGAGTTGGCAAAACAACACTTGCAACAGCCAGGGCACTCAAATTAGCTCAATCTGGTGCTAAAGTTCTCCTGATCACGATAGATCCCGCTAAGCGTTTAAAGCAGCTGCTCAACTTGAATGATGCAGATGCGGGAGAAATACAGACTGTACAAATTGACTCTTGTTATTTAGATGCATTGTTAATGTCCCCTGATAAGACTTTAATGAAAATAAGTCGAGAAAACGGCAAAATAGATTTATCAAAAAATAGAATACTCAAAATTTTAAGCAAACCCTATGGTGGTATGAATGAAATACTATCCATTATTGAAGTTCAAAAAGCTTATGATTTAGGCACCTATCAAACAATCATCCTTGATACTCCACCCGGTAGTCATTTTTTAGACTTTTTACAAAGTTGTAATAAAATTCAAAGTTTTTTTGATAAAAGATTAATGGACCTTGTCCCCTATTTAAGAATGGGAAAGAAAAAAAATATTCTACAAGAAATTATGGATGCGGGAATAAAGAAAATTTTATCTTATCTAAAAAAGGTCACCGGAACTTCTTTTATTGAAGAATTCCTGATTGCTATTGAAGCTACTCACGCCCATAAAAATGTTTTCTTAAATGCTATCACATTGGAAGAGAAATTTAAAAACCAAGATTTTTCAAACTGGTTTCTCGTCACTTCCGTTGAACAGGATAAGTTTAAAGAAGCCGTTGTTCTCAAGCAACAAACTGCCAATTTTATCCATAAAGATAATTATGCTTGTTTAAATAAATGCAACGAATCACTGTGGTTAAAAAGTGAAGAAGGCTTAAATCAAGTTTTAGATGAATTACGTCGAACGTCTCTATCTAGAGAACGAAAAATTAGAAATTCTCTTAGCGATTCCTTTGAAAATGTACTAGAATTCTCTGAAATCTTTGAAAAATCACCACTAGAGCATGTAAAACAATTAGCGATACAATGGCCCTTGGAGACAATATGACATACAAGATAAATACGAAGCAAGAGCTAGAAAGTTTTATCCCTAAAGCCTGGAAAGAAATAAATCATTTCATAGATAGTATGGTTAAAGATCTGCCGGTGCCACTATATTCAAGTGTTGATATCAGAGAGAGTGCAACTAAATTTGCTCCTGTTGATAATAATATCTATCCGGCAGGCTTTAATAATGTTTGCATGCTGGATTTACTGGTCTGTGCAGAAAAATTTAAAAAAGAAATTAAAAAAATTGACCCCGAGATTAAAAATATTGGGATCATTCCTGAATCACATACTAAAAACCTTTATTATCTTGATCATCTTTATACTTTAAAAAATACTTTAGAAAAAGCTGGATACAACGTAACGATTTTTACTGTTGATGAAGCTGTTTTTCAAGAAAGTAATAAAGTTGATCTCAAATCACAATCTGGATGGGATTTAACTATTCATAAAGCGGTTGTCAAAGATGGATGTTTTATTGCTAATAATCAAAGCATGTGTTTTGTTATACTCAATCACGATCAGTCTTCACCTTTAAATATTGATTGGGAGACGATCAAAGCTCCGGTCATTCCAACCCCTAAAATTGGTTGGTTTCAAAGACAAAAAATCTCTCACTTCACCTACTACTCTAAAGTGGCCAATGAGTTTTGTGAAAAATTTTCTATCAATCCAGATTTGCTACAAGCAAAATTTAAGATGGTTGATAATGTCGACTTTGCAAGTAAAGATGGTCTAACAGAGTTGGCAGCTCAAATTGATTCGCTTATCACGGAATTACCAAAAGAGAGTTCAGTTTTTGTTAAAGCCAGTCAGGGTACTTATGGTATGGGAATTAGTGTTGTGAAAAGTGGTGAAGAAATTATCAACATGAATCGGAAAAATCGCAACAAAATGGATATAGGTAAGAACAAAATAAAGTTTACCAAAGTATTGGTACAAGAAGGTGTCGAGACAGTTATCAAATATGATAATCATCCTGCTGAGGTGACTATTTACCTTATCAATGCAGAAAGTGTTGGCGGATTCATGCGGGCTAATCCTCTTAGAAGTACTCAATCTAATCTAAATGCGAAAGGTATGGTTTACCAAAAATATTGTATCAGTGAAATTCGCGAGAACTGTGATCATAAAGCAAAAGAAGCTATTTATTCAATTATAGGCAGACTTTCAACCATTGCTGCTGGTTATGAAATACGGGATGTATTATGAAAAAATTTAACAAAACAATTTTAGATGTGATTGGTAATACTCCAATTATAAAAATTCAAAAATTGGCCAAACATGTTGAATCTGAAATTTACGTCAAACTTGAATATATGAATCCTGGTGGCTCAGTCAAAGATCGCTTGGGCTATGTTATGTGCAAAGAAGCAGTAGCACGAGGGGATATAAAACCAGGGGGAACTTTTATTGAAGGAACTAGCGGAAACACAGGAGTAGGAATAGCTATGTATGCAGCTGTTAATGGATATAAAGCTGTTTTTATTATGGCCGACAAACAATCCAAAGAAAAAATTGATAACCTTAAAGCTTTCGGTGCTGAAGTTGTTGTTTGCCCAACCAATGTAGAACCAGATGACCCTCGCTCTTATTATAGCGTTTCTGCTTTACTTGGAAAAAAATTGGAAAATGGAATTCATCTAAACCAATATAGTAATGCGGATAATTTTAAAACTCATTACACTTGGACTGGCCCAGAAATTTATGAACAAACACAGGGTGATTTTGATATTTTTATGGCAAGCGTGGGAACAGGTGGAACAATATCTGGTACGGGAAAATTTCTTAAAGAGAAAATGCCAAAATTAAAAGTTGTAGGAATTGATTGTAAAGGTTCAATTCTGGCCCATTATCATAAAACTGGTGAAATGACTGCAGCCAATTCTTACGTGTTAGAAGGTATCGGTGAAGACTTTCTACCCGAGAATGTTAAGTTTGATGTGATTGATGATTTTGAAATAGTTGGTGATGAAGAATCCTTTCAAATGACTAGGCAAATGTTAAAAGAAGAGGGGATTTATTCAGGTGGTAGTTGTGGCTCTGCTCTGCTTGGTGCCATTAGATACGCCGAAAAGTTAAAAGAACCCAAACGAATTCTTGTTATTCTTCCAGATTCAGGTAATCGATATTCGTCCAAAATATATAATGATAACTGGATGAAACAACATAATTATAAAGTTGAAGAGAATAACCAAATAAAGAAACGAATTGACGAAATATTAAAAAAAGAAGGCGTAAGACTATGAAAAATTACTCTAAAAAACATATAGCAACCAAGGTTATTCATGCAGTGGGGCATCCTGATCAACAAACTGGTGCAATTATTCCCCCTATTTATCAAACATCTACTTATGTTCAGTCTTCGCCTGGAGAACATCTTGGTTTTGAATATACTCGATCACATAATCCAACAAGAAGTCGTTTAGAAGAAAATTTGGCGGCTATAGAAAAAGGAAAATTTGCTATTGCTACTGCCAGTGGTATGTCAGCAACAATGCTCATCATGCATCTACTGCCAAAAGGTAGTAAAGTTATTTGTGGTGATGATGTTTATGGTGGAACTTATCGACTTTTCACTACCGTTTTTCAGGATATGCATGAGTTTATCTTTGTTGATACAACTAATATCGAAGAACTAGCTAAAACGATGAATCGAGTCAAACCCAATTTAGTCTGGCTTGAAACGCCAACGAACCCCCTGCTAAAGCTTACCGATATTGAAACTGTTGCCGATTTAGCTAAACAGCTCAATGCTATGACAGTTGTAGATAACACCTTCATGAGTCCTTATTTTCAAAACCCACTAACTCTCGGAATTGATATTGTTGTTCACTCAATGACCAAATATATCAATGGCCATTCTGATGTTGTGGGTGGTGCTATTATTTTAAATAAAAAGAAATGGTATGAGCAATTATGGAAATTACAAAACTCTATTGGGCCAAGCCAGTCTCCTTTTGACAGCTGGCTAGTGCTTCGTGGACTCAAAACATTAGCAGTAAGAATGAGAACTCATGAAGCCAATGCTATAAAAATTGCAACTTTCTTAGAAAAACATAAAAAAGTCGAAAGAGTTATTTATCCAGGACTTGAATCACATCCACAACACCACTTAGCTATTGCCCAGATGAGTGGATTTGGTGGGATGATAACTTTTTTTATAAAAGGTGGACTACGTTCTGCCAAGAAATTCCTAGAAAATCTCGAATATTTTTCTCTAGCTGAAAGTTTGGGTGGAGTAGAAAGTTTGGTTGAACATCCAGCAATTATGACTCATGCCTCAATTCCTTTAAAAGTTCGCGAAAGCCTAGGTATTAGCGATAACTTAATACGATTATCCGTTGGTATAGAGCATGTCGATGATTTAATTGCGGATTTAAAAAATGCACTTAAAAATGCATAGATAGAAGTAATTAAAAACTGCCTGTCGGTTTGGCTTCTTTTTCTTTGCTTTCACTCGGCGCTGTATTTAAGCCTTGATTTTTATTCTCAGGTAGAGAGTCTGTAGTACAAGTTTCTTTTTTTGATTCAAAGATATCGATAGAATCTTTTTCGGGGCTAAAAACTAAACCTTGTTCTAAATAATTTTTTACTAAAAGGTAACTACAGTACACTTGACCATGCGGGGAATCAATTTTGTCACGCTCACCCTCAGCAAAAATCAAACCATCATCTTGCATAATATTCAAAAGTTCCTTGAGTTCGTCACAATAATCACTCTCTTCTTTTTCTAGTGAACAATCTTGAACACGCTTATAAACATTAACACTTCCCTTAGAATCTATTTTAGTATGAATAGGTTCACGGCAAACATCAATATTCCATTGTTTAGGGAAAATTTTCTTTTGGGTTATTTCAATTAAGCATCTTTGTTTGATAATTTTAAATTCATGTTTAATTAATCCAAACAATTCACCTTTATGAGTTATTTCCGTTTCATAGTTAGCTTTTAAGCAATCCATGGAAGTAAAGCTCTGAGCTAGATTAATAAATAAAATGAGAGAAAGAATACTAAACTTCAGCAATTGCATTTTTTTCTACCTCAACTAATAATGCTGATGAATCTCTTTCTAAGAAATCATCACCTATATTTTTTTTTATTTGATAAAAAAGCTCATTAATAAGTTCAGAACCCGGAATATCTAAATGATCGTTAATAAAAATATCTATCGGTATTTCCATATTAAAGCGTTGCCAATTAGATTTTAAACCCGGAGATATAATCATTAAGCGATTTCCTCTAGTTAAATCAATTTCGAAATAAGCCTTGTCCATTAAAGAGTAACTAATTGGAAGCCTTCTGCCAATAACATGAGTGTCGCCTGGCCCTCTTAACAGGGTATATTCACCAAAATTATAGCCACTGACTTTCAATTTAGCTAAATCGATAGTCATAAGAAATAGTGCATTATTTTTAACGGATGAACTTGAAGTAGAAAGTTGATAAAATTGGGATTCTATTTCTTTAACAAAATTCGCCAGTAAGTTGGGGTCAAATTTTTTATTTTCTTTCAACGTAACGAAAAGCGAAAGTATCGCAGTAGACTTTAAATATGAATCACAAGAACTCATCATGATAAGTAATTTATTTTGTGATTTGATTGTGTCAAAAAACTCTCCACCAGAAGAAATACCAGCTTCAAACTTACTAGTAATTTTAAAACCTCTAAAGCTTGTTAGTTTAGAAGGATAAACTTTTTCATGAATTTTTTTAATTTTCAAAAGTTCTTTATTCAAGAAATGGGTAACTTCTCCAATTTGATTATTCATTCTCAAAAGCTGAGCTTTCATTTGATTTTGTTCATTTTTAGTTTTTACGATTTGGAATAAATAGTTTCTAATTAAAAAATAATTTTTTGTACTACTTTCTAATTCAAAGCAACCCGTTACATTATTATTTTCCCTAATAAGAATATTAATAAAATCTTGGACTACGGTATTTAAATCGGTACGTGAATAAAATAAAATACATTGTGAAAAATCTTTGAGTTTATTTTTTACTACAATCTGATCATTTTGAAAAAGCCAATCAGGAGTTATGTTTAATAAAATGACTTGGTCAAAAAATTTAATATTTAAAAAATCTGAAAAAGATAAGCTTGACCAGCTGATATTTAACAACGGAGTATCATCAGAAATATACTTGAGTAATCTGTTCAATTTTGTCGAGGCTTCAATAACTGCTAAGTTTGTATTCATGTAGTTTCAACCGTCTAGAATTGCTTAGATTTTACATTTTAATTTTCTTTAAAACAACCGAAGAGAACTAGAGGATCGGAGTATATAAATGGGTGCTCAGAAAAAAAGCAATTTGTTAGTTATGCCTTCACCAACCATGGCAACTGCCTTGTTTGAGCTTGGTAAAAAAGTCCAAGAGCTTCAAGAGGAACAAAAGAAGGTCTCTGAAATGGCAGCTAGGGCCATTTTACATGCTCTTGATTGTAAAGATCACTATACTTTTGGCCATAGTATGAGGGTCACGTTTTATTCCCTAATTTTGGGTAAAGAGTTGAAACTAGATAAACAAACCCTTTATGAACTTGAATTATCGGCCCTTTTTCATGATATCGGTAAAATTGGAACACCCGATAGAATTCTTTTAAAAGAAGACCGTTTAAATGAAGAAGAATTTCGTATTATGAAACAACACCCTGTAAAATCAGCCGAAATTCTTGATGGCTTTAAAGGTTTTGAAAAAATATCCCTAAATGCCAGACACCATCACGAACGTTGGGATGGTAGGGGTTATCCAAATAATTTAAAAGAAGAGGAGATCCCACTATGCTCAAGGATTATCCTGATTGCCGATACTTTTGATGCGATGACCTCGACTCGTCCATACAGAGAAGGATTAGCTCATGATATCGCTTTTAAAGAATTAAAGGATTGTGCCGGAACTCAATTTGATCCTAAAATGGTTCCAAAATTTATCAAGGGTATGAAGAAAGAAGACTCACAACAGAAAGACACTTTCTATATTGAAGTTATGGATCAAGAATTCACTAAGAAAGCTGCTTAATTACAAAAATCAATTTCAGCATTAGTATCAATTTTATTTTGATGGGCCATTCCACAGTCGTCGGAACTTTGATACACGGAATCAGGATAACACTCACTTGGTCTTTTCACATATTGGTGATAATTATAATTCTTTTCACACTTACTATAATTTTCCCCGTTCACACAAGCCCAATGCTTGCCCTTGCAACTATATACTAAACCTCTTCCTTTTACCGTATAGCGAGGAGTAGCATAAACAATTTGCTCTTCTTGTTTTGCTTTTTTTTCTTTTAACTTTTCTTCAAGCTCCATTAAAACATTTTCACTGGTGAGACTATCATCAGCCAATGGATTTTCTGATTCTCCCACCATATCTTGCTCTGCAACCTCTTCTGTAGTTTGCTCTTCTGTAACTTGCTCTTCAGCCCTTGCGGTTTCAATGGCTTCAATCTCTGCTTCATTTTGTGAGACAATATTATCTGCTCTCACTTCAGTATTAGTCTCTACTACTTCTTCAACTGGTTGCGGGGAAACTTCTTCTTCAATTTGGACAGTGACTTCTTCAACTGGAGGGATAGCTATACTTTCTTCTATTTTTTCTTCAGACTTTTCCTCCATGACAACCTCTTTAACTTCTTCTTTTTGAGGTATGACTTCCTTTTTTACTTCAAAATTCTTTGGTGGAGTTTTGACTACAGCTTGTTTCACTTTTGGTTGAATAACTGGAGGTGGGGTAACTTCTTCTTCCTCAAAGAGCAGCCAAACCACGCCTAAAATGGCCAATACATATAATAATTTTTTTCGTTTTTCAGGGTTTTTTAAAATTGAGACTTCTTCTGAACTCTCCGTCATTTCCTCATTTAAAATTTCAGCCGCATTAAATTGCCCGGTTTTATCTTGATTAGATTCATCTACTTCTGGACTTGCATGAGTTTTTTTCTCAACAACTTCTTCACCCAAAACGGATTTTAAAAAGGGAAATTTCTCTTTTAAATTGAGTAAAGCAGGATTTGTCTTCAAATCTCTTATTTGCTTTTGTGTCTTGGACTTTAAGTCCTCCATGAAATTCTTATCCATCTTTTGCCCTTTAGGGTAAAATAGCTATATATGGAGTATCGGTTAAATAAAATTAGGTGTTAAATGCAAGAGAACAAAGGGGTACAAAAGTTCCAATGCCAGCTCAAAAAAACCCCCGGCCCAGAATTAAAATACGTTCACACCTTAGAAAAATGGCGTGCTATTTTTCATAAAATTGGATTAGTTGGTGAAACTGAAACACTCAATTATGGACATTTATCTTTAAAGTCCGCAGACAAAATCATTATCACTGGCTCACAAACTGGAAAATACCCTCACTTGAATCAAAATCAATACACCAGTGTCACTTCATGTGAGCTAGCTAAACTCAAAGTGAATGCCCAGGGCCCGATTGCTCCCTCAAATGAAACGCTCACACATTTTGTCATCTATGAAGCTAATGCCAAAATTAAATTTATTTTTCAAATTTATCATAATGAACTTTGGAAAATGATGAAGAATAAATCTCATGACTTCGTTTCAGAAAACGCCAGTATTGATCTTTTAGAGATGAACAGTGAAATAAAAAAAATGGCAAATGAGAAAACGATGAATGTCTTTTTCTTAAAGGGAAGTCCCGGTGAAATCATTGCTTACGGAGAAGATGAAAATTTAGTCGGAAATAAGCTCTTGGCCACTTATCGATTATTTCAGAATGAAAATAAAGAATAAAAGAGGAGAGACATCACTCTCCTCTCTCCCCAGGATTATAAACCTTTCATAAGATGCAGCAGACTTAAGTACAATCTAAGTGCTGCAATTAAAAAACTTATAACCCTGATCAGCTTAGCGTCGTCCATGACTTTCCTCCTTCCTTGGTTACCCTTTCGGGCAGAAAGTGGAGTCTTGGATTTACACTAGCTTATTGAAATCATTGAACCTTTTGTTTTTTTATACATTATGTTATTATTAAAGCCTCTCTCCTCAGGATAACTTAGTGAGAGAAAATCTTGATCAGCTTAGTATCGTCAAACCCTCGCAAAAGCGAGGGTTTTTTTATTCTTTAAATTATGTGTTTCATTTCTGAAACAAGATTGAACAAATTAGTAACAATCCAAAACTAATTTAAACTGATTATCCTCAGGAGAGAGTTGAATGACTTCACCTTTAGATTCTTTAGGGTTAATTAAAAACTCAATTGTATTCTTATCCGTTTTAAACAACTCCATCATCTTAACGAAACAATACCCCATGGTTTTTCTAAAATTGACTTCACTAAGTAAATACATTTTCACTTCGCCACTTTCTTCGTATAAAAAACTATCTATATTCCAAATCTCATTAGGAATCATTGATTCATAGTAATTGAAAATTTTTTCTATTTTTTCTTCGAAATCATTCCAGATTGTTGAGTGAGGATAGAGTTCATTTAACGTTTGTAGTTCAAATTTATTTTTATTAAATATCCTTGTTCCCTTGTACTGAAATTTATCATCGATAATATTTTGATAAAAATAAGCTTTACCGTGAACAAAAAGAATAGAAAAATCAAAAATTCTTTTCAAAAGTGGATCAAAAATATAATCACCTTTAGGAATTGCATTTTTTTTAAAGCTCCTACCCGAAAGCCCCCCCTCACTCTTGATTAAATAATCTCCCTCATAGTCTGGTATCTTATTAATACTAGTTAAGGGGTGAGCAAAGTTGTTTTCAGTAGCAAATTGAGTTGAAGTAAAACGTGAATTGACTTTTTTATATTGCTCTTCAATATTACCAACCCAATATTCAAATTTCTGATTGTTGGAGAAAATAGGCTTATGACCAGTGAAGTCTTCAATAAAACTGAGATAATCAGCTGAATACGTTCGACAAGAAATAAGCGGAGCTGTTTCGCCAGAGATCCAATAAAGGAACTCCCACTCTTTATTAAATTTTTGATATTTTGAGATTTCATAGTGAGAATCAAAAAGCTGATACTCATAATCAAAATTAACTTTATAAGGAAGCACTGGAATTCCATTGCTTTCTTTGAGTCACTTTAAAATGACTTTTAAATCGCTCTAGTTCATAACAAAATTCTTGGCTTAGGCCTGCACTCAATCTCGACTCTTTATAAAAATAGATTCCTTTGGCCCGGTCAGGTGTTACCGGAAAGGGCAAACATTCTCGGTAATATTCCCAAAGACTTTTATCCTCTCTCCATTTGTTTAAATAGTGACCACCAAGTGCCACATGGGAAATTTCATCTTGATAAACGGTTTTCATAATATCGGCTGTTTGAATATCACCCATTTGGCGAAAAACATTTTCATAAAAAAAAGAAAAATCTAAATTAGCCGACTCAAAAGTTAGGGCCATCACTGCTAGGTAATTGGGCATTGTTTTAAGGGAGGGCATTTGTTTCCAAAAAAAATCATTAAGTGGGAAGTCTCCGAAATCAAATCCTAATTGATTAAGCCTTTGTATATAGAGCGTTAAATGCTTTTGCTCATCTTTTATCGCTGAGATAATCCCTTGTTTGAGTTTTATCTCATCTTTGTTGGTATGAGGATAAATAAGTAGAGAAGCGGCCATCATCTCTATCGCCAAAAGTTCGTGGTTGGCAAAAGCATGCAGGGCCATTGCTTTTTTTTCATTTTGATCGAGGTTTACGGCTTTAGGAAATTTCATTTTTTTTGAAGAAAACTGTAGTTGTTGATTACGACCAGGTGATTCTGGTAGTTGAATAAGATTGTTGTCGATTTCCAAATTGCTTGTAGAAATAAGCTTATCTTTTAGAGATTCACCCAGTAGTAGTTGTCGTGCCCATTGTGACATTTTCATGAACCCAAAATAGGGATTTTCTCTTCCTTTGTAAAGCTCCTCTCAATAGGGTCAAAATGCCTGTTTGGGGCCAAGCAATTGTTCATCAAACAGAAAAATATCTCTCTAAATATCTTTTTATTGAAGTGTCTCAAATGAATTTTCAATGAGTTAGAGTTAATCTTGGTGTCTAATTTTTAGAAACTGTCTAAACTTTAGACACCCCTGAGTATTCTTACACAAGAGCTGTTTTTGGACGCTTATTTGCACTATGATGGGTTGCCTAGAGAGTTTTAGACTCTCATATTGCGGAGGAAAGATGAAATTGCTAATGTTGGTACTTTTTATTATTTTCACTTTTAGTGTAACTAGGGCCGATACAAGGTCTTATGAAACTGCTTGCACACAACTAGCTTTTGAACTTATATCAAAAAAAATGAATTATGTTCATGAGAATAACCGATATCTAGATAGTCTTAACCGCCTGGATAAATCTTTATCAGAATTATCTAAAAAGAAGCCTATCGAGCGTGCTAAACTCGAATTTAGAACAATACCTCCGGTTTTCACTCATGCCACAGACGTAATGACTGTTAATTATATGAGCCGTATTTTAAAGATGGTTCACGACACTCAGATTGAAGATAAAAAAGAAGCTATAAAAAATGTGGCCATCAATAACTTAGCTGCCGAATATAAAAAACTGATTCCACAGTATATGAATAATTGCGTGAATAAAATGATTGAGAATAAAAGAAGTTGTGCCAAAGCCAAAAGTGGAATGGAAAAATTATCATTTTGTTATAGCGATAATCTACTAGCAACTGAAGAAGCTAAATTACACTCACCTTTTTTTCAAGAGATGCAGGAAAAAGGTATCACTCTTTAATTAGCGAAATTTTTTAAAAGCAGCTGATTTTGATTTTTTCTTGGTTCCCTTACGTGTTGCATATGGTGAATTTTGAGAATTTTTCTTAGAGGTTTTGGATTGCCTTCCAGAAAAACCGCCTCTTCTCTTATATGATTTGCGCTTTTCTTGAAAGCAATTTTCACAAATATTAAACTCATGTTTGTCGGGAAGATTAACTCCACAGCTCGAACAATGCCTCTGGGTTTTTTCACTTAAAAGTTCATTAAGTCGTTCAACTGCATTAGATTTATTTCTCAATAAATTGTTTTCATCAAAACTAAAGTTCTTGCCATTGAAATGACGAGAAAGCCATTGGTATAACTCGACACATTTAATTGCTGTTTCAAGATAATCGATATTGTTTGAACTATCATCAATAGGTTCGTTTTCTATTGGTTTTGACTGAACAAAGTTATTGAGAACCCAGATATAGTACTGGACATGATCGATTAAACCTAAACTCACGGGAGCACAGGTAAAGCCAAAAACTTCAGCAGAAGTTAAAACCTCATTTTGATCAGCTTCTTCTACCATTTCAGCAAGTTCAATCATCTCTTTGAGATCAACACAATAAAAAGGCTTCTGAAAAGTCATGGTATTAAAAAGACGTAAAAACTCAGAAAGTTTTAATTTCATCAAATTGTGTTCTTCTAAGGCTTGATTAACTCTTGAAAAAATCTCTAAATCAGGGCCAACCATGACCTTGTCTTTTTGTTTCAATTCCATTTGGATGGCATTTCTTATATCTTGAATTCCATTTTCAACTCGAGATAGACACGTGACATATCCTGTAGGAAAGCGCTTAAAACGTCCAGCTCGACCAGCAATTTGCTTAATCTCGCTCGGAGTAATGACAATTTCTTTGCCATCTATGAATTTAGTCAGTGTGGAGAAAACAATCCTTCTAACCGGAAGATTCATTCCCATTGCAATAGCATCAGTTGAAACCATGATATCCGTCTCTCCATCATCAAATTTTCTGGCTTGTTCTCGACGCACTTCTGGAGAAAGTCTGCCATAGACAATTGAAACTTTAAAATCTAGTTGTTCTAAATCATGTTTATATTTCAGAGCATTTCGGCGTGAAAAACAAATCAGAGCATCACTTCTTTGTAATGCACTAAGAGTGATCGTTTTATCCATAATTTCTAGTTCGCACATTCTCTCATAATTTTTCACTTCGATGGTATCACCGGTGAGTTTTAAAATTTCTTGAACCTTATCAAAAACACTTGGATCCCCACATATGTGAATTTCAGGTGCTCTAAGGTTAACCAGAGCTCGAGTCCAGGCCCAACCTCGATGAGGATCTGTTATCATTTGAATTTCATCAATAACACAGCAATCAAACTCTTCGTGCAGCTTGGCCATTTCAATAGTAGAAGAAAAATGAGTTGCACCTTCTATTTCTATGACTTCTTCACCCGTCAGCAAAGTTGTCTTAACACCTTTGCTATTCATTGTATCGTAAAGCTCACTGGCCAAAAGCCTTAAAGGTGCTAGATAACACCCTCTCTTTGATTTACATAAAGCCTCTATGGCATGATAGGTTTTCCCTGAATTGGTTGGTCCCATATGATAAATAATTTTACGATTTAATTTTCTAGCTTCAGAGTGCATCCAAAATTGCCCGAGATAGTCTTTCAAAATTGTGGCTGAAATATCTTTTCTCTTAAGTGCCATAATAGAGCGGAAAAATTTTTGAAATTCATAACTTAAGTATTTTTCATTACGCCAAATCGAAGTTCCCAGCTGTGAAAAAAATCTTTCCCACTCCTCTTCTTTGACGATCTCTGGTTTAAAGCCCTCATCTTCTAGCAAAGCATGAAAATGACTTTTCAACTTTTCTTGATAGAGCAATCCTAAAGGAGAAAAACTTCCAAATTTTTCTGTGAAAAGATCTCGCAGTTCTCCATCAAGTTTTTTTAGAGAGCCTCTTTTTAAACGATAGCGAAGGGAATGAAGAGTTTTATCCATTTTTTTTCTAAAACGAAAAACTTCATCATTAATTTGGTCAATACTTTTATCAACAATTATTTCTTCAATTTTTTGAGTTAGTTGATTCATGAATTCTGTTTGTTCAGTGAAAATCACATCGCGCATTTTGGCACGAAAATCTCCCACACAAACATTACACTGGCATTCTAAATTACCTTGATTAAGTTTAACCTGAAAATTTTCTTTTATAAGAGTCTGTGTGGTGGTATGAAGCTCAAGCTTTAGTGCGCACCAATCTTCAAAAGCTTTCTCATAAGAACTGATTACTTCGCTATTATACTGCCCTTCTATTTCAATCGGATAGTTTTCATTATCAGGGAAAAAGTATTCTTCCAAAAAACAAATTTCCAGCACACTTTCTCTTGAGAAAAAACCTTCAAACTCTCCGAACTCGTAATCAAAGACACTTTCTAATGAGGGACATTTTTTAAAAAGTGCTAGAGACATGGTATAAACGCTGCTGAGAGTTTTTAGAATTTCTTTTGCCTGAGCTACATCTCGAATACCTTCTAAACCTGATGCTTCGAACCCTTTGGCAGAGATATCTAAAGTTTGTTCTATTTCTTCAAAAAAATTTGGAGGAAGGTTTAATGACAATGGTTGTTCCTAGGTTTTTAAAGACATTGTAATGGGAGTGGAGTTAGTTCGCAAGAAGTGAAAAAGAGTGAGCTCTATATAGAGCTCACTCTTGAAATAATTATAGTTATTTAGCAAGCTCAACCATAAAAGCAACTGCCATTTTTGCAAATTTCGCTGCGTGCTTAGCGTCGCCGCCTGATTGCTCTAAGGTATCGCCTGTCGAGTGTATTTTGGGGTTATAATCATGGAACATAGACTCAAAAGGCATAGATGCCGGGTACTCTTGAAGATGCCAAGAAGCATGATCTGAGCAACCATAACCACATTTTGAGTATCCCCAAGGAATTTGAAGATATGTATCGATAACCTTAGTTAAAAATTCATTTTGATACTTATTTGTATAATCGCTCATAAGAACGATGTCTTTATCACTGGTTCCTTTGTAATTGGTCATATCAAATTGCATAACACCTACTACATTAATTTTATCA
>CALFYV010000340.1 GCA_937952395.1 uncultured Bacteriovoracaceae bacterium | reverse complement strand
TCTTTGGAAATTGTTTTCGCCTAACTTCTATCTGAAAAGGCAGCATAGCTTCCACCATATTACGATCAGTTATATCTTTTAAGTAGCAAATGGTCTTAGCACCAAACTGGATTTTAGCTATTTCAAAAGTTTGACCTGAATCTTTAATAGAACTAGTTGAATCGGTTGGACGCAAAAGAATTTTGTTACCAGCTTTTAAACTACTATCTTTGGTGTTGAAGAAATTAAATAGAAATCCCCCCTTGATTCCATGGGGTTTGCCACAATTACCTAAAACGATCATTTTATCTTCAGTTGCCATAACTTGACATACCACAGCGCAAAGCCGGCATCAAGGTAAGTCTGAAAAAATGAAAGCTACTCAATAATTTCCAGGACTGATCTTTTTCTCATTTTTGTAGAAGCTGCATTAAGAATTGTTCTCAAAGCTCTCGCTGTTCTACCTTGTTTCCCAATGACTTTACCTAAATCAGATTTTTCCACTTTTAACTCAATTACAGTCGTCTGCTCTCCCGTAATCTCATTCACTTCAACTTGGTCTGGTAAGTCAACTAAGGCCTTACTGACGTACTCAATAAGATCCTTTAATTCACTCATAGCACCCTACTTTTTTTAGCAAGCCGCGCGTTCAAAGAGCTTGCTATAATTTTATATTATGTCTTTTAAATAATGTGCGTACGGTATCACTTAACTGAGCACCGTTACTTAGCCATTTTTTTATAGCATCAGTTTTCACACCACTTAAGACTTTTGCGTCTTGTGCTTTTGGATTGTACTGTCCGAGTTTTTCTAAAAATTTTCCGTCACGAGGTGATCTGCTGTCGGAAGCTACGATAGTAAAAAGAGGACTGTTTTTTCTTCCACCGCGACTCATTCTAATCTTAACCATTACTTTACTCCATATTGTAAATTATTCAATACACTTAAATGACATACTAAATCAATAAAGAATTAAGATATTCAGACCTAGAAGTCAACTAAACTGACTCAAATGAGCAAATTATTTAAAAAACCCGCCACCAAATGGGCTCTTTTTCTTCCCGCTTTTATTCTTTTTAACTTTTTGTCCAGGGCCTTGTCTAAAACCTTTCATTCCTGGCATGGAGGGCATTCCCCCACCACCAAACATCCCCATCATAGAACCCATCATTTGCTTCATTTGTTCGAACTTTTGAATAAAGGCGATAACATCTGAGAGCGTTCTTCCTGAACCCTTGGCAATACGCTCCTTTCTTGAGCTATTGAGAATTTTATAGTCTTCGCGCTCTTGCACGGTCATAGAGTCGATTATCACATTAATTTTTTTAAGCTCATCTTGGGCCGGAGAAAGATCTCCCATCTGGCGCATGGCCCCACCCATTCCTGGAATCATTTTTAAAAGTGACTCCATAGAACCCAGTTTACTCATCATTCCCATCTGCTTGCGAAAATCATTGATTGTAAAATGCCCTTTCTGCATTTTATTCATCATTTTTTTAGCATGTTTCTCGGCGATCATTTCTTTGGCATTCTGTACTATGGATACCGGATTTCCCATTTGCGTATTTCTATCGTAGAGACGATCGGTATGAG
>CALFYV010000339.1 GCA_937952395.1 uncultured Bacteriovoracaceae bacterium | reverse complement strand
AATCTTACATATGAGATAAAATAAAAAAAAAAAAAAAAGAAGAATGTATCAAAAATACAATCATAAATTATATGGTTCGTAACGAATCTAAAATTATCACTGAAATTGCAGCTTGCTCTCAAGTTCACAAAAAAGATCGCTACTTTTGCTTAGAAGATGCCATCAAGCCTGCCTCAGAAAGTCCACAAGATGAGAATAGAATTGCTATTATGGCCGAGTTAATTGAATCGACATTAACCAGTTTATCTAATGAATGTTTAGGCATTAAAAGTAGTCTATGTTCAGTCTGTCCAAATTCACTAAATGAGGATTGCTTAAGTAAGAATTTTGCTTATATCAAAGATATTTTAAAAGCAGAAATTACAAGTACCAATGAACTTTACACCTGCAGAGATAAAGAAGTTAAGGCCAAGTATGCATGGGATGAAAAAGTTAAAGCAGTTTATAGTGAAAAACTTATAAGCAAAAATGATGCGAAGTTTAACTGTGAAAATCACTTCTATACTAATATTATTTCTAAACAACCTAAAGCATTCTTAGTCGCCAGTGAAAAATGTTTAGTGCAAGACCCAAAAAACTATCTAGCTCAATATGAAAAAGATGATAAGAAAAAAATCAAAAAAAAGAATGCCCAAGATGATTGCATCAAGCTAGTTTATAACCAGTATCAAACTGATGATTTCAGCAAAAAAGATACAACTGAATTAGCTTCGATGATCTTGACTCCTCAAATTTGCGACCAACTTTTACCGTTGAAAGATGCTTCGAGTTTAATGGATACAACTAGACTCAATCAACTCACTCAAAGTTGTGAAATTGATTACCCTGGTTATTATAATACTCCGAGTTTTTGCTCTGTCTTAAATCAATCATATTTTACTCTCCGTGAATCCAAACTCAGTGGATTAGCTGAAACTGAGGTCAAAAATGCGAATAGTGTTTCTATCAGTATAAAAGAGATGAATGAATTTTGTGTAAAAGTCGCCAACAAAGAAAATCTTTGCGAAGAATATAAAGATAAAAAACAAAGAAAAAAATGTGAAAGTATTGTTGATAGTCATGTTAATGGTACGCTGTCATCCCCAATGGATGTCAGAGGTTGCGCGCGGGCTGACTTGGCAGAAAAAGTAGAAAAAGAATGCTTTGATCAAGATGGCAATATGCTTACTAACTATAAGGATGTAGCCGATTGTAAAAGCACTATTCATACTGCTTGCGTCGCCAAGCAAGCAATGCGCAGTCTGCTAGAGACCACAGCTGAGTATTTACAGAGTCAAGGTGGGACTGCTGGTAAGCTTGCTGGTCTGGGACTCAACGTAGCTGGTTGTATACCTGCTGGAACATTCAATAAGGATGGAGAAAAAGAAAATATAGATATCACCAAAGATTCTTATGAGACTATTTTAAAATCCCGTTGTAATTCTCGTTGGCCGGCCAATAGTCAGTATAAAACATTAGCTGAAACTTGTGAGCAAGTGGGGAATATCTTCAAACAAAAAAACTTATGCGAATTTAAAAATGATAGCTCTGATAATTCTTTGGCCAAGTCTCAGTGTAGCTCAGGTGCTGTCGGATTAGTTGAGTCTTGTCTTAATAAAAATAAAGAAAATCGTTATGCCCTACAAAGAAAAGTTGAAGTTGAAAAAGAACTCAAAGAAGCGATTGATAGTAATAAAAAGAAAGAACTAGAAAAAGAATTAAAAGAACTGGAATTAACAATTGCTCAAATTGGTAGTGATAGCCAGCATATGAGTGATGAAAACTCTGATATCAAGAGCGCTCAAGCCTGCGCTCTCACTAACGCCAACAATATAAAAGGCACCAATCAAATCGTTTCACAAATGGGAATCACTGCTAATAGTGATAAGAGAAATCCGAATGCCAAAGTCAATGCTGGTCTGTGTGTAGGAAACGCTCTGTTAGGATTATTTGGTGAAAAGAATAAAGACCTGCAGCTCTATGGGAGTGCAGGTATCCAAACTTTACAATGTCTTAATATGGGAACCAATAAAGATAATAAACAAGTCACAGATAAAGCTTGTGAAACGGATGAAAACGGTATTGTTGCAGATCCTATTGCCTGCCGTAAAGTGGAGAATGATAATAAAATCCGCAACGCTAGTCGTGATGCTTGTCTGATGAAAGCCGCAGGTAATATCCTAGAAGATAAATTGTTCTCTAAAATGGGAGAAGATGCTGCTAAAGTTTCTCGTGCACTTTTTAACGCTGCTCCGGCAGTCAGAACATGTACAGGGCTCCCCCGAGCTGACACAACTAAGTGTACTGGGGCCCAAGTCGATACGAAATCTTGTAAAGAAGAAACTGATTTACAACACCAAAGACGTAATTGTTTTATCCGCGCTTCATACGGTGCACTCGGAGAGTATTTTGATGATAAACCTGAGTTAAAACTGGCCCTGAGTGTTGGAAGTAATGCTTTAACCTGTATGGGTAAAAAGAACTCAAGTAGTGAAGTCACAAAAACGGATAAAGACACTGGCCTAGAATATAAGGGAATGAAAAAAGATCGTGCACTGACTGGATGTATTGCCGACGGAGCGCTCAATGTATTAATTGATAATGTGAAAAATGAAACAGTTAAAGAAGCGCTGAAATTTGCCCAACAAGCTAAGAACACACTTCAAAATATTTCAAAATGCTCAGAAGGTGCTAATACCGATAAAGGAGCTTGCTTACTTAGTGGACTGGCTGGAATTGCTCCAGGTAACTCCGCTACTTATATGCAGTACATGGCCAGCGCCTTAACCAGCTTAAATAATTTTAAATCCATTTCAATTGATCCCACAACCATCACAGGTCTGTCGCCTGAAGATAAAGAAGCTCTCTTGAAAGATGTGGCCAAAAAAAGAACCAAGGATGGCGCCAACGTTATGGTTCGCCCTTGTAAGTCAACAATGGTTCAGGGAGCTGGAGATCTTGCTGCTGTGGCTGGTGAAATGACCACTTTTATCTATCAAACTGGAGCAACAAATAAACTTAAAAAAGATTTTGAAAAGAAAGAAAAAGATGCCAATAAATACAAAGATAAATTTGGTAATTACCCAAGTGATTTCGATCCACAACTGATTGGTTATGATTTTCAAATTGCTACTCAAGAAATTCAACTTAAGGCCATGAAACTTAAAATGCCATTTTTCAGTATTTCAGCCGCGGCAACTGCTGCTTCGCAAGTTTTAAGTTATATTGAAACTATTTGCGTTCCTGCTGTACCAGGTCCTGGTGTTATTACTATTCCTGTTGGTGCAGGTGCTCCGCCTATTCTGAAATACAAATGCGTTGGAGCAACTCCACTTTTTTGCCCAAGTGACCCTAAAGTCGTCTACAACTCTAGAAGCGCACAGCAGTCTTGTGATCTGAA
>CALFYV010000338.1 GCA_937952395.1 uncultured Bacteriovoracaceae bacterium | reverse complement strand
CAACAAGCACAGGTTTAGCAGCTCGTTAATATTTAGATAAAATATTAGATATAAAAAGGCTCCAAAATTTGGAGCCTTTTTTTGTGCAACATATGCTATCTTCTTAAAATGAATCAATTCATAGAAGGGTTTTTATTACAGGCGAGCTTAATACTTGCTCTCGGAGCACAAAATTTATTTGTTTTGGAAACTGGACTAAAAAAACAGCGAAACTTTCTCGTTGCACTGATTTGTTCTATTTGTGACACAATATTAATTGGTGTGGGCATCATAGGTGCAACAACATTATTTGTGCAAATCCCCTCTTTAAAAGTTATTTTTGGTATTTTAGGTGTGCTCTTTCTTTTTTATTATGGCGTAAAAAAAGTGATTGAAGGATTTGCTAATATTGATAATACTCAAATAAAAATACAGACCGATATCACACTTAAGCAAACTGTTCTTTTAACATTAAGCTTTAGCCTACTTAATCCTCATGTCTACCTCGATACCATTATTTTAATCGGTGGCTATGCTGCAAAATTTTTAAGCCTAGAAGATAAGATTCAATTTGGAGCGGGTGTGGCTAGCTTTTCGACTGTTTGGTTCTTTGGACTTTCACTCTTCGCCTATTCTTTAAGTGAATTGCTAAAAAATCCTAAAACATTAAAAATCATCTCACTTATTTCAGGTACAGTTTTATTAGTCTTGTCTTGGAAACTTGGTTTCGATGTTTATCAATGGATCATGATATAGAAAATCTGGAGTTATCAACTACTTATCTAGCTTATATTTGCTTTTATCTATCGCAGCTTGTGACCAACAAATAATATTTTCATTATCATCATTTGTTATATTTAAGACCTCTTGAGAAGAAAGAAAGCTCGTACTTATAGTATAATTTTTCTTGCTATTTTTTAGAGAGATAAAAATTTCCTTTCCTTCAATATCACTGATTGTTGCTGTCATATGCTTAAAGCTTACATTCATTTTTTTGGTTGATGGAGTTATAAAGCGAAAGGCTTTAACATATTGATCGACTTGATGCTCGCTGATAGCTTTATTCTTAGGCATCATTTGAATATTACAATTATACTCACCAGCAAAAAGTGTTGAGAAAATAAAAATATAGCTAAACAAAAAAGCCTTCATAGACTTTATTATAGCATAAAAAAACCCCGCTTAATGCGGGGTTTTCTCTATAAAACTATTTGTTAATTAAGTCTTATTTCTTTTTCTTAGCTTTTGGAGCTGCTTTCTTTGGAGCTGCAGCTGCGGAAGGCTTGCCAACTTTGAAAAGTTCAACTTCAAAGATTAAAGTTGCGCCACCAGGAATTTTTGGAGGAGCACCAGCATCTCTATAAGCAAGATCAGCTGGGATAGCGAATTTATATTTTGCGCCTTCCTTCATTAACTGAAGACCTTCTGTCCAACCAGGGATAACTCTATTAAGTGGGAAAGAGATTGTCTTACCACGCTCAACCGAAGAATCGAAAACTTCTCCATTGATAAGAGTTCCATGATAATGAACTTCAACTTCATCCTCTGGCCCTGGGCTCTTGCCAGTTCCTTCTTTAATCACTTTATAAGCAAGTCCTGATTTTGTTTGCTTAGCACCTTCGGCTACAAACTTTTTCATGAACTCTTCGCCTTTAGTCTTCTCTTCAACCACAACTTTTTGCATACGATCGCGGAAGAGTGCTTGAATTTTTGGTTGATAGGTCGTCATCTCAACTTCTGAATCTTTGCCAGTTGCTGAATGCTTAAGACCTTTGAAAAGAGCATTAAGTTCTGAATCGGTCAGTTCTAATCTCTTTAAGTTTGTTCCTAACATAACTCCCATTGCATAAAGAGTTTTATCTTGTTCACTTTCAACTTTTACTTTCTCTACGTCCACGCCGCATCCCGAAAGCAAAGCAAAAACAAGAATAGAAGAAATAATCAATAAACTTTTTCTTTTCACAGGTTTTCCTTTGTCATGAGTTAATTACTAATCCTTATAAAGAGTAATAGTTTTTCCTAAATTTCGCAAGTTGATGCTTTCAGTTAATATTTTTACGCACCAGGATAATTAGAAACAAAAATGAGCCAATAAAAGAGCTAATCATCCCTACTGGGATCTCTGCACCATAAAAAGGAAATTCGTAGACTAAATAATCAATAAAAGCAAAGCATAGACCACAAAGAAAACTGCCATGAATTAATTGTGCCGTAATATTTTTATTAAAATAAGGCAAGCCTCGCAGAAGATGTGGAAAAAGTAAGCCCAAAAATGAAAAAACACCAAAGAAACAAGTACTCACCCCAACGCCCAGGTAAATGCATGTAATAAGCGGTTTAGCATAATCATTTTGATTAATTTTTAGATTTTGACAAAAATCCTCACCATAAACAAACAATTGTAGCTTGGCCAAATGTTGGTAGAGCAAAGCATAACAAAATGTTGCAACCATGAATGTGACGGAAAATTGACTCCAAGAAGTTTGTTTAAATTGACCAAACCAAATTTGGGCCGGAAATTCTAGACTTTTGGTTAGAAAAAGAAAATAAACAAGAGAAAAAAGAGCACCGATAAATAAGTTAATACACATACCAACTAAGATAAATTGTTGAGAATATGAACTCTTTTTCTTAGGCCAGTAATAAAGCGTAACAAGTAAAACAACAATAGATAAAACAAAGGAAGACCATTCTAAAGAAAATGGCAAATGGAAAAAACTCAAAATTAGATGAACAATAAGTATTTGCAAAACAATAAGAGAATCTAATCCAAGGCTCGAAGGCGCTGCTAATTCATTCTGGGTGAAAATCTGAGTTAAACTTCCCCCCAAACTGAGCAAGCTACCAACAACAAAGGCACATAAAAAGCGTAGCAAGTAGTCAAGTTCCATGAATCAACTCCAACCGACCCTGATTCTTCTTAAAAAAGATCTTATGATCACTAATCTTTTGGGCATGAGGATGGTGCTCTATCATAACAATACTACTATTTTTTTTCTTCTTACCAAGATAAGTGAATAGCTTCTGTGTTTTCTCCTCATCTAAATGGGATGTGGCTTCATCTAAAAAATAAATATCCCCCTTTATCATGAGACAACTGGCCAGTTTTAATATCTGATTTTCCCCACCTGATAAAAAACGAATTGGCCGACTTAATAAGGGAGTAAAATCCATCATTTTAAAAAACGTGCCAATTTCAAGTTGTTCTGATTGCGGGAGAAATTTTTGTAAATGAGAAATGAGATCATTTGAGGTAAAATCGCCTAATACTCTGAGCGGTTTTTGTGTGGCAAAAACTGTTCGGTAGTTAGGAAAAAAATTTTTATCATTTTCACGAAGATAATTTAATAAAGAAGTCTTCCCTACTCCATTAGGCCCTTGCCATAATTGAATCTGTCCTTTAACAAAACTCAACTCCCCGTAAAGCTTTTCATGAATTAAATCAATTCCTGTTTGAAAATCCAAATGACATATTTGAGACATAAATTATTCTTTTTTGTCCAATTGCTTTAAATAACTTAAAAGTTTATCTATAAAATACAATTGAGAAATACCTGGAGTTAAGCTACCAGGACCAGTAATATTGAATTTCTTATCAGCTATTTTTATTAAGTTATAATCCAAACCTTCAGAAATCCCTATTTCAATGACATTTTCAAATTTCTTTGAAATCTTTTGAGACCAAGTGACATAATCCATCTGACTGGGATAAGTTTCAAGTTTTTTATTAGTCTTAAGTGTTTTTACAAATAAATCATTGGTAATCACAAGCTGGGGTTTTGTTCTATTTTGAAGTTCTCCCAAGTAGAAAAAGAATGTGCTTTTGAATTTCTCTTCATTTTGTATCTTAGTTTTAATCTTATTTAAACTTTGGCTGATTTCCTTCATGTTTTTTTCACATGCTCTTAAATAGGGTTTGAGCTCTGTTACTACTTTCTCATGAATTTGCCATTGGTTAATATTTCTCGTTTGAATCTCTAGTTTTTTTACTTCTAAAGAATTCATCGTTCTCCTCAACTCTAAGCTCTCATCAAAAAAAACTATAGGTTCTGAATAATTTTGAAAAACTTTGGGAGACAGAAATAATCCTCCAGCCAAACGCTCCCTTTTAAATTTATTTGAAGAAATCGTATGAAATTTCGATATGGCCTTAAGTGAGGGATCATTAAGTAAATTCATTTCTTGCAACAACATAGTCACAGGACCAGATAGTGAAATATATTGAAACTTGGAATTCAAGTGACAAGCAAAGCTAGAACTTAAAAATAACAAGAGAAAACTAAAAACCTTCATTATCAAGGATCTCATTGGCCAAAGCATCACAGTGCTCATTTTGTGGATGGCCCGAATGACCTTTGACCCATCTATATTCTGGTTTTAGCTCTTGATGAATTTCATCCAGGCGTTGCCAATATTCTAAATTTTCAGGAGATTTTTTATCTGCTTTCTTCCAACCACGGGCCTTCCAATTTGTTACCCATGAAGTAATTCCATCGATTACGTACTTGGAATCAGTGAAAAGAATAATCTTACTAGCTTCAATATCTTTTTCATACAAATAAGCCTGAAGAAGCTCAAGAGCTTTTGTGGCAGCCATAAGTTCCATTTTGTTATTGGTCGTTGGATTTTCAAAATCAGCTTCAGAAAATATCGTCTGTCCCTTGTAATCCTGCCCCATACATGCCCAAGAACCAGGTCCAGGATTGCCTCGACAGGCTCCATCAGAAAACAAAGCAAAAGCAGTTTTACTTTTTAAATCTGGAATTTCTTCAAAAAGTGGTAATTGTTTTGGCTCTTCTTTAAGACTACTGACTTTATTCTTTAAAAAATCTAAGGCTTCAGCTGACTCTTCATCGCTACCTAAAGATCGCTCAAGAGATTTTAAATAAGTCAGTAAGCGGTTTTTCAAACTCATATTAATTTCACAAACTTTCTTTTACCCACTTTTAAAACCTTATTCTTAAAAGCTTCGCTAATAATTAATTTTTCATCAGTAATCTTCTCACCATCCACTATACTCACAGCATTTTGCTTAAGCATTCGTCGTGCTTCACCGTTGGAACTTAACATGCCAGAAGAGACGAGAAGTTCAA
>CALFYV010000337.1 GCA_937952395.1 uncultured Bacteriovoracaceae bacterium | reverse complement strand
ATGACAAATCACCTCCTTCCGTGGAAGAAAGTGAGATGAAAGATATTCTTATTGAATCTTTATTCTCTTATGTTAATATTTTCTATCCCCAAACTATCAGTGTATGGGGCCGATGGTTTTTAGAAGAATAGAAAACCCTCCCTTGTTGGAGGGTTTTTTATTTCACCCACACTCAATTGCCAACTATTTAAATAATCTTTTTCATTTTTGAAATGGCACGTCTCTTGCTTTATCTATTTGTAGCAAATGAATAAGGTACGTAAAGACAAGAGTTTATAAATAATGAACTGTCAATTTTTTAGACAGTTGCTAAAAATAACGGAGACTATATGAAATTTTTCATTTTACTAGCTTTAACTCTCAGCCAATTAATTTTTGGGCAAGAGAGTACAGATACAAAATCTGAATATGTGGCCAAGGTGGTGAAGGCGATTAAGGAAAAAACACTGATTGCCATAGATGAAGCAGAATTAAAAAAACAAGAATTGAATTTAGCTAGTAAAGAAGAAGGCGAAAAATATTCTGAAGAATTAGTTTTAGATGAAAGTAAACTTGAGTCAGATTATGCCAAAGTTGAGTTTTCAAAAAAGAAAAAAAAGATAGCTCAAGGTAAAAGCTATGAAATGACCATTTTAAAAATACAGATACCTGCAACTGATAAGTATAACTATCTAGAATATACCTACTCTTATGGAGCAAAGAATAGTGGATGTTATTTTGAAATTGTTAAGGTTAATGATTTAGCGACAAAAATCATACTTAAAGAAAGTGTGCATAATGAGAAATTGATTAAAGCCTGTCTTAACCGAGCTCTTTCATCTTTTGAAGCGAGCTATGGAAGTAGCCTAAAAAATAGTAGCTATATCAACTTTGAAAGAAGTGGTGATCTCTTTCCACGCAGAAGCAACGGTAGCTATTATTACCATATCCGCACTGGTTCAGGTACAGTTAACAATCGATAATTAAAGACAACGCTTGATTCGTTTAAGAATAAGATAGTAGTGATAAGGTAGTGGGTTGGAGTCTTAGTGGTCCACCCCACACTATAGGTACACATTAAGCTAGCTGCACTACAATCAAGACCGTAACCATCCTTATAGACAAAATAGCCAGCAGATAACATGCCTCGAATCCTGTTATATTCATCTTCAAGACCCAGCATATGACCAATTTCGTGCGAGAAGGTTCTCTCAAACCAGCGATCGTTTGGATTGCGGTAAATAAGTTCTTTGGCCTTAGTGCTCCATTTTTTATTATAAACCACAGACTTAAGTTCCTCTTGTGTATACTTCACGCTGAAATGAGCGCTCTTTTTATTCCTAACTCGAACAAATTCAAAAACTAAGTTTTTTATAGGGGAGTGTTGAGTCCAAAGTGAGCTGGCTTTCATAAGATAAAAATCTAAGAGGTGAAAATATGTTTGCATGGGCCCATCTTGCTTTATATATTCTATGGGAAAATCTTCCTGTTTTATTTGATCATTTAAAATATTTGATTCAAAATGAATTCTGACTTGGATAACGCTCTTGTCTCTTTGAACTAAAACATCATAACGATAAGGCCCCAAGTAAGGCGAGAAGCGGCTTCCATAGCTCATGAAACCTCGAACCTTAATTCTATTTTTATTTTTCTTGCATTGGGTTTGATGACTGCGATTACGATGCCGTCTTAAGTGCTTGCAACTCATATACTGCTCATAATAAGCCGTATTATTTTTTTCAGTTTGCATTATTTCAGATCGCTTGATTTTTTTTTGCTTGTCACAATAGGCGTAGTCTTGTTTGAGTGAATCTATGGCCTGTCTTAGTGGCGCAAAATGTGCTCCACAAGCAATACTTAGCAGATAGCTAAAAAGCAAAAAAACTCTCATTCTCATTTCCCTCAACTCCTTTTTATCGTTTTATAAAGGTAATTCCAAGAGAAATATGCTCCTGGCACGCCCCTTGCTTT
>CALFYV010000336.1 GCA_937952395.1 uncultured Bacteriovoracaceae bacterium | reverse complement strand
AAGTGTAACCTATGTGTCCGGAATAAAGTGTTACCTATGTTTCGGGAAGGTCAAACAAATATGAAATATTTCATTCTATTCTGTCTCATGCTGCCAATAGCAGTGGCACAAAAAATCATAATTAATCCTGATCATTCAGAATTTTTATTTGAAATCAGCTATCTTAAGCTTTCAAAAGTTTCTGGTCGCTTCACTCGCTTTAGTGGTGGCCTTAATTTGGAGAGTGATAAAATCTCTGAGCTTTCTTTTCAGCTAGAAAGTGATTCCATCGATACTGGCAATGGGCCACGTGACACTCATTTAAAAAATAAAGATTTTCTTGAAGCTAAGAAATATCCCATCATTTCTTTTCAATCAGATAGTGTCAAAAAAAGTGGTAAAGATTATTTAGTTCAAGGTCGGCTAAATTTTAAGGGTAAATTTTATTCCGAGCAAGTCCAGGTAAAATTAAAAGGACCAATTTTAGATACATGGAAAAAGAAAAGTTGGTTTTTAGAATTTAAACATGAACTTAGTCGTAAAAGATTAGGACTAGATTGGAATAAAACCTTAAGTGGGGATGAGTTTATTCTGGGAGATGAAATTACAGTTATGGGACGCATGCAACTGCAATTACCTCATGCTCAAACACCAGGTTCAAAGCATAAAACCTCTGATAACTCAGACTTAAGATTAAGGGAAAAGCTTTTTCGAGGGGAAGTAAAAGAAATACCCAAAACAAAAGAGAGCTTTGTGATTGATAGTCCTCAAGGCAAGATTGAGGTACCTATTATGCAGCCTATCGTTTTATCAAAACCAGACGAAGTAAAAGAAGAAAAAATATTATGGCCCGCGTACATGTTTTTAGCTTTCTTTGGTTTTATTGGTGTTATGGCCACAGCCTTTTTGCTAAAATCAAATAACAAGTTTTATTTGTGGTCTGAAGAGAAATTATGGAAAAATTTTATCTTTGATTTTCTTATGATTGTGATCGTTTATGTTTACGGCTGGGCAGCTTTCGAATTAATGCCTAGATGATTCTAGTTCCCGTTAACATGGGTACATCTTTTTGACATAAAAAGATAATTGGAATACGAAGAATCCACAGAGCTGATTTTACTAATCCCACCGTTATGAGCTGCTTTTGCGATGGAAATATCCGTTGAGCCCATGGGGATAAGTCCAAAAAGATGTTTCACACAAGCTTTTCCTAATTTTCTTCCTACTTCATTTGATGACACAGCGACAGGTCCGTAAAATGAACAAGAGCTTAAGCAAATGAGAATAAAAAGCAATGAAGTGATGGTCTTCATGAAAACTCCTTTTTTGTTTTGCAAAAAAACGTATAGGAAAATTATGATGGCCTTTGATTAAGTTAGCAAGAAATACTTTGTTAAGTTCTGACAGCTTAGGTATGGTATTTTTATGAAGATATTATTAGCACTCATTTTTAGTGCAGCTGCTTTTGGGCAGTACTTTCCTGATTTTGATATTGGGACTCAACAAGAATCGAGTTCTATAGATTGGAAGCAGGTTGAATCAAGTTCATTTCGAGTGATCTATCCTGATGGCTTAAGCGAGCAAGCGAAAAGAGTACTCTACGTTTTAGAAAAAACTCATAAAGTGAATCAGGCTAATTTAAAAGTTGGGGTTAAAAAAATTGATATTATTTTGCGTGCTAATACCACAATCTCAAATGGTTTTGTCACTCTGGCTCCCAGACGCAGTGAATGGTTCGTTACACCTTTTATGGACTCAGCACTAGGTGCGGGTTACTGGACGGATATGCTGGCGATTCATGAATACCGGCATGTGGTGCGACTGGACGCTCTGAACCAAGGATTTACTGAAGGTGTTTCTTATGTTTTAGGTGAAACGGGACGGATGTTCGCAACTTTTTGGAGCACTCCAGTTTGGTTTATGGAAGGAGATGCTGTCGTGATGGAGTCGAGCCTGACTTCTTATGGTCGCGGTCGCTTGCCTGAATTTGAAGCTAAGCTTAAAGCCCTTTTTATGGAGCAGCCTAATTTTAATTTAGATAAAATTCTTTTACGATCTTATGAAGATTATATTCCGAATCATTATGTTATTGGTTTTTACTTAGTTTCTTATATTAAAGAAACCTATGGAAAAGATGAGCTTAAAAAAATTGTCCGGGAAAGTAGTTACCGCAGTTTTAATCCTTTCGCTTTTTATAATGCCATAGAAACTGTGCTTGAGGAGAGTATTGAAGATATTTACACTCAAATGAGAACTTATTTTTTAACTCAATGGAAGAAGAAAGCGCTTTCTTTTCCTTTGAGTTATTTTAATGAGATTTCTCCTGAGAGATCTGATGGTTTTGAAAATTACCGCTATGCTTGGCCTTATCAAGGCGGAGTGGTCGCTTACCGTAATGGGTTTAGTTCACCTGGCGAGATTGTTTTTATTAAAGATAGGCAAGAGTCCCATATTAAAACCATTGGTAATATCACTTCCTCAGGAATAAAAAAATGCGGTGATCTTTTGACCTGGTCTGAATATGCTCCTCATCACCGTTGGGGCTATCAAGATTATTCGGAAATTATTATTTATGATTTAAAAAATAGAGAAAGAAGGCGCTTAACAAATAGAGGTCGCTTTTTTGCTCCAGCTTTCTCACATGATTGCTTGGATATTGTAGCCGTTTCAATTGATAATAAATTAAATAACTCTTTGGTGCTCATTCATACTTCTTCAGGTGAAGTTTATAAGAAAGTGCTAATCCCTCAAAATGAACTATTGATGCATCCATTTTGGATACCAAAAACCCGAGATATTGTGGCGGTTAGAAAAGATAATAAGGAAGGGCAGTTAAGTTTAGTTTCATTTAATCTCGATACTCAGAAAATGAGAACCTATATTCCTCCCAGTTTTCATATGATTGCTAACCCGGTAGTCGCGGGTGATCATATTTATTTTCGGTGGGATTTTAATGGAGTCGATAATATTTATTCCATTAACCTGGTCAATGGAAAATTGGCGCAAAAAACTTCGAGTAAAATAGGAGCCTATAATCCTGTAGTAGAAAATGATTCACTTTATTACAGTGATTATCATGCTACCGGTTACAAAGTTTATAAAACATCTATTTCTGCCTTCTCACGTAAACCTAATGAAAATGAAGCAAGTCTATTTTGGGGAGAGAAGATGGCACAAGAAGAGGGTAGTGGTGATTTAATGAAAGAGGTCGCTAAAGACATCAATATTTATGGCCACACTCCGGAGAGAAGTCCTGAAGATAATTTTTCTATGATTCAAAATAGTCTTTATCCTCATTCATGGTTTATTTTGGCCCCTCCGATTTCTTCAGCTATTATTTTACAAGCGGTGTCTTCAGATATTTTTCAACAGTTTGCACTCACCGCAGGTTATAGTTACGATACCAACCAAAAATCGGGAGAAGTTTTTGCAGGTATAAGTTACGCCCACCATTATCCTGTCTTTGATTTATATTTGCGTGATCGTAAACGGGCCACAAAATTTTTTGAAGGTGAGACAGAGAAAGATCATAAATACTACCGATGGCGTGAGCAGGAATTGCAAACGGGGATTAGTTTTATCATCAATCATTCATCAGGCGCCTATATGAGAGAAATGCGCTTAAGACCTTATTTATAAATGAGCAGAGTTGATGAACGGCCAACACCTTCTAGTGTGGCCTTGAATGATGAAACCTTGCATGGCCATGGGGTGAGTTGGAGTTGGTCAATTTTAAAAAATATGTCTCAGAGAGATTTTTATCCACGCTGGGGTTATGATTTGATTATGAATGCCAAGAGTGGCAGGGTTGCTAGTGATAATACGATTGGCGCAGACATTTTTAGTGCTATGAGTACGTTTTATATCCCTGGTCTCTTTTCTCACAATCATTTAGTTCTCAATGCCGCTTATGAATATCAGAATGATATGAGCTATCGTTATTCCTCCGCATTTCGTTTTTCTAGGGGCTATGACTCTTATTATTTTGATCATCTCTCGCTTGCTTCGGCTAATTACACATTTCCTTTGTGGAATGCCGATGCCAGGATTTTTGATTATATTTATTTTCGTCGTTTTGGTTTTAATTTCTTTTATGATCACTTGCTTGGAAAAAATAACGGTTCCAGTGAATTTACTTTTGATTCATACGGTGCCGAACTTTTAGTAGAGAGTGCTTTTTTTAGAAATATCAACCTTAATTTAAACTGGGGAATACGTTATGCCCAACGCCTCGATTTGGATGAGGCAGATTCTTACGAACTTTTTCTTAGGACTTCTTTCTAAAAAACGTCACCAGCAAAGCCCCTACCAAAACCAATAAAGCACCCAAATATCCCTTCGTTGAAATCGTTTCTGGTTCTATCCAATCCACTCCAAGGAAGGCCAGTAGATTCATTCCAAAAATTGTTATAAGTGGATTTAAGGTGATAATAATACTAATTTTATTAGCCGGTGCTTTACTAAGAGCAATGGCCAGAGCACCGTAGGCGAGTAATGTATTAAGTCCTAAAAAAATAATCAGAGGCCACTCATGAGTTTTAACCATGACTAAAGATGTAAAGTTACAAAAAGCTATAAACATAAGTGAAGCGCTACCATAAATAATAAGATTGCCTTCTTGAGAGGAAATTTTATGAGCCGATTTTTTTTGTAAGAAAGCATAAAAACTCCAAGAGATGGCACCGAAAATAATCCATAAGGCCCCTGAATTAAAAAGATCAGTGTTAAGCATATGAGATAGTCCATCAAAATAAAAAAGACCAAATCCTATCAAAGCTAAGACAAAACCTAAGATCTGCTTAAATGCGATTGTCTCTTTAAAATAGCTCAAGCCAATAACCGCCAATATCAAAGGGCCGATTTGAATAATAATTTGAGTTGTGGAAGGTGAGGTGTACTCAATGCCTTTCATAAAACCTATATAATTAAAACCCAAGAGAATCCCACAAAGAATAAATTCCCAGGGAATGCTTTTAAAAACTTGCAGTTTGCCTTTTTTGAAAATTAAAAGTGAAATGAATAGAACAATAAAAGCAAAAGTGAAGCGGAACCAAACAATAGTAAATGAATCTAGAGTGGTTAAGCTGACTTTAAGGGCAATGGCCAAGAATCCCCAAAGCAGCGCCGTAAGGCATGCGGCCAGTAAGCCAATAGTTTGCTGTTTCATGGATTAACTACAGACTTTATTTTGAATAATAATATTTTCAATAGCGAAATGAATCTTGTTTGTATCAGAATTCAATGTTTGAAAAATTTTAGAGAAATTTTTCTTTAGCAACGATTTTGCTTTATGATCGTTCTTACAATCATAAAGAAATAATAGGTTACTTAAGTTTTCCCCTTCGCCACGGGCCAAATCATTGGCCAGTGCTATTTTGTTATTTTGAATATAATCAATCTTGACGACGGGGCTATTTTTATCGATTTTACATCCCGAAGTTCCAGAGCTCATACCTAAAGTTTGGCTACCTGTGGACTGGTTAAGAGTGGCTGCAATAATATTCCAGGGTTTACCTTTTTTATATTTAAGCAGTTGGCTCCCAAAACCGCAGCCTGATGGCCCATAAGAATGAGCTAATGAAATTGAAATAAAAAATAACAACGAAAATATTTTTAACATAAAACCTCTCTTAAATATCATTTGCCAAAAAGTCTAAAAACTTTTTACGGTACTCACCTTTATTATAAACAAAAACATCACCATGACGACTTTGATCAATTTTCCAAAACCATTTCGGAGTTGCTATTTTTTCATGCAACTCTTCTCCTAATTTGAAAGGAACAATCTTATCATAAGTCCCATGAATAATCAGTTTGGGAATTCTAAAAGTAGAGAGTTCTTTTTTTATGCTCCCTTCATCTGAGACTAATAGGTAGCCCAGAGGCGAGAAAAGCCATGTGGCCCAAGACTGTCTGAGTTTTGTGGCGGCCATTTGTTTGTAAGAAGCAAAAGTAGAATCTAGGACAATTAAGTTAAATTCACTTTGCTTAGAAAAATGAATCAAGCTTTTAGCCGCAATAATTCCTCCTAAGCTCTGGCCATAGACAATAAATTTTTTGGTCGATCGTTCAACTCCCCACTTAATAGTTTCTTCCAAAGCAGCCAGTCCATCTAGGTAAGTTCCTTCTTGAGAAACTTCTCCTTCGGAATCACCATAACCACGATAGTCAAAAACAAAAAGGTCATAGCCTTTATCGGCAAGCCACGCCAAGTGCAGAAAATGGGTGGAGATATTTTTGTAATTACCATTGAAAAAGACTATAGTGCCTTTAGGATTATTTTTTTGCTTAGCGTAGATTTTCCAGCCGTGGAGTAAAACGCCGTCTTGGGTATTGAAATAAACGTTATCAT
>CALFYV010000335.1 GCA_937952395.1 uncultured Bacteriovoracaceae bacterium | reverse complement strand
TATCTCCATTTTGCCCTGGATAATAGCGGATTTACTTCTGTTTTTAAAGCGAACTTGATATAAAAAACATATGATAATTGTTCTTTGTATTATACTGACGACTTTTTGGTTTGCTGCAACGGTGGCGGTGGATTTTTTGGCCATTCCGGCAGTTTTTCGTACCATTCCTGATGTTATGTTGGCAGGAGAGGTAGGTATGAAAGTCTTCTCTCGTTTTAATTATATTGAGTTGATTTGTGCGACAGGACTTTTACTCCTGGCTTGGTTTTCTCCCAAAGGTTCAAAAAAAATACTATTAATCGTGAGCATTCTTTTAATTTTTATCGCTAGTTTTTATACGTTTTATTTAACTCCCAAAATCATTGAACTGACTCGTTTAATGAATCACGCCCACCAGGGCGTGATTACCGGGTTAGAGGATTTCAACAAAGAGCATGAGTCTTATCATAATTTTTATGTTAAAATGGACTCAGTGAAATTATTTATATTGCTGGGCCTTGATGTTTTTTTGGTCATGAAAAAGGATAAAGTATGATTATCGTAACAGGTGGAGCAGGTTTTATTGGAAGTGCTCTAGTTAAAGAACTTAATGATAGCGGTGAAAGAGATATCATTATTGTTGATAGAATGGGAGATGCCCATAAGTGGAAAAACATAAGGGGTTTAAAATATGATAGCTTTGTTCATGCTGATGAGTTTTTAAAAACAAATCTTTTAAAATCCACTGCTCTAAGTGCCATTTATCATATGGGTGCTTGTTCAAGCACTACCGAAACGGATGTAGATTACTTGATGAAAAATAACGTTGAGTATTCAAAAGCTTTATTTGAAGCTGCGGCTATCTATGAAAAACCTATTGTTTATGCATCTTCAGCTGCTACCTATGGAGCGGGTGAACAAGGCTATGATGATAACCAAGAAAAAATAGCAAGCTTAAGACCGCTCAACCCTTATGGTTATTCCAAGCAACTTTTTGATGAATGGGTCTTAAGACAAAAGCGTCTTCCTACAAAATGGTTTGGAGTAAAGTTTTTTAATGTTTATGGACCCAATGAATACCATAAAGGTTCTATGAGCTCAGTTGTTTATCATGCCTATAATCAAATTAATGAAACTAAAAAAATGAAACTATTTAAATCTTATCATCCAGATTTTAAAGATGGCGAACAAAAGCGTGACTTTGTTTATGTGAAAGATATTGTCTCTGCTATGATTGCTCTTATGAATAAAGCAGATAAGAATGCCTCGGGTATTTATAATTTAGGTTCTGGAATGGCCCGAACTTTTAACGATTTAGTTGAAGCGACTTTCCAGGCCATGGATAAACCAACCAAAATTGAATACATCGAAATGCCAGAACATTTAAAAAGTCAGTACCAGTATTACACTCAGGCTAATATGGATAAACTCAAAAAGGCCCTACCTGATTTTACTTTTTCTTCTCTAGAAGAGGGCGTGACTGATTACGTGAAGAATCACTTAATGCAAGAGAATCAATACTTGGAGACGACTCGTTCATGAGCAAGATAAATGGTTTTGAAGAAGCAAAACTTTTATTACAAAATTTAGCAGGCTCTCACCGCGATAGATTACTCGAGACTATTTCACAAAAAGATCCCTCTCTTGCTGAAAGACTCAAAAAAGCCATGGTTACTTTTGAGGATTTGAAATATTTAACTCCTGAAATGATGCGAGTACTTTTAAAAGAAGTCAGTACTGAAAAGTTAGGACTCGCACTTCGCGTCGCAAGCAAGGAACTGGTCGAGCATTTGCTTAAAATGGTTTCACAAAATAACGAAAAAGATATCAATGCCGTTTTAAAAGGCAAGCCTCAATCAGTCAATAAAGTGCAAGAAGCCCAAGACCAAATCATGGATATCGTACGAGAGAAAATGAAAACGGGTGAAATTGTTATCGATAAAGCCGGTAGTGAGACTTTTGTTTAGTTTTCGATATCATCATTTGAGAAAATATTTTCAATTAAAATTTTTCCATCTTTCTTTTTTAGAGTGTAAGTCTGTTTAGCTTTTTTATCTTTCTCAATGAATTGTAGATAGAAAAGATCCTTCTTCTTTGGTGATGAACTAATAACCGCTTTTTTATCTTTTGACTTGAAATCGTTTTGAAAAGATTTTTTAAAATCAGCATTAGCCTCGAGGGCTTTAATAAAATTAGGTTCAGCTAATGTGGCCAGAGTCTTCTTATTATACTCTTTAAGCTCAGAAATTTTCCTAACAGTTTCCTGAGCTTCTTTTTCACTAGAAAAAGCAATTAAAGAAAAAGTTAATAGTAAAAATATAAACTTCATTCTACTCCCTTGAGACAGACTTTGAGTCATAACAATCAAATTGAACCCAAGTTGGGTTTACATTAAACTCACAACCGTACTCAGCCGCCTTTTCTTTTATCTTGTATAATCCTTGCATCATTATATTCCCTGGGCAACTTGTTAGTCCCATATTGACTTTATCTTCATAGGGCTTTTTACCAGTTTTTGGATCGCTAGCTAATTGACAACTCTCATCACGAACCTCTGTTTTCTTTTCTACATAATGATACTGGCGATGACCGCCTAAGGTTTTGATTGTGGGGTATTTTCTTTGCAGATGGCAGATTAATTTTGCTGCTTGCTCAATAGCTTGATTACTAGGTAGAGACAGAGAAGAATTGTTCATGAAATTACCTGAAATGGCGATCCCTATACTTGTCGCATTGGCGCCTATATATCCATTTTTAATTAATTGTTCTTTAGACGACCAAGCTTTACCTGCTTTATGCTCAGCGTGGGTTCCACATTTCAGTCCCTCATCTTTAGGGAGATTTTTTTCTACGTGAGCGTATTCTTCTTCACGCTTAAGAGCTGAATCACTACCCGCATGTGCTCCTTTCATCCAGTCCTGCCGACCTTGGGCTATTTCACTACCGGCATCTATATAATAGTGATATGCCACCATATAGTTTGCCGCTTCTGCCACCTGGGCTTTGGTTAGTGGAGGTAAGCCTTGTTTTTTTCTTTTTTCTTT
>CALFYV010000334.1 GCA_937952395.1 uncultured Bacteriovoracaceae bacterium | reverse complement strand
TACCTGAACCAGATAATCCAACCAAGGCAACTCTCTCGCCTTTTTTCACAAAGAGAGAAAAATCTTTAAGAACCTCTCCTTCACCATAACTAAAGGTGATATTTTCAAAATCAATGCCTGCTTCAAAGCTATCTTTTGTGACAGTACCTGTATTTTGCTCTTCTTTAGTATCTAAGATAGAAAAAACTCTATCAGCTGAAGCTTTGGCTTGATTGAGTCTGACAACGGCATCAGAGTACTTACGGATCGGATCCATGATTAAAGCTAGAGTTCCAATAAAGCTAATGAAAGCACCATTGGTTAACTCTCCAGATACGATTCGAGAATGTGCAAAGACCACTACACCGGCAAAACCAACAGCGCCGACTAATTCAACGAGAGGATGGGCATTTTCTTCAACACGGCCATAACGCTTCCAATAAAAAATATACTTATCTAGCGCCTTTCGAAATCTCTTTCCAACAAAATCTTGAAGATTAAAAGCCTTGATAATTTTTTGTCCTTGAAGAACTTCAGCCACTTCATGATTCAAAAGGCCCATTTGGCTTCTTACAAAGCTCTCATAATACTTAATCCATTTTCCCGTAAAATTAAAAATAAGAATGAATAACGGAATGATGGCCAAAATAACCAAAGTTAATTGCCAATCATGAAAAAGCATCACGCCAAAAAGCATAACCGCAGTCAACGGTTCACGAACTAAATCAACTGCAAACTTAAATCCCTGAGAGACTAACATCGTATCGTTCATCGCAATGGACATCAACTCGCCTTGTTTGGTTTTAGAATAAAAACTTACAGGTAATCTTTGAAATTTATCATTTACTTTTTCTCTGATTTCACAAACTCCTTGCTCCACTACGCTTTTAATAAGAAAAAAATGAAAAAAACGAATCGGATAATTCACAAGTGCGAAAGCGACTAAAATACCTGCATAAAAAAATGCATCCTCTGTACTTGAGGTGCGAGAAAATCCATAGTCAAAAATAGGTTTAATAATATAGGCTTGCCCCGCCTTAATCGCCGCGAGAGGAATAGAGAGTATTAGGCCAATCAGACCCTGTTTCCAAAATGGCTTTATAAAGGGCCAAGTCCGTTTAATAAATTCAATCATAAAAAGATAATACTTTTTGCTTCAAGTACTGTAAAATTGTATTTGTGAATGCCATATTTTTTGATCGAGACAATACTCTTATTATTGATGACACAGGTTACCTTAGCCAACCTGAAGATGTTCATTATTTTGAAGATACATTTCTTGCTCTAAAAGAGATTTCAAAGCTCGGATTCTCATTTTTTCTTGTTACCAATCAATCTGGCATTGGCCGTGGCTTCTTTAAAGACGAAAATGTGCAGAAGATTTATGAAAAAATGCAAAAAGATTTCCAGGCTCATGAATTAGAACTAACTGACATGGCCTATTGTCCGCATGCGCCAGAAGATGGCTGCAGCTGCCGCAAGCCCTCTCCTGAAATGATTAATTCTTTAGTCGCCAAATGGAATATCGAGAAATCCAAAAGCTTTATGGTCGGAGATAAAATCTCAGATGTGGAATGCGCCAGAAAAGCCAAAGTCACCCCAATTTTACTCAATACTCAAAATATAAAAAATAATGAAAAGCTTTGCTTTAAGAATCTGACAGAATTCGCTACTTACCTAAAAAATCATTTGAGCTGATTTAAAGTTCTGTTTTTGAAAATGAAATTGATAACAATAAAAATGAAAAAGTGCTTTACTAACTTCAGAATCGGAACAATTTAGAGCCAAAGCTTCTTCATACTTCAATGGCAAAATTGTTTTAAAAGCTTGGTGAATAGATTGAGCTAAAGCAATATCAAATTTCTTAATCCCTTCGGAAAAACAACAAGAGAATCCTCCATTACCGGGTTCAAAAATAAAAGTACCTCTAAGCTCTTTTTGGCAATGAACACAATGTTCTGTATCAGGTAGAATTCCTACATTATAAAGCAGTTTAACTAAAAAAATATTTAAGTGTTGATTTAAAACAAAGGCCCCTTTCTCAAGTGATTTCTGTAGAAAAAATAAGGCATTTGAAAGTAGCACATAAAGTTCTTTATGCTCACCTTCTTCATCCATTTCATCACTTTCCAAATGCAACTTTAAAAGAATTTCAAACATGAAATTCATTAAGTAAAAAGCATTGTGGTTTAAACGAATCTTATCTGAATTCCACTTAAGGCTCCACTCTTTGGCCACAAGTAGATTATCAGTTGAGAGTTTTTTCTTTTTCAGTTCAATTTTTAAACAATGACCGAGTTCAATCAGTGAAGATTTCTTCTTAACTCCTCCACCTCGGCCTCCATAAAAAATCATGTTAAGTAACTGCCCATTGCGAGCGAGCAACTTAACAATCACATCTCTTTCTCTGAAAGGATGTTTTTGCATAACCAAAGCTTCTGTCGAATAATCAATACTACTCATATAAACTTACCAATTTATAGCATAGAGATTGCAAAAGAATGAACCCAATTGAAGCAATTTTACGAGTTAAAGGTAAAAAATAACTATCCATGGTGTGAAGAGTGTATTTTTCACCCTTGCGTCCCCCTCGACCAACATACTGAATCCAAAAATCGATATTTTTAAGCTTAGTTAAAATAAAAATCTGCTCAATCTCCGGTAAATTGACTCCATGACTCAAAACAGAAGTGGCGACAATAAGCCTGGGATGTAAAACCAGAGCTAAATTCTGACTAAACTCTTGTGCCTCTCCTCCTTTGCAACCCAAAACCGAAATTGATGAATTTCTGGCATAATCAACCCAATAATCTACTTCAGCTCTGGAGTGAACTAATACCAAAATCGTCTTGCCTTCTCCTTGAAGTACTCTTTTCAATTTATTCGCCAAGTGATTTTTGAAAATATTGGGATAATAATAGGTTTTTCGGGGAAAGTTTTTCAGTTGCTGATTGCCTAAATCAATTTGATAGCTATGAGTGAAATTTTGTTCTACTTCATTTTTAAAACGCAATAAATGCTCTCCATTCATAGTCGCGCTTAAGAACAAACAATTAGCACCACAGCAAGCTAAGTCTTCATAAACCTCTCTCATTTTTGGCCTAAACGTCTCTCCCCAATAATAAAAAAGATGAAATTCATCAAAAATGAAAATAGTATTTTCGTGATCAAAGCTTGGAGTGCGAACCCTCCACTCTTCGGGTGTTGTAATGTAAAAAACATTTTTAAGTAAAGATTTCCTTTCAATTTCTCTAAGTAATAAAGTGGTGCGGTAGCAACTCATCACAGGATAAAATTCTTCCGCTAAGGCCCTGAGCGGTGAGAGAAAAACAAAAGTTTTATCCAAGTCTTTAACCAAATCA
>CALFYV010000333.1 GCA_937952395.1 uncultured Bacteriovoracaceae bacterium | reverse complement strand
TATTATCAAAAAAAGCTTGGGCTTCGCCGCGATGGGCAAACACAAAAAGTTTCATGGCCAACTTGTAGCAAAAAGCGCTCAACTTTACAAAGGAAGTTAGTGGGCGCATAAATAAGTTCATGAAATATAGAAATTTTGGAAAAACAGGACACAAAATCTCTGAAATTTGCTTCGGAGGGGCGGCTATTAGTGGGGAAGGCAAGGGCTACGGCTTTGGTGCTATTAGTGAAAATGAGGCCATCTCCCTCTTGCATGAAGCCTATGACAAAGGAATCAATACTTTTGATAGCGCGCCCATTTACGGTTTTGGCCTGAGTGAAGAGCGCATAGGCAAGGCGTTTAAGAAAAATAGAAACGATGTTTTCCTTATTAGTAAATGCGGTATTGATTGGCATGAAAATAGGCGGGTAAATTTAGATAACTCACCCAAGACGACTCAAAAGATGTTGCAACAGTCTCTCAAGCGTTTACAAAGTGATTATATTGATTTGTACATGGTTCACTGGCCTGATCCACGAGTAGATATCAGAAAGACTTTAGAAGTTTTATTTAAAGCGCAACAAGAAGAGAAGATTTTGCATATTGGTTTATGCAATACCAATCAAGAAGAAATTAATTTGGCGCAAGAAGTCTGCGAGATAGCAGTCTATCAATCAGAATATTCACTGACAGTGCAAAAAGCTGAGACGGAATTATTTCCCTTTATTGCAGATGCAGCTTTTATGAGTTGGGGAACTTTGGATAAAGGAATTTTGACCGGCAGTGTGACTCGTGATCGCAAATATGAAGATGATGATTGTAGAAAAAGTGCTCCTTGGTGGAGTCATAAGGAAGTTATGGCCAAATTAGATAAGGTGGACAAACTTAAGAGCTATTTAGAGAGAAAAGACTATGAACTTATCCACTGTGCCTTAGGTTTTAATTTAATGAACCCTCAACTCTCAACAGCTCTTTGTGGTTTTAAAAATTCTAAGCAACTGAATTCTCTTCTGAGCGCCTATCAATCCCTGCCCTCAGATGATGACTTACAAGAGATAAAAGAAATTTTTCTATGAAATTTTTTTCTGTCATTATTCCTAGTTTTAATCGAGCTCATACTTTGCTGAGAGCACTTGATAGCGTTTATAAGCAAAGCTTTGTTGATTTTGATTGTATCGTCATTGATGATGGATCAACGGATAATACTCAAAAGTTGGTAGAGGGGTATGTCCAAGATAAAGAAAATTTTTATTATCTAAAAACTCAAAACAGAGGTGTTAGTGCTGCCAGAAATACAGGAGTGGCCTATACTCAAAGCCATTGGTTAACTTTCTTAGACTCAGATGATGAATGGCTACCAGAGAAGTTAGAGAAGCAGTTTGATTATATCCAAAGCCATCCTGAATATTTATTAGTCCATACGGATGAGATTTGGATTCGAAATGGAGTGCGTGTTAATCCTAAGACTAAATACCAAAAAGCTGGAGGTGATATTTTTGAAGCTTGTACTCAACTATGCGCCATTAGTCCATCCACTGTTGCCATTGAGAGGAAATACTTTAAAAGCTTAGGTGGCTTTGATGAAGAGTTTATTATTTGTGAAGACTATGATTTGTGGCTTAAAGTTACTTCCCAAAGTGAAGTGGGATATCTAGATGAAAAACTCACCATCAAATACGGTGGGCATGAAGATCAATTATCTCTTAAGTATTTTGCCATGGATGAGTGGAGGATTAAATCTTTACTATCAATTTTAAAAACTGATTTGAGTGAAAATAAAAGAGAGCAAGTTAAAAAAGTCTTAAAAGAGAAGCTTAAGATTCTTGAAGCCGGTGCAAAAAAACATAGTAATCAGGATCTTATAAGTAAAGTTAATTTTTTTCAAAAACAGTTTATTTCTTTTTCTGAATAATAAAAATCCCATCACGAATAGGCACTAAGGTTGCGTAGAGCTCTGGGTGCGCGGCTACAAAATCATTCACTTTGCGGATATTACGTGTTGAGGTTTCATTATCATCAGTAATCACTTTGCCTGACCATAAAACATTATCAATAGCTATCATGCCTTTGGGCGATAATTTTTCTAGCGAATATTTGAGATAATTCATATAGCCGCCTTTATCCGCGTCGATAAAGACAAAATCAAATTCACCTTTAATCTTTAACATATTTTCATGAGCATCCCCCGCCATGACTGCGATCTTTTTTCCATGAGGAGATTTATTCCAAAAGCTTTGGGCCAGCTGTAAAATTCTTGGGTCTTTATCCATGGTAATCACTTCACCGTCATCTGGTAAGTTCTCTGCCATGGCCAGCGCAGAATAACCAGTAAAGGTACCAAACTCTAAAACTCTTTTGGCGCCTATGAGCCTGATAAAAAAACCTAGAAATGAAGCTTCCATTTCACCGGTTAACATGACCGAAGCGGCTTCATTTTTTAAAGTGTATTCTTTAATTTCTTCGCAAACTTTTGAAGGCTTTGTGCTTTTTTCAATACAATAATTTTCAAGAGCCGGTTCAATGAATTTCATTTTTTCTCCTTAATACTCATGAGGTAGGGAGCGTTTTCTGGGCCTGAAGTAAGTGCGGGGTGAATAGTCTTTGAAATCCGAAACCTTGGACATATAAATACAAGCGTATTTTTCTACTTGGCCTGCGAATAGACTCTCTTCCTGACCGTCACGCATAATTTCTCCACAATAAGGGTTAAAGCATTTTAAATGTTCTTTGATAGCTTTGGATAAACTTAAATCTAAGGCCTTGATTTTTGCAAATTCTTCCTGCACTAATTTTTTATCAATATTTTTTTTGTGCTCAAATTCCTGAGCATAAAGACTATCTAACTTAAGTTCCACTTCTGTTTTCTCATTCATCAAGTTTTCAACTTCAGCTAAAATAGTTTTTGATTTCGCATAAGCTTCAACTTCTTGCTCTAATTCTTCTACTACAAGTGCTGTTCGCCAGTTGCAAGATTTTTTAAGTGTGAGAATATCACCGTAGATATGATCTCCAAGATAGAGAATATCTTCGCCGTCAATCTTGGCGGATTTTTGTAAGTCAAGTGCATTACCACCTTGAAAAATTCCTGTGTCATAAGGGCCTTCAGAATTAGTCATGAATCCCGTATCTGGATTAACTTTTAAAAACTTGGCGCTATCGGTGAAAAAGCGAGGTTTGCTTGCACTTGTGATAACTAAATCAAAAACTTCAGACCAATGTTTATGCTCTTTTAAAAAAGGAGTGTAAGCGTAATCCAAAAGCAGTTTTGTATATTCGTAATCCGAATTGGTGATGACCCATAATTTTTTCCCATATTTTTTAAAACGTTCAATGGCAGCAACGGCTTGTTCATCTTGCTCTATATATTTGGCGACGTGGGTCTTAACTTGATTTTTGAGAGATCCATCTCTATGACTCATATCCAGTGCATCTAATAAGTCATTTTCAAGTTCTGTATAGTCAGGGAAGTTATCTTTAGGATTATCTTCTTTAAGCTGGACGATTTGTTGGTAAAGGACGGCATAAGGAACAGAAAATGTGGTATCAATGGCGGCATAACGCTCATCTCTGAGTTCCACAAAATGACCCTTATAAAGTTTCAAAAGCTCTTTATATTCCAGCTCTTTGAGTCCATGGTAAGCTTGTTTAATCCGGCTATGCAGGCTGATTTTGATGAGGTTCCCGTTTAACTTATCAATAATAAGTCCACGTATTGTCCTCGGCGGGTCGAACTTAAGATCTTGTACTTTTTTTGGGTAGTCATGCTCAGAAACCAAGTTTTTCTTCATTGCATCATAGGTGAGCTGCTCAAAAGCTTGCTTTTTATAGCGCACGAGTGTGTGATCCATGTCAAAACCGATGGCCTTGATCTGCTTTAAATTAAGTACTCTGTTAACGTAAATAGTCATATTTTCCTCTCCACCATCTCAGTCTCTCGAGAGTGAATCGCTCAGTCAATGGGGCAAGTGGAATTTAAGCGAAGAATTTTCGCCCATAGGCAAATGGCCCAGCTCTTGGTAGAACAGAAGGGTGAAAAAAATAGGACTCTTAACTTCTTCTCATTTTCCCGATCTCATCCCTGATGAGCGTCCTCTGATTGAGGAGTTTAAGCGCAACCGTTTTAAGGTTGAGCCTCTAATCTGGGATGCAAAACATAATTGGGATGAGTATGATCACTTGATTATAAGAAACACTTGGGATTATTTTTCTAAGTATGAGAAGTTTTTGCGCACCCTTAAAGATATCCAAGACAGCCAAAGCCTGCTTCTCAATCCTTATGAAACCATGCTGTGGAATTTAGATAAAACTTATATGGAAGAATTGATGCTCAGTGGAGTGCCTACTATTCCCACATTTAAAATTAGTCATTTTAATGAAGAGCGCTTGCATGAAATATTGATGCTTTTAAAAACTGATGAGTTTGTGATTAAGCCCGTAGTGGGGGCCAGTGGTCATGATACTTATAAAAAATCAGTTTCTATGAGTACTGAAGAGAAAGCTTTTCTAATTGAGCGTTTAGGCGGAAGGGATATTATCATTCAACCTTTTATGCCTTCGGTGCAAACCGACGGGGAATATTCTTTTGTTTTTTTTAATCAGAAATTCTCTCATGCTGTGAAGAAAATTCCTAAGACCGGAGAGTTTCGTATTCAAGAAGAGCACGGAGGACGGGCCGAGGCCTATAGACCTCATCACCGTGAAGTGGAAGAGATTATTCCACTTTTAAAAGCAGTCAAACACGAACATTTTTATGCCAGGGTTGATGTAGTTAAAGATCAGAAGGGAAAATACGTCATTATGGAAGTTGAACTAGTTGAACCTCAACTTTTTTTCACTTGGGGCTCTAATTCCGCCTCACTTTTTGTCACAGAATTTGTCAAAACTTACGGACGCTAAGCATTAAGCTTGCCGGTTCCGCGCAAATCCGCTAAATTCTTAAAAATTATCCAAGGGCCGTTAGCTCAGTTGGGAGAGCGCAACGCTGGCAGTGTT
>CALFYV010000332.1 GCA_937952395.1 uncultured Bacteriovoracaceae bacterium | reverse complement strand
AGCATGTATGCTCATTTTTCCTATGCGACTTCACGCTTTTTGGGGCGATGGTGGAGCTGGATGGGCACAAATTCCTTATTTGGCCAAAATCTTAGCGGAGAATATCAAAAGATATATGCAGCTAAGAGAAATGATCCAGCAATCAAAACATCACTCTGATTATGTTCGTTCGATTAACGCTGGTGTTGAGAATGCTCTTGGTATTTTATACTCTCTCCCCATCAAAGACGAAGGAGTTTTAGCAGACATCAGAAACTTTGAAATAGCTTTTAAAAAAGTTAATGCCGTTTACGGGGCCATTCCCAAAAGTAAAGAAGAGGCAATGCAAAAATTGCATGACATGACAATCGGTGAGGCCTTGAACATGTCTAACAACATCAGCGAGTATGCTGAAAAACAAGAGAAAAACTCCATAAGTATTTCTGAACAAAGCCAGAAAGCATCACCAAAAGGGGCCGCACGCATGAACGCTCAGGCCAACGGGCAGATCCTCCATCTCCTTGCGCAACTTTTAAGGGTCAATGGTCAAATGCTGAAACTTCAAAGTGAGCATTTCGCCATGGTTAATAAAAGAAGCAAAGATGATGTTGGTAACTACCAGAAAGTAAATAGTGATTTAAAACAAAGTTTCACAAAGTTTAATGGCAATTTTAACATGCCACAATTTTAAGAGGTTTTATGTTTGAATGGTTGCCAGAAGTGGCAGGACAAATACGAAATGAAATGACGAGTATTTATTGGGTAATGCTCACTCCTTACGCCATGTTTTCGATTGCAATGGAATTTTTCAAAGTTCCTGAGTCCAATCCTAATGTGACAGGAATCATTAAAAGAATCTTAACTTCAATGATCATGCTTTTTACCTTTGATATGTGCATTTCTACTTTAGGGATGGCAGCAGATGGGATCACTCATAGAATTGATGGAATCCAGACATTGCCAGATCTTTTAAATGAGTTGTGGGAAAAACACGAAGGAAACGATGATATTATTTTTGGGATTAGAGATGCCCTCATCTATGGATTGCATCTACTCTCATATATCATTGCTTTAGTTGGAGTTTTTACTGCAAATATTTTAATCAAGTTTGTATGGACAGTGCTTTATGTTGTTAGTCCTCTTATGATCTTGATGTATGTTTCGCACAATACTTCTTTCATTACAAAAAATTTGTATAAGGGATTGCTCAACGTCGTAAGCTGGAAAATTTTGTGGAGCATTTTAGGCGTCATGCTATTAAAATTTGCAACGATTCCAGAAGATACAACTTGGGATAATCAGATAATGAATATCCTAGTCAATCTTTGCATCGGTGTCAGTATGCTTTTTATTCCTCTTGCTGCAAAATCCCTACTTACAGATGGAATGTCATCAGCCGCTAACATGATGGCCGCTGTTCCAGCTATGGCCGCTTACAAAAGCACTTACGGACTAGCTGCCGACAAAATGAAACAAGCAGGCAAAGCGACAGTTTCAAGAAGTGTTGAAGGTTTTAAAACTGGATTTAGGAAAGTTATGAACAATGAAAACTCAGAACCTACAAAAAATAAAATATCACGTTCAGATCAAGCAAAGGTTCAAAATAGAGCAAAATTTTCAAAGAGCCACAATAAGACTAATTTGACCAAATAATAGAAATTAATTGCTCTAGTTTTTTTAGTTCAGGATTGGGAAGATCTTTAAGAAATATATTAATTTTTTTGATAATGGGATTTTTGAGCTTTTTTGATTCTTTTAAATCAAAAAAAAGAAGTTCACTCGGATCAACTCCTAGAGCTTCACTTGCTTGAATTATAAACTCAAAAGAAGGCCCTCTTTTTCTTGATTCTATGTAAGACAAATGCTGAGCAGTGATGCCCATAACTTCACTGAGTTCTTCTTGTGTAAGCCCGTGCTCTTTTCTTAAGCTTTTTAGTCTGCCACCAAACTTAGCTTTATAGTTGATTTTATTCATGTAACCCTCCGTTTAATTATGGAGGGTGTAAAGTTTTTAAATAATCGACTTAAAGATTGATTTTATTAAACTTTTAGTCTACTATTGAGTCATCAGGTCAAGGATGCCCCCAAAATATCAATACAACCTATCGATATTTTTAGCTTTTTAGCTTTACAAGAAAACTAAAGATTTTAATGAATTAGGACGATACGCAAGTCAGTATAGTTAAAAATCTTCCGGAGGTTTTGGTATGTCAAAAAAATTTAAATGGATAGCAGCTACAGCATCGCTTTGCGCCTTAGTGGCTGTTGGATTATTTATTATGCCTCATTCAAATGAGAGTGGGAGTCGCCTTCCAGCAGGACTTTTGGATGCCGGAATTATCGGCCCTAAAGGTGAAGTTATTGTCTTTCATAAAGAAGGCAATAATATTGTCATTAAAGAGTGCCAAACCCCTGTGGTTTTAAATACCAGAGAAGATTGTAAGCTAAAGAGTGGAACGCAAGTTCGAAAAGTACCTGTAAATGAGTTTAAGGAATCGCTTAAAATGGCACTGCAAATTCCTGGGGCTAATTACGATGATGAGATGAAGAAAAAAATTGAGCTTTATAACAAGGGTAAAGAAGGTGATGTCGAAGAGCTTAAGCGTAGAAAAGCTGAGCTAAAACAAAAAACTGCTGAAATTCAAAAATTTCACGATTGGATTAAGGCAAATAGTGGCGATGTTGCTGTCGATGGAAAGCTTGACGACCTCAATAGTGCCTTAGCTGAGTGCAAACAAATTGACGCTGAACTGGCAAGCTACAAAGAACTAGACGATGCCATTAAAGATATCAATGGAAAAATTAATAAACTGACCGATGAAATCATTGCTTCAGACAAAATGGAGCTTTTCTTTTCATCCAAAGAAGGCTTTTTCTACAATATTTTAAGAAGCTATTTGCGAGTTCCAACGCTATCAACTTCCTTTGTTAAGATTAAAGCAGGAAGTTTTACTATGGGAAGTCCTGCCAATGAAGCTGGACGCTACTCAGATGAAGATCAAAAACCAGTCACGATTTCCAAAGATTTTGAAATGATGACAACAGAAGTAACACAAATGCAGTGGTTTCAGGTGATGGGATCAAACCCTTCATATTTTAAAAGATCAAATCACTGCCCTAATGATCATATTAGTATTAACGGCGAAGATATCTGTCCTAATAATCCTGTTGAAAGCGTTTCTTGGAATGATGTTAAAGCTTATATCAAGAAGCTTAACCAAGCAGCAGGCAAAGATCTTTACAGACTTCCAACGGAAGCCGAGTGGGAATATGCTGCAAGAGCAGGATCACAAGAAGCTTATTCATTTGGTGGTGATTCAAATAAGCTTAGCGAATATGCTTATTTTTATAGCAATGCTAGTAGCGGACCAAAAGCAGTAGGAACGAAAAAATCTAATGCGAATGGTTTACATGATATGCACGGTAACGTGTGGGAATGGGTAGAAGACTATTATGATAGCAAGCTCTCAGGTGGTACTGACCCATCAGGTCCAAACTCTGGGTCTGACCGCGTTATTCGTGGCGGTGGTTGGTACTTCTACGCCACGTACTTGCGCTCTTCGGATCGCTTCAGCGGCACACCGGGTCGCAGGAGCTACAGTTTGGGCTTCCGCC
>CALFYV010000331.1 GCA_937952395.1 uncultured Bacteriovoracaceae bacterium | reverse complement strand
GTGGAATACATTCAACGCGTAAAAGGTCAGCCTTATAACAAAGAATGTTTCCGGGCTTTACAGCGCATGATCTTAAAAGAATCTTCCAAACAAGTTTCTTAGCCAATGGAAGATAAAATTAAACGCATCGAACAATTTGAATACGTTGCTCAACAAAAAGTGATTCAACTCATGATGTATCGAACAATCATTGGCCTGAGCCTTTTTATTCTTCTTTTGGTATTGGCTTTCGTACCCATAAATATTTATTTTGGAATAATTTTATTTATTTTGGTTATAACTTTTATTTATTTTCGAAATAACATGAGAACTAAGTCTTATGTTACAAAACTTGGGCCTTTAAAAAGTTGTTACCAGCGCCAGTGGCGACGACAACAAGGATTATACGTTGGCCCTAAATTAGACCTACGCTTTTCAAACTTTCAACAAGAAGTACTTAGTTCAGATTTAAATCTAATAGGAGAAAAATCTTTATTTAATTATTTAGATGAAACACTCACTTCAACGGGTCGCCAAGCTCTACTGAAGTGGATGACTGAATCCAATAAAAACCTAAAACAAATTCTCAATCAACAGCAACATATAAAAAAGCTCAGTACGAAAACTGCACAGTTAATTAAATTAAAGCTATTAAATGAGTCAAACTCTTTATCTCCATTGCATTTATCTGAAGAAGAATTTCATCAACCTATTGTAAGCGTAGCTTTTAACTTTTATTTAAAACTTCACTTAGGACTTTTTGCTTTAGTATGGTTTACTGTAAGTTTATCTCTTAGCGGAATTATTCCTGTGGCCCCCTTAGTACCATTTCTCCTCTACCTATGTTTCGCTCTATTAACCCGTAGTCCAGTGGCTGAAGCCTTCCCTCGCGCTCAAAGCTTGGCCTATCAACTCAGTCAGCTCACCCCTATATTTGATCACCTTGAGAAAAAAATTCTTACTTCAGAACTAAAACACCATTTTCCTCATCTCAGTGGCTTTCATTTAAGTGAAAGACTGCGTCACCTTGAAAGGTGGAGTCAGTTTTTAACTGTACAAGGCCACCCTCTAGTTC
>CALFYV010000330.1 GCA_937952395.1 uncultured Bacteriovoracaceae bacterium | reverse complement strand
TGTATCCAGTTTCTGATAAAGATTTGTTTCATTTATTTTTAATTTTTCAAAATCCGACAGTATATCAATGAAGCTTTCGCCTAAAATAGTTTTAATTATAGGACTAAAAATTTCAATCGCCCTAGCTGAATTCTGATAACTCTCCAAGGGGAACAATGTTCGAATTTTATCTAAATACAGAGAATGTTTGTTAGGCGCAATCGTAAAAAAATAAGGAATACTCGTATCAAAGGGGCGTTTTTTGAAAAATTGAGAGATATTATTGATTTCAATTTTCGTTATTGTATTTTTTCCTTTAAGTAATTCTATAGGATTTTCTAAGCCAGCAGGCTTTAGAAAAAGCCAACCGTCTTTCCCTATATGAACGCCATTCATTTCATTTACGTTTAAATAGTTGAGATTTAAATAATTATTAAGTGTAATAAAGTATTTTTTGAGTGAGAAATCATTTTCATAAAAGTGTTGAAATCGAATTTTTATTCTTTGTTTGCTCAGAGCCTCTGACTTTGGATAAAAACAATACTCGATTAAAAATACTAAACCGGGTAAAAAAAGTATTCCTAGAAATAGCCATGCTGTTAATTTAAAGTTCTTTTGCATTTAAAACCTAAAATAAATAAAAGGGTTGTAGTCATCTCCAATTAAAGAAATGCAACATATAATAAAAAGTATTAAATACAATAGTGAATAAAGGTAGCGATCTTTAGTTTTCTGCGAGAAGTAAGGAAAAACAGGAATAGAAAATATAATCCCAAGCAATGCCGCAATTACAAACTTACTTTCTGTTATAATGCGAATAACGGTATCGCCTTGTTCAAAATTAAAACTGACCATTTTTTCTAAATAAAAATAAAGTTGAGAATTATTTTCAGATCTAAAAATAACCCATCCGAATATAAAAACAAAAACTGTATACATGTGTTTAATGGCATCAGGTAAGTTTAACTTAACCTTATCTTTTAAAAATCTTTCCATAACTAAAAAGAAACCATGATAAAGTCCCCAAATAACAAATGTGAAACTAGCCCCGTGCCAAAAGCCACATAGAATAAAAACGATAAAGAGATTTCTATAAACATGAAATGGTTTACCTTTATTACCGCCTAGGGGAATATAAAGGTAATCGCGAAACCAACTTGAAAGTGAAATATGCCAACGGCGCCAGAAATCTTGAACGCTTTTGGCGATATATGGGTAATTAAAGTTTTCGGGAAAGTGGAATCCGAATATTTTTCCAAGACCAATGGCCATATCGGAATATCCAGAAAAATCAAAATAAATTTGAAGAGAATAGCAAAATGCACCTATCCAAGCTAAAGGCATGTCCAAAGTTGAAGCTTTAAGAGAAAAAATTTCGTCTGCATAGTAAGCAATAAAATTGGCAATAATAACTTTTTTTGCAAGTCCCAAGGTAAAACGTTTAAAACCACTGGCCATCAGTTCATACGAATGTTCACGATCACGTAACTGTGTTTCGATATCTTTATAACGAACAATTGGGCCTGCCACTAACTGAGGAAACATGGTAATAAAGCAGGTGTAATCTAGATAATTACGATTGGCTTCAACATTTCTGTAGTAAATATCGATAGTATAACTCATGGATTGGAAAGTATAAAAACTAATGCCTAAGGGAAGCGTTACATTTAAGTAATCTATTTGAGAACTTGAATGAAAAATATTTTGTAATAAGTAATTAACTTCTTCAATGAAAAAATTGGAATATTTAAAATAAAATAAAACTCCTAGATTAATTATAATTGAAAATAATAACCCAAACTTCTGCATCGGTACTGGTTTTTCATTTCCTGGATTTTTTTTATAAATATTAGAAATATATAAACCAAGAAAATAGTCCACTGTTCCTGAGAATATCATGACAAGGACTAAGCCTTTTTCTCCTTCAATATAAAAGATCAAGCTGGATAATAATAAAATTAAATTGAGTAATGTATATTTTTTCTTAAAAACTACGCTTGTAAGAAAATATAAAGCAATAACAACAGGCAGAAAGTAAAATAAAAATTTAATTGAACTGAATACCATAATCTTCCTATCGTTTAATTTCCTCAAAAACTAGTTCAGGCTTAATTTCCTTAATCTCTTTGACTGGATCAGTATACTGTCTAGAATTTTCATTGATAATTGTGCAAGCATTCTTCCCTATCGGTGCCCAACGTTGAGGGAAGATGGGTTTTTTATTGGAAAATAATCCGATGGCCTTAACACCGCTCACCGCTGCAATATGTAGTGGCCCTGTACTGGCTGCAATTAAAACATCACATTTTTGAATAAAAGCAATATATTCGCTTAAACTCAATTGTCCTGTGAGATCAATAACTTTATTTTTAAGAGGGGTTAACAAAACGTCTTGTAGAATTTCTTTCTCTGTTTGAGTTCCACAAATATAAACTCGGTATTTTTCTTTATCTAATAAATTTACAAGTTTTATAAAATTTTTGGCTCCCCACTCCACAGCGCTGCCTTGAGATTTGGGGTGAAAAATAACGTGTTTCACATTCGCTTCAAAATAATGATTTAGTCGAGATGGCAATGTTAATTTCTTAAAACCAAAATAATTTTGCATTTCAGTAAGTGAAATAGAATTATCTTCAAGAATTGGCGTTAAAAGTTTTAAGTTTAGTTGAGACTCATGAAGGTTTGAGTTTTTTCTTGTAAAACGTGGGCGGTGATTACATGTTAACCAATGATATAATCTATGAGATGTACCTACACGCTCTGGGATTTTGGCTTTTTTAATAATTCGCGCGATTTTTCTATTAGGAAAAACATGAAAAAACCAGTCAATATTTTTTTCCTTAAATAAATTGATACAATCAATCTCTGTTTTTTTTTCTAATTCAGACCAATTGATAAATTCATCAACAAACTCACAATTATCAATAATTGGTTTTGTATATGTTTTGCCTAAAAAAATGATTTTTGTATTTGGATATTTTTTCTTTATCAATCCTGCCATGGGAAGGGTTAAGATGACATCTCCAATACTATCAGTTCTACTTAAGCAAATTGTTTTCATTTCTCTTTTTTCCTTCACCGTACTGAGTGAAATTGCTTAATAAATTGACTGCAGCAGCGACAACTCTTGCCTCATCCGGATTTGTCCCATCTATATTGGAGACAAAGTCATGGCAACGTTCATACTTTGGCCAAACTCTGAATGGAATCGTCAGATTGAATACGCTTAATGTAGGAGAATGTGTGTCTATCACGATGTACCTTACGCCCGTATCATTAGATATGAGTAAAGATATTTGCGAGATCCAATTAATTAAATCTTCTAGCGGCGTGAACTCTCGTAGTTTTATATTTTGAAAAGACTGTAGACTTTTAAACTCATCTAAAAACTTTTCATGCTCTGCCTTGCCTTGAATTAAAACAAATTCGAATTCTGGAAGTTTTATCGCCAAGCTTCTAATTACATTCAAATATTTATTGACTGGGTAGTTTTTATGAGGTGTTGAAGAACTCATGAAAATTCCGACTACTTTATGAGCTTTTATTCTATTAAATTTAGGCATATTAAAATTCAGTGGATATTCTGATTTATGCCCAAAAATAGCAAGGAACTCTAATAGAATATCTGCTTCAAAATTAAACTCACTTCGATAAAGTTTAATGTCATAAACGAGTGGTATGTCACGATAAGGAAAACCCAACTTGAGTTTTGCTCTTGTTAAAAAAGAAAGTAAAACTGAACGAGACGTATCTGCTAAATCAAAAATGATATCTTGTTGACCCAGTTTTTTTATTTCTTTATAAAAACTAAAAAAAGATTTATTTTTTTTATCAATGATATGTTTTGAATCAACTAAATCGTATGGTGCGCCAATTTGATATGTTGATACTGTACTTAGAGTTATTTTTGCATTGGGAAACAATTTTTTTAGTTCATATAAAAACGGACGAGTTTGAATCATATCTCCAAGTGCCGCGTGTCTAATGACTAAAACTTTTTTAACATCTTCGTACTTAAGATTCTTAAAGTTCTTAAGTCCGTTGGAAGTATATCTGGCACCTTTTTCTAACCAGGCCCTCATCTATTTCTCTCCGTTTTGCATACGCCAAATTTTTACATAACGAAAAAAGACACTGACTCCCGACATGGTACAAAGGACAATGCCAAGTTTCCCGTCTAAAAATCCACGTTGCAAAATATAATGTCGAAAAAAGCGTAGCCAAGGTTTTAATAGTAAATGGTAGAAATTAACTTTACCCGTTTTTGAAAATTTATCTCTGGCTGATAGTAAATTATATTTATTATACTTTTCTAGATAATCTTCTAGATTTGTATAAGTGTAATGATTGAGACGAGATTTTAATTTTTTTTCATCTCCGTTAATAATTAAGGACTCGTGAACTTCCTTGTTATCGAATTTACATTTATCTTTTCGAAACAATCTTGAAACCCAATCATTTTGCCAACCTGAATATTTAACCTCTTGCCCCATGTACCAGTTACGCCTATGAATTTTATAAGCCACAGCTTTTGGTTCATTTTTTAATTTTGACTCAATTTCCAATTTAAGTTCTGCTGTGACTTCTTCATCGGCATCCAACCATAATATCCAATCATGAGTAGCGTGACTGATGGCCAAAGTTTTAGTTTGAGAAAAACCAAGCCAATCTGTATCGACGAGTTTTGTATTTGGATAACTCTTAACAATCTCAGGAGTTTTGTCGCTGCTATGACTGTCTGCAACAACAACTTCATCAACCCAATTTAATGAATCTAGACAACGGGCAATACTTTTTTCTTCATTTTTGCAAATAACGATTGCAGATAATTTCATAGTCTTTAAATTTATACCAGAAAGTCTAACCTGGTAAGCTTTTCATTTATCACTTAGTTGGTGATAATAAGCCAATGAATCGAACTAAAATGAATATTGGTGTTATTTGCACCTCGGATGGCTTCGGAGGGCTTGAGCTTAATCTCATTAAGCTCGCCCGCTGGCTTAAAGAACGTGGTCATAGAATCACTTATATAACCGGAACAAACTCCAGGATGCATAAAAAAGGTCTTGATACTGACCTTGATCCTATTTTATTAAAAAAAACCTCTCAAAGATATCCTGTATTCGCAGCGCGAAAATTAGCTCAAATTTGCAAAGAGAAGGATATTCAAAATTTAATCTTCTCCTTTAGCCGCGACATCGATTTATGTGTTTTTGCTAAGTTTTATCAATCAAACTTAAAACTCTATTTTCTGCAACAAATGGAAGTTGGTGTGAATAAAAAGGGATTTATTCACAATTTCCTGTTTGGTAAGCTTGAAAAATGGATCACCCCTCTTCCTTGGCTTAAGAAACAATTAAAAGAAAAAACAAATATAAAAGAAGAGAAAATTGCTGAAATTCCTTTGTGTATTGATATTGATAAGTTTTATGCCAATCCACTTTCTAAAATTCAAGCAAGAGAAAAAATTGGAATTAAAACGCAAGATATCCTCATCGGCATCGTTGGTAGAATCGATCGGGCCAAGGGTATTCACAATGTAGTGGAGGCTTTTAATCTTATCCAAGAAAAATTTCCTAAAGTAGAACTTCTCATTGTGGGAGAAGCGTCTCCTCACGATCCGGTAAAAATGAAATACTTTGAAGATTTAAAGAAAAGTATTGCAAGTTGCAAGGCTCCTAACCGTATTCAACTACAAGATTTTAGATCTGATGTAGAAAATGTTTACCGCGCTTTAGATATTTTTATTATGGCTTCACTCGCTGAAACTTTTGGGATGGTTACAGTTGAAGCCATGGCCAGTGGAAACTATGTTATTGGTACTAACTATGGTGGAAGTGCAGACATTCTTGAACATGGAAAATTAGGGGAACTATTTGAAGTTGATAATTCTAATGAATTGGCGCAAAAACTTGAGAAGGTTTTGAGTCACTGGGATGATTACAAAGATACCAATCATTTACAAGAAGTGGCCAAGAAGAAATATTCCCACAATCAGATGTGTGAGATGATTGAAAACCTCATCGACCAGCAATAATTTTTTTTTCATAACGAATTGATTCTTTTTCAGGTGAACCTTTTAAAATAAATAGAAAAAGACTTAAGTGATGCCCCTTAAAAATTTTTTTTGCATGTTTAAAAAGCAAGCTTGGTAAAAATAATAAATAACCCCATTTCCCAAAATGCTTCGTTATCATAAGTTTAAAAGAAATATAAAACTCTTTATCCATAGCGAGACTTCGACCTGTTGAAACTCCACAGTAATGAATAAAATGAGCATCCGGAATATAGTAAACGGTATAGCCAGCTTTATACATCTTCAATCCCAGGTCTTCTTCTTCGCAATACAGAAAAAAATCTTTATCTAACCCTCCTACTTTTTTGAATACATCACTTCTTACAAAAAGATCACTTCCAGAAACAAATCCCACCTTTTGCGGAGAAGTAAATTTTTGTTTTGGATTTTTAAAAAATTGAGGAAATAAGATCCTGGGAAGTGTTTTTCCTAAATATCTCTCCCATAATGAGGGTAAATTTCCGAAGGAGTTAACCCATTCACCATTTTCATTAAACATCTGGCCACCACAAAGACCACATTCAGGATGGGATTTCATAAAGTTAAACAACTTTTGAATAAAATTATCTTTAACAAGCGTATCATTATTGAGAAATAAAACATATTTGGAGTTACAATTTTCAAAGCCGAGCATGTTGCCTGTAGCAAAGCCCGTATTTAAATTTGACGAGATCAGATTAACCTTATCTTGCTCAATAAACGATTTTAGATTTGAGTAATCTTTCTCTTCCGAAGCATTATCCACGACTATAATGTCATAACTAATATCGCTTGAAATACTTGCTTTGAGTGATTCTATGCATTTTTTTGTATAAGAGGAGCTGTTGTAGTTAATTAAAACAATTGAAAGCTGAGTCATACTTCCTCAATCAGTGGCAATTGGGTAATCATGTACAAAAGACACAAATTCATGGCCGTATTGACTCCACTGACAAACTGAGTGTGATAAAGGTTTTCAATTAAAAAAGCTATGAAGCTGGCAAACACTATTTTTGAGATCAAATCTCTTCTCATTAAAATTTCGCGTCCCCAAAAAAAAAGAAAAAATATAAATGGAATAAAAGCAACCAAACCTCCATCAGTCAAAACCTGCAAATAAGTATTATGTGTATCGTATAAAGGATCGTCTTCAACATCTCGAGGAGATAAGGTTTTGTACTTCTCCTTCATTGAAAGTAAACCATGTCCGAATATTGGCTTGTCTTTAAATGCTTCAATCGATGAATAAATCTTAGCTAATCTAATACGATTAGAAATATTATTAAATTTCATCAATAAACGAGAAGAAGGTACTAATTGATACTGAATCAAAACCAGTAGTGTCATGACCGAGACAAGAGATAAGGCCATGAAAGTAAAGAATAGTTTCTTATACTTAAAAAGAAATAAAAATGGGAAAGCCAGTATAAAAGCTAAGACGCCACCTCTGGTGCCCGAAAAAAGAACTCCAATCGTACTTAAAATAAGGGTCGGGATAATCCATTTCTTAACAAATTCTTTAGTAAAAGCTTCCCTGGACAGATACATCGCCCAGATACATAAACACCAAATAGGTAATTCATAACTAAAACCAATGGAGCCCGTAAAACTATGCAACCTGCCATCGTTAGGCATAGCAACACCATGCTTGAAATCCCAGTTAAGGTATCTACAAATCAAGGCATAAATAACTGCAAGATTTACAGATAAAAACAAAATTTTAATTGGTAAAAATCGCTTAAATTCGGAGGTCATATAATTCTGCACCAGATGCCTAAGGATAAAAACACCGCCTACTGCAAAAAATAGGTAACGCAACTTCCTCATGTATTTAAAAGGAGCTTGATAACTGTCAAAATGGTAAAGAGTACTCAATAATAAAGTAAGTATTGTTAGAGAGAGAAAAATTTGACTCTTTGAGAAGTTAAGATTCTCTCGCATAAAACTAGCATAGATTAAGGGAATTCCACTCAAGAAAAACAAGCTATAGCTAAGTCCCCCCAGAGAAACTGAAAATTCACTGGCCAATGCCATGACACATAAGAAAAAAAAGCTCATGGCTTTAAATCTATTCAAATAAAGTGCACTTAACTGCATAATTTTTCCTTTTAAGGTTTTTTTATTTTATTATAAATAGATGTGTTAAGCCAATTATTGCGAGGAATATATTAAGTATGCTATCCTTGCCAAACATAGGAATTTAGATGCAAACCGTAACCAATTACTACGAACTCAAACAAGATAATTATTACTCTTCCTTGCGCAGCGAAATGTTAGACTTCCTACCTAAAAATGCCCAAACATTCTTGGATGTAGGGTGTGGAACAGGGGTTTTCGGCAGTGCCATAAAAAAAATCAAAAATAATGCTATCGTTGATGGTATTGAACTGATGCCAGAAGCAGCCAGCCAAGCTAAAAATATACTTGATCAGGTATGGCAAGGCGATATCACTGAATTACTATCTCAAGTTCCAGATGGAAAATATGATTGCATAACCTTCAATGATGTATTGGAGCATTTAACCGACCCTTATGAACTTTTGAAAAAAATAAAAAGCAAATTATCACCACAGGGAGTTATAGTAAGTTCAATTCCCAATGTTCGCTACTTTAGAGTTCTCAGAGATTTGATTTTTAAAAAAGATTGGGAATACGTGGATTCTGGCATTTTAGACAAAACACACTTTCGTTTTTTTACCAAGAAAAGTATTCTTAGAATGTTTGATGAATCAGGATATGAAGTTGAAAGATGTGAGGGAATTTCTAAGACAAAATCTCTAAGGCCATATTTTTATCGCTTCTTTACTCTTGGAGCCTTTGATAAAGAAACAATGTACTTACAATTTGCTAGTGTAGTGAAACCCCGGCGGTAAATAAAGGATAGGCGTGTTCAGTTTTGATTTAGTTGCTACAATTGTTACCTTTCATACAGATGTAGAAGATATAAAGAAATGTCTGAATTCATTTTCTAGCTGTAAGTTAAAAATGAAAGTTGTGATTGTTGATAATTCATCAAATAAAAATCTGCAATCAATCGTTGAGCGTTTTAATTTCACTGAATATATCCATACTGGACGCAATATCGGATTCAGTCGTGCTAATAATATTGCCGTAAAAAAATATGTACATAAAACTAAGTATTTTCTTTTTGTAAATCCCGATGTTTATTTTGAACCTGGTACGATAGAAAAAACCGTTTCATTGATAGAGCAAAACTCAGATATAGCACTCATCGCCCCAAAGATCCTATATCCTGATGGTATGATTCAAACTGTTGCCAAAAGATTACCGGATCCTTTCGATCTTATACTTCGTCGATTTGCGCCAAATTTCATAAAAAACTTTTTTAAAGAAAGAATGAAACGATATGAACTTCTTGATCAAAATCTAGACCAATCCTTAATTATTCCGAGCGCGAGTGGCTGTTTTATGTTTTATCGTGGGAATGTATTAGAAAAGTTAGAGGGATTTGATGATCGTTTTTTTATGTATATGGAAGACCTGGATATTTGCAGAAGAACGAGAGAACTTGGAGATATTGTTTACTATCCAAAGGTTGTTATTTTTCATAAATGGGCGCGAGGTGCCCATAGAAATATAAAACTTTTACTTATTATGATTAGTTCCGTTTCAAAATATTTTTCTAAATGGGGCTGGTTTTTTGATAAAAAAAGAAAATACTTAAATCAAGTAAGAGATTTCGAAGGTGTTCTTCCTTGAAAGTACTCGTCACAGGAGCTTCTGGCTTTATTGGGACCCACCTCTGTCCTCATCTTCTTAAATGTGGCCATGAAGTTTTTAATTTTGATCGTCATCATATAAACCCAGGACAATTTCAAAATATTGATGCCGTTGTTCATTTAGCAGCACTGGCCCATATTACTCACAAAATTGATGATAGCGAATACGAAAAAGCTAATTATGAGCTCACGAAGAAAATTGTTGAACAAGTTAAGTTAAATTCTATCAAAAAAATTATTTTTATAAGTAGTATTAAAGTTATGGGGGAAAAAAGTGATACCGGTTATCAAAGCTTAGACAAGCCTAATCCTCAGACCGCTTATGCTAAAACAAAGTTTAAGGCTGAAGAATACATAAAAGAAAATGCGACAAATTACTCTTGGACAATCCTAAGACCTCCACTTGTTTTTGGCCCTGGTGTTAAAGCAAACTTTAATACATTAATTAAGATTGCAAAGATAGGATTTCCATTACCCTTTAAAAATTTAAAAAACAAACGATCCTATTTGTATGTTAATAACTTTGTCGATCTTATAGAAAAATCTTTAATTGATGAACGCTTTCGTAACAAAGCTCTGATGGTTACAGACTCACGACCATTGTCAACAGGAGAGCTATTAGACTTATTATCTCAAAAAATAAGAAACAGAAAAATGACATTTTCATTTCCACAAAATATCTTAAAAATATTTTTTACCATTTTAAGAATGGAAGAATATTATCAAAAATTTGCCGGCAATATGTGGATTGAAAATGATGAAGCTTTAAAACAAACATCATGGATTCCACCTCACTCTTTAGAACAAGCTATCAAAAAAACTCTTTTAAAAAGCTAGTGGGTTATATTACTCGAAGATAATGATTTTAAAAAAGTAATCACTAAAATTTGAAGATCAAAAATAAAAGATTGTTTTTTGGTATATTCAAAATCAAAATCAACTTTCTGAGCAATGGATATTTCATCCCTTCCGTTTATTTGGGCCCATCCAGTAAGCCCTGGTTTCAATAAATGAATGCCTCGCTTTGTTCTGAGCTCTATTAAATCATCTTGATTAAAAAGAGCTGGCCTGGGACCAACGAAACTCATATCTCCAATGAGAATACTGTAAAGCTGGGGGAGTTCATCCAAGCTTGTTTTCCTCAGGAATTTACCAATACTTGTTACATATTGCGCGGGATTTTCCAACAAATGAGTCGCGACTTGAGGAGTCTGCATTTTCATTGTTCTAAATTTAGGCATGGAAAATAATTTATTAAATTGACCTATTCGTTTTGACCAGTGAATAATTGGGCCCGGGTCGGTAACTTTAATGAAAATAGCAATAATAAAATAAGGAATAGAAAATATAATTAAGAACAAAAAAGAGAGCAAAATATCAAAAAGTCTTTTCATAGAGTTATGTCACTGAATTCCTACGGACTCTGTATTCTGTTCTTTTGAATTAGAAAAATTATATTCACTCACAATACCTCTTAAACTTTCCTTAAAAATATCACCTGCATTTGTGGGCCCTAACTTAATTAACTCATCGAGTTTTCTCTCAAAGTCCGTTAAATCAGAAATAGCTTGTGAAACAAATACCTTCGGATGATGAGTAGACTGGGGTTTTTCCTCTCCTCTGAATAGTTCTTCAAAAAGTTTTTCACCAGGTCTTAGTCCTGTGTATTCAATTTTAATATCTTCGTTAATTTTCATACCCGCTATTGTTATCATATGTTTTGCCAACTCAATTATCTTAACTGGCTTGCCCATATCCAAAATAAATATCTCATCACCTTGACCAATAGTACTCGCTTCAAGAATTAAGGAAGCTGCTTCAGGGATAGACATAAAATAGCGCTCGATATCTGGATGGGTAATGGTAACTGGTCCACCCTTTTCAATTTGTTCTTTAAACAGCGGAACAACACTGCCACTACTACCCAGGACATTACCAAAACGAACGATAGTATATTTAGTTTTAGAATATTTTTTTTGCCTAGTTACACAGACCATTTCAGCAATTCGTTTAGTCGCTCCCATAACATTGGTAGGATTGACTGCCTTATCCGTTGAAACTAAAACGAAATGAGACACTCCCATGCGCCCACAAGCTTCAGAAACATTAAAAGTTCCCTTTACATTTGTTTGTATTGATTCATACGGATCCATTTCCATCAATGGTACATGCTTATAAGCAGCGGCATGAAGCACTAAACTTGGCTTTACCTTTGAAATAACAGAGTTGATTTTTTCGGCATTTCTGACATCAGCAATTATAGATTTAATGGATAATTGAGGGTGCAACTTTAATAAATTTCTTTCAATTTCGTATAAATTGTACTCTCCTGAATCTAATAGATAAATTTGCGCGGGCTTCATGTTGGCAATTTGCCTCACTAGTTCAGAACCAATCGAACCTCCTGCTCCAGTCACAAGTACTATTTTGTCTTGGATTAATTCTTTTACTAAACCTGATTCCAATTCAACTTTGTCACGTCCAAGAAAATCCTCAGGACTAATATTTTGTAAAGATTCTAAACTTGTTCCTTGGATAATTGTTTGGAACTTTGGTAGCATTTTAAATTGAACTTTGGCATCAGAACAATGTTTTATAATACTTCTTACTTCTTGAGATTTCGCACTAGGAATAGCAATTAAAATCTGACTGGCTTTTTGCTTTTTTATAATTTCAGATAAATCTGCAATTTTTCCAATAATTGGAACTCCATTTAAAATCTTACCTTGCTTATTATCTGCATCATCGACAAATCCTACAACTTGCATATGAAGATTAATCGCATTTCGAATATCTCTCAGAAGCCGCTCTCCAGCTATTCCTGCACCGATAATAATAACCCGCTCAGCATTTTTTTCTGATTTTTTTGAAATAAGCCTATCTCTAATCATCCGATAACTAAAACGACCACCACCCAATAAGGTTAATAAAAACATCCAATCAATAACAAAAACGGAACGAGGATAATCTTGTAATCTTGAAACGAAAAATATAGCAACAATGGAGACAAAAACACCAAAAGAGACACCCTTGATAATTCTGAGTAAATCAAAAGTACTCGCAAAACGCCAAATTCCCTTATAGACACCAAATAAGTACAGTCCTGTAAATTGAGCTATAGCGGAAATAATAAAAAACTTAACATAATCATTGACCGTCATGGATTCTGGGATCCAGGTTTCTAAACGAATATAAAAAGAGAAAACATAAGCCAAACAAATCATAGCAAAGTCATAAAGAAATATAACAAAGCTTTTCTTACCCTTTGATAAACCTGAAAGTGCATTTATTAAGTTCATTAGTTTTTCACCATGTTAACCCAAGCCTCATTGGCCAAATACCACTCAATTGTTTTTTGTATCCCTTCCTCAAATTTAACTTGTGGCCTCCATCCTAGTTCATTTTCAATTTTTGAAAAATCCATAGCATAACGCCAATCGTGACCCAAGCGATCAGTAACAAAAGAAATAAGCTCTTCGGGCTTATTCATTGTTTTTAAAATTGTCTTAACAACGTCAATATTTCTTTTTTCAGAATCGCCACCTAAATTATAAACTTCACCATTTTTTCCTTTAGTAAATACAGCCCAAACTCCGCGGTTATGATCATCTACATAAATCCAGTCACGAATATTTCTGCCATCCCCATAAACGGGAAGCTTTTCATTGTTTTTTGCTTTTGAAATCATGACGGGTAAAAGTTTTTCAGGGAATTGATAAGGCCCATAATTATTTGAACAACGAGTGATCATAACAGGCAATTTAAAAGTTTCGTAGTAAGCCTTCACTAATAAATCTGAACTAGCTTTGCTTGCACTGTAGGGACTGCTGGGCTTTATCTGGTGATTTTCAGTAAATGCTGGTTCATCTTCGGTTAGCTGGCCATAAACCTCGTCAGTGCTTATATGTAAAAAACGAAAACTCTGATTATCTCTATATGTTTTTAAGGAAGAGTTTAAAAGATTAAGGGTTCCTAAAACATTTGTTTCTACAAAAATATTAGGATTTTTAATGGAATTATCCACATGTGATTCAGCGGCAAAATGAATGACTCCATCATATTTATTCTTAAGAAATAAAGCGCTTACTTTTTCTGCGTCTCTAATATCAACTTGAAAAAAATTCAGGTGTTTATTTTCATTTAACTCTTTTTGAATAGTTTCCTTTCGTCCTGCGTACGTGAGCGCATCAATGATATCAAATTGATATTCTTTTTTTATTTCTGGTGAGCAAGCGATGGTTTTAACAAAATTAGAACCGATAAATCCTGCGCAACCAGTTAACAAAATACGTTTCATAAAATCCTTATAAATTCATTTTTTCTAGGCACCTTTTCAGTGCGTCATCCCAGCTATCGATATCATAATTAAATACCTTTTTGAGCTTGGATTTGTCCAGAAGACTAAACTGGGGTCTGACTGCTTTAGTGGGATAATCCGACGTTTTAATCTGCTTCACCTTGCAGTTGATATGCGTCAATTCAAAAATTTTCGCCGCAAATTGCGCCCAATTGATTTTTCCCAGATTTGAGAAATGAAGAATGTTTTTATGCCCTCTTATTTTTGGCAACAAGTCCAGTGTCATCTGCGCCAGATCATAGGCATAAGTAGGAGAACCCCATTGATCAGAGACAACTCCAATTTCGTCCTTGCCTCTACCTAATTTTATCATGGTCTTTACAAAATTATGACCAAAAGTTGAATAAACCCAAGAGGTACGAATAATGGTGTATGAATTTGAATTCTTAATAATTATATCCTCACCTTCCGCCTTACTTTTGCCATAAACTGAAATTGGTTTTTTTTCACTCTCTTCCTTATAGGGAATCTCACTTTTCCCATCAAAAACATAATCCGTTGAGTAATGTATCAAGTGGACATTGTTGTTATTGCAAATTTTTGAAATTCCACTCAAAGCTTCGGCATTAACTTTAAAACAAAGACTCGTTTCATCTTCTGCTTTATCAACTGCTGTATAAGCAGCACAATTAATCAAAACATTGATTTGATTTCTTTTAATAAAAGATTCTAATTGAGTCGCATCGGTAATATCTAAATCACTGGAATCAACAAAGAAAAAATTAAACTCTGAGTAGTAATTTTTAAGAACTTGAAACTCACTTCCGAGCTGTCCTCTCGCACCAGTTATAAGCAAGTTATTTTGTGGATTCATATTTTTTGAAACTTAAATTAAGCTTATCCTTATTGGATAAAATTATTTGCTCTTCTTTTATTTGCCAATCAATTTTCAGATCTGAATCGTTGTACAAAATACCGACTTCATTTTGAGGTGAATAAAAATTATCACATTTATAAAAAAACTCCGTATCGTCTTCTAAAACAACAAAGCCGTGAGCAAAATCACGTGGAATATAAAGCTGTTTACGGTTTTCACCAGTTAACTCTATTGAAAACCAATCTCCATATGTTTTAGAATTTTCTCTTAAATCAACAGCAACATCTAAGACCTTTCCTTTTAGAACACTGACTAACTTAGCTTGAGAAAATTCATTTTTTTGTAGGTGAAGTCCTCTTAAAGTTCCATATTTAGATTTTGAACGATTATCTTGTACAAAGCTATTAGTCACTCCTATTTCTGCAAAAGCCTTGGCATTAAAACTTTCGTAGAAATACCCACGCTCATCTTCAAAAACTTTTGGCTCAAAAATAACAAGCCCTTCTATAGGAGTTTTAATAAAGGCCATTATTTCTCCACTAAACGTTTTAAATATAGGCCATAATCGTTTTTAAGCATGGGCTCAGCTAACTTCATAATTTGTGCATTATCAATAAAGCCCATTTTATAAGCAATTTCTTCGATACAAGAAATCTTTAAACCTTGGCGATTTTCAATAGTTTCAATAAAATTTGAAGCTTCAAGCATACTCTGATGTGTTCCCGTATCAAGCCATGCATAGCCTCGCCCCATTAATTCTACGTTGAGTTGCTTTTTTTCCAGATAAATACGGTTTAGATCAGTGATTTCAAGCTCTCCACGCTTGGAGGGCTTAAGTGATTTAGCATAATCGACAACATTTTTATCATAGAAGTATAATCCAGTTACGGCGTAATTCGATTTAGGCTTAGCTGGCTTCTCTTCAATGCTTTCTGCCTCACCTTTATTATTGAAAGAAACAACCCCATAACGCTCAGGGTCTCTCACCCAATAACCAAAAACACTGGCACCAGATTCTTTAGCAACTGCATTTTTTAATAACTCAGTTAATCCATGGCCATAAAAAATATTATCACCCAAAATTAAACTGCATCTATCATTTCCGATAAAGTCAGCTCCTATTAAAAAGGCTTGTGCGAGTCCCTCTGGCCGGGCCTGCTCAGCATATTGCATATTAAGGCCAAGCTGAGAACCATCTCCGAATAAATCTCTGAACGTCGGTAGGTCTCTTGGAGTAGAAATAATAAGAATATCTTTGATTCCTGCTAGCATCAAAACTGAAAGTGGATAATAGATCATGGGTTTATCGTAAATGGGTAGAATCTGCTTCGATACAGCCATGGTCGCTGGATAGAGTCTGGTTCCGCTCCCACCCGCTAAAATAATACCTTTCATTGTTACCTCGTAAAAAAAATCATTACCCTTAAATAGCAAAAAATATCACCTCCATCAAAGGATTTACTTAACGAGGCGAGTCGCATGGGCTAAAATAACTTCAATGAACGTTAATATCAGCAAACTTATCTCATCCGGCTTGGGTGTTATTCTCTCAGCTTTTTTTGGAATAGCTCTTTCTAAACTTATTTCCATCCAAAGTGGGCCCGAAGCCCTGGGTGAATTTGGAATTTACAGGCAGTTCATTCAAGTGGTGATTGTTTTTTTATCATTTGGAAATGGTTTTTCTTTAATTGAAGGTCTGGCCAAAACCACACAGGTTGAAAAATTTCTCAAACAAAGTTTACACTACTATTTAGGTGTAACTCTTTTTATTTCCATTTTAATTTTTGTTTTCAATAAATCGCTTGCATTATTTATTTTAGACGATTTAAGCAAAAGTGAATTATTAAGGTTTTCACCTATCATTTTTATTTGTGCCACAATTTATCTCTACTACCGTTTTGCCTTAAGTGGGATAAAAGAAGTATTCCGTTCTTCTCTGGCGCAAGCTTTTCCGTTTTTCTTCATGTTTCTCTTCTATTTTGTAGAAAAAAGGGTTCATTTTCTCTTTATCTATTCTTATGGAGCATCGGTGCTGCTGTCGGCCCTCGTTTCACAGAAAAAAATTCAATTTTTCTTTTCCAATTTTTTTCAATTTGAAAGAAATATCTTCTTTGAAAAAACAAGTATTTCAACCTTAATTACTGGTGTCACAGGATTTGGAACCCTTCTTGTTATCAAAGTTTTAGTTAATAGAAACTTAGGAATAGAAAGTACTGGAATGATGGAGGCGAGTTTGAATCTGGCCATTTATGCTTCCATGGTTTTTTTAAATGGTTTTTCTATTTATTATTTACCTACACTTTCAACCAACCCAGAAGATTATACCTTTATGAGACGCTATCTGGTTTTAATTGCCACCTTATCCGGCATTACTACCATTATACTCTCCGTAGGAAGCCAATATATCATTCCACTTTTTTATTCTCATGAATTCGACGAAAGTATTACTCTTCTTAAATGGTTCGCTTTAGGAGAATTTATTAAATGCATGAATTGGTTTTTTATTTTTACCTTCATCGCTATTTCTCACAAAAAACTTTATACTCTTATTGATGTCTTTTCTAATTTATGTTTCGTTGCTGTGACGTATTATTTTTTGTCGAATAATTATAATTTAAAAGGTGTGGGCTATAGTTATGTTATTTTCCAATTTATTTATCTTATTTTAAGCACTACTCTATTTCCAAGGAAAGAAGAATTTGGACATAAGTACCTTATTCTTCCTATTATTCTCTCATTAGTTTTTATATTAATATCCATATATATACTGTAGTTTAAGAATGATTAACGAAAGCCAAGAAGAATATAAAAAATACCATAGCTACTTGTTAAAGCGCAGTACTTTAGGACATTTGTACCGGCAAAATATCCTCTATCCCAAATTATCTAGATATCTTCAGGGTAGCGTTTTAGATATTGGTTGTGGAATTGGTGATTTTTGTTCGTTTAGAAGTCAAACCACAGGTATTGATATTAATCCTTTTAATATTAACTTCTGTCGAGAGAAGAATCTAGATTGTCATTTATCAAAAATTAACGAACCCTTTCCTATTGAGGGAAGCCGCTTTGACGGAGCCATTTTAGATAATGTTCTTGAGCATATGAATGATCCCGAATTAATTCTTAAAGAAGCCAATAGAGTATTAAAACTTAATGGGATTTTTATTGTTGGTGTGCCTGGTAAGAAAGGATTTGACTCTGATGCTGATCATGTCATCTTCTATGATCAAAAACTTCTTGTTGATACTATTTCTCAATATGGATTTGCGCATAAGAAAACATTGATGACTCCTTTGCCCTTCAATTTTCTCTCTCATTTTCTTAAACAATTTTGTTATTATGGTATTTTTGTTAAAACTCTAAATCATTGATGTAATCAATAACATTAATGAAATCAATTGTGACTTCAGATTCTAATCTTTTGATATCGGCTCGTGAATATTCAATTTCTGCTTTATTCACTTTATGGGAAACTTCTACTGGTCCAAATTTTTTCACAAAAGCCTGATAAACATCGATGATTCTGGTCGAACGACCGGTACCAATATTAATAACTTTATGTTGAGAATGATTCTTACAATAATGGCAAACAACTTTTGCAGCATCATCCACATGAATAAAATCTCTTTCAGCCAGTCCATCATTACAAAGATTAAACTTAGTTTCATGTTTTTTTGCATTAAATAGTTTTGTTATAACCGAAAATTGGTCATCTCCTCCAAAAGCATTAAAAGCACGAAGAATGAGATAATTCATTTGGTTTTTTTCACAAAAATCAATAATCACCTTTTCGCATAAGTACTTGATTAAACCATTGATAGTTATTGGAGAACATTGAGTTTCTTCACTTGTACGGCTTGAATCTCCATACACAGAACAACTACTGATAAAAATAAACTTTTTGATTTTATTTTCTTTGCACTCACGTAGGGCCTTCATCAATGATATAATGTTTGAATCCATCACTTCATCAGGAACTTCAGTTAAAGATTTTTTTAGATCATAAGCACAATGAACAAAAACATCCGCATCTTTAAGGTTATGATCATCCTTATCCCAATCACCACGAGAGATAGGAATAATTGTAAAATCTGCATTTTTTGCTATGTGTTTTCCCAGATTTCCATTTGGGCCTGAAAGGACAACTCGCATCATAAACTCTTAATAATTTTGTTGTAAGTGCTGATAGAACTCATTATTGATATTCTGCCAACTTATACTTTCAATATAACTCTCAGACACCTGCTGGTCTAGCTTATAAAGCTCTCCCAAACCTTCAAACTGCACTGTTTCATAGCTTAAACCAGTATCTTTGATCAATTCAAAGTGAGAACCAATTGTAGATAAGTAGCTTGAACCACATAAATAAAGTCCTTCTAAAGAAGCAATACTTGAATTTTCTATTCTACTTGTACTTATATAAACTTGGGCCTTGGCCAGTTCATCAATAACTTGATCATGAGATAAGTGGCCCAAAATATGCACACTCGTATCTTTTTTTAGCTTTTCAGGAATCGATTTCGGATCGCCAATAATTTTTAGTCCTTTGACTTCTCCCTTTATTTTTAGTTTCAAAAAGAGGTGATAAAGACGGGTTAAGTCTTTGTATTTCTGAGTTCCGACTGTTACCGCAAAAGGTTCCTTAGTATTATTTTTTTTGCTAATAAAGTGACCATCAACTCCATTTTTTAAAACTTTTGTTTTGCAAGTTACTTTGCCAAAAAACTTAATTGATTGATCAAGGCCATCTTGGCTATCGGCTGACAATATATCTACATTTTTAAAATTTGTTTTCAAGCGATGGCCAAGTAAATACATTTGGGCCATAGAGAAATAATTTAAGTGGCTTAAACTGGGATTAATCGGTATTAAATTACTTATATGAAGCCAATTAACTTCGGCAATTTTGGAATAAACAGGAATGCCATAAGAGAAGTATAATTTAAGGCTGCCAATTTCCTTTAAAATTGATTTCAAATAATACTGATCGTTTAAAAGTCTTTTGATTTTGATGATTTTAACAAAAAATATTTTATTTTTACTATATTTTCCTTCAAATTGATTTTTTAATTTATCATTAAGAATAAAATAGGCTCCACCTTTCTCTTCAAAAAGATCCAGGTAAGATTTTAAAATAATCAATCCGCCGCCAGTGAAAGAGCTTGAGAAATTAAAAAGGTATCTATGCACTGGGCTGGCCATAACAGAACCCGTTAAGTAAAATATCCATGCTAGGTACAATACATCAAAACCTTGCTTCTTCCAATATTAAAGGGGACATGAACTTTGGTTGAGAACAAAATTAAAATTCTCATAGTAGGAAGTTGGATCTCAGCCGTATACGAAGAGCCACTGCTTCAGGCTATGCAACAACTTGGACACCAAGTGAGCTCTTTTAAGTGGGGCCCCTATTTTAAATTCATCCCACTCTCAAATCAATACGATGTGAAAAACTCAGTATGGCAATCCCTCTATTACCGTATTCAAAATAAATATATTTGGGGTCCTGTCATTAAAAAAATTAATGATGAACTTATTAGAAAATGTAATGAAGAGAAACCTGAAGTTTTATTTCTTTACCGGGCCACTCATATTTGGCCCACAACAATTGCTAAAATCAAAAATCAAAAATGCAAAATTTTTATCTATAATAATGACGATCCCTTTAACTCTAAACTCCCTTCATATATTTATCGTTTTTTTAAAAAAAGTCTTAGTTTAGCCGATTGGATTTTTTCTTACAGAGAGAAAAATATTACTGATTACCAAAAACTCGGTTATTCAAATTGCTCTTTACTTCTTTCTAATTATATTAAAACACAAAATTATCCCATCGATAATATGAGTAAAGATTATGATGTCATTTTCATTGGACATTTTGAAAATGATGGAAGAGATGAAAAAATATTAACTCTTGCTAAGCAAGCAAATTTAAAAGTTGGCTTATGGGGTCTAGACTGGGAAGCCTCTTCTCTTTTTGAACAAATTAGAGAGTGCGTAGAAAATGAAATAAAGCCTTTGTATGGAGAAGACTATAATCAGACCATTAACAGAAGTAAAATTGCTCTAGTCTTTCTTTCAAAAATTAATAATGATGGTTATACCAGAAGATGTTTTGAAATTCCTGCCACTAAAACATTTATGCTTTGTGAGAGACAACAAGAAGTTCAAGCACTATTTCATGAAGGTATTGAGGCAGATTACTTCACCACTTCTGAAGAGCTTTTAAATAAAATTTTGTATTATATTGATAACGAAGATAAGCGCAAAAAGGTGGCCGAAGCTGGTTATGAGCGGCTTATTCAAGATGGACACGAGATTCAAGATAGGGCAAAGCAAATTATTGAGAACTATTATCTGCTAAAAAACTAAACATCCCACATATTATGTTTTTTCCAGTTGCCTTCCTTGTCTTTCCACCAGACTCGAGGATCTCTAAATGTATCAGCAACACTATCAAACTTCTCTTCAGTCCAGTTTACATAGTCAAGCCATCGCCAAAGATCTTTTGATTTAATCGGATCCCTTTTTCGAACAATTTCAATCCCTTCTTCTCTTGTCATCTTTCCAGCTCTAATATCTTTGCAAACATGATCCGTAGCACGACCATAGCCAAATTTAATATATTTCATATAGTCATGAATTCCATTTTCGTGCATATCATCAAGGTTCGACATTGTTCGATACGTTCGCTCAAATGGCTCTTCTGCTTCTAAAAAACCATATTTCTCAATCATCATGGGGCCATGGTCATTCGCATCCCACTTAAAAAAATTCGAAATATAAATACCTCTAACGCCAACAGAATCTATTTCTTCATCAGATGGATACATCCAAGGAATTAGATCACTCTTTTTTAAATCTTCTCCATATTCTTTACTTTTTTCCAGAATATCATACCATTCAAAGCCTCTTAAACAATGTTCGTGTCTATATCGATAAGTAAACTCAACCAGATCGTTATATGAATGCATCCCACCTAAATCCATAAAACCGTGCTCGCCCCAAACCATAAGCGGAACTTTTTCTGAAACTGCCACTCTTATTGGATAAGTAAATATTCCAGCGTGTCCATGCCAGTTCATATCTCCCATTAAAAGCATTCCGATCCTATTCATACTTTTTAAAACCCTGATGCTTGGAGTGAAGAAGATATGATCAACATCAAAAGCTTCGCGCATATTTAATAAGTTTTTCATACCGGTAGGAGTGTAGTTATTTCCATGGTAAGTAACTAATAAAGGGTTTAAGCCGTAAATTTTTTTAATTATATGGATTTGAAAATAACTATCCTTGCCACCACTAACAGGAATTATACAATCATAATTTGAACCATCTTTTGAACGGTATTTTTCTATAAGCTTTTCAAATTGCTTCTTTCTTCTATCCCAGTCGACCTCGGCACGTTGACCTGCTGTTCGGCAACCAGAACAAATCCCGTCTTCTGAAAAAGTAAGAGGAGTAGCTGACACTCCTGGGTATACACATTTCTTACAGTACTGCATTTTAGGGGGGATAACTTTATACTTATCTAACATTGATATTTTCCTCTTTTAAAAGTTTTTTTGCTCTTGGATATGCTCTCTCTGTAAAATGAAATATATTACCAGCGGCTACGGCGGAAACACTTGTCTCTTCAAACACTTCTACAAAATCCTCTAACACTCCCGCTCCACCACAACAAATTGTTGGAATTTTTAATAGCTCGGATACATTTCTAATCGTGTCTAAATCGTAACCATTGGCCTTACCATCACGATCAATTGCGTTAATGAAAATCTCGCCTGCTCCTCGTTTTTCACATTCTTTAATCCACTCATAAGCAGATGTTTTTGTATTTTCCATTCCAAAGTTGGTAAAAACAATCGGCTCTGAGTTTATCATTTTGTAATCAACCGATATTACAATTGCTTGACTACCATATTTGTTTGCTGCTTCAGTTATCAGCTCAGGAGTTTTGAAAGCTTGAGAATTGATAACAATCTTATCTGCACCATTTTTAATTCTCAAGTCAATATCCGAAATATTCTTTATACCTCCGCCAAAGGTTAACGGCATAAAACAAATCTTGGATATTTGTTGAATGATTTTCTCAATTTCAATATATGTACTTATTTTATGATCACTCCTACCGGCGTTATATTTCCCATGACGTCCGATATCTAAGTAAATAAGTTCATCAACTTCCCATTCGTTATATCTGGCAGCTTGATTAATAACATTTCCAATATTTTGATGGATGCTAAAATCCTCACTTCTTACAATGGAGCCATCTAAAATATTTAAAACTGGAATAAGTCTTCTCTTTAACATTTTAATTCCTTAAAGGATTTAAATAAGCTTAAACCATATTTATGACTTTTCTCTGGGTGAAATTGAAATCCTACAATATTATCTCTCTTAACTGCAGAAACAAATTTAATGCCATATTCACTCTCTCCTAATATATCCTTCTCATCGTCACATCTCGCAAAACAACTGTGTGTAAAATAAAAGTCTTTATCTAGATTGAAGTCTGTATCTTGCTTTTGGGCACAATAATTCCACCCGACATGAGGAATGAGTAAATCATTTATATGTTCTTTAAAGTTTTCAACCCGACCTTGTATAACACTCAAACCTTCCGTATGAGCCTGCTCTTCACTAGAGCAAAATAAAAGCTGAAAACCTACACAAATTCCTAAAAATGGATTTCCACTCTTTATATGTTTTTCTATTGGACTAACAAACTCCTTTTTAATTAAATTTTCCATCGCTGGCTTGAAAGCTCCCACACCAGGTAAAATGAGGTGGGAATACTTACTAAAATCTCCCGGAGTATTTATTAGTCCCCAATCAATATTATTGGCATCAAGGGCATTACAAACAGATTTGAGATTTCCTGCATCGTAAATAATAATTCCAACATTCATTGATTATCCCAATTAATATCATCCCATTTAACTGGAGAATTTTCTTCTATATTTCTTTTTACTTTTTTCCCAATAATCTCATTGAAATATTTCGGCTCAAGACCAAACCCTGGCCTTATTCTCTTTATAGAATCCTCTGCAATAACATCTCCTGCTTTTAGTGACTTAATAAAATAAATAGACCTTCTGAATTTTAAATTTGGACTTTCTGCTTCTTTCATCTCATATTTTTCGCCTTGAAGGGATTTCCAAATTGATTTCGTTTCAAAACACAACGTTCTAAGCTCACTTGGCTCAAGAGAAAAATCTGAATCAGGACCCTTATCTTTTCGACTCTCAATAAAATGCTTTTCAATCACGCAAGCTCCCAGAGCAACACTTGCTACAGCTGCTGCAGTGCCTAGGGTGTGATCTGATAAACCTGGTATAACTTTAAAACGTCCCTCTAAATCACTAACTGTAGATAAATTCGATTGCTCCAGTGGTGTAGGATAGCCACTTACGCAATGAAGAAGGATAATATTATTGTGATATTTTCTAATAATAGCTAGGGCTTCTTCAATTTCATTCGTGTTGGCCATACCAGAAGAGACAATCATCGGTTTCATTTGTTTGGCCATATATTCAATAAGTATTAAATCTTTGAGTTCAAACGATGCGACCTTAAATGCTGGCACATTTAAATCGGCCAAGAAATCAACAGCAGTCTCATCAAAAGGAGAACTAAAGAAAGTAATCCCAACTTCACCGGCTTTTTCAAAAAGGTTCTTGTGCCATTCCCAGGGAGTATGAGCTTCTCGATAAAGCTGATAGAGAGTATAACCATCCCAAGGCCCGCCTTCAATCTTAAAGTCGCTGCGCTGGGAATCAACGGTCATTGTATCAGCTGTGTAGGTTTGAATTTTTACCGCGTCCGCGCCACATTCTTTTGCTAATTCAATCAGCTTTAAAGCCTTTGCGATAGCACCATTATGATTAGCCGAAATTTCCGCTATTATATATGGAGGATGATTTCTACTAATTTCTATTCCATCAATTTTCATAGTGATTCCTGTTTATTAGGCTAATTTTTATTATCTTTTTTTATCTTAGTATAGACAAAACATTGCTTATTTTTACTCTCCTGAAATCCTGCTTTTAAAAAAGCTTTTTGGGATGGAGCGTTGTCAAATTTTACTTCGCCCACAATGACGTTCAAAGCAGTTGAATCAAAGAATATATCACAAGCCATTTTTAGTATTTTCCATGATAAACCTTGACCACGAAACTCCTTGGAAAGTGAGAAATTGATTTTCCCAACATTTTCTAGAAGCTCAATTCTGACTTGGCCAGCAGGTAAGTCGCTTAATAAAAACAGTATGAACAAGTTCTTTTTGTTAGCTAATTTATCAGTAAACCAATCAAGATGATCTTCGTATTTAATTTTTTCACAATTAAATGAATTCTTTCGAACTTCTGCGTCATTAGCCCATTCGTAGTACAGGTCAGCATCATCAAGATTAGCAAATCTATAGCTTAACATCAAAAGCCTCCATGAGAACTCTTTCGAGACCCCTTCCATCGCAGATCTCATAAGAATTTTTAGCAAAAAGTGAAAGATTCATTGAATCAATTTTTTGAAAAACTTCTCTCCAGACTTGTGGTGTAGTTTCTCTTGCATCACCTACAAAATAAGCGGAATTTGTTTTAACCAAAGAATCGGCTACCATTTTTTGATTGTCCGCGCTAATAACGATAAGACTTGGAATACCTAGACAAGCCCTCTCCCAACTGGTTGAACCAGCAGCGCCAATACAAAGATCTGCCATCATTAATTCTTGGGCCATATCTTCAATATAACTAACAAGATTAATATTTTTATATATTTTAGATTTGCGAAGAATAAAATCATAATCTTTATGCCCACTATCAAGAATAATTTTGAGATTTTTTACTGGTCCTCTATCTGATAAAAGGAAACCATCTATTAATTTTCGACTTTCATTAGTCAAATCATTCCCACCAAAAAATACTAAGATATTTTTAATTTTATTAGTTCTGGGTTTAAATACCTGAGGTCTTTTCAAAGCAAAATCAGGTTTTAAAAGAGCATATTGGGGGCCCATCATTAAATGACAATCTGGAGCAACAATCAGATCTTTATACAATTCTTTTTTTGCAAATAAATTTTGATTTAATAAATATTTACAGTCATGACTCCGATTTATTAAATCATCTATAACCATGACTCCATTATGACCTAAACTCGATTCGTATTCCTCATCGAGCGCATAATGATCTATAACAATTTTATCAAAATTGTAAGAACGAAGAACCTTTCTACTTTCATCAATTTCAGTCGCCAAATCTACCCCTAGCCAGGAAGCATAATCACCTACGATTACATTTTGTGAAGAAAATACACCACCGCTTAGTTCGGTAACTTCAAATTCTTTACGTACCTGATCCAAAATATTTCCTTCATGTTTACGGCTAAGAAATAATACCTGATGACCATGTTTTTGGAGAGCACGGGCCAAGGTTAAACACCTTCTTATATGCCCTGTGCCAATATGATTGCCCGAATCAGTTCTGAATAGAATTTTCATAGTCTTAGACTTATCTCTAAAAGCATAAATTAGTCAAAATTGTAAAATAGAGCTTACAGCTTAAACTACGCGCTGCTCAGACAGGTTTCAAATAGCCAATAAAAAAAAATAAAGATAGATTAAGCGAATCTTGTACATGTCCCATTTGGGGACCAGGTGTTAAATAATATGATTCAAGTAACACAACCATATCTACCCAAAGTAGAAAAATACGAAAAATACCTAAAAAGGATTTATGATAGCAAGTGGTTAACTAATAATGGTCAGCTCGTTCAAGAGTTACAAGCAAATCTTTGTGACTACCTTAAGGTCAAAAACTTGCTTCTTGTATGCAATGGTACGATTGCTTTAAATATCGCTTATAAATTATTAAAAATCAAAAAGTCAGTTATCACAACGCCATTTTCATTTGTCGCTACAACTAGCTCTTTAAATTGGGATGGAATAGAAGTCGATTTCTCTGATATTGATCCAGACACCTTCAACTTAGACCCCATCAAACTAGCTAACCATCCAGAGGGAAATCATGATGCTGTATTACCCGTTCATGTTTTTGGAAATGCATGTGAAGTAGAAGAAATTGAGAGAATTTCCAAAGAAAAAGATCTTAAAGTTATTTACGATGCAGCTCATGCTTTTGGGGTTAAGTACAAAGGTCAGAGTGTTTTAAATTTTGGTGATATTAGTACTCTAAGTTTTCATGCAACGAAACTTTTCCATACAGTAGAAGGTGGAGGACTTGTTATAAAAGATAATGATCTTTTTGAGGAGTCTAAAGAGCTTATCAATTTTGGATTGGATAAAAATGGTATTATTAACGGAACAGGAATCAATGCCAAAATGAGTGAGTTTCATGCAGCGATGGGACTTGCCATGCTAGAAGAGATTGATGAAATTATTTTAAGAAGAAAAAATATTGTTAACCATTACAAACAAGAGCTTAAAGGTATTTACGCATTTCAGAAATTAAATACAAACGCAACTGCAAACAATTCTTACTTCCCGATATTGTTTAAAAATGAAGAAATGCTTCGAGAATTTCAAAAGAAGTTAAATCAAGAAAATATTTTCCCAAGAAGATATTTTCATCCTTCCCTAGAAACTCTCTCTTATGTAAAAGACTCATTTGATATGAGATCTTCTAGCGATATTTCAAAAAGAGTACTTTGTTTACCACTCTACGCTGCTTTAAAAGACGAAGATATTAAGAAAATCATCAACATACTCAAGTTATGAATTCAATTTTACTAAGAGCAAACGGAACAAAAAAACTTGGCATGGGGCACTTGGCGAGAATTGCTTTGATTGCTAATTACATAAATAAAAAATTACATTTCAGTCCTATTTTACTCATCAACGACGACAATACCGCAACAAATTTTCTTAAGCAAAAAGTTGAGGGTTGTGAAATAATCGTTTTAAAAAATGAGAAGGAAAGTACTGAAAGAGAAGTTTCTCAAATACAAAAAATTATTCTTGAAAAAAAAGTGAAATTAATCATAACCGATTTACTCGAAGATAAATTAACAAGTAATTACCTTAAGGAAATAAAAAAACTCAATTTACCTATTTGTACAATAATCGATGATAGTAATTATAAAGAACTTGATGTAGAACTTGTCTTAAATGGTAATCCTAACCAAACAGGGTACTCATATCAGTCAACTTCAACTAAATATCTAACTGGTCCGCGTTTTTTTTTAATGGATGAGCGATACGCACAAAGCTCATATCAGCCACGGGCCAAAGAAGAAACCGCCTTTGTAACCCTTGGGGGCTCTGATCATAACAACTTACTTTTTAAGGTTTTAAAAAGTATCTCTGCAATTGATAAAATTAAAAAAGTTATTATCGCGACTTCTCAATCAACTGGATATGTTGAAGAGTTACAACAGTTTTTAAAAAACTATCCTAAAGATGTTCAACTAGAAATTGATCTAAATGGATTCGTTGATATCTGGAATCAATGTTCTTTCGCTATTACTGCTGGTGGTAACACTTTATTTGAAAGGATTGCCTATGGGGTTCCTGGCATAACCCTATGCCAACTCACAAGACAAATGGAAATCGCAGATAAATTTCAAGAATTGGGATTAAATATAAACCTCGGACTTGGAACGAAGCTCACTCAAGATGAGATAAGTGCTGGGGTTGCCAGATTTCTTGATGATAAATCAATACAGAAATCTCAAATGATAGATTGTAAAACAGCTGAAATAGGAAATGGACTATGCATATTTTATGAGGAAGTATATAACCTCATCAATAAGGAGTGAATTATGAATAATTTAAGCACAAAACAACACAGAGCAATATTTATAGCCGAAGCTGGGATTAACCACGACGGAGATTTAGAAAAAGCTAAAAAAATGATAGATGCCGCGGTTGAGGCCGGAGCTGACTATGTAAAATTTCAGAGCTTTAAAGCCAAAAAACTAGTTACCCATGATGCTCTTACCAGCAGCTATATAGACAGCGGTAGCCATAAAGGTGAATCATTCCGAGACCTAATTAAGCGCCTTGAGCTGGATGAGAATGGCCATAGAGAGCTAAAAAAATATTGTGATGAACGAAAAATAAAATTTTTAAGCACAGCTTTTGATAATGATTCTTTTGATTTCTTACTAAGTCTTGGCATTGATGTTGTTAAAGTCGCCTCAGGTGATGTGACCAATCTTCCACTTTTAAGACATATGGCCAAAGCCCAACTACCGAGAATTAGTGCAACAGGAAGGGCCACTCTGTGAGAAATCGAAGAAGCCTTAGAAGCCATAACCTCTGAAGGGAATAATAATATTACTTTGCTCCATTGCATCTCTTGGTACCCAGCA
>CALFYV010000329.1 GCA_937952395.1 uncultured Bacteriovoracaceae bacterium | reverse complement strand
AAGTTCGGATTGTCTGCACAGACATCAATGCCGTTCATATCACCCTGCAATTCCATAATATCTTCTTTCGCTGCATCTATCTGCTTCTGACTCTTACCATACTCATGGGCCAGAACTCCATGCATCGCTGCCTTACCTGAGTACTTCACGACTTCTGCTACGAAGAAGCCTTTCATATCATCGTTCATAAAAAAAGTTGAAGAAGCTATCTTTGAGTGATTGGTGTGTATATTGATCGCATTACAAGAGTCTTGAGAAAGACTTTTACCATGGTTATCATCACAATGATTGTTTTTATCTGTCCACTTCGGAGTTTTCCAAAATAATAATGTCGTCCCAATTGTTGCAGCATTTAAACCATAAAAACCCGCTTTCAGAGTTTCGATATTTTTCTGATTATCCACAATTCTACCAGTAGCATCCAATCCGGCTGTTTGAATATTATTAGGATTTGCTACCATTTGAGTTGCATCTTTCTGAGCCTCGACCTGGCTAATTTGCTGACCAGTTGTCATAACTCCCTCAGCCACAATTGATCCATTATAAAAATTGATCATCTTCTTACATGGCTTGTAATCAATGGCAAAAGTAGAATAACGGCACCGAACCGAAGGATTGACAAAAACGGCAGGACCGTCTTCTCCATCTGGATCAGTTAATTTTTTATTTTCAATTTCTTCCATTGCTGCTCGAAGAGCTTTTGTATAATCTACCAGTTCATTTCCAAAATCTGAAAGTTCACTCCCTTCATATCCTGAACAATAACTATCAGGAGACTGATGAATATGAGGATAATCGACATTATTAATCTTGAGTGTTAGTCCTTTATGTGAAGCTTCAGCAATTTGAAAAGCTAACTCTAAACTATCAATAGGAATTTTATCTTTATTTTCTGGCATTTTACATTTACCAGGGCGATTAGCTAATTGTTCGACTAGTCGTTTATTTTTTTCTTGATCTAATTTATTCTTTTCTTCATTAGCTTTGAACTCTGAATTATGAATTAAAGTATTTACATTAGAAAGTTCTGGTTCTTTAATCAGATTTTTTTCTTTACAGCAGTTAAAAACTTCTTTTTCGCTATTTATAGAAGATGAACTGATGTTTCCACTATTTATCAAAGCCATAATACTTGAAGTTAAGCCGTTGCAAATTTGTACTGTCACCTTTCTTCCGTTCGTACAAGTACCTTCATTTGCTTGGTAATTATTCTCTCCACCAGGCCCCCTTGCCCAAGCACTCCCCAAAACCAAAACGAATAATATTAGTGTTTTCATACTCTTATTTTAATCCTCTTCAGTTACCCTATTCGGTTTATTGGCCCGAATACCTTAATTATCATAATTAAATTAAAGGGTTATCTGCGGTTTAAGCA
>CALFYV010000328.1 GCA_937952395.1 uncultured Bacteriovoracaceae bacterium | reverse complement strand
AAACTATTGACTTGATGTTATTTTAAACTGTCCCTTGTCTTCGTTACTTAAGCCTTGGCTAGAGAAAAGCCCCCAGTTTTCTTTTTTATTATACGGGTACTTAACTTCTCCATCAATCTTCATTTGGCAATGTAAAGGTGTCATGATGCTAAAAAGCCCACGATATTCAAACTTCCAATTACCCTTCGCTCGTAATTGCATTAGGGGAAGGTTGTCTTGATCATAATAGGTGATTTCAGTTTTATTGGATTGAAGAAAGTGTAACAATTCGCCAAGGTTGGCCAATTGGTGATCAAAGCGTGCTCCATAGAAGCCGTAAAGTTTCAAATAGAGAGGATTTTTAAGTAAAACCAGAGCATGAAACAAGTCACTTCGATCTTTTGTTTTCTTAAGTTTGATATCGAATTCTTTATTTATGGCAGAGTCTGCGTCTCCAATGCTTAAAAAAGCATGAGAGCTTTTAAGGAGCCAGTCACGTCTACCAGCTAGTGCAATTAATAAGGTCTCATTTTCTATTTGAGGTAAGGCTTTTAAAAGGGGCCCTATGAGAGTTACATGTTTACTTTTTGACAGTTCTTGAAAAAAAGGCGATTTATTATCCATAACAATCAAGTTATTAGGTTTCACCCATGCAGTCTAGTAGTATTCAAGCACATCAAGCTTCCCCTTATATTTTTCAATATAACTGGAATGGGTCAGATAAAAAAATAAGTTTTAAGCTAAATTCGATAGGGAAGATAATAGAACTCGACTATGAAAATATAAATGACCCTAAAGACGAAATATTTATCAAAGCGCTAAGAGCGCTGATGATAGGTCATGGCCCAGAACATTTAATCAAAATAACTGCTCGTGAAATTGATTATTTTCTAAGAGAAGACCCAGCACGCACCGGTCTTTTAACTTTAAGTCAAATTGAGTTTTATTTTAAATCGTTTAAAGATTTAAGATTGGAAATAGAGAGAGATTTATTGAAAAAACTAGAAGAATACGGTTATACTTATGAAGAAAATAAAAAAGGCTTATTTAAAGAATTAAGCTTAGAAAATAAGAAAACAGAGCTAGCTCACGCTCTTTTTTACTATTCTAAGATTTATTATAGAGATGTGCTTTTAGAGTTAGACTTGGTAGATGTCGATGAATTGGTAGTGGTTGTGGATATTAAGAACTTTCCAGATAAAGAGCATGTTCTGGAAAATTTACGAAAATATTTATGTGATGAGCTGAATGAAAGACAAATAAACGTTATTCCTGAGATATAAATGGAGATAGTATGCAATTAATGATTTTTTTCTTCTTTTTCCCTGTCATGGCCTTAGCAGCACCAAATATTGAAAATGGTGCTCTTTTATTTAAAAAATGTGTTTCTTGTCATGGCAGCGATGCTATGGGGAAAAAATCTCAAAATGCTCCTATGATCGCAGGGCAATATGATTGGTATATCAAGTCCCAAATCATCGCCGTTCAAAAAAAAGAAAGATGGAATTCCAATTCCCAGAAGATGTTTCCATTTGTGAAAAAGCTAACCGAACAGGAGATCGATGACCTTGCTGCCTACATAAGTGGGCTCAAATTAAAGAAATAATTTGATTAATCTAGTTTTATAGGCAAGAATTAGATTTATTAGTAAGGAGAACTCTCTACGTGACGGAAAAGAAATTACATTTCGTTGAATCTAAAACTCAAAAAGACATCTTTGATACCTATAATTTTAATATGGAAATCTTCACAGGTTCGACTGACTTCGGGTGGTCTTTAGAAGATATAAAGTCCGAAATCAAGGATGGATGGAAGCTGTACTCTGTTAAAATCCAAGAGGAAATTGTGGCAGCTGCATTCTTGAAAGAAGATGGTGGTGTTCTCTATACTAAAAATACTCCTATCAAAATTGATTTTCAGGGCAATGGTTTCTCCCACCAAATCAAGGATTATTACGAAGAGCTGGCCAAAACGAAAAAAATGAAGAGAATAATAAATTATTGCCCAGCTGATAGTTTTCGCATGATTTCTCTGAATGAGAGGCATGGCTATAAAAAGACCGGAAATAAGTTTGGGGAGAATAATTTTTTAGAAGAATGGGAAAAAAAGATATCAAAATAAGAAAAAATATGTCTAAATTTAAAAAAATGGATTTTTTTAAATTAATACTGGGTAACGGATTTATTAACACCAAAATGTCACAGACTATATGGACATTTTAAATGGAGGAGTTTATGGCTGCTAAAAAGCGAGCTACTAAGAAAAAAGCCACTAAAAAGGCTACTAAGA
>CALFYV010000327.1 GCA_937952395.1 uncultured Bacteriovoracaceae bacterium | reverse complement strand
TTTCCCAACAGAGCTTTGTGATGAAGTAGGTGAAACAATTCATACTCGTGGGCACGAGTTTGGAGCCACTACTGGCAGAAAAAGGCGCTGCGGTTGGATTGATTTACCACTTTTAAAATATGCCATTAAAGTTTCTCATATTACTTCACTATGTTTAACCAAATTAGATATTTTAAGTGGCATGGATGAAATTAAGGTTTGTTATGCCTATGAATACGAAGGCAAAGAAATTGATTGTGCTTACCCAGGAATTGATCTTTCAAAAGTGAAAGCACTCTACAAAAATGCCAAACCCTTTAATGATGATTTCTCTAGCAATATTTTCAGTGAAAACCTTAACGGTTATGTGAACATGATTGAGCAGGCTCTGAAAATCCCCGTTGGGATTTTAGCTTTTGGGCCAGAGAGAAAGCAGATTTCATTCAGAAGAAACTATTTTAATTAGTAGATTATTTCACCAAATAATTGCACAGAATCCATTTTATTCAACACGACACTTCGGATTTCATTCTTTAAATTTTCTTGATTTTTAACTTTTACTTTTAAGTAATTACTTGTGTAGCCGCTCCAATAACCTTCCTCATCTTGAGATTCAAAAAGCACCTCAAACGATTCTCCCAGCATAGACTGAGAAAAATCTAAAAGTTTTATCTCACCTAAAGCAATTAAAGCTTTAACTCTCCTCTTTTTCTCATCACCTTGAATCTGCTCGGGTAATTTAGCTGCCGTAGTTTTTTGTCTCTTTGAAAAGGGAAAAACATGAAAATGGGTAATCGGCAACTCTTCAAGAAGGTTGTAAGTGTCTTGAAATTGTTCAATGGTCTCGCCTGGATAACCCACTATAATATCGGCTCCAAAAGCGGCTCTAGGGAATTCTTTTTTTATCTTCCAAATAAGTTCTTTATAAAACTTCACATCGTATTTTCTACGCATTGATTTTAGAATTTCATCATTGCCACTTTGAAGAGGAATATGAAAATGATCCATTGTTTTCCGGTTGGATTTCAAAAGTTTTAGTAAGTTGTTGTTTATGGTATTGGGTTCAACTGAAGATAAACGTAAACGCTCAAGTCCCTCAATTTCAAGAATTTTTTGAACTAAAACTTCTAATTTTTCACCACTACTATTTTCGTACTCTCCAATATTAACTCCAGTTAAAACAATTTCTTTAAAACCATTTTCAACTAATTGCTTAGCCTCTTTAAGTGCTTCTTGAATTGAAATAGTTCTGGATCGCCCACGAGCTTGAGGGATAATACAAAACGAGCAAACATAATTACAGCCATCCTGAATTTTTAAAAA
>CALFYV010000326.1 GCA_937952395.1 uncultured Bacteriovoracaceae bacterium | reverse complement strand
GCGACCACCGAGATCTACACTCTTTCCCTACACGACGCTCTTCCGATCTACAGGCTTTTTCTTGAGTCTTTTTATCGGAATTAAATCTACCCCATAGGCTTCTTTAAGTTGTTAGATTTACGTTGATTTTTCGCTAGACAAGCCCCATGAAAGAACCTATAAATAATTCCACGGAAATTAACGTGTTGGGGTGTAGCGCAGTCGGTTAGCGCAGTAGACTGTTAATCTATTGGTCGAGAGTTCGAGTCTCTCCACCCCAGCCATTTCCATTTGTTTATTCTAATATTTGAAAATCACCAAATACTCAAGCAAGTTATTTGACTTCTAAGTGGGCTTTTACGATGATGACCACCATGAAAATATTAAATTTAATTCTACTTTTTACTTCACTTAATCTTTTTGCCTTAAGCTATTATCCCGAAGAGTTTCTATCTAGCAAAAACGATCTTTACGAATCTCAACTACGAAAAACTCTACATCAAATTATTTCCAATAATCATAATACCCTTGATTATAAAGAAGCCAGAAAATTTCTTTTTGGCCAACTACATCTTATTACCGACGGAGAAAGATTATTTAAGCGCTTAACTTTTAAAGAAGCTGAGGGCAAAACCTTCACTATTTTTGATGTCTATTTAGGACGCGAGTTAACTGAAGAAGATTTCCCTGGAACTAAAAGCGTAACTCCTCATTATATTAACGAAGATGGAACAACGCCAGAGCAAGAAAAGGCCGATCCCGATCATACCATTATGAACACTGAGCACACATGGCCCAAGTCACGCTTTAGCACTAAACACGAAAGAAGAACTCAAGAGGGTGACTTACACCATTTATTTCCAACTAATTCTAAGCTTAACGCTCAAAGATCTAGCCACCGTTTTGGAATTATCTATAAAGAAAATAATGAACAAGTTGTTGGTCATGCACTTTTTGGCGATATTATTTATCAAAGAGACTCAGAACAAGTTTTAGATGAGAACGGACAAGAATATAAAGAACATAACTCTTTATATTTTGAACCTAGTTATGCACAACATAGAGGAAATATTGCTAGAGCAATTTTTTATTTCTCAGTTCGTTATGAACTTAATATCGATCCCCTTGAAGAAATTTTCCTAAAGTTTTGGAACCTAGAAGATCCGGTTGATGAGAATGAAGAAAAACGCAACGAAGCCATATTTGCAATTCAAAACAACCGTAATCCTTTTATTGATTATCCTGAATTAGTACTACAATACTAAGGCAACATGAATGGATTTATTTTCTTCCCAGGTATATTCAAAAATTAAATTTAGTTTTTTAAAAAAATTCGCGGATAAAAAGAAAATCTTAAACCAAAGTGAATTTAATATTTATATTCAAAACTTAGAATATTCACCTATCGCTTACTATTGGCTTGATCAAGTTAATAATTTTCTAGAACTACAAGAATTAAGCAAAGAATGTGAGGTTAAAGATCAAGAACCGCTTTCTGAAACTCAAGATATACTTTTTCAAGTTTTAAGTGAGAGTGAGTATGCTAAAGATTTTCTATCGTTTCATAAAAAGACAAAAAGTATTAAAAAAGCCACGATGGGCTGTGAGAAAATTATTAAGCAGCAACTCTCGGATATTGCGAAACTATACTTTCTTCATAAAAAAGCATCCCCTAATTACCGCCCTATTTTTGAACTAGCCGAATTTTCAAAGAAGGTTGTTGGACCTAGAGAACCGGAGCATCATTTCAAAATTGATTCCCTTTCAATTAAATTTTTTAGTTTTGATAAAAAAAATTTGAAAGAACATATTGTGAGAATTGAAAATGCTATAAATAAGATCAAGCGGTTTTCCCCTGATTCTTTTGAACGTTTAGCCGCATTTACAAATACCATTATTCCTTTAAAGCAAAAAGAATTGGTAAGCTACTCGGAACAAAACCTACCAGGTATTTCTATTATCAATCTTTATGAGAGAGATGATCTCGATTTAATTGACGATCTTCTGCATGAAAATGGGCATCACCATTTAAATATGTATTTAAATCAACAAGATCTACTTTTTGAAGAAGAAGATAAGATTTACTATAGCCCTTGGCGTGAATCACTTCGCCCTATTCGTGGCATTTATCATGCTGTTTTTACTTTTTTCTGGGCACTAAAAATTTATGCGGACTTACTCATACACAAGGAAAATTTTAACAAAAAAGAACAAAAAAAAATTGTAGATAGATTTTTAGAAGAATTTCTCATGATTCAATATTGCAAACCTGATCTAGAGTATGCTTTTGAAAATGGACTTATTACAAACAAAGGCATGGAATTAATGAGTGAGATTTATAAGCAAGTTGATTCTTACGAAGATCTTTTCTATCAAAATAAAACAAGTAAATCAGATAAGTTGGTCGATAAATTGGTCAAAATAAGAAACAAGCATTCTTTATAGCTGATTTAATAAACTCTGCATTTGATTAGCCGGCATAAAATCACCTTTGGCAGCTGCAATCTCTATCCCTTTACTAAAAATTTCACGGGCCTTATCCTTGTTTTTCAGTTTTTGATAAGCTTTGCCCAAAGCAAGATAGGCCACAGAATATTTCTCATCATTCTTCAATACTTTTTCCAAATATTTGGTCGCTTCTTCAAAATTACCACGAGAAAGGGCAATATCACCCAGTCCATAATTAGCAAGTGTATCTTCTTCATCAATTTCTAAAACTTGTCTAAACATGCCTTCACGTTTGGCTATTTCTGCTTCTTCTTTTTTCTTTTGCTCTTCAATTTCTCTTTTTGTTTTAGCCTGTTCACCTAATTGATGAAAAGTAGCAACAGTTGCTTTTGATTTTTCTTCCTCAGCTTCTTCAATTTTTCCTTGCTTCATATAGAACAAAGAAAGATTGGTATGGGCCATGACGGAATTAGGTTCAATTTTTAAAAGCTCTTGCATAAGCTCGACTGCCTTATCAAATTGTTCGTGGCGTCCATATATAACACCAAGGCTCTCATAGGCATCGCTAAAGCTGGAATCAATTTCAATAACTTGGTAAAGAATTTCTTTTGCCCTCTCCTCATTGTCATTTTTAAATTCATCAATGGCTTTATAGTAAAGTTCTTTTGCTCGCTCATCTCTTTTTGTTTTTAGAAAAGGAAAAAGGTGAACTTTGTATTTTGTATTTTCTATATCAAGAATTTTATCTTGAACTCTGAAATCACGATACAAAGTAACGAGCTGATAGTTCTTATTTTCAAATATAATGGTCTTAAAATATTGGCCACCTTTTCTGTTATTGACCTTAAACTCATCTTTTAGAGGTTTTTCTCCTTCTAATAGGACGGGAAAGTAACTGGCCCCTCTTCTTTGATGAATCTTGGCCACAATTTCCTGACCCAAGAAACATCCCTTTTTGAAATCAACAATTTCATTAATAAAAGCAGTATCAGTAATCATTGTTTCTTGTAATGCTTTTTTATCTAAAGTCGGAAAGCCTAAGAGTTCAAGATAGGAAAACAGCTGTACTTGATTATCTGGCGCATCTTCAAAATGGAGAAAACAATCAGCTCCAAATAAATTGAGTGCAATACCTTCGCACCTTTCATAGATACTGACAGAGATGGGTTTATTTATTTTAGTTATTATAACATCTTCCATGATAATAAATTTTTCAAGTCTTTGGAGCAAATCAACTTCAAATTCGGGCGGAGTTACTAAATAGTAACCATCTTTTTGAATAAAAATAAAATAAGCATCAATCTTACCTTTTATGTTAATAAGACAATTGAGCTGAGCTTGGTTTTCACCAACGAGATTAATATTATTGGTGCTCTGTCCTTGCAAAAAAGACAAAACATCATTGCCCTCTAATTTGAATATAGACCAATTAAGTTTACTGGTAATTCCGGAATAATGAATGGATTCTAGATTCATGGCTAAACTGAAAATGATTCACCACAACCACAAGTATTTTTTGCGTTGGGATTGTCAAAAACAAAACCTTTACCATTAAGACCATCACGATAATCGAGAGTAATCCCCTTAAGGTAAATTGAAGATTTAGGGTCAATTAAAACTTTGATACCTTCAAGTTCAATAACATTATCTTTTTCTTTTTGTTCACCAAACTCGATCTTATAACTAAAGCCAGAACATCCGCCTCCAACGACACCTACACGCAGTCCCTTGTTTTCAGACGGCTTTTCTTCGGCAAATATTTTCTTGATTTGCTCTAAAGCCTTCTGTGAAACTTCGATAAGTTGTTTGTCTTCGACCATTATTAGCTCCTAGAAATATTATAGCTCTTTCTACTCGCTTTGGCATTATGTGTCTAATATCTGTTAAATTTTAAGGGATATCGTATGTGCTTTCAGCTAGTTATCTGTTATATAAAAGTATGAAACTTTACAATTATGTCCATTGTCCCTTCTGTGTGCGTGTTCGTATGGCCGCAGGCTTTTTAGGTTTATCATATGAAAGCCAGGTTTTACGCTATGACGATGAAGCGACCCCTATAAAACTTATGGGAAAAAAAATGCTACCCATTTTAGAATTCAATGGAAAATTTCTTAACGAAAGCCTCGAGATGATTAAGTTGATTGATAAAAATGATAAGCTTGGATTAAAAAAGAATGAAAATTCAAATCAATTTAATGAACTTATCCAGTACCTGGATGAACTTGGTTCGAGTGTGCATTCGCTGGCCATGCCTTACTGGATTTATACCCCAGAATTCGATGAAAAAAGTAGAAAGTACTTTCAAGATAAAAAAGAGATTAAACGAGGGCCATTTAAGCAGCTAGTTAGGAATCAATCTAACTTTATTAAGCAACTCGAAAAATCACTGAGTAAACTAGACGGAATTTTAACACCATTTTACCGAAGTCCCGTTTTAACCATCTATGATATACTAATAGCATCGCATTTGTGGGGCATGTACGTAGTGGTAGGGTTTCAGTTTTCTGAAAAAATTCATCAATACCTTCAAACAATTGCCACTGAATGCAAGTTTAATTATCACGAGGATTTTTGGAGATAGTTTTTGAGGGCAATTGTTAAAATCATCATGCAAAATAAAGAAGTAGCTTATTTTGAAATTAAGCCGACTCAAGTTATCGTACTGGGGCGCGGAGAAAAATGTAATATAACACTTGTTGATGATTTTAGCAGCACACAACATTGCTCTATCCGCTTCGAAGATGGCTATTTAATTATCAAAGATCTCGATTCGAAAAATGGAACTTTTGTAAACGAAAATTTAATTTATGAAAGCTATATCTATATTGGGGACAATATAAGAATGGGTAACACTCATATTTCTTTAGCTAAAGAGAAAATGTCTGCTCAGGAAGTTGAATATTTCACATACAAAGGCAAAAAAATTGATACTGAGTTTATGTCCATAAGCCAGGTTAAACACGATGACACAAAAGGTAGTATTGTTAAAATAGAACTAGATAAAAATGTAAAAGGACATTCCGCTCATTTTGCTGAACTTAGAAGACAAAGAAAAAAACCTAAAGAAAAACCAGAAGAAAAAACCGAAGAGAAAGAAGAAAGAAAGGGAATTTTAAGTAAAATATTTAAAAAGAATGATTAAGATAAACTCCAGGGAACTTCTTCAATTTTCTCCAAATGATTTAGATAGCGCGAAAAAACAAATAGATAATCTGAAAGACGGTTAAGAAATTCAACACTGTACTGTGGTAAATCTTTTCCATAACGCACAAGACTTCTCTCTACTCTGCGGCAAACCGTTCTACAAACATGCGCATAAGTACTTGCGGGAAGTCCTCCGGGTAAAATAAAGTTTTTCAAAGGTGTTAACTCTTGATCAATTTCATCTATACGTGATTCTATTGCTAAAACAGCATCTTGGTTGATTTGTGGTAATTTGTATTTAACTCTATTCTGAGCTTCACAAGCCAGATTTGATCCTAAATCAAACAAAGCATTTTGAATAAGCTTCAATAATTCAACATCGCTTTGATTATCATCGCTTAGAAATGAAAGTAAAAAACCTAAATTTGCATTAAGCTCATCCACTTCACCATAAAGATCTATGAGATCGTGCCCCTTTGATATTCTGGCACCAGAAACTAATCCCGTTTCACCTTTGTCACCTGTCTTCGTATAGATTTTAACCATTTTACATATTCCTTCTGTAACGTCCACCAACTTCATAAAGTGTATTTGTAATTTGCCCCAGACTACAATAGCGTACTGTATTTAATAATTCCTCAAATATATTTTCGTTGTTTAAAGCTACTTGTTTTAATTTATCAAGTGCCTCTTTTGATTTTTTCATATTATTTTTATGAAAAACTCTCAATCTATCAATCTGCTCATCCTTCTCTTGGCTGCTCGCACGAGTTAGTTCAACTTCTTTATTCATCTGCTCATGAACATTTTCAGAAATATAGGTATTTACACCAATAATAGGTAACTCTCCACTGTCTTTTTGAGATTCATAATAAAGTGATTCTTCCTGAATTAAACCTCTTTGGTACATACTCTCCATGGCGCCAAGCACTCCGCCTCGGTCGGAGATTCTCTCAAATTCCCTAAGCACAGCCTCTTCTACGATTTCCGCCAATTCATCAATAATAAATGAACCCTGAAGTGGATTATCGGTTTTATTTAAGCCAAATTCACGATTAATAATCATCTGAATTGCCATCGCCCTTCGCACACTTTCTTGTGTTGGTGTTGTGATTGCCTCATCATAAGCATTAGTATGAAGAGAGTTACAATTATCACTCAAAGCCAAGAAAGCTTGTAAGGTAGTTCGAATATCGTTAAAATCAATTTCTTGGGCATGAAGTGAGCGGCCAGAAGTTTGAATATGATATTTTAATTTTTGTGCCTTTTGACTGGCACCATAGAGTTCACGCATAGCCACTGACCAAATTTTTCGTGCCACTCTACCAATTACACTGTATTCAGGATCCAGACCGTTACTAAAGAAGAATGATAGATTCTCACTAAAGTCGTCAATCCTTAGACCGCGACTTAAATAGTATTCAACATAGGTAAATCCATTAGAAAGGGTAAGTGCTAGTTGGGTTATCGGATTAGCTCCTGCTTCGGCTATATGATAACCACTGATAGAAACTGTATAATAATTTTTTATTTTATTTTTTACAAAATACTCTTGCATATCACCCATGAGTTTCAGAGCGAATTCTAAAGAAAAAATACAAGTATTTTGTGCTTGATCTTCCTTAAGTATGTCAGCCTGTACCGTTCCCCGAACTTGCCTCATGATCTCAATGCACTTTTCCTTATTTTCACGCTCTTTACCATCTAATTTTTGCTCGATAGCCGCATTCAAAAACATTGCCAAAATAAACGGTGCAGGCCCATTAATGGTTTTTGATACAGAGGTATAAGGCGAAGTTAAATCAAAACCCTCATAAAGATCTTTCATATCATCAAGACTACAAACACTGACACCTGATTCACCAATTTTTCCATAAATATCAGGACGCTCATCGGGATCTTCGCCATAGAGAGTAACTGAATCAAAAGCTGTTGATAAACGTTTAAATTTATCGTTATTTGATAAGTAGTGAAAGCGCTTGTTAGTTCTTTTTGGGCCGCCCTCTCCCGCAAACATTCTTTTTGGCTCTTCATCCTTGCGCTTAAAGGGGAAAATGCCTGAAGCAAAAGGGAAATGACCTGGTAAGTTTTGATTTCTTATAAAGGTATATTTATCGCCTAAACTTTTAAACTTAGGATAAGCCACTCTCGAAATAAGTATTCGAGAGAGAGATTCATACTTTGTATTAATTTCGATATTTTTATCTCTGACCTGATAAGAGTATTGACCATTTTTATACATCTCTATATGTGAATCCAATACTTGCAAACAATCCCATTCTGCTTGAGGAATTTTTTCTTTTATCAATAAGGCTTGCCTTTGGAGTTCCTTAGACGCTTGTTTATCAGTTACCAGAGACGTGGCAATATTAAGAGAATCAAATTCATGAATAGCCTGAGCATACTCTTGGGTCTTTTGATTATAGTCTCTTAATGTTTTTGCAATATCTCTAAGATAATGGACTCGTCCTGTTGGGATAATTTTATCAATATGTGAAGGAATTTTTGAAAATTTCAAAATTTCTAAATCTGATTTTTTTTCAAAATTGAAACCTTGGACTATATCTTTAAATAAAGCATTAACTCCTGTATCGTTAAACTTGCTGGCCATGGTTGCGTATATGGGAAGTTCATCATCTGTGGGTGAGCCGGGATGATTAGCAAAGAACTTTTTATTACGCCTGAATTGCTTTCGCACATCACGTAGAGCATCTTCTGCTCTTGGTTTTTCAAATTTATTAACAGCAATAAAATCTGCCGACTCTAGCATTTCAATTTTCTCAAGCTGAGTTGCCGCACCATACTCCGGCGTCATCACATAAATACATTTATCGGAAACCGTCGTTATTTCATCACTGGCCTGACCAATTCCAGACGTTTCAACTAAGATCAGACCAAATTCTTGTGACTTTAAAAACTCAACCACCTTTTTAATTTGTGGTGATAATTCTGTTTTGGAATTTCTTGTGGCTAAAGATCTAACAAAAAACTGTTCAAAACTAGCGCTTCCTAAGCGAATTCTATCTCCTAACAGGGCGCCTTGAGTTTTCTTTTTTGTGGGATCGACGGAAACTAAGGCAATTTTCTTTTCTGGGTAGTAACGATAAAATCTCAACAAGAGTTCATCAATGAGTGATGATTTTCCAGCACCACCAGTTACTGTAATTCCCAGCACTGGCGTTTTCCTAGGCTTAACGGAGAATGGAAATTCTCCCTTATCTTCAATATGAGTAATAAATTTGGCCATTTCAAAAGCGGTTAATTTTTTACCTGATAATTTTTTAAAATCTGTTTTCTCTATTGTTGAATACTGAGACTTCTCGATCATGTCATCGATAATACCTTCAAGTCCCAATTCCATACCGTCCTTGGGTGAGTA
>CALFYV010000325.1 GCA_937952395.1 uncultured Bacteriovoracaceae bacterium | reverse complement strand
AGATCATTGAAACCCCAATTACCTCAAACTTTAGAGAGGGCTTATCTGTTCTTCAATACTTTGCTTCATCTCACGGTGCTCGTAAAGGTTTAGCCGATACAGCTCTAAAAACTGCTAACTCTGGTTATTTAACGAGAAGATTAGTTGATGTTGCTCAAGATGGTATTATCCGTCAGGAAGATTGTGGAACGGATGATGGTATTATTCTTACTTCGAGAATTGCAATTGTTGAGCACGTAAGTGAAAGGGCCCTTGGACGTGTTTCTGCAGCACCCGTTTTAAGAGTTGATGGGACAGAGTTATATCCAGCGAACCATCTTTTTATTGAGAAAGATTTACAAATTTTACAAGATGAAGAAATTGATCAAATTAAAGTACGCTCAGTTCTTACTTGTAGAGAAAAATATGGATTTTGTGCTTTCTGTTTTGGACGAGATTTAGCACGCGGAAGTATGGTGAGTGTTGGTGAAGCCGTTGGAGTTATTGCAGCTCAGTCAATCGGAGAACCAGGTACTCAGTTAACCATGAGAACTTTCCACGTTGGTGGTACAGCGACAGCGGGTGCCCAGATTAATAAAACAGAAGCTAAGACAGCCGGTATTGTTCATCTTGAAAATGTTAAGACGGTTACTCAAGAAGGTGGCGCTAACGTTATCATGAATAAAGTTGGTGAGATCATTATTAAAACAGAAACTGGCGCAGAAAAAGAAAGATACCCTGCTATCTATGGTGCCCAAATTTATTTCAAAGATGGTGATAAGGTTAACGTAGGTGATAAGATTCTAGAGTGGGATCCATTTGCTATGCCTGTACTTTCTGAAGTAAGTGGTACTGTTGCTTTTGAAGATATGATCGTTGGTGTGACAGTTAATGAAGAAATTGACTCAGTAACAGGCCTTACCCATAAAGTTGTTACTGAAGCAAAAAATAAAGAAGATCTTGGTAAGCAACCACGAGTTGTTATTTTGGATAGTGCTGGCAAAACAGTCATTATTCCTGGAACAAAACGTACAGCTTCATTTAGATTACCTGTTGGATCCCATTTGACGGTTCAAGAAGGGCAAAAAATCGATGCAGGTATGCCAATCGCTAAGGTTCAACGTGAGACGACAAAAACTAAAGATATCACCGGGGGTCTTCCTCGAGTTGCTGAACTTTTTGAAGCACGTAAACCAGTGAATGCTGCCCAGATCGCAGATATTGCAGGTGTTATCGAGTTCGGTCCTGAAGTTAGAGGTTCAAGAAAAATCTTAATTAAACCAGAAGATGGTTCTGAAACGTCAGTCTTTAGTGTACCTAAAGGTCGCTATGTAACTGTTAACGAAGGTGATTATGTTCGTGTTGGTGACTCCATCATGGACGGTCCTACAAATCCTCATGATATTTTAGCAGTACTAGGTGTTAAGGAATTATCAAACTATATTACAGATGAAATTCAAGAGGTTTATAGACTCCAAGGTGTTAAAATCGATGATAAACACATTGAAGTTATCGCAAGCCAAATGCTTAAGAAAGTGGAAGTGACAGACCCAGGTGATTCATATTTCGTTCAAGGAGATCAAATCACTAAGGCCCAGCTGGCTGATGAAAATGAAATTTTAGTTGCTGATGGACTAAAACCAGCCCAGGCTTCTCCTCTGTTACTAGGTATTACAAAGGCTTCTTTAACTACAGAATCGTTTATTTCGGCTGCCTCTTTCCAGGAAACAACTAAAGTTCTTACTCAAGCTACACTTGAAGGAAAGAGAGATTCACTGCGCGGTCTCAAAGAAAACGTCATCATGGGTCGCTTAATTCCGGCAGGAACAGGGATTAGCCGCTACCGTGATTATGAAGCAGAAGTAATGGTACCAAATAAGGACCATGTAAGTTTAACAATATAGATGAATATCTTGTGAAAGCTAGAGGCTTATGCTAAAAACCTCTAGCTTCATAATGTGATATGTTAAGGAGATAAAATGCCTACTATTAACCAACTTGTGCGTAAAGGCAGACAAGATAAAGTAACCAAGACCAAGTCACCAGCACTTGTTTCTTGTCCACAACGTCGTGGTGTTTGTACACGTGTTTATACAACCACTCCGAAGAAACCAAATTCGGCGATGAGAAAAGTTTGTAAAGTAAAATTAACAAGCGGATTTGAAGTCATTTCTTATATTGGTGGTGAGGGTCATAATCTTCAAGAACACTCTATCATCTTAATCAGAGGTGGAAGAGTTAAAGATTTACCAGGTGTTCGTTACCACACAATCAGAGGTGCACTTGATGCCAGTGGTGTTGAGAAAAGAAGACAAAGAAGATCAAAATACGGTGCTAAGAGACCAAAAAAATAAGAATTTTAAAATAGGAAGATTTAGATGAGTAGAAAACATAAAGCAAAAGTAAGAGATGTATTACCAGACCCTCGTTACAATGATGTTATTGTAACTAAATTTATCAATGGTCTTATGTATGATGGAAAAAAGTCAGTAGCTGAAAAAATGGTTTACGGAGCTTTTGATCTTGCTGAAAAGAAAAGCGGTGAAGAAGGCCTGAAAATATTTAAAAAAGCTATGGCCAATATTAAGCCTTCGGTTGAAGTTAAATCTCGCCGTATTGGTGGGGCAACTTATCAAGTTCCAGTAGAGGTAAGAACTTCTCGTCGTCAATCTTTAGCTATTCGTTGGATTAGAGAATATTCAAGAACGAGAAATGGTAAGAATATGATGGAAAAACTAGCTGATGAATTAATCGATGCAGCTAATAATCGTGGTGGTTCCATTAAGAAAAAAGAAGATGTTTATAAAATGGCCGAAGCCAACAAGGCTTTTGCTCACCTTAAATGGTAATTTATTCAATAATAAAATTTATATGAGAAAGCCTCCTTTTGGAGGCTTTTTTTTTGAGTAATCTTTACACGTTGTGTTAACAAAAATTTAGAATCGTTATACAAGTCACAATATAAATTAATGCCTTGGACAGGATATCTATGAAGTTTATTTCTACCTGCTTGTTATTTATTCTTCTTTTTACTACTGCTACCCCCATATATGCTCAAGACGAAAAGCAATATAATCCGACAGATTGGTCCGATAAAAATAGAATTCCATTTCGATCTGAAATTTTAAGTTGTGATGTATTTTTTAGCCCGCTTGATCCAGGTATGAAGAGAGTGAGTGATGGGGCTGCCGTAAGAATTTCGAGTAATAATATCGAAGATTTTAGAAAAGCTTTTTTACAAATGATGGATATCAAAGGAAAAGATGCCATTGAGAAGGGTCGTATCTATATTACTGGTGTTAAAATGGGAGAAAAAGCTGAAACTAAAAAATTATTTAGAGAAGCTTTGAACGAAATGGGTGCTCCTGAAAACGTACAAATTCGAGGACTAACGGTTCCTGCTCATTTGGTGGATGAAGGCGCAACCAACTTATTTAAAAACTCACTTCAAGATTTTATTTATCAGTTTCCGGGTTATGAAAGAAATTACCAGATCCCTTTAATCAATGAAGTCAAGGGGGGCTTTGCTGGTATGGCACCGATTGAAATTCCTAATACAGTTATTCTTTATTCAACGGTTCCTTTTTTACCAGGTCATACTTTCATGGACGTTCATATTACAGCATTTAACCATGGTGTGATTCTTGCAATTTATAATGTTTATCAAAAATTTATGCTCAATTGGTTGCTGATGCCAGGTGAGACCTATGCTGAGAAAAAAATGAGAGAGAAATTAATCGTTTTAGGTGAGTGGATGGCCAAAAAATTCACTCCAGAAAACTTAAGAAATCCTACAAAGTTACATAAATTATTAGGAGAGAAGTTTCCTGCTTGGACAAAGAAATTTGATCTTGCGGGGACCAGGCTTTTTGCAAAACAAATGGAATTATCTCTTCCTTTTATTATGAATTTTAAATTGGCAGGTAATTTTACAGCTTTGTCAGAATATTTCTCTAAGCAAGGCTTTCCAGATTGGATGACTATTATGCACGAATCTGGAAGTTTTATTATGACGGATGGACTAACAGTCGGACTTCAGACTTATTTTTATAAAGTAACCCAAACTCAAAAAATAGGTAGTTGGTTGATGAGTGTCTCAGATGAGAAAGTAAAAGGACTAAATGGTATTAAGAAAAGTGATTTAGCTCGTGAGTTCGTTAATTATGTAAAGATTCCTATTTTAGTTTTGGACGCTGCGATTCTCTTTTTTGCGAGCAATGGATATTTACCCATAGAATCATTTTTAATTGAAACTTCTTTGGGGGATTTTCAACCTAATATGTTTCAAGCAGCGTTAGTGGGATTAACAGCTGTCGGTAAAATTTGGTATAGCGAAGCTTATTTGAGTAGAAAGTTTTCAAGATTTGAAGCTAAAGCACGTTTAAAGGAATCACGAAAAACCGATCCCGATTTTTTAAAAGATAGAAAAACAAGTGTTGTAAGTAAGGTTGTTAGGAGAAGCAAAATTGAAGGTTCAAAAATGCTTGAAACAACAGATCGAATATCAACAAATGCTTGGGAATATTTTAAAAAATTGACTGGATTAGGAAATAGTAACGAGCTTCCGAAGTTAAACTAAGCATTGCTTTTGACATCTAAAAAAGCCCAGACTATTCTCATGTTCTTATGAGTAATATTGAAAAAATACGCAATATTGGCATTATGGCCCATATCGATGCTGGTAAAACAACAACTACCGAGCGCATCCTTTTTTATACCGGGAAAAACTATAAAATTGGTGAGGTTCATGATGGTGCTGCCACTATGGACTGGATGATTCAAGAGCAAGAAAGGGGAATTACCATTACTTCTGCTGCGACTACTTGTGAGTGGAATAAGCACACTATTAATATTATCGATACTCCTG
>CALFYV010000324.1 GCA_937952395.1 uncultured Bacteriovoracaceae bacterium | reverse complement strand
ACACTTCCTCAATATGGAATTGAGACAGTGTTAGTTGACGCGGAAAAAGGAACACTTCTTGAAGGAAGTAATGTCAGCGGGGCTTTATGTATGAAGCGAAGCTGGCCTGGAATTGCTCGTACTATTTATGGTGATCATAAAAGATTTAAAGAGACCTATTTTACTCAATATCCTGGCTACTATTTTACCGGTGATGGATGCATGCGCGATCAAGATGGTTATTACTGGATCACCGGTCGTATTGATGATGTGATTAATGTTTCAGGCCATCGCCTGGGAACTGCGGAAATTGAAGGCGCCATTGTTGAAAATAGCAATGTGGCTGAAGCAGCGGTGGTCGGATAACCTCATCATATTAAAGGTCAGGGGATTTACGCTTATGTCATTTTAGATAAAGGAGTCGAAGTCAGTCCTGAGATCATTGAAGAGATAAAAGAACAGGTCAGAACTTCCATTGGCCGTTTTGCAGCTCCTGATATTATTCATATAACTTATGGCCTACCAAAGACAAGAAGTGGAAAAGTTATGCGTAGGATTTTACGGAAAATTGCTGAAAATGAATTTGGCTCATTAGGAGATATTTCTACTTTAGCAGATCCCTTGGTGGTTGAAGCCTTAGTTAATGTGAGAAAAAAATTAAGTTAAAGGATAAAAAAATGAGAGATAAGCCAGTAGGGCAAAATAGCTTAAGTAAACAATATTTTTCATTGATAATTCCATACCAGGAATTTATAGCTTGCCTCTGAAATAGGATCAAGCTGGTATGAAATATTGACCCTGTTATGAGAAATTTAACCAATGGAGAGTATTGGCCATCTCTTTAGGGGCTTTTTCCAAGACCTTATCCGGAAAATTTTTCAGGATTTTTTCTTCCAAGCATTCAATGGCCTTCAGGCATCCTTGAGAAAAATGATTTTTTCTAAACTGAGATTGCATAATTTTGACTAGTTCCTCTAGATCTTCGTTTGTGATTTTTTCTTGAATTTTCTCTCCAATCAGTAGTTTAAATTTTCTCTCGAGCAGAGAAATTAGAAAAAAAACTTGTGCCTGATGTGAACTCTGAGACTGACTTAAGAGATAGAATAGTTCGACAGATTTTTCCTCCACTTCTCTGGTTGTTTCATTTTCAACTAAAAATAATCTTTTTATTCTGTGTATTCGCCCTAGTAAAATTAAGGTTATTAAAACAAAAACTTGTAAAAGTATCAGGTAATAAGTTTCGCCGTATTGAATATAGATAGTAGAAAAAAAACTAGAGATAAAGCAACCAAGAATAGCAAAACGTAAAACAGCAGCTGGGTAGGGGTCACTGGCTTTATTAATACAAAGGATAAGGTCTGTATTTGTTTTGTCTTCAAACTTCTTTATTCTAGCTTCAATAGTTTGTTCTTCATCTTTGCTTAAAAACTTTAGTCTCCAACTCATTACCAACCTCCCGAGGCACCGCCACCACTAAAGCCTCCTCCACCACCGGACCAACCGCCACCTCCGCTTGAAAAACCACCACTGCGAAATCTACCTGAGCCCGCGGCGTGATAGAGAATAGTGTTAAGACCAATAAAAGAGATGAAGAACCCAACGAAAGCGAATATATGGACAACTGCCAAGCTTATGGCTGAACCAAAAATAAAAAGAGAGATGCCTGCTCCACTCATAGCTCCGTAAAGGGCACGACTAAAACCGCCTTTGCCGAAAATTTTTCGATAGAGTGGATATAAGAGCATGCATAATAAAATAAGTGGCAGGATAAAATTCGATTTATTAGCTTTATTATTTTTTAGAGTCAATCTTTTAGAATTTTCTTGAGCACTTAAAGGTATGGAAAACTTTTGAGCAATAGCCATAATAGCATAAGAAATTCCTTGGGCATATCGACCTTTTTTAAATTCAGGAGTCATTAAGTTATCAATAATCGATAGGGCTTCATAATCAGTAATTTCACCTTCAATACCCTGACCTACTTCGATGCGAATTTTGCGATCATTTTTTGAGATGAGAATAATGAGACCATTGCCTTGCTCTTTCGTTCCCAGCATCCACTTCTCAGCTACTCGAATAGAGTAGTCTTCAATCGCTTCTCCTTTAAGGGATTCAATAGTTAAAATTTGAATTTGTGGGCCATTATTTTTATGTATATCTCGAACAAGAGCAGCTAATGACTTCTGCTCTTCAAATCTTAGAAGAGCACCGTTATCCATAACAGGTCCGGTTAAGGTTGGAACTTCAATTTGGCCCCAAGCTAAAA
>CALFYV010000323.1 GCA_937952395.1 uncultured Bacteriovoracaceae bacterium | reverse complement strand
AAGGCACTGTTACCAAGCCTGGAATTTTCTTTATGGGAGGACTAGGACTTTTTAGTAGTGATCTCATTTCTGGCTCTTATAGTGGAATGAAAGATGTCGCTAACTATGTCGAAGGGGCCCGCTATTATGGTTGGGATCAAAAATCAGATATTATTGAAGAGATCACAAAACGTAAGTCTGACCAACCGATTATTTTAGTTGGGCATAGTTTAGGCGCTGATACGGCGGTTGAGATAGCCGAAGAGCTCAATACTCTTGAACACGGCTTTCGCAAAGTTGATTTGATATTTACCATCGATTCCTCGTGACTGAAGAATGATATCATTACAAGTAATGTGAAGAAAAATATCCATTATTTCTCAGATCAAGATTGGTTTACTAATGATGGACCTAATTGGGCCCATGACCGTAATAAAACAGCTGTAGAAAATAACCTAGTGCCTATTAAACACACCGATATGGATGATAGTCACGATATTCAGGCCCATATCCTTGCCGAGATCGAATCCATCGTCTAATCTTAAAAGGTGCCTGGAGCTTTTCCGTAGAGGCGCGTGTCAAAAAAAGGAAAATTTATGCTTGAAAGATTAAATGCTGATATTAAAGAGGCAATGAAGGCCAAAGATAAAGAAAGGTTAGATGCCGTTCGCTATTTGAAGAGCATGTTGATGGAAAATAACACCTCAAAAAGTCCAAAGCCAGAAATGGACGTCGTCATTGCCCATGTCAAAAAACTTAAAGATTCAATACAGGCCTTCCCAGAAGGAAATCCTATTCGTGAAAAAACAATTAAAGAGGTCGAACTTCTTTCGGTTTATATGCCCGAGCAGATGGATGAGGCCCAAGTCAAAAAACTTATTCAAGATATTATAAAATCTCATGACGCTCCTAATATGGGGACGGTTATGAAAGAGCTGACTCCTCAAATTAAGGGTAAATTTGATGGCAAACTTGCTAATCAGTTTGTCCGTGAAGCTTTGGCCTAAAAATGATGACCAGAAGTGAAGACGAGAGCGCCGGTGATTGAAAATCTCATTCTTGAGAATTCTTAAAAAGATTAAAGTTATGAATTTATAATTATATTTAATAAAGCGAAAAGCTATAAATAATTTTATCAAATATGTTTAGACAAGAAATTCCTGTATCAAATTTTGATTGCTTGGGGTAGAGACAGTTATCAATTCCATTAATCTTTTCAAGTGATGAATCTCTTAAGTTAAGAAAATATGAATTTATTTTATTTATTCCAGATCCAAATGAAATGAAAGCAATATTTTTAGAAATAACAATCAAGTTATAAATGTAATCTTCACTGCTTAATGGTAGGAAATATTTCTTAACATTAGCATCTTTATCAACTGATAAAAGTTCACCATCACCATAATTATAATTATAGAGTAAAATTTTACCATTATATTCTTGAGCAACAGATTCTACTCTTATTCCTTTCTTAAACCATTTTTCTTCAGGTATTATTTTTCTCTTTCCATTGTTTAGGTTGATCACATAAACCATGCTTTTTAAGTCGACGAGAAGTTTATTGCCTTTTAAGTCATTAAAGATAAAGTCTTCTTTGTGAGCGGAACAAAATTTTTCCGTATCGAACTTTGGGCTAAAAGATTTAAATTCCCCATTTTTAATATTTACATAATAATATAATGTTTTTTGATAGTTTTCGTCACAACCTTGTAAAACAAAGGACTCATCTGATGCTAAATAATAATTTGTATAAAAAAAGTTTTCAGGATAGTCGATGGTTTTTTGATATAGCGCATTTTTTGAATAGATTTGAAAAAACTGCGACCCGAAAATTACAAGGTTATTTTTAGTAAAGGTATAATTCCATTTGTTTTTATTCTCTAAAAGAGCTTCTAAATTAAAATTATAAGGCTCAAAATCGGTATCAAGGATTTGACCGTCTCGACTAAAGAGAAAACTCCGCTTAACGATTTCTTCTGTTGGAGTATGAACTCGGACTTTTTCAGTTGCTCTAATAAGAATATTTCCATCCACTGTAGGTTCAAAATCTTGTAGTGTCACGGGCGATGCACTGAAAAGGCTTGTTAACCTTGCTTCGTAACCAAATGAAGAGACTTTATATCTTGGAAAAGTGTCAGCAAAAGAAAATGAACTGATTAAGATGATGGCAATAAGAAAATACGCTTTTAGCATAGAATGACCCCTTAGAATCAATGATATTTGATTAAAATTAGATCATGAACAAAATAAAACATCAATGTGCTACGCGGTGAGTTTGTCCGTGAAGCCTTGGGCTAAAAATTATAACCAGAAGTAAAAACTAGACCGCCGGTGATGACGTTAACTTTTCCATCCCTTTTTTGGCCGCCGCCAATATCATAGGGTTGAGTCCCTTTGGCCAAAGTAAAAAATGTACCTATACCAGTATAGAAATGATCATAAATAAAATGAGCACCGCCACTGATTCCATATTCGTTGGCCCTGACTCCATCGGCAGCTTTGTCTTTGGTGGTTGGAGAGTAGGAGAGTCCTAAAAAATAATTTTTTTTTTTTTTTTTAATATAAAATAATCAAACAGATATTTTCATGTTTGTATCTGTAATAACTTTTTTTTCGTTAGTTATTTCTTTATA
>CALFYV010000322.1 GCA_937952395.1 uncultured Bacteriovoracaceae bacterium | reverse complement strand
TTAAAAGCTCTTTAATAGGGTAGGTTTCACTGGAAACTTTTTCTTGAAAGAGGCCCAATTCACCAGCTTGCTGGGTGTCCATAATAAAATTGTAGAGTTCTTCGGGCATCTGTTCAAAAGCACCTTGGCCATAATCAGCAATCGAATAAGGTAAGATGACCCGGTTACCTGGAATCGATTGAAAATTTTCAATCGATCGAGCAAAAATATTATCTGGTGAGTTTTGACCGGCATCACAGGAGAGAGATTTTTCGGGAAAGATAATATCGAATACGGCAACTTTAGCGCCATATTCTTTAAGGCGGTTTAAAAATTGAGCATAAACTGTTCTAGGAAATGGCCAAATTCCAATGGCCTGAATCGATTCATCATCAATCGCCACTAGTGTCATCTCTTGATTTACTTTGTTATTCTCGATGATTTTATTGGCCCTAAAATCAAAAAAGCGATTTTCAAAAAAAGAAGCATAGCTAATGGCCTGCTTAAGCGCTTCTTCTTTCAAATCCCTTTCAATAAAACTGAAAAACATACTGACAGCGCAAAATACTACGATAGAAAAAGCGCCTAAGTAACGAAAGGTGGTGGACATGAAATTAATCTTCATTAAAAAGCCTTTTTCCAAATATTTATCAGTCTTTGCGGGGGCTCTTTTTTATGATAATTTGTAGCTCATATTATTCAAGAGGTAAGTTGTGCTTGAGAAGACTAAAGCCGAATTTGAGATGCATGTTCGTTCATTGCAAAATGAGATTACTCAGGAATTACTTCGCATTGACCCTGAGATAAAATTGACAGAGGATAAGTGGCAGCGCCAGGATTTTGTGGGCCGTGATGGCGGAGGCGGCATCACTCGTGCCTTCAGTGGACCTATTATTGAAAATGCCGGAGTAAATACCTCTCTTGTTTACGGGAAAATTGATCCAAAATTTGCAGGTCAGTTAAATGGCAATGGAGATGAATTATGGGCCGCAGGAATTTCCCTCATTATCCATCCTAGAAATCCAAAAGCTGCGACCACCCACGCTAATTTTCGTATGATCCATCAGGGGAATAAATATTGGTTCGGTGGTGGAGCTGATCTAACCCCTTACTATCCTCACGAAGAAGATTTTATTCATTTTCATCAAACTTGGAAAAAAGCTTGTGATGAATTTAACTCATATGAAAAAATGAAAAAAGATTGTGATGAATATTTCGCTAATCATCATCGAAGTTTTCAAGGTCAAAAGGAAATGCGTGGCATTGGTGGAACTTTTTTTGATCATTATAATACAGGTGACTTAAAGGCCGATTTCAGGATGAGTAAAAGCCTTTCTCAAGCTTTTATACCTTCCTATTTCCCCATTCTTGAAAAAAGAATTCGTGAGTCTTTTACTCCAGAAGACGAAGATTTTCAGTTACATCGCCGTGGACGTTACGTAGAATTCAATCTACTTCATGATCGAGGAACTTTATTTGGACTCAAAACCAACGGCCGCGTTGATTCTATTTTGATTTCTTTGCCAGCTCGCGTTTGTTTCAGTTATGCTTATGCACCAAAAGCTGGCTCGGCCCATGCTAAAATGATGCAATATTATCTCCCCCAGGATTGGGCGAATAAAACTATTTAACATGAGGGATTATGAAATTTATTTTAATTATTTCACTGAGTTTTTCTTGTGTCCACGCAGCTCTTTATCAGGCCAGTGCCCGTCATTCCAATAATTATCAAATAGGAGATCAGGAAGTCATCCTACAATCTATCTGGGAAGAGATTGAAATAAAGATTCCAGAAAGTAAGCGCCCATTATATAAAAATTATCTCTCTCTCAACGAAGAAGAAAAAATTACTCAAGTGGAAGAAGAAGTTATCGAAGTCACTCCAACTGAAGAGAAGAAGAAATTAAAAGGCCTGGGCGGGGGCAAAGAGAAAATAGCTGCGTTATTAAGCAAGAACAGAGAAAAGCTAAAGCAAAAACAAGCTCAAAGTAAATTTGATCAAGTCAAAATAGAAGAAAAGGGAAAGAAAGCCGAAGATAATTTACGGAATTGGGCCAAGAAAAGTAATAAATTCATCAAAGGATCATCTGAAAAAGTTGATAATGCAATTAGAACTTGGAAGGATAAATATGAAACGACTCTTAAGAGCTGGGCCCAGGCCAGAGAAAATTTCTTAAAACGCGTGGATGATTATAAAGAGAGTACAATTGAAATTCCCATAGAAAAGGAAAAGAAAGTTAGTCGAAAGAAAATCACAAAAACTATTACTACGAAAATCCCTAAGACTTATCATCTGATACCTGGGACATTAGAGATTCCCATTCGGGATCAAGGCAGAAGGGCGACGTGTGCTTCATTCGCAGGCATTCGAGCGGTCGAAACTGTTTTAGCGCAAAACTCTATTAAAAAAAATTTAAGTGAGCAGTATTTTTATTGGGCCAGCAAACCTGATTGCCGACAAGCTCCTTGCCGCATTCGTGGTTCGTGGGTCGGCTATGGCCTGGATTACACTAAAAATAATCCTATTCCTGAAGAGGATGAATGCCCGTACAAGCCAGTAACGAAATTAGATAATGAAACTTACACGCCACTGGATTCAAATTGCAAAAGTGGGGAAATATATGTGGATTCTTATCGGATGATTGAAACTCTTGATGAAACACTCAGAGAGTTAAATGAAAATCGTCCAGTGATTGTGGGACTAAAATTAAAAGAGAATTTTTATGATAATAAAGGTGCAGTTTTTATGAGTGATAAAAATGCCAATTCACTAGGCAAAGATTCTCACGCT
>CALFYV010000321.1 GCA_937952395.1 uncultured Bacteriovoracaceae bacterium | reverse complement strand
TCGACCTTTGAAGGATCTTTCCCAGAGAAAGCACCACCACCATGAGCACCATGCCCACCATAAGTATCAACTATAATTTTTCTTCCAGTTAAACCACAGTCACCCATTGGCCCACCGATAACGAATCTACCAGTAGGATTAATATAAAACTTTGTTTTATTATCTATAAGATTCGAAGGAAGTACTTTATTAATAACTTCTTCTCTAATTCCTTCTTGCACATCTCTTAATGTCATCTCTTCAGCATGTTGACTTGAAACAACAACAGCATCTATGCGTTTAACAATTCCATTTTCATATTGAGCCGTGACCTGAGTTTTTCCATCAGCCCTCAATAGAGGAAGAATTCCATTTTTACGAACTTCAGACAATCTTAAAGCTAACTGTTGAGAAAGTTCGATGGTTAATGGCATTTGATTATCGGTCTCATTAATAGCGTAGCCAAACATAAGTCCCTGATCACCTGCTCCTTGCCCCTTATCGATTCCTTCTCCTTCACTAACTCCCATTGAAATATCTGGTGATTGCTTACCTAGAGCAACAGTCACTCCACAAGTATTACAATCAAATCCCTTATCCGAGTGGTCATAACCTATTTCTCTAATTTTATTTCTCACAACAGATTGATAATCAACGTTAACTTTTGAGGTAATTTCACCTGCTAAAACAACAAGACCGGTTGTAATCATTGTTTCACAGGCTACTCGCGAAGCAGGATCACCCTTCAAGTGCGCATCAAGTACAGCGTCACTGATTTGATCAGCCATTTTATCTGGATGGCCTTCTGTTACGGATTCGGAAGTGAATAAATAATCTTTTAGCATGCTATCTCCTGTCTATTTTTAAACTTAGATACAAGTTTATACATTGCCGGCATCTAATGGGCAAGAAATCCTCTTTATTTGCGCAAGGCAAAACAAATAAAATCTACTGGCGGATAAAATAGGTAAACAAATGTGGATTCCTGTAAAGATAAAAAGTAGGGTTTTCTTGATTTAGACCAACACTTAAGTACTCATCGTCAAATTTCAATACCTGATATTGTCCACCTTGAGGGTCAACAAAGCTGTAAAGATATTGGTACCGTCCCTTTTCATATTTATTAAGCCACTCGCCTTGGTGGATAACGGGGGGGCCTGCTCGTTCAGGCATAGCTGCGTAGCCACTCCAGATTCTGGACATATCAATTCTTCCTCGCATAGAAGCACGAGAAAAATAGCGTGTAGCTTTGAAATTTTCTTTAGGATTTTTTAAGTTCGCAATCGCCAAGCGCAAATTTTCTTTTCGTAAAAACTGTCCTCTGCGAGATTGATCAGGACAAAAAATATGAACAACCCCAGAAATATAAAAATATGTAAAAGAAAACTCGCCACTTTTAAAAAGTACATTTAACCAATGCTCTTTTTGTATCTCTGCATCGCTCATGCGTTTTTTTAGATATTGATAAATATCTTCTTTTTGATCAATTCGTTGATAAAAGGGAATATGGTAACGGTTGATAACAACCTGAGTAACATCTTCTCTTTCAATAGCTTCCCTTCCATCCACATCCCCTACTTCATTAAATAGAATAGTTTCGATGGCAAAAAGTGCCTTCATAAGCTCTGATTGGTTTTTCCAAAATTCATATGAATCCGCTTCTCGTTCTAGAACAAATTCCTTTAAAACCTCAGTGGCTTCTGTTTTTTGTTTCATCATAAATTGAGTCTTACTGAGGCCTTTAGCGTTTGAAGCTTCTTGAGACTGCTTTAAAATATCTTTGTAATAATTATAAGAGTTTTCTGTTCGCTCAAGCCATTCATCGAGCCGTCTTTGTTGTTGCTTATAACCACGCTTTAAAATATTTTCCACTGCTATATAAACATACTCTAAATCATAACGAACATTTTCACTTATAAAATCTCGTTGAGACTCAATCGCTAAAGAAACTGTATCAATTGTTGAACGCAGAAAACTATCCGAGCGGGAATGATCTGGGTCTTGAGCTCCATCTTCTAATATTTTGCGCAAAAAGAAAATTTCATTAGCAATTTTCTTGTATTTTTCACCCAAGTCTTTGTATTTATCATACTCTTTTCTATTTAAGAAATGATCAACTGGATAGCGATAACTCAAAAGAAAAGGAATTTGCGCGATGAAATCATTAAATTCTTTTTTAAACTCCGGAATTATTTTTTTTGATTCATTAAGAGCTGTATTTCGCTCCTTTTCAGTTTGTGCTAACTGATATCTTTTTTTAATAATTAACAATTTATCTTCTTTGTCTTGTAGTTGCTTCACAATTTTTTTAAAATGTGGCAATGCCTTTTTCTTCCCTAAGTATGTTTTCATACTCTTAATCCAAGAGATTTTATCTTTCAGGACAGGTAAGTTTTTCTTTATAGCACTAACATCAACGTCTCCCTGATATTCTGGTAAATAGGAGCCCTTCCCTTGGTAAGTTCTTAAAAGTTTGAAGTATTTATGATCTGTTCCAAAAGGACACATTTGCTTAAAAAAAGCTCTGTGCAATTCTAAGTATTCTTCAATGATATCATCTTCAGATTTTTCTATTTTAAAAATAGGTTCTGCTTGGGCAACTTGAAATAAAAAAAAGATAAATAGGCTAACTAGTAATTTCATTAACAAACTCAGATTGCCATAAGCCCAAACATGTTCGATTACTTAAAATAAGTAAGACTGAATCTTTTTTAATATACTCATCTATTGTTTTTCTCAGAACAGACAACTCTGAAACACAACGGGCTGGAATATTAATTTTACTTAATTCATTTGCAATAAGCTCAGTGTCTAAATCTTTACTATCTTTAGCAGTTGTTTTTATTTGTGGTTTAACAGCAATCACTTTTGTAGCCTTCTTTAAACTTTCTAAAAATTCTTTTTGAAAAACATTACTTCTTGCCGTTGCAGAAACAGGGTCAAAAACTACAACAACTTCTTGTTGAGGGTATTGAGCTTTGATGGCGTCGATAGTTAGGGCCACAGCACGAGGATGATGAGCAAAATCATCAATAACATAAGCACCTTTATATTTACCCTTTAGCTCTTGTCTGCGTTTGACCATAGTAAGATTTTTAATGGCTTTTTGAATTTCTCGTAACTTAAAGCCCTCGCTCAGACAAAAAAGTACGCACGCAGAAATATTGAGAATATTATGAACTCCAATGACGTTGGTTTCAAAATCAAGTTCTTCTTCTTCAAACCCCAAACTAAAGCTTGAACCTTTTTCGTTAGTTTTAATTTTTTTTGGTCCTAAAGGTGAAGATTCTCCGTAAAGAAACCATTTTTTGCTTGAACTATACTTCTCATAAAGCTTTAAATTAGAGGCATAGTCATTATTGAGAATAAAAGTTGATGAAATATGAGGTATAGCTGCTTCAAACTCTGCCTCTATCGCCGTTACATCTGCGAAAATATCTGCATGATCAAACTCCAAAGAAGTTAAAATCAAATGATCGATTTCATATTGTCTGAATTTCGAATATTTTTGAAAGTAAGCACTGTCATACTCATCTGATTCAATACAAAAATAACTCCCATCACCCAACCGACTGGGTGGCCTGCCGTTCATGATTCCACCAATAAAATATCCCGGATTCTTCCCTAGATTTTCTAAAATTTGAGTAAGAAAAAAAGTTGTTGTTGTCTTTCCATGAGTTCCGGCAATACCTACGACATTTTGTTCCTTAAGTACTAAAGTTCCTAGTACAGTGGGAAATGATGTAAATGGCACTCCACAGTTTTCAATTTGCCTAGCGTTCTCGCTCATCTTCGGAACAGAGTTGCCTACAATGATCAAATCATATTTTTTTAAAAAGTCTTCCTTAACTTGATCTAGTTGATAAAGAGGAATCCCTGTTGAGCGCAAATATTCGTCCATGGGGGGAGCAAAACTTAGATCCGCTCCTTCAATATCGTAACCCTTCTCTTTTAAAATACAGGCACAAGCTCCCATGCCAGTTCCACAAATGCGGTAAAAAAATATTTTTTTTATTTTGTGCTTTTTATCAGAAAGTTCTTGAGAACTCATTTGATTTTGAAGATTCATCCTAAATCCTTTGCGCTAGTAATTATGATAACTTGGCACTAAATTTTAGTCCAGGTGAGACTTTTTTAAAAAAAATGAAAAGAGAAATTAACTGAGCAGTTTTATGGGGATTAAAAATCCATCTTCCAAATATATTCACCGATAGTTCTTCTAAGCAAGCTTAAACCCGTTCTTGAATACCAGTAGTTTTTAGTCCCGTTTGTAAGAATAACATGTCCACGCATACTTTCTGGGTCAATCCAAACAGAAGTTCCAGTAAAACCCAAAAAACCAAAAGTTGATAAAGAACATCCCTTACCGGCCAAACTCGTTTCGTTTTTCTGAATTCTTTGATGAGCGGATATTGTTGTGGTGTCCCAACCGTTAACAAAGATTTGCTCACTTGTACGCTCTTGCATCGCTTTGCCCATGGTCTTAACCAAAGATAATTCTGAGTCAAACTTCAGTAGTGTATTACAAATTCCAACAATAGTAGAAAAAAGTCCGGCGTGAGAACAAAATTCATTAATAGTGAAGGCATTGGGATCATGAACCACACCACTTATTTCTCTTCCCGCTCTAAAACCAGTTGGAGGGCAAATAGCATCTTCTGGTAAATCTTTCCAAAAAACTAACTGCTTATCCCAAATCTTTTTACATTCTTTGTGCATACTTTTTTTAGTCTTTTCTTCAAATTCAAGCATCAGGCGAAGCGCGGAGTAGTCAGAATAAACTGGTTTGGATTTCTTTATTGGGTACGAGAGTATTTCATCTTTCCAAGTTTTCCTCGATAGCAATCCCCAATCAGGTAGTCCCCCTTCATGATTAAGTAAAAGTTTCATTTCTGGAGTGAAGAGTTTTTCATGCAGGAAATATGACAACGACATGGTCAAAGGTTTCGTTACACTCGCCAAATCAAAATACAAATTAGGACCAATTGATTCTTCAATAAAATCTGGATATTTTCTAAGTTCAATACATTTCGATTTTGATTTTTTAAAATCAATCACACCAATGGCAAGGCAGTCAAAATTTTGATTTACCAATTGTTCAAAGGCTAATTTCTTTAGGCTGTCCATGACCAAGACCGTCCAGTTCTTTAAACTTCAAAGTAGCTTGAGCCGCTGCAAGTCTGGCAATTGGCACTCGGTATGGAGAACAACTCACATAGTCCAAACCAACCTTGTGAAAAAATTCAACCGAGTTTGGTTCGCCACCGTGCTCTCCACAAATTCCACAATGAAGTTTAGGATTACTCTTCTTTCCT
>CALFYV010000320.1 GCA_937952395.1 uncultured Bacteriovoracaceae bacterium | reverse complement strand
TGATCAAAAAGTCGATGAACTACTAGCGCGTTTACCTCATAATGGTGGGAAAACAGTTACATTAGGCGTGGATGATGGACTGGAAGTCAGCCAGGTCTCACTTTTTTATTTAAAGAAACTCAGAAAGCTTTTAGGTCATGAAGCTTATGAGCATTACTCGGCTTTAAGAGATAAATTTAATTCAGAAATTATTAATCTCTCTCAAGATCATCAGAATATGGTGATTATTAATTTCTAATCCCACAGTCTCATTTCATGCTTTTCCATCGTTGGAATTTCTTTCTCGTAGGCCTTAAGTTCTTGCTTAAGTTTCTTACTGAGCATGATATTAGCTATCAGGTTAGGGATGGCCAGGAGCCCAAAGACGGCATCAGATAAGTTGAGCACGACCTTGAGTTCTAAAATGGCACCCATAAAAACGAAGGCCAAGAAAATATAGCGGTAAACGGCGATGTATTTTTCTCCAAATAGAAAGACTACGGCCTGTTCACCATAATACGACCAAGCAATAATGGGTGAGAAAGCAAATAAAACGATGACAATCATGATGATATAAACACCAGCTCCACCGTAAAGAGTTTCAAAGGCAGCAGCGGTTAAATCACTTCCTTCCATACCACCAGTATTTGACCAGACTCCAGTGATGAGAAGAACAAGAGCAGTCATAGTACAAACCACAACTGTATCGATAAATGGCTCTAGTAGCGCAACCATTCCTTCTTGCATAGGTTTTGTTTTAGCAGCAGAGTGGGCGATAGCAGCCGAACCCATACCGGCTTCGTTGGAAAATACTCCTCGGCGCACACCTTGAACCACGACTTCTCTGAAAGCAATCCCGGCAAAACCACCAACGGCAGCAGTACCATTGAAGGCATCATGAAAAATCATGCCAAAGAGTCCGGGGACTTGATCAATATTAACTACGATAATACCAATAGCTCCAGCGCAGTAGAGGAAAACCATGGCAGGAACCAGGCCTTCGGCGACTTTTCCAATGCGTTTAATCCCACCAATGAGAACTAAACCGGCCATGACACTAAAGAAAAGCCCTGTCGCCCAAGCGGGCACACCGACA
>CALFYV010000319.1 GCA_937952395.1 uncultured Bacteriovoracaceae bacterium | reverse complement strand
GAACTTTCATCAATTTGGCCCTCGTTTTCAATAAATTCTAGAGCCGTTTGATTATACTCAGCAGGAATTTCTGCCAGTTTCGTTACTAAATTTTCAATTTCATCTTCATCTACGTAACCTGAGTGAAGCCTCATCATTTCAATTCCATGCTTGTAAAGCATGTCCCCCATCCCCAAGAGCATTTCAGCCCCTTGAGCATTTAAAATTGTGCGTGAATCAATATTAGAGGTGACCCTGAAAGAAACACGGGTTGGGAAGTTGGCCTTGATTAAACCAGTGATAACATCAACCGATGGTCTTTGCGTCGCTAGTACCAAATGAATACCAGCTGCTCTGGCTTTAGCAGCTAGACGACAAATATTATTTTCGATATCTTTGCCCATTTTGGTTAAAATTAAATCTGCAAATTCATCCACGATAATGACTATATAAGGGAGTTCATAACCTTGATTATCATCATCATTATACAAGTGAGAAATTTTAGCTAAATGTTCTTTATCAGCTTTAGCTACTTTGTTATTGAAAGCATCAATACTTCTGACACCCATTTCTTTTAAAATACTGTAACGTCTCTCCATTTCTTGACAGGCCCACAAAAGACTGACAGCGGCTGCCCGACTATCAGTAATAACCGGTAAAATTAAATGAGGAAGATTAGCATACAAGGCCAATTCTAATTGCTTAGGATCGATGAGAATCAGTTTCATTTTTTGGGGAGATAGCTTAATAAGCAGCGATACTAATAACGTATTAATAAAAACAGATTTACCAGCCCCGGTTGCACCAGCAACTAACATATGAGGCATAGCCGCTAGATCGCAAACAAAAGCATCACCAAAGGCATTTTTTCCCATGGCCACAGGAAGTCTAAAATTAGTTTGAGAATATTCTTTTGATTTTAAAACTTCATCTAAGTAAATAATCTCTCTAGGACTTCTTGGAACTTCGATACCAATAGTTGATTTGCCTCTCATGGGATAAACCATTCTAATGGGTGCGCCACAAAGTGCAAGACTTAAATCCTTTTGCATGGAATTGACTTTAGAAACCTTAACACCAGTTCCTAGTTCAAGTTCAAAAGTATCAACGACGGGACCTTTCAAAATATTAATAATTTTTCCAGAAATTTTAAACTCTCCAAGCTTATTTTCGATAGCTTCAATAATTTCTTCAAAATACTCTGTCTCAGGAGAAACTGCTTTATTGGCTTTTGATTGGACAGAAATCGATTCAATTAAATCTTTAGAAGTAAAAAAGTCTTTTTGAGCGGGATTAATCTTTCTTTCAAGTTTTTTAGTTTTTGCTTTTTGAATAGGAACTTCTATTTCCTCTGTCACCTCAGGTTCATCAGCCACAACTTCTTCCTGCCAAGAATGATATTCCACTTCACTTGACTTATCTTCACCTTTCAAAAGCTCTTCCACTTTTGTTCTCATCGTTTTCTTAGGAACAAATTTCTTAGCCTTAGATTTTATTACCCTAAATAAATTTGAAATAAAAAAGAAAAACTTCTCAGACTTAACATAAACAAAATGAACTATTTGGCGAATTTTCTCTATGTTATGAAAAAAGGATTCTCCTATACACATATAAAAAGCAAAAATATTAAATAAAAAACATAAAATTAAAACTTCATGGACCTCAAATTGTTGCTTAATTAAATAGTAAGCACCATCACCTAAAGCTAATGGGAAAAATAAATAACTCGCAAATAAACAAGCTCCAAAAAGAACTGGCAAATGAAGATAATCACTCCAATGATAACGCCTTGTAAAAACAGAGTAGTAAAAGAAAAGATAAATAAAGTAGAAAGCAAAAAACCATGAACCAGTAAAATAACCTACGTAGGCCAAAAAACTACTAAAATAGTAACCAATCAAACTAAACGAATCGTTTTCAAGTGAAATGCGAAATGCATTATCAGGTAGATAATTTCTAAATAAATAATAAACCAAAAAGGTGGCAAATATAAACGTAGCTAACTTAAATTGTGTTCTAACAATTGATATTTTCAATTCTTATCCTTGAGCTTTCCTATCTATTTTACAGTGGGGACACACAAAAGCAAACTAGGCATTTTTCTCGACTGATTTTTTGGCCAGTTTTTCTTGAAAGTATTGAAGAATAAGCATAATAACACCAGTCATTATGGCGACATCGGCTATATTGAATATATTAGTCCCTATAGAACCATAACCTATGTAGAGAAAATCAATAACGTAGCCATATAAAACCCGGTCAATAAGATTTCCAAACCCACCACTTAAAATGAAAGAATAAGAAATAAACTCATAAAGAGAAATTTTTGGGGTTTTAAAAACATAAAAAGCAAAAGCCAATAAAGCCAGACTAGGAAGCAATATAAGAATAACAAAATGCCAATTCTCGCCTAAGTTGCTGCCAATACTTCCCCAGGCACCACGATTTTCTGCATAAATAAACTTAAGCAAACCACCTAAATAATCAGTCGGATGTTGGCCTTTTAGAGAGCCTAAGGCCCATTTTTTCGACCACTGATCCAGTAAAATAACGGGAATGAATAAAGAGATAAAAATGCCAAACTTAATTTTACTTGAAAGCACCAGAAACCTTATGCGCATAGCGTAATGTGAAAAACATATTCTCTACCAAAATACTAAAATTTTGGTGGGCCTGGGAGGACTCGAACCTCCGACCCCGTCCTTATCAGGGACGTACTCTAACCACCTGAGCTACAGACCCGCGAGAATTTTAACACTTAGAAAGTATGGTGGAGATGACAGGGATCGAACCTGCGACCTTCTGAATGCAAATCAGACGCTCTCCCAACTGAGCTACACCCCCAGATACACTAAGTGTCAAGACGCTAATTTAGTGAAAAAGGCCATGGCTGTCAACAAGACTCTCTGAGAAAAATTCAAATCATGAGATTCAGTAAAATAGTTGTGATTCTAGGGCATTTAGTTAGAATAAAGCTTACTTAACTTTAGGAGTCATCATGAAAAAAATATCATCATTTTTAATTACTTCGTTTATGGCCATCGCCTTAAGTGGCTGCTTGGGGGACAAAACTCAAACCGATAGCACTTTACAATCTTCAGGATCGGAACTCTCCAGTGCTAAAGCTCGTATCAAAACTATTCATGGTGATATTGTTTTTGCTTTCTATCCCGACAAAGCCCCCAATACTGTTAAGCGAATTTCTGAATTAATCAAAGAAGGTTTTTACGATGGGCTTATTTTCCATCGGGTCGTTGCTGGATTTGTAGTCCAAGGTGGAGATCCAACCGGCACAGGACGGGGTGGCAGTGGAAAAAAACTTAAAGCAGAATTTTCTGATCTTAAACATGAAAAAGGATCTGTAGCGATGGCACGTTCCATGGATGTAGATAGCGCTGACTCACAATTTTATATCGCTCTTAATCCTGCTCCTCACTTGGACGGGCAGTATACTATTTTTGGCAAAGTCGTTGAAGGTATAGACACCTTGGACAAGATTGTTCAAGGGGACAAAATGATTAGCGTGAGTCTGGAATAATTTACTTACAATTAAAATAAGCAGTCGCTACATAACCACAATCTTCTGTTAAAGCATCTCCGAGTTGATTGGCTTTATCTGGCTTGCCCACCTGATGAGTCATCACACTCCCGACTTTAGACATTTTTTTTATCGCTACATACTCAGATTCTGTTAAGTTACCTGTGTAATCAATTTTAGTATTTCTAAAAATGGCCCTTTTCTTTTGTTTTTCACAGTATTTTTTAGCATCAGAGCTTACTACACTACGCGCTTGTTCTTTGCTTTCTGCCTTGTAGGTCGCCTCTACCCCCTTTTCAGTTTCTGTAATTGTTGAAGCCGTTCCACAACCCATTAATAACAAGAGTATCCATAGATTTTTCTTCATCTTATCTCCCTTTTTTGACTATTTATGATTAAAACTTATGCCTAATCATCTGTAAATTCTTAAATTCGCTCAAACCCTGTCTAACTTTTTGACACCCCCTGAATGTTTTTCTTTAAGCCTTATTTCAAATTTATATACATGTTAAAATTCAGCGTTGATATATTTGGAGATAGACATGAAAATAGTTAGTTTTATATTCATTAGCTTATTAAGCCTTCAGGCTTTTGCCGCTAATTCTATCTCAGGAGCTAGAAGCTTGCGTCTTGAGTGTTCCAATGCAGCGGAATCAAATCGTGAACCCATAAAAGAAAGTGAAAACGCTTACCTTCGCCATAAATTTATGGCCAATAATTCAACTTCAGTGAATAACGATTCTTATATTACCTATGATGCAATTGTGACTATTAGTGATGAAATTGAAAATGGCGTGCAAGTAGATCTTATGATGAGTGATAAAAATATCGCTACTTTTAATCCCAAAGTTTTAACTCTTGGTGAGTGTACTGATGAATATTCTGAGTTTTGCAAAAAGAACTCTGGTGTTGATGTCGAAATTCAAGCTTTTAGCTTTCGTTATATGATCAATACGGATTGTAAAATCTTTATCGCTAGATAAAACTATTTATTCTTGCGCTTCTCGTCTGGAATATAAATAAAAGTTTTTAGTACAAAAAAGATAACAACAAGACTACCTAATAAAAGCCAAGTGCTCATCATGTTGGGATCTTTATTAATATGCTCAATTGAATCGTCTGGGAATATCGATGTTGGGATTTCTTTAACTTCTTCCATAATAACCTCTTATCTTGATAATGTTTCAATCGCTACCATTGCCGCGTACAAACCAGCAGTAATGGGAATAACAGCAATAAATTTTAACCATTTTGTTTCTTCATTTAAATGCATAAAGAAATAGGCAACCAAAAAAGCCTTTACTAAGGCCAAAAAAGTGAGAAGTGAAGCGTGAAGAGCATAAGGAAAATGCATGTCTGGAACCAGGATTTCCAAAACTGTTAATACCGCTAAAGAAGCGAAAACTATAAAATACATTTTCTTATGACTTTTATGTTCAACATCGTGATGGGCCATTTTAAGACTCCTTTCTATATTTCATATTGGATCTATTTATAAGTAAACCTAAATCAATCATTAACTTATCAATACTAACTCTATCAGTTGAATAGTAACCACGAATTTTTCCCGCTCCATCAACCAAAACCAATTTACCAGCATGAGAAATATCATACATATTTTTTTCAACTGGCTTAGCTTCGCCCATAGGAACTTTAAAGCCATCAATCAAAAGATTACTGAGTTCATTCTTCTTGCCTGTTAAAAACTTCCAAACATAAGGATTAGCATTAAGTTCTCGCGCTTTATTAAAAAGAACTTTAGGTGTGTCGGTTTCTGGATCAACTGTATAAGCCACAATGGCAGCGGCTTGACCAACTCCTTTAATTCGCTTTTGAATTTGCTGAAGGTTTTCCATCAACTTGGGACAAATACTTGGACATCTCGTGAAATGAAAAGCCGCAATATAAACGCGTCCCTTTAACTGATTAGAACCAAAAGGTTTTCCGTTCTCATCAATTAATTTGTAATCTGGAAGAGTTGAGTAGATGGGAAGTTCTTGTGGTAACTCTCTATTCATGGAGCGATAAAGTGGGTAACAAAAAAAGAACAAACAAAAAACTGTCCAGAACCATTTGTTCAAAACTAATTTATCTAACCAATTATTTTTTTTAGTTAAAGTACTACTTTCCATCGAGTTTTCTCATTAATTCTTTTCTCTCTGGAGTATCTTTTAACTCCATAAGAGATTGAACATAGTAAGCCGTTGCCCAAATTTCATCATCCTCAATAACATCGCGCCAAGCGGGCATTCCTGCTCCCGTGATCCCTGAAACTAATCTTTTATAAATATCTTCTAGCGAATTAATTGAGCGCAATTCATGCCAAGTAAAATCTGGTGGTAAAAATTTAGCTAGGCGGTCTTTGCTATCTGCGAAGTAGAATTCTGATTCTTGAATTTTCATATCATAGAATGATTCATCTATATCAACTTCTGTCGTGTAGTTAAATTCTTTGCCTAGTGCTTTAAGTTCTGATTTGGTTGCATAACCCCTGTGGCAACTTTGGCAATTTGCAACTAAGTGATAAACAGCTTTACCCTTTCTAATAGCAAAGTTTTTGCGTGCCGAAGTAAATGGATCTGGTCTCACTTCGATGGGTTCACTCACTTCTGCTTCAAGATTTTCCCAAACTTGGGGAGCGAAGGTTTTTATATATTGAGTGACTGCATAAGTTTGTTCATCAGAAACATCCCATTTAAACATAGCTGTTCCATGTAAACCTTTTTGAATAATGCGCTTAAAATCTTCGTCTGTAGGAAGTCCACTATTTTTTACCCAAGCGAATTTATATAAGCCTTGAGTGAAATTCCTTGGAGGTGGCACTGACCCTTTAGCAGCTGGGCCATTCCCATCACCGTTGACTCCGTGACAAGCAAGACAATATTCTGTGTAAACTTGCTTACCTAAGTTAAGTGTATTTTTGCTGACGTGTTGATTTCCAATAAAAGTTTTACCTTCTTTGAAATCGCCCTTCGAACATGAGAGTGCTATCAAAAGAAGGGGAAGTGCTAAATGCAATTTCATAAAAGATCCTCTATAAATTAAAAAATAAAAAGTCCTAGAAACATTAAAATCCAAACAATACCTAAAAAATGCCAAAATTTACTCGTATTAGAAAAACGGATGGAATAATCCCTCTTTTCGTTTTTGCTTCTGAGTGCAGGTAAACAAAATAACAACGCCAAAAAAGCAATAACAACATGCCCAGCATGGATACAAGTAAAAGCATGTAAAATAGAGGCAAAAATGCCTGACTCCACATAAACTCCAGTTGCATCTAAATAGCGCCAAAGAAATGCTTGAGAAACGAGAAAAACAATTCCAAGTAGAAGTGTTGTGAAAAACATGGGAGCAAAATTTTTGCGAGCAAGATATTTTCGATGAGCTTCTCTTAAAGTAAAACTGCTTAATAAAAGTAAAATAGTACTAATCGTGGGTATGGTAAGGGGAATTTTGTCATAACCCATCGGTGGCCAAACTGAATTAGTCACTCGATAAACCATATACATCAAAAAGAGTGAAGCAAAGAGCATAGTAAAAGAGACCAAGACTACCGTCATGGCCAAATCGGCTCTATCTCTTTCAGTATATTCATAAGTAGTCGTAGTTGTATTCATTAAACCTCTACCAACTCTTCTGTTTGATATTGAAAATCACGACCCGTAGTTAAATTTGGATTACCAAGTTCATGAGGTCCACATTTAACAACCGGAATTTCTTTAAAATTATAATGAGGAGCGGGAGAAGGAATTGTCCACTCTAGTGTTCCTACTTCCCAAGGATTCTCACTCGCTTTTTTACCTTTAAGCAATGAATGAATAAAGTTATAAACGAAAACTAATTGGAAAGCTCCCATGATTAAAGCTGAAATTGTAACAAACATATTAAGAGGAATCATTTTATGCATAAATTCATAAACAAAAGGATTGTAAAGTCTTCTATGCATTCCCGCATAACCAACTAAGAGCATGCCAAAGAAAATTCCATTTAGTCCTATCATTGAACCCCAAAAATGGATTTTGGCTAAAGTTTCATTCATCATACGTCCAAACATTTTTGGAAACCAAAAATAAATGGCAGCAAATCCACCTAAAAGAACCGAAGCCGCCATGGTATAATGAAAGTGACCAACAACAAAATAAGTATCATGAAGATACAGATCCGTTGAAACAGTTCCTAAGTAAAGTCCTGTCAAACCACCTAAACCAAAAACGAAAACAACTCCCAAAGAAAATAACATAGGAGAATGCAAACGGATTGAACCTTTCCAGATTGTTCCTAACCAATTAGCAAAAAAGATGGCCGATGGGATAGAAATAGTCATGGTTAAAGTCATAAATGTTTGAGTCAAAAGTGGACTCATCTGAGTTGTAAACATATGGTGACCATAAACAACAGTTGATAAAATAGTAATGGTTGTCATGGCCAAAGCAGTTGATTTGGCTCCGAACGCCGGCTTTCTGGAAAAGAAAGAC
>CALFYV010000318.1 GCA_937952395.1 uncultured Bacteriovoracaceae bacterium | reverse complement strand
GCTGAAGTACAAAAGCCATTAGCAACGGTTGTTGTTGGAGGCATTTTTTCAGCAACTCTTTTAACATTAATTGTTATTCCGAGTTTATACAGACTATTTATTAAATATATGCAACCAAACCTGAAGGAGGTTTAAAATGAAAATAATATTAATTTCACTACTCGCAGCTTTCTTTATGACTTCGTGTGCTCATCATCACAAAGATGTGGCCCACCATCATCATAATTGTGATAAAAACTGCAAAAAGCATCACGAAAAGGATATGTTTGATAAGCATTGTGCTCAATCTGTCTCTGAAGGTGACTTTCATGCAATGGGCAAAGATGATTACAAATTAGAACATGGTGGTCAAACTTACTATTTTTCTAGTAAAGAAAAATTAGGGAAATTTAAAAAAGACATTGAGGCAAATGCTAAAGCTGCAAGAACTCGATGGCAAAGCAGAATGAGATAAGGAGTGTATGGGACACGAACACTCGCATAGTCCAAAAGGAAGTAAAAATATATTAGTAGCATTCTATCTGAATGCTACTTTTTCTATTCTTGAACTCATTGGTGGTTATCTTACAAATAGTGTCGCTATTTATTCTGATGCTCTTCATGACTTTGGCGATAGTCTTGCTCTACTATTTTCATACTTTGCAGAAAAATTAAGCCTGAAAGACCCTGATGCGAAATTTACATTTGGTTATAGACGTTTTTCGATTCTTTCAGCTTTTATTAACGGAGTTATCCTTTTATCAGGTAGTTTATATGTAATTTACGAGGCCATAGGGAGAATTTTTTCTCCCGAAGTGGTTAAAGCTGAAGGAATGTTAGGATTAGCTATTATAGGCATTATTGTTAATTCCGTAGCAGCATACAGATTATCTAAAGATGAAGGCATTAACACGAAAATGGTTATGTATCATCTTCTTGAAGATTTGTTCGGATGGATAGCTGTTTTCATTGTTAGTATAATTTTACTTTTTAAACCTTGGTATATGCTTGATTCGATTTTATCTATTCTTATTTCATTGATAATTTTACGAGGTGTTTACAAGAACCTTATTAAAGTTGGAATGATATTTTTACAAAAGTTTCCAGATAATCTCGAATTGGGAAAAATCAAAGAAAAAATCTTAGAATTTAACTTAGTTGAGGATATTCATGCGATTAAAGGTTGGTCTATAGATGATGAAACTTACTATTTAAGATTTCACATAAGAGTTCCAGAAGATACTCTTGTTAAAGAATTAGACCTTCTCAAACCTAAAATAAAAAGAGTTTTACTTGAATATAATGTGAAGTATTCCACGATTGAGTTTGAGAGCATAGATGGCGAATGTGATAAGTAGTAATGCTCCTTTGGTGTGTATTTTTCTAATACTACTCAAAGTAATTCAGGCATAAAGTAGTGCCCGCCAAGCCCGCCGCAAAAGTATTGAACTGATGGAAGTCGGGCATAAATGAGGCTTTCTTAGAAAGTTACTACTTGAGATAAGTCTGGCATTTGAAGTTTCCGCCATGCCCGCCGATTTCGTGAAATAGAATGAAAAATGATGAACTATCGTGAAAAACAGAAAACGAGCAAACGAGCTCTAGGATTGTATCTTAGCGATTTTTTTGGTTCGGTCAAAAGTTAGAATTATCCATCGGGTAGTTCAGGCATGGGGTATAACTATTTAATTTTATTCAAACTGTACAGCTAAAAAACACCAAATACTCACCCAACCTCACTTTTGTAGAGAATTATTCCAAATGGGGAAATTTTGACAAATCAAATCAATAAAAGAGTAATGAGCAGTGTTCTCGAACACATTTTCGTTATAACTACATTTTATTGAAAAGCATCCGATAATAGAGTATAGGTATTTAAGATGAGATTATTGTTATCTTTATTTTTGGTGTTCACAGTTTTAGCTGATTTTACTTCTGCTTCAAGTTTTGAAATAGCTGATGAGAATGTGTGCGAAAGACTAAATTGTGATGATGTTGATTTGAATAATGAGCATAATGAGGACCATGACGATGGAAATGATCAGCACAAATGCCAGTGTCATATGGGTCATTCACACACTGCTGTAGTTTATAGATCCAATTTACTTGAGCCACTAAATACGAAGGCTGCAACTAAATATCCTTATTTCAAGCAAGGTAAATTGCAACACTATCATTCGAAGATAATTAGACCGCCTATTTTTTCTTAAACATGTTCTCTTTTGTTTAAGTATTAATCAACTTTTAGGACATCTGTATGTATTCTATTGTAGCAGTCTTTCTGTTGTTGCCAGTGAGCTCATGGGCAAATGAGCATTGTAAAAGAAATAATATTGGTAGCTTTTATAACTATATTAAAAAGTATGGACATCATTTGCATGAAGTAAGTTTGAAAAAAGAGCAAGTAGCTACTGCTATTGATGTTGCAGAACAAAGACCAAATCCAATAACAGACATAAACTACTTAAGAGGAAATCAATTTGGTCAAGAAGTGAACACCTATTCACTATCAGCTAAACATGTAGTCGAACTTGGTTCAAAAAGAGATCGGGGGATTATTATGAAATTAATTACTTTATTATTTTTAGGTACTTTAATGTGTTCTCAAAATTCTTTTGCTCAAGAAGATATTGATAGTGTTCTAAACAAAAAAGAAGAAAATCAATCGACTGAAAAAAAGAGTAGAAGAAAAAAAATACAAATGTGTCATGAGTGTGGCAAGCCTGAGACTGAATGTGAGTGTAAAGGTGAAGGCCATGGTGTAAATGAAGAACAACATAATGAAGAGGGACAAGAATAAAAGATGAATGAAAAGCTAAAAAATCATTTTAGAGATGAAATTGGAAAAGCTTTAATGTTAATTGAACGCAAAGAATATGTTAGGGCCTTTGTTTTCTTAGAACGGGCCCATATTCTTGGTCAAAGGTTTGTTATGGCCCATACAATTTCGCATTGGTATATGCTAAAAGTAGGATGGCTAAAAAAAGATTTGAAAGAAGTTATGGGACAGTTAATTAGGCTACCACTTGGAATTATAGGTCCTTTTATTGGTGTTGTATAAGAATTATCATTCGGAATTGCTGCGACCTCCAATACTTAATCAAATAAATAAATTTAAATAGGGTGAGTTTGGTAACTTGACAATTAAAGTATTGTGAATATTTTGTTAAAAATATAGGATGTATAAAAATCATGATATCAGAAATTTGCAAAAACCCATTTAGGCTATTCTTTCCAGTTGCTATGTTGTGTTTGTTCTATGGTTGTAGTCTGTGGATTTTATTTGGTCTTTTTGAGTATGGAGATTTTCCAATTGAACGACATGCTAATTTGTTTGTTGGTGGCTTCCTATATTTTTCAATATTAGGGTTCTTGCTAACCGCGATCCCCCGTTTTACCTCATCTAGCTTTTTGTCTACTCCGGAATTATTAATTTTTATTTTAGTAATGTTGGCTACTATTGTTTTTTATGCTCTTGAAAGAGAAGCCTATTTTTGGTCAAGTATTAGTTGTGGTTGGTTCACTCTGTTTTGCTTTGGTATAAAAAGGTTTCGAAAAAAAGAACAAAACCCTCCGTTTACATTTCTTTTTGTGGGGTTGGGATTGATTCTTGGATTTATGGGAAGTGTTTTCAATTTACTTTCTAGTTATAATTTTGAAATATTCAGCAATCTTGAAACTTGGGGGAAGTTATTTTTCTACGATGGGATGGTAACGTCTTTCATTTTAGGTGTAGGAGGAAGATTAATTCCAGGGATTCTAGGGTTTGTTGAAATTGTAAAAAACCAAAGACAAGTTTATGAATCAAGTCATTCTTTTTTCAAAGTAATTCCCATTGGTATCTATATTTCGTTATTTATTTTTATTGCGAGCTTTTTATTAGAAGGGGCTGGCTTATTAAATATAGGATATTTTTCAAGAGCAGTCGTCATAACCTATTTCTCGTTTAGATATTGGCGGCTCCATGAGAAAGTAAAAACAGAAAAGTGGCACGGTAGAATATTGAAGGTTTCGTGTTTTTTTCTTCTCATTGCAACCTGGTTGTTATGTTTTTTTAAAGATTACATTATAGATATAAAACATCTAATTTATATTGGTTCTTATTGTTTGATGACTTTAATGGTTGCGAGCCGAGTTATTTTAGCGCATGGAAAGGCTGGCCTAGAGTTTGAACATAGAAAATTTCCTTATTTGTTAATAGGGGGGCTCGTTTCTCTTGCTGCATTAACGAGAGCGACGGCGCAATTTGTCTCCGGATCTTACTTTGAGCACTTAGGATATGCTGGCCTGATTCTTTTGCTAGCTGTGCTTATTTGGTTAGCCTCATTCTTATGTAAAATTATTTTGCATAAATAATCAGCATTGATCTTGTATTAACTAAATATTTATTATTCTAGAATCTAATTTTCATCTATAGATTTGCATATAAATATGCAGGCTTTGTTTAGGCTTAAAATAAGAACAGATGTTGAAAGAAAGAATATGAACATATGTTTCAAGGAAGTCAAAAAATGATTGTTTTTTGTAACCCACATGCTGACAATCAGTACAACAAGACTTAAAGTGGCCGATAAATTTAGTGATGTAGCTGTAATTTTATTACATTTTTTACAACAAAAATCTTGCTTATTTTTCATCTTTAGGGCACCGACATCGATATTTGGTTGGTTAGGTTAATATATCTGAGATATATCAATATGAGAAATGTAAAAGTGTTGGTAGTTTAAGTCAACTCATATATTTGGGTGAGGAGAAGTTGTTTATTATGATGAATCGCAAGAATTTGGAAAGTTTAATGAAGAATTAAAAAAGATAGAGAACCTAATTTTGGTTGAATTTAGAAAACTTAATTCTTATTTTAATGAGCTTGATAACGAGGTTCATAAATCTATTAGCCAGAGATTTGACTATTGTTTGAAAAAACTTCAAGGAGAATCTGATAAATCAGGCTTGAATCAAAAAACAAATATCTCCTTGGCACTCTATTTAAGACTTATAAAGAGAGCTTCCTCGCATCTAAGAAATATTGCCAGCAGTTATTATAAATCCTATAGATAGGATTGGATTTAAATTACAAGACGATAAATGATTTCATCAAGTTTATCCTAAATTTTATTTTAATAACTTAAACGACTACAGACGTATCTCTTCAGTTATAGATGCCAATCTTCAGCAGCTTCTGGCTGATATATTATTTCTAAAATTTTTAAGTTTTTTGTTTCTCCATTTGGAAATTTCCAATTAATTTCTTCATTTTGCTTTAATCCAATGAGTGCAGACCCTAAAGGAGCAAAAACAGAGATTTTATTTTCTCTTGGATTCGAGTCCTTAGGGTATACAATTGTAATAATTGATTCTTCATTGGATTTTGAATCGAAGTATCTTATTTTTGAATTCATCGTTACAAGGTTGTTAGGAACTTCGTTATCAGCAATGATTGAAGCTCTATCAAGCTCAAGTTCTAAATCTTCGAAATCATCATTAGTATTTGATCCGATATAGCTTTTTATTCTTGCGTAATCTTTTTCTGTTATGTGAATTTTGTAATTATCCATTGGTTACCTCCGTTTAATAACCTTCCAATAAACTTTAATTTTGACTAAAAGAAATTATTCAGGCACTTGAGTCAGTGAAGCTGTATTACGATGTAGAATGTATTTCAAAAAGCTAAAATGCATATTTTAATAATATCACATTATGTATAGTTCGCAAGCTATTCAGTGGTTAGGATTTATAATAAGTTCGAAGAGAAAAGTGCTAGATTTCATATTGGAGTTGGCATGTTTGCTTATATCAAATCTTTGATCTTGTACCTTTCAAACTCTTCTAGAAATGTCTGAACTGCACTTTTAATCATTCTTTTTAATTTGCAATTTGGGTCTAGGGTGCAAGTATTCGTTTTTGCGTTAAAACATTCAACCACATCGAAATCCTCCACAGCTTCTAATAATTCTCTTAGCGTACGATTCGAAGCTTTTAAATTGAATTCAATTCCGCCGTTTGGGCCCTGGTAGGTGCTAATATATCCGAGTTCTGAGAGTTTATTGACTACAACGCTAAGATGATTTTTACTAATACCATAAGTATTGGCAATGGTTTGAATTTTAACTCGACCTTTATTTTTCTGAAGGAAGATAAGAACCCGCAATGAATAGTCGGTTTTAGTATTGAGTCTCACTAGAATTACTCCATTATAGTTAAAAGATACTATTGATATATCTAAAATACAATGATATACAATGAATATATAAATGGGTGATGTTTTATGTCAAAATTAAGTTTTTTTAATTTAGTTATGTACCTGTTAATATCCAACTTCTCAGTTAGTGCCTCGCCGTTTAGACAGTCTGTATCTGATCAAGAAGTTATTAGGCATGGCTTAGAAGTATATAAGAATAGGTGCATTGGTTGTCATGGTGTTAAAGGGGATGGAAAAGGAGATGCTGCAAATTTTTTGAACCCAAAACCAAGAGATTTTACTAAGGGAGTTTATAAATTTAAGTCTACTCCCAATGAAGCTCTTCCCAATGATCAAGATCTAATGAGGACTTTGACTTATGGAGTACCAGGTACAAGTATGCCGAGCTTTAGCTTACTACCTGAAATTTCTAAATATGCTGTAATTCAATACATAAAGTCTTTCTCAGATTCATGGAATAATAATGAAAACAAAATGGCTAAAATTCAGGGGCGACCTTATCCAGTAGATGACTTTAGAAGTCATAAAAAATTTATTGTAAGAGCAAAAAAAGGTCGAGCATTATATATTCAAAACTGTCTCGTTTGCCATGGATTAAAAGGACATGGTGACGGTGAGGGAGCGGAAGGATTAAGCGATGACTGGGATAATCCGATTAGACCAG
>CALFYV010000317.1 GCA_937952395.1 uncultured Bacteriovoracaceae bacterium | reverse complement strand
TGAAGGACAATGAGTCAGCTCTTGATCCGACTCATGGCCGTGCTCAAAAAACAGATATGAGTTTGGCCATGGAGTTTCATTTATTTAAACGTTATCCAACGATGGAGCGCTTCACTATTGAGTGGGCCCTACGCCGAGCTTTTGATGCGGTAGCTGTACATGATGGACTGGACGCAGTTAGTTCTGAGTGGAGTGGAGCTTTAAGTTTAGATTATTACCCTTTCGTTTCACCAGGAATCAGTCAAACTAATATCTTTTTTGTAGGTACAACTGTTAGGATGGGCCGAACCAAATTGCATGCGCCTGGGGATAATTCTCAAGCAGTTTATAATGCCAATAGCTTCTTGGGTCTTCGTAGTGGGATTAAATACAATTTTGAATCAGGTTTTGGTGTTAGGCTCATGGCCAGTTATGAAAATTTAAATTTAGATAAAACAGAAGCTAATAATGTAGGAAATAATCTGCCCGATATTATCAACTACGGAGAGTTGAAATTTTCTGCAGGTATGACATACTTCTTCTAAGGGGTTATTTGTGAAATTTTTTCTTTTTTCTATTTTTTTCTTTTCTCTAGCTCATGGACTGGAAGTTGATGAGAAATTAACACTTAGAATTTTAAAAGTTAGCGAGTCACGAAAAACTATTTTTATTAATCGTGGGGAAGAAGATGGCCTAAAAAAAGGTGATCATGCGAAGTTTTTTACTACTGCGGGAGTCGTTGCTCGTGGCATGGTGATTAAGGCTTCACCTCAACGTACCATTTGGGCGGTATATCGCTTAATTAGTGCTGATAATATTGTTAATGATAGCGTTATGAATTTAAAAATCACAAAACCAGTCAAAGTCACTTACGATAATACTAAGATGTTAATTGAGGATGATACACCAAGATCTACAACTGATGGTAGTGGTGCTAATGTTGATGATATTGAGGCTTTGGGCATTCCGCTGGCCCAAGGGGCGGACGATAATGTAACAGGATTAACAACTACCGAGCGAGCGGAGTTAGCAGAACTTCGTTCTAAAATTTTGGCCAAAGATATTGGAGTTAAACGTTATGAGGTTTGGGGTGCTCTTCAAATGGGGATCATGAATCAGAATATAAAAACTCAAGTTAGCAATCAAGATGTGGACGTCTCTAAAAAGAAATTAACTAACGATGTTACTTTGGGTGGTGAGTATTATTTTAAGGAAGTGAATGAGTGGTATTATAATTTTTCTTTAGTTGGATTTCTTCATATGGTTAATAATTCTTATGTGAACTTCCAAGGTGATCAAGAGGATGTTTCAATCTTTGAATATGGTGGAGGAGCGAATTGGTATTTTATGGGAGAGCATTCTAAGGCCGAAACCTTTATTCCTTATGGTAGTGCTTTATTTGGGATAGGTTCTCTTTCTAATAGTTATACCGAAAACGCCAGCAATAGTCAGATCACAGAATTATCGGGAAAGACGGGAACTTATGCTTTTGGTTTGGGGCTTAAATATTATTCTTTCAGAGGATACGGTATGCGTATGCTTGCCGATTATTTTAGCCGAACTGAAACCTACGCAGGTGGTGACGGTGTTGTGACCTCCGATCTGAACAAAACCACTAGCGGCTTACGCCTGCAACTCGGCATCAGCTACCGTTTCTGACAGGTGCCTGGAGCTTTTCCGTAGAGTCTTGCGTTAAAGGTTGTCCAAAACTGCTTCTAACCTGTTTGCAAATTTAGTTGAATCAGTTTCTGTGAATATATCTGTGTCATTTAAAACTTCATCTTCAAGGGTCTCAAGTTGTTTATATTGTTCATAAGGATTAATGGCATCAATTGCTGCACTAAGAGTTATGCCACCTGCTATGCCTAAAAGAATTCCTCCGGGAATAGTATAAAGTCCGGCAGTACTTGTTGCTGCCACCCCAGCTCCCCCAGCGGCTGAAAATCCTAAAGCAAATCCAGCAAAAGCACCAACTATGATGACAGCGACATCACTCCCTGCAGCTTTTACAACGTCCCATTTTTCCGAATTTCTGAGTGCAATAAGATCATCTATGGCATAAAAATTCTTTTTCCCAATTTTTTGGCAGATAGCTGTATTTGTTTTTAAACATAATTGAAAACCAACTTGTTTTTTTTCTGAATCTCTTGTGATTTTAATAAATCTATCACCTTTACCAAAAACATCCATTGGTTTCGCCAAGAGAGTGTTTGTCATTAAAAGAGTTAGAGAAAGTGTCGCTAATTTTTTCATATTAATTCCCCCCATCTAGTAACTTTATAGACAGATAACACAGAGCTTAAATGAAGAGTTAAAAAAAATATAAACTGGCTGACCTTTGTGTGGGAATTTAAACAGGTCATTTCACTTTCGTTCTCTTTAAGCTCAAATATTTCAACAAATTAGATATTTCGAACGATTCATCCCCAAAATACTTTTGGGGATGCCACAACGAAATGACTAAAGTCCTTAAAAAACCTAATTTTTTCAGAGGCGTGAGTGAGAAGTGCTTTGAGAAAACCCACACAAAGGTATCCCAGTTAAAAAAAAATAGTGTTGGTGAAAAAATTATAGATTTTCAATTAATAACGCACATCTTTACGTAAAAACTCCAGGCACCTGTAAGGACCATCTTAAAGAAACTTTCCGACACCACTTTAAGTAGCAAAAGGCACCTTGCTTTTAGTCAAAATACATTCAAATCAAAATCATAGCTGTTTGATTTGGCAAAGTTTTTGCTTCTCTCTTTCTTGAATAAAACCAGACAGGGAGTAGGGGAATGAGAACGTTAAAAGGACTTATTGTTTTTGTATTATTTTTTGCATTGCACGCAGTGGCTTATGATTTTGGTTACAGAGGTGCTGACGGTCGTAACGGAGAAAGTGGTCAAAACGGAAGAAGTGCCCAAGATCAAACTGTGCATGCTAAAGGGCAATTTCAATATTTAGATCTTAAAGGTTCCGATGGAAGCGATGGTTATCCTGGACAAGATGGCAGGGACGCTAGCAATTGCTATCAACCTCTTTATGTCGAATATAATTTGTATGGTGCTTCCGGTGGTGACGGAGGAGATGGCGGTCAAGGTGGCCGTGGTGGTGACGGAGGTGATGCCCTTATTTTCTTTGAAAATTTTTCGGATTTAGCACAAATACAAATTGATAATAGAGCAGGAATTGGTGGCCAAGGTTCTTACGGAGGTCGCGCTGGTTATGGTTGTCAGTGCCGCATGTATTCTTGGAGTGTGAATAGATGTTGGACTCAACAAGTTTGTCGAGATGAACGTCAATGTCATAATGAAAATTGCCGTATAAATGAACACGGGAGGAGAATTTGTGAGCAGGTTTGTCGCACCCAGCGAGTTTGTAGACCTGAGCGCAGGTGTCGAAACGATTATTACAGTTGTCGAGATGGTCGCAATGGCGACAGTGGTAGGCATTACTCCAAGGCCAGTGATGGCAGAAGAGGAAGTCTGCGTTTAGTTCAAGGATTAAAATCTATTCCTCACGAAAATCCAAGGCAATCCGTTTCCATAGTGAGTGCAGCGGCACAAAATATTGAACTCACTAAACAAATCTGGAGCACACGCACCGATGCGCATTCACTATTTCATAGAGGCTCGCAAATTTCATCAAGCTATTCATTTTTTGAAAGATTGGCCAGTGCGAGTTTTAAAATTGATTGGAAGGCCAACCGTAGTATCGATGATTTCGCAAAAGAAAGTATAAGTACTAGTTTTGATGGCAGTTCAGTTTCAATGAATTTATCCAGTGGAATTTTTTATGAAGGGCATAGTTTTGTTGATGGTGATGAGAAAATTTTGGTGATTGAAAAAGCTTTCCGTGCTGATGAAATTGGAGATCTTGAACTGACACGAGTGGATGGTTTTGGTAGAAATTTTTCTGCCAGTATCGAAGATGGACAGAATCTTTCAAGTGAAAACTCTGAAGTCAAAACTGTTATTTATGCCAATGTTCGTTATAAGCAAAAACTTGGTGGTTGGAAAACTGTGCATAATGGAAAGCTAGATAAAAGATATATTCAAATGAATGGCAACAATATGTTCTTAAAGCTAGGAGAACTTCCTAGCAAAAAACCTGCTGAGAAAATTTATAAAAGCAAACGCCGAGTAAGTGTTGAACTTGAAATTGAGCGCAGCTTTGGCGGAAGAGTGAAAAAAGTTAATCTTTCTAAGGTTGATTTTAGGCTCTGACGCAAACCTCTACGGAAAAACTCCAGGCACCTTGTCTTTGATGTCTTTGAGGCGGGGGTGTTCGGGGTGAATGAGGCCAAAGCGGCGGCGAAGGAGATCATCAATGGTTTTGACTCGCTCCTTTTTCAGCACGGCTTTGAGATCTTCGTGACTGATAAAGGTATCACTAAAAGTTTCAACGACAGAGTGTTGGCGCAGGGGAGATAAAGTTAAGGCTTCATGATAAGGCAGACCCAATTTGCGCATCACAATCCGTGACATATCTTGCGCCATAATCCTGAAGGTAGTGTATTTACCCCCAATAATGACTTCTACATTAGAGTAGGGATAATAAATCTTATGCACCCGGGATGTCTTACCTAAATCATTACCAGAATCTTCTTTAACTAAAGGCCTAACCGCTGCGAAAGAAGAAATGATATTTTTTCGATTAAGATTAGCATGTGGAAAATAAATGGCCATCTCCTTAAGTAGATAATCAATTTCACTTTCACTTGGTTTTATATTATAAATTTCTTCAGTTACAATGGATTCCGTTGTTCCTGCTAAAATAGCTCCACGCTGAGGAATAACAAAGATAACTCTGTCATCCTTAGTTTGAAGCACAACGGGACTTTTAATATTGATACTTTCTGGCTTTAGCCAAAGATGAATACCTTTAGAAGGAATTAATTTTGGCTTCCAAGGAATATTAAGTTTTTCAAAAAGCTTATCAGTAAAAGGGCCGGTAGCAAAAATCACATGGCGTGCTTTGATAATTTTCTTGTTATGAGTGAGCGTATCTTCTAATTCAACTGTTGAAACATCACCTTCATTTTTAAAAGAATTCACTTGAGTATAATTCATCGCACGTACATTATCTTCCATGAGAGCATCATACAAGCATTCAAGTCCTAGTTTAGCATCGTCCACGATAGCGTCATAATAGACACCACAACCACGTAGCCCGTCGGGATTTAAAGCAGGTAGCTTTAACAATGTTTTTTGCTTATTTAAAATTTTGTGGGGAGAATTTTTAAAATGAGAAAGAAAATCATAGAGAAACATCCCTAAACGAATAAAAAATAAAGGAAACTTAGAACTTTTATAAACTGGTAAATGAAAACTATCTTCATAACAAAGATGAGGAGCGAGTTTAAGCCAAAGATTTTTTTCTTGAAGTGCTTCGTGAACTAAAGAGAAATCAAAATTTTCAAGATAGCGAATTCCTCCGTGAAGCATCTTGGAAGAACCCTGAGAGGTTTGAGAATTAAAATCTCCCTTATCAACTAAAAGGATTTTAATATTGGTGCCATTTTCTCTTTGATTAAGTGCGAGATCCCGCAGGATGCCACATCCGACGATACCGCCGCCTACAATTAAGACATCAACTTCAGAACTAACTCGGTTCAAGTCCATGATTATTTTCTAATACCGCTTTGACGACATTTCCTGTGATGCTAATTTGATATTTATCCACGTCTTCTTTGTTTGGTTTTGTCAGTGGAGTTAGATGAAACTCAACCCCCACGACTGCGCTGCCTTTACGATCGTAAGCTGCTAATTTTAATTTTTCACTTAATTCTTGATAAATGATATTAATGTCTAGAGCATCCTCTTCTAGTTCTTCTCTTAAAATTCTTTCAGGATCAAAATCATCATCCACTGGAGCTTTGGCCTCTAACTTTTCAAAAGCTTTAGCATCAACAATGGTATGGGCGGAGACTAGACCTAATTGGGCCTTAATAGCAAAACCATCTAAGTTTGTGAAAGTTGTCAGCACAATGTCGTTCATTTCAACTTGTTGATTATCGACTTCAAAGTCATGAGTATAGTTTTGAAAAGCTGAACGTTTAGAAACAATGCCTCTATCACTTGGGTCAGAGAAATTTTGTGGCTTATGAATTTCTTCAGAAAGTCCGATTTGCATATCTAAGTCATAGACACGCAAGCGGTGGGCAAGATAAATGGCGGCGAATTCACTTATGCGTGAAATAAGATATTGTCCTCTCTCCATCATGCGTCGGGCTTCATCTTCTTCACTGATGAGTTCATGTTGCTTTAAAAGGGCAATAATTTCTTCAAGATCTTCACGGTATTTAATATTGTTTAGTAAAATACTGTAGGGGGGATTGCCTTCATGGGCCAAATTACCAAAGCTCATATTTTCCATAAAGTAGGCCACATCATTAAAAGTTTCTTTAGCTTTCGTGACCTCTTTGGGTAATTCTAATTTTTTCTCTTCTGGCTTTGCTGCTGGTTCGAAGTTCTCTTGAACTTGTTCAGAGCTGTTATCAATTGAGTCAAAATTATTTTCTGAAAAATCAGTTAGTTCATCTTGTGTTTTCTCTTCTTCTTGTGGCTGAGAAAAACTTTCTTCTTCAAAACTCTCTTCTTGAAAGCTCGTTTCTTCTTGAGGAGTTTCTTCGCTTGTCTCTTCGAAAACAGGTGTCTCTTCTTCAAAAGAGCCAAAGTTTACTTCCTCTTCGTTCTCGGAAATAGTTCCTTCTATTGCTTCTGCTTCTTGAAACTCAGGAGCTTCGCCAGGGAGTTCTGGTATTATATCAGGAGATGAGTTTTCTTTAATGAATGCTTCAGTTTCTTCATCAAGTTTTTCATTGTCATGCAGAAACTCACTGAGATCTTCAATTCGAGTAATGTCTTTTTTTTCATTA
>CALFYV010000316.1 GCA_937952395.1 uncultured Bacteriovoracaceae bacterium | reverse complement strand
AAATTCAAAAGCAAAATAAAGCACGTAGCTTAGAAAGTACTTCTCTAGAGGCGGCATTTTTAACACAGATGGATAAATTCCCTGAGGCTTTGGGCCTTTTAAAAAATCAACATTTTTCCAAAAAATCTCAAGTCCCTTTAGAGATGACGCAACTAATAACCTATAACTCACTTAGGCTAAATAGGCCTGAAGATTTAAGAACTTACTCAACTCTTGCCTGCCAAAAATTTGATGCCCTCTACTGCTGGCTTATGTACCAAGCTTCAGCTTGGGATAATTTTTCGCGCACCATAGAAAGGGATGAAAAAGTCCTGGGTAATTATAATGATTTCCTGCAAGAGCAGATAAGTTATAAACCCAACCCTTTAGAAGAAGAGACCTATGTTGATCAAAGAGATATTGAAGAATTGGATCAAAACTTAATTGAGCTTTGAAAACAAGGACTCTTTTGCTAGAATCTGGCCCATGAAATATTTGGCCCTCATCATTTTCCTTAGCCTTGCTTGTACTAAAAAAGATTCTCCTGAGAACCAGGTGTTTGATATTAAACATCAACACGGTAAGGCCAGCTTAAATATGACTTTTGAGGATCTTAAAGGTGAAGCTACTCTTGTTATTGGTGGCTATGATCTTTATGGCTTTGAACATCAGGCTAAAAACGCAGAAGACAAGAAGAAACAAGAACAAGCACTTAAATTCTTATCTGATTATTTCAGAAAGATGATAAGTTTTAACCAAATACCTTGTCAGTATGAAACTCAAAAAGTTGAACTACGAGAAGGTAATAACCACAGTGAAGTGCAGGCCACCTACAACATCACCTGTGAGAAGAATATTGAAGAGAGCTACCTCATCTTAACCCTAGGGCAATTCTATAAAGATCTGGCCCAGCTTGATCTTTCTATTAAAACTTCAAAAATACATTTTCAGACTGAGGCCATTAAGGGCCTGGGCACTTTCCAAATAAAGTAAGGCATATATGCAAAGTAAAAAAGAAAAATTAAAAAAACTCTTTCCCCAAGGCAAAGTTAATATTAACGGAGAAATTTTTAATCCAGAAGAGGCCCAGATTTCTATTTTTGATCGTGGCTTTTTATACGGAGACTCAGTTTATGAAACTTTTCCTGCCTATAATAAAAAACCTCTTTTCTTAGATGATCATATCGAAAGGTTATGGAACTCAGCGGCCTTACTCTCTCTTGAGTTAAGCTACTCCAAAGAAGAAATCATTAAAGAGATGAATAAAATTATCCAGGCCACAGGGCTAGACGATATTTACCTACGTATTATTATCACTCGAGGCGAATCCTCCATAGGTCTTATTAGTGATGACCCGGAAAATAACCTCATCATCATCGCCAAAGACTTACCGGTTAACCCTGACTGGTGGTACGAGAAAGGTGTATCAGTTTATATCACTGGTATTTTGAGAAATGACCCCAAAGCCACTAACTCCAACTCCAAATCAGAAAACTACCTCAACAATATCATGGCGCATATGGATGCCAGAAAACATAATTTTTACGACGCTGTCATGGCCAATAAAGAAGGTCATATTACAGAAGGAACTACCAATAACACTTGGATGGTCAAAGATAATACCATCTACACTCCTCCGCTAACCGCTGGGCTTTTGCGTGGGATCACCAGAGAAAAAGTTTTGGAAGCTATAAAGAGCAAAACTCAATATCAAGTCAAAGAAGCCAACTTCACTACCCAAGAATTTCTAAATGCTGACGAAGCCTTCCTAACCAGCTCTCTTCGTGGAGTTGTCCCCATCACCCAAATTAATCAAAATGTTTTGGGTAAAGGGCCTGGGAAAATCACTAGAGATTTAATTGAAAAATATCAAGAGTTGGTTGATGAGTATTTAAAGATGTAGCCCATGCCCAGCTTGACAATTATTAAAATCAAAATCATTGATTAAGTCTTCAGCAATAATACAATCAATGAAATACTCTTGGCGCACTGGCTGTTTCTGACTTTGATTATAAATATCATATTTTTTAATAATGAGATAAAGTCCGCGCGCCTGATTAATCTTATTTAAATTATAATCAAAATTAGAACTGGCCAAGGCATTGTGCCCTAAAAGCGCATTAAAAAAGAATGGTGAAGTTTTGTAAGTCTTATTTCCTAAATGTATTGAGTACGCAGCTACATCTTGATGAATTTTGCGTGCTCCTACAAACGCTGTTCCTTCCGTGTAATCATAAAGCGAGCTTTCAAAATCCCGTTCAAATGTTTGCCTCTGGCCATTATCATACTCAGATCCTCTTGCAACATAGACCTCAGGATTAGCAGCATCATCGGCTTTTATAGTATAGACCACATCAAAGGCCATAGTTTGTGACGCAAGAAGAAGTAAAAATTTTTATAGTTTTTTCTTCTTTCCCTTTTTATAAAATCCTAAGTGCTATCTATGGAACACTTTTACAAATTTCTGGTATATCTAAAATAGTCATTATTTTGGTGCATTTTTTAAAAATTCTTTCTTTTACTTAACTTATTCAGGATCTGATATGTTTAAACCTTCTAAAAGTTCTTGCATAAACAAATTATTAATTCCCTTTGTCAATTCAAATGGTTTTTCTATTTTTTTGTTTATGACAA
>CALFYV010000315.1 GCA_937952395.1 uncultured Bacteriovoracaceae bacterium | reverse complement strand
TTCTATCTTAAGCAAAACAGGGATTTAGAAATAACTCTTATTGCAAATGAGGCGATGGCCCCAACTTGTTCACTTAATTCCACCGCTATCGTAGCTGCTCGAGGAGTTCAGGAAGGGATAAGTCCCCTTGGGGATATCAACCATAAAAGTTATCAGGAGTTTGTTGCTTTTGTTCAAAAATATAAACCACAAGGTATCGAAGAAATACAGCACCATCAGTGTTGGCGTAAGGATTATTTTCAAGCGCCTCAGTGGAGTAAGCGCTTTGGGCCATCACAAACAGTTAATCATTTTTTGGATTTCAAGCTTAATCAAAAGGTAGAGATGATTACAGAAGTGGCCTTCATGATTTATCCTAAAACTTTCTTAAATTGGTTTGATAATCAAGTTATAAACGATTTTATCCGCACCATCAAAAAAGAGAAAAAGATAATATTAACTGGCATGAATCAAAATTACCAAGCTGACATGGTGGTCATGACGACAGGGGCTTATGGACCTTGGTTACATAATCATGAAAGTCTTCAAAAATCAAAACCCATTCAGGGTTGTTATTTAGATATGCCTTTTGAATATGCTGAAAGCTTTAGCATTACTTATGAGAAAATTCATTTGGTTTACCGGGCCCAAGAGCAACGATTGCTTTTAGGAAGCACTAAAAAAGATTGTGGCTTTCAATTCTTAGCCGATGAAAAAGAACTTAGAGAATATTATGATGAAGCCAAAAATTTATTTCCAGATTTAGATTTACCTCCTTACTCAGCAGAAAATATTAAAGTGGGAATCAGACAAAAAGGGATTAAGCGCATGCCTTTTTGGGGCCAATTAGAAGAGAATATCTATAGTATTCATTCGCTTTACCGCAATGGCTGGAGTTATTCGTTATTGTGGGCCAGGGCGTTGGCGCAGATAATTTTAAATAAGTAATTACAATAGCTTATGTTGTTATTCTATGTAATACAGGACATTGACTCCTATATTACATAGATATATAATAAGAAAATGATAAAACGTAAATTACAAAATGAATTACAAATATTAATTACTGAGTATCCGGTTGTAACGATCTTAGGACCAAGGCAGGCTGGTAAAACAACTTTGGCCAAAGAGTCTTTAAAAAATTACGAATATTCAAATTTAGAAGAACCTAGCGTGCGAAGTTTTGCAACCTCTGACCCTAAGGCTTACTTAGATCAATTCAAAAAGAATGTGATTATCGATGAGATTCAAAGGGTGCCTGAACTGTTAAGTTATATCCAGGTTATTGTTGATGAAAAAAAAATTAATGGTCAATTCGTTTTAACTGGTTCACACCAATTAAAATTACAAGAAGCTGTCTCTCAGTCATTAGCGGGCAGGACGGCCATATTGAACTTGCTTCCTTTATCAATTCAGGAGTTAAATGACGTCAAAATTAGTTTTGATTCGTTTGAAGAATATTGTTTAAACGGTTTTTTGCCAAGAATTTATGATCAAAATTCTCGCTCATCAGTTGTCTATTCTAATTACTATCAAACCTATGTTGAAAGAGATGTAAAACTTCTCATTAATATTAAAGATTTATCCTTATTCGAAAAGTTTATGAAGTTATTGGCCGGTCGAGCAGGGCGAATAATGGATTTCAGAAGTTTCTCAAATGATATAGGAGTTGACGCTAAAACTATTAAAAATTGGCTTTCGATTTTGGAGGCTTCGTTCATTGTATTTAAGTTGCCACCGTATTTTGAAAACTTTGGTAAAAGAGTTATAAAGTCTCCGAAATATTATTTTAGTGATGTAGGATTACTATGCTTTCTTCTGGGGATAGAAAATAAAAACCAAGTTTCTCGTGATCCTTTAGTCGGTAATATATTTGAAAACTTGGTTGTGGTGGAGCTTTTAAAAGAAAGGTTTAATCGAGGAAAAACTTCGAACTTATATTTTTTTAGAGATAGTAATGGTGTCGAAGTTGATATTATTTTACAAAATGGTAGAAGTTTAATACCGATTGAAATAAAATCTTCTTCTACTTTCCATACAAAATTTGTAAACAATATCAAAAAAATTCAATCGTTGAGTGATTCCTTTGAACAAGGAAAGATCATTTATACGGGAGATTTTTTACCAAGTTCGAAAGAGTATCAAGTTATTAATTTTAAAAATATCTCTGCACTTTTTAAGTCAGAGATTTCTTAGGTCGTCTTAGGATGGCCGTCAGTGCACCAATGCCATGAGTAATATTTAATAAGACATGCATAAAAAGATAGACCGGAAAATTCCAAAATGATCGGGTGTGATAACTGGTCTTCATGGAGTAATAAATATTGGCCAGAGTGTAGAGATAGAGAATAACCACTAAATTTGTCTTTAAAAGAAAGGGAGTCGAGAGTAAATAAATTAAAAGAAATAGTGGGGCAGTAGAAACTAAATCAAAACTTTTGGGATAAAGAAAAAAACTATAAGTTAAGTAGCGGCCTGACACAAAACTTTGTTTGATTAAATCTTTAAGACTTGAACTTCTACGGTTATAAACATAAAAGTCATGAACTAAGCAAACCTTGCGTCTAGCACTAATGAGTTTATGTAAGAGTACCCGCTCTTCATTTTTTTTGAGCCTACTATCAAAAGCGAATCGATGTTTATGAAAAACTTCGCTTTTAAACCAGAGATTGCAATTATTAAGACCATGTTCTTTGACAGTGGTCACGTTGGTTTTCATTTTATGTTTTAGACTATGGCGGATATGATTAGGGCCTTTTGCTAGGCCAGAAGTGTAGATACCTCCAACGGCTTTTTCAAAATAGCTAGAATCTGGGTGAGTTAAATCCGGGCCACCAAAAGCATCTGGCCCATAATTTTGAATGACCTCTAATGCCTTAGTTAAATAATGCTCAGGCACTTCGGTGTATTCGCAGAGAAAACCCAAATACTGTGTTTTTACAAATTGGGCCGCAAGATTTCGTGCCTCGGCTTTAGTCACACTTTGTTCGCCTACTTGATGATACTCAAGATCTTTCCAGCCGTTTTTTTCCTTATAAATATCTAAAAAATTGGCAGTGGTTTCATCCTGCCCATTGATCATAATAAGCACAGCTAAAGCTTTGTTGTAATAACAGGACAGTCAACTATCTAAGCATTTGCGTAAGTAGATGAGGTTTTTATAGGTGACTAAAACAATCGTAAATTTCATATTCCCTCTGACTCCATTCTACAAAATTTTCCTACACAGGATGGGCCAGGCAGACTCTACCGCTTATTCTTGATTTTCTTCAGTTTGCTCAGTGGGGACAGTAGGAACAACAGGAGCTTCTTTTTCTTCTTCACTAATTTGCTCTTGTATTTCTTTAACTGGGGCCTGAACTTCCACTTCAAATTCACGCTCTTCTTGCACTGGAATTAAGGGTTCAACCACTTGATACAGTGGTATGGTTTCTCCATTTTTGACTTTCTTGATCATTTCTCGTTGGCTTAATTCTTGATCTAAAATTCGGCACGCAAATTTGGCCTTGCATTCAATAGGGTGAGGGCACTTATTGATAAGCTCGTTACTCTCAGCGCAGATAGTTTCTGAAGCGGGGTAGGCCATGAAGCCAGCAGGGCAAAGTTCAGGATTTGTAAAAGCGTTAAACATCAGCATTTTTTTGGTTTTGGCCTCATCAGTACAATGAACAAAAACATGCTCAAATAAATTCACGGCATGAACAAACGGAGTCGATAAAAATAAGAGCATAAATAACTTCATATAAGCTTTTCGACATTTGACTTAAAAGATTAATTGAGTCAGGAATATTTTTTAAAAACTCACCCCAAGGGAGAGTCCTAAATTAAGTGATTGCCGATCTTCCAAAAGAAGGGCATCCAGCTCTTCAATTTGCGAGCGGTTTTTGGTGAATTTATGATAAGCGTAGCGCCCTTCTATTTGAGTAAAGAAACTCTCACTTAATTTCCATTTATAACCTAGACCTACCAAAGTGAGATAACCTGCCGTAGCGGCTCCTTCTAAATTAAAAATAACTGTTGAGAGTCCCGCACCTGCGTGAGCGTAAAAGCCTTTATAAAGAAAATAATTTACTACCAAATTAAACTCAGCGTGACCTGCTTGGATTTCTCCACAGGTTCAACCCTTCGCACATAATTTGGCATTACCTTTTGAACTTAAAATTTCAGCGTCCAAAATACACTTGTTAGAAAACTGGTACGAGGCTTCTAGTCCTACTGAGCTTAAATTTTGAAAGGTGATATCAGCTTCAGAGTTATCCCATTTACCAAAAGAAAAACTCCCGGCACTTAGGCTTATAGAGTAGGGAGTCTCTGAATAAATATTGGGTTTAAAATTATGTACAGAATTGGCCACTGATGAGGTGGCCCGTGCACCAGTTTTTAGGGTTGCTGTTTGAGCACTTTGCGCCTGACCCCAAATAACGACGGCCAAAGCATAATTATTTTTGATTTTTCTCACTTCAACTTCAGCACTGCTTCCCCAGGCGCTTTTTAGTGAGGCCCTTTGTCCTACTTGCCATAGCTCTCTTTCGTCATTATTCAGCTTTATGGCCACAGCTTGCCCCTTGACCTTGATTACGGTTGCGGCCCATGAAGGCGCGCTTAAAAGCGCTA
>CALFYV010000314.1 GCA_937952395.1 uncultured Bacteriovoracaceae bacterium | reverse complement strand
TGGGGTTTGCCCCCGGTCAAGAGGGCAGTGATTGAACCGCCTAAGGTTGAATCTGTGCTGAAAGAGAAGCAGGTGGATAAGTATCTTAAAGATGCTCTTTATGATGATGAGCATTTTAAGAAAATTCGAATTGATTGCGAGAGTGCCAACCAAGGTAAAGTAGCTGAAAAAAATCAATGTATTAAAAAGAAATTTGATCAAGCACTTGAAGATATTGATCCAGAACAGCTAAAACAACTCGGAAAAGAACTTAACCTAAAAAACTTTGGTCTAATTGAAGGTGAAACTCCTAATGAAGTTAGAGATTACTTGTCGGAGCGAATGGGCGTTTCTTTGTTTGGAAAAAACTATGGCAAAGTTCAAACTACGCCTAAAGATGTAGGTTTTGCAGCCAAGAAAGATTTACGACATATTGATCATGATAAATTTTATGATATTTACGAATCCCAATTAGGTAAAACACTTCTACTAGAACTCTCCGCTTATTGCTTGGAAAATTTTGAAATAAAAGAGAAACCTTGCTCAGAGGATGACAAAACGGCTGTGGTTCAGGGCGTTTGCCTAAGTGAAAAAGAATACGATGCTAAGGACGAAATAGCTAATCAAACCACAGAAAAGAAAATTAAAGAACAGTTTGAAAGTGAAAATCAAGATCTGGTCAAAAAAAATTATCAATTTTGTGTCACTGAAGGAATTAAAGGTCTATGCGATCACTACACAGAAAAAGTTAATAAAAATTCAAGCGTCGCTGCAAGCAATAGTATTGATAATGAATTAAGTAAGGATAATGACCAAATAACAGGACGCAAAGCCTGCACTATGATGGCAAGAATTCGAGAGATTAGAAAAGCTAAGGTGGCGATTGAAAAAACTCAAGAAGAAATCCAAGCCTTTGGTGGTAATAACCGTTTGGCCGTTGATGCTAAAGTTTTCTATGGACAAGGCAGTTATAATGGTGAAGGTAGAGGAGACCAAGAGAGCATTGATGAATTAACCAATATTAGCTCTACTGAACTAGCAGAAAAATCACAGGCCCTAGGCAAAGACTCTCCATATAAAAATATTCAAGACAAAGTTGCTAAGTTTAAAAAAGACTGTGTGAAAGGAAATGAAGCCGAATGCAAAGATTATATGAGTGAGAATGACCTGGATTATTTAGAGAACGCCAAAACAGAGCATATGGTAGCAACACAAATTAAAGCTACTGAAATAAATAAAATGACTGATAAAGAATTAAAAGAATTTGCTGAAAGTGAAGGATATAAAGTTGATTTGGAAAAATGTGAAAACGATTTTCAAAACCCTGATGAAGTTAAAAACTGTGTTTCTCAAATTTTTGCCGCAGAAAGATTAGCTGTGATCAAGGAGTTAAACTCACGAATTGAGAAGATTTCTTATAAAAAAGAAACTACTGATGACAAGAAAGAAGAAATTATAAAAAACCGCCAAGATCTTTTAGAAGATAGAGGCGAGAGAATTAGACGAATCGTTCATTATAACAACGTGGTCACCAGTTATCTTGAAACCCAAGATGATAAAGGAAATAAAATTGGAACCAATATCGGTTCTCTAAAAACTGAAATGAATGATTACGATGGTGATCAAAAGTACTTTGAACAAATTAAAAAATATCATGATACCCAAAAATCTGACACCACTCGCTCAACGGCTTCGGGCCAAAATGAGCCTATCGGTTTAGGTTTTATTGATACTGTCTTGGGTTGGGTTGAAAAGAAAGAAGAACCCGCTAATCCTTAAATCGATTTAATCCAAACGAAAACTCTGACCAGTCCGCGCGGTGAAGCCGTTCTGGTTTTAGAAATATAGAGAGTTGTTTCTTCGACGAAAGAGAGCTTTTTTAAAAAATTTGTGACATTGTTTTGAGGCACGAAAAGGTTGAAATAAATGCCGCCAGGAATTTCCATTCCTGGTTTTACTCTCCCCACTGGATTAGCGTCAGATTCACTCATCAGTGCCTTTACTTTTTCTCTAGCCTCTTTAGGTGAAACGGAATTCATCATAATTCTGTAGGCTTTATAACTACCGTAACTAGAATCGCGGTAACCGCTCTTTCTTGTCTCTTCAAATTCTGATTCACTTGAATCGGCGTCGGCAATACTTTTAGGCAGTGAATCTACAGAAGCCAGTACTACGTCTGACTCAATATCAAAACGATCTTCTTCAATCTTTTCTATTTCTTCAGACTCTGCTTCTTCTTTTTCGAGATTTTCAATCTCCTTAAGCGAGAGTTGAATTTTTTCATTATTAAGAGTTTCTTCTGTTTTAAAGGTTAGCGATTTATCAAGCCAAAACAAATTGGGTTCATATAAACTCACCTTCTCGACCAAATAATCCTCATACCATCTATTTCCCACTTTCAGTAAAAAAATGACGGCAGCTCCGACAATAAAAAGCACAGCTATTTCTTGGACAAACTTCAATTGCTTCTTAATGGAAGTTCGCTCCTTAATTTGAGTGAAATCGAATTTTTTTCCAAAAAATCCACGCTTCATTTTTTTGATAAAAAAAGACCATTCAGGATAAAGAGTGACTTCTAAATCTTTAAGAATATCTACTTCCATGCTACCGCGCTCATTCTGTGAAAAACCAAGCTTGGTGCAAATTTCTTTATAACGTACATAAAGATTAACCGAGGTTACATCTGAAATTTGAAAAAAATCATTAATTTTATCTTCTAAATACGGATAACGTTCGACAAAAAAATCGCGAAGCAAAAGTGCGATATAAGCGTTGTTGAGATTCGATTGATTACATAATTCACTGATAGTATTTTGTTTGTAAATAAAAGTGTAACAAATAAATTTTTCTTTAAGCCAACTGAACCAAGAGACGAGTGGACCCGTTTTTATATTTTGTCTAGCAAATTCAAAACGCAGCATAACTTGTGAGAAGGAAAGTCCTTCAATAAAAAAATGACTCCAAAAATCATTAAACTCTTTTTCGTATCGACCTTCCCAGGTTATGTTGGGTAGATTAAGTTCAATCCATTTTTGAAAATTTTTAAAATCTTGTAATGTATAAAGTGTTACTTCCATTAAACTTTTTTAATAAGAATGGCTATCCCCATTCCTCCTCCGATACATGCTGAAGCGATTCCCATCTTCTTGTGCTCTTGAACTAGTTGTCTTGCTAGAGTGTAGGTAATACGAGTTCCACTTGCTGCAAGTGGGTGGCCCAAAGCTACAGCTCCTCCCCAGATATTAAGTCTATCACGATCTAGCTCTAACTCTTTAACACAAGACAATGTTTGAGCAGAAAAGGCTTCATTAATTTCAACTAAATCAATATCACTTAATTTTAGTTGGTTTTTTTCTAAAAGTGATCGTATAGCTGGAACTGGCCCAATTCCCATAATTTTAGGATCAACACCAATGACCGAGCCATCTAGAATTTCAGCGATGGGATTAAGAGAGTGCTTCTTTACAAAATCTTCTGAAGCCACCATAACCGCCGCAGCACCATCAACTATACCCGAAGCTGAACCTGGTGTAACAACTCCATCTTTTTGAAACGAAGGTCTTAGCTTGGCCATGGATTCAACTGAGGCGTCACTTCTTAAATGCTCATCTTTTTCACATAGTCCTTTTTTCAATTCTATGGCCGTGATTTCACCTTGCAAATAACCTTTCTCATAGGCTGCTGCGGCCTTAAGGTGCGATTCATAAGAGAAGAGATCACTTTCTTTTCTTGAGATTTTGTATTTTTGTGCCAAGTTTTCTGCCGTTATCCCCATAGGAATGCAAGCAAATTTATCTGTCAAAGCATCTAGTAACATATCTACTGTTTGCAAAGATCCGTATTTCGTACCGAAGCGGCTACCATAAACTAAATGGGGTACCATCGACATATTTTCTACACCTGCTACCAGATAAGATTCAGCCTCGCCTAATTTAATACCCCTAAGGGCATCCAAGATGATTTGAATGCCT
>CALFYV010000313.1 GCA_937952395.1 uncultured Bacteriovoracaceae bacterium | reverse complement strand
ATCGTCATACAGTCAGTTTTTAGTTTTGAACTCCCCCTGATTCTGTGGAACAAGCGATCGAACATGGCTTTAATTTAATAGGCTTGGCCAATAATCATTCCCAGGATTGTGATCTAGGAAGGGCCTTCAAAAATAGTTCACAATCCTTGCATGGACCTCTCATGAGTGCCGAGGCGTTAAGTGAACTAAAAGGCGATTTTCTTTGGCACGGAGTTGGCGAAAATCCTATGAGTGTCAAAATAAAAGAAATGTTCGTTAAAGGAAGAAAGATCAAAGTGGCTTTTGCCAGTCTCTCGCTTATCAGTTGGGATATTCCTAACTCGTCTTTTATTAATTTCAGAACTGATTATGAACAAAAGCTTGAAAGTTTTCTTGATGGTTTTAATATTGTAGCTGACTTAAAGATTTTGGCCATTCACACTCAAGACAAAAGTGGGCATCAAAAACCAGAAGATGAAGCTTACTTACTGATGAAGAAAATCGGAGAGAAGTTTATAAATAAATATGGTGGCGATATTGTTTTTGGTCAGGGTGCTCATACCTATGGTGGAGTCAAGGTGATTGAAGCCAATAAGAAAAAATCTGTTTTTGTGACTTCTCTGGGTAATTTTATCCACGATGGACTCAGAGCAAACCCAGATAATTATATCGCTAAGATATTACTAAGTACTGATGATTTGAAACTCAAACAGATCCAAATTTTACCTTTTATCAATAATGCCGGTAGTGAGAGATTAAAGTTTTATGATGGAGATTGTTCGCGAATAGATAATCTTAAATCTAATTTTGTTTTAAGAAAAACCAGTATCCAAGATAAATGTCACTATTTTTCGAGCTTCTAAAATTGATTTGTTGTTAATAGAACCAAAGTACAAGCTTCTTCAGTGGTGATTTCATTTTTCTCTAGTTTTTTAGCCAGCTCATGATTTTCACTTCCTGGATTAAAAATAACCCGCTTTGGTTTAAGCGCAATAATTTTGCTCTCCAACTGACTTGATATTTTTGGATTAACATAAACAGTGAGAGTATCGACTTTCTCTTTAATTTCACTTAAATCTTTGTAGACTTTATGACCCTCAATTTTTTCGTATTTAGGGGAAACAAGGATTGGAACATGCTTATGCTCTTTAAGCATAACAAGGGCATTATGCGAATAACGCTATGGTTCGGGGGAAGCTCCTAAAATAACAACTTTTTCACTCATACAAACTCCAATGTTCCCAATTTAGCTCATTAAGTCTATAAGGGAAATGATGATAATCAGCTTTGAGAAAAAATATTTAAATGAAGTCAAAGATTTCACTGATCAGTGGATTGGTGAGAACTATTACTCGATGGAAGAATTAGAGAAAGTGATTAGTTTTTCCAAGCAAGATGGTTTAAATGCCTCTTTGCTCGCTTTTGTGGATAACGAATTAGCGGCTGTGCGCTTGACTTACGCGCCAGGCGTTTGGGTTGATTCTCAGCGCGGAGTGACGCCTTTAAAATGGGATTTGCCTAAAGAGCGAGTGAGTTATTTTAAGAGTCTTTTTGTGGCAGAGAAATTTCAACAGAAGGGACTGGGGCGTGAACTTTCTAAAAAATCAATTGAGATAATTAAACAGATGGGGGCACAAGCGGTTGTTTGTCATTCCTGGCTTGAATCTCCAGGTAATAGCTCTCAGAAATATTTACTTAAGATGGATTTTAAACCAGTTCATACTCATGAGCGTTACTGGTATGAGATTGATTATCTCTGTACCCGTTGTAATCCAAATCGATGTGTTTGCACGGCAGTGGAGATGATAAAATATTTTTGATTTATTTTGTAAAAAGCGTTGTGATAAAAGGAATGAGTTCGAAAGCAATGAGCAGAATAATAATAAGCTCCATCAATTGACTTCTCTTCTCGTAAATCTCACCTTGAAGAAGTTTAGAAATCTCAGCAATATTATTCAGTTTTTTGTCAATATTTTGCTGCCAATCTTTAAAACGGAATTTAGTTGAGATGGCCCGGAAAATTTCAGCGTAATAATAATCACCCACAACTTTTAATGAGTTTTGAATCGCTTCCATGACTGCACTGGTTTCTAAGTAAACTGAGGCAGCCTCTTCAGAAAGTTCTCCGTAGCGATTTGAAAGTAGTGAATATTTTTTTTTCTTAAGAGATTGATAAAGCGCATTTGTCCTATTATCTAAGAGGTCATCGTAATATTGCATCTCGAGCATCTGAGTTAGAGAAAATTCGATAACGTCAGCCAAATCGGTATCTTCAGTATGTTCTTCTAATATAAGGGCACTATTCCAATCTAAAATAACCAGATCTCGCTCTCCGTATTGATAAATATCTTTTTGCATTTTATCGATAACAAAAGGAGAAATCTTACTCTTTTCTAAAAGCAGTAGAGCGAAGATCTCATGGTTATGAGAGAATTTATCCCGAGATAATTTTTTATCGGGATCAAGGAAGTTGAAAATAAGATAATCTTCGTAAGTATTAGCTAACTTAGGGCTTTGAATAAAATCGCTGAAACGTTGAGTGATTTGTAAAACTTTTTCTTTGGCCAGATTAAGTAATTCTGGACTTTTCTCAATATGAATCGCTTTCTCTTTTATTTCTTCAATCGTCATCTCGGTAGCGTAGCTAAATTTAAACATTAAAGAGATCGCCCCAAAATTCCAAATTTTAACAAAAGCTTGTATTTTTTGTTCTTGAAAATCTAATTCACCTATAGAAAGAAGCAAAGGAGCTTCATTAACAAAAAGTGAGCGGTTGACTTTCTTTAGTGAAAACCTGGATACAGAACCTTCTTCTTTCAAGATTCGATTGGATAAAGTTGTGAGGTTAATTTCCTCACCTACATCAAATACCCTGTAATAATTGAGGGAAGATAAAAAATATTTCATGGAACCCAAGATTTACATCTTTATGGCCGCTAGCGCAAGGTTTTACTTAATGTTAGTATAACAAGTAAGTGAGGTCATCAGATGTTAGTATTGGTGATGGGACACCGTAGAGGGCTGACTAAGGCCTTGGAACATCTGGATGTCCCTTATTGTATTTGGAATTTAAAGCCAATTAAATCTAAGACCAAGAGTCTTCAATCATTTGTCGCACCGTATCCAAAAACCAAAGATGAACTTTTAAAATCTCTAAACAATAATCTTAAGATCACCCATATTATTGCTGGCACTGAGGAAGCAGTAACGCCGGCTTCAGAAGTCAGGGGATGGCTAAATGCACGAAGAAATCCCCATAATGTCATCGTTCTGTGTACAGATAAACTCAAAATGAAAGAGTATTTATCTCAGGCCCATATTCCCATGACAAAATTTTTGGATGCGACTAAAGCCGCTAAGCCTGGTGAACTGCTTAATGAATTTGGTATGCCTATAGTGGTGAAACCTCGAGTGAGTTCGGGTGGACGAGGATTAAAAAAAGTGCGCCAAGAAAGTGAGCTGGAAGCAGAATTGAAAGATGGAATGATGTTAGAAAAATATATTAAGGGAAGTGAAGGGAGTGTTGAGTCTTTTATTCATCACAATGAAATTCTCTTCACTAATATTACCGAGTACCAACAGCTCGGACATTGTAATTTAGTTCCTGCTACTTACGATAAAGAACTATGTCAAAAAATATTAGAACTGAACTCTAAAGTGATCAAAGCGCTTAAGATCAACTGGGGAATGACTCATTTAGAGTTTTATCAAACAGAATCCGGTTTATTGTTTGGAGAAATTGCCCTAAGGCCTCCGGGTGGCTATTTAATGGAAGCTCTTGGGTTGGCTTATAAGCTTGATTTTTGGGAACAGTTTGCTCGTATAGAGCTTGATTTAGAACCGGCTTTTAAAATTGATTCAACGGCTTTTGCCGCTTCTCTTGTCTTGCACCCTGAGGCGGGTACGGTTACCGAGATAACAGGACTTGATAAAGTCAAAGAACTAGAAAGTTTTAGGCAGATCGGAAGAGC
>CALFYV010000312.1 GCA_937952395.1 uncultured Bacteriovoracaceae bacterium | reverse complement strand
CGCAATTTAAGCCTTCATTTTTAACTTATCCTGAAGAACTAGACGGAATAAGAAATATTTATTTAGAAACTGATTTGGGTATTTTAGATATACTCTCAGAAGCTCAACCAGCGGGAGATTTTGAGTCACTAAAAACTAGAGCGGTTGAGATACCTCTTTATGGTTTTCAATGTAAGGTCATCTCAATCGAAAATTTAATTAAAGTCAAAGAGACCATTAAAAGGCCAAAGGATTTACAGAATTTAATAAAAATAAAAAAAGTGAAAGATTTAGACAATATTTCTTCGTAATATTAGATAGTTAGCTCCTATATTCTGGCACCCACTTTGCTCCTTTAAAGAGAAAGGGGGCAGTATGAAAAAAATAGCTTATTTTTGTTTAGTTACAACTTTGGGGGCATGGGCCGGTCAGGCCAAGTTCACTTTGGACTATGTGAAACGAGGAAGTCTCTACCGCGGTAAGGCCCTGACTTATTTTACCTGTCAGCGATCTGAGAAAGATAAAAGAGAATTAGGTTTTGTTGTCTGTGGCCAATTAGATAAAAAAGAAATTCAAGATCAAAACTTAAGTGGAAAAGAACTTAAGGGAATTTTGGCCAATCTTGCTCAATTTGAATCAGTGCAATTTGATAAATCTGATCTAAGTTTCTCTTTGCTTTCGGATTCAAGTTTTCATGCTTCTAGTTTTGTGAATGCTCAAATGGCCGGTGCTCATTTAGATAATTCTATTTTTAAAGATGTGGATTTTAAATCAGCTAACTTATGTGGCGCCTCGCTGATGGGAGCTGATCTACAAAATAGTAAAAATTTAGAAGAGGCCAATTTAGTCGGGGCCATTTTTGATAGTGAAACAAAATTACCTTTTCCAGTTTGGAAAGCCAAAAAGTTGGGCATGCATTTCGTGAAAGATAAAAATAAAGGTATTGCTCAATTTACATACAGAAACGTGGATGAAGCTTGTGAGAGTTCGCAGCGAACAGTGGCTTCAGATGAGGTAGAAATCTAATTCATTTTATTTTACGGTACTCATCGATATTATTATCACGCAAAGTCAGT
>CALFYV010000311.1 GCA_937952395.1 uncultured Bacteriovoracaceae bacterium | reverse complement strand
GGCGACGGTTGTCTTTCCCACGCCTCGAGTACCTGCAAATAAGTAAGAATGAGCAATTTTTTGAGTTTTTAAGGCATTTTGCAAGGTTTTCACAATAGCCTGTTGGCCCACAACCTCTTGAAATAACTGAGGTCTCCACTTTCTTGCTAGAACCTGATAACTCATAAACCCTCAAAATCCTTGATACTTTAATGCTGGCCATTTATATGGGTCACTATAGGCAATGTCAATTCGCGGGAAGACTAGAAAAAGCTTATTTAATAGCGGCGATTCAAGCAGAGCACAAAAGATAAATTAACTACCGTTGCTTCCTTCCGGACCTGGCGGGATTCATAACCACCTAATTGCTAAGTCGAATCGCCTGGCGTGATATTAATGTGACTAACTAGGCTTGTCAAAAAACAATTCCATTTCAAGCGAATCAAAATATCTATCTTTCAATTTTCTATAATGCTTTATAACACCAATCTCGCTGAAGCCGAATTTTCGATAGAGATTAATAGCATTTAAATTTTCAGTATAAACAGACAGTTCTACTTTTTCTAATCCGTGATCCTTGGAGTGCTCTAGAGCTCTTTTAATTAATTGGCTACCAATTCTCTGTCCTCGAACATCTTTTATAACACCCATTCCCAAAAAACCACGATGAGCCTGTCTTGGACTGCTCGCTGGGGTAATGTCTGCCCAACCCACAACTCTACCATCAGAAACTGCGTAATACGCGGGCCAATTGTTATTTATTAGTTTTTGTTGAAATTGCTCCACTTCTGCAAATGGCTTAGCTTCAATCATTTCTATGTAAACCTGTTCTTTTGCTACTTGGTCTAGGGCTTTGTGGAAACTTTTAAATAATGATTGAGATGCATAAATAATTTCCATAACAAAATTTAAAATAATTAAAATTATTAAGCAATTTTAAAATGGCGGAGAATGGGGGATTCGAACCCCCGGTAGGTTTCCCTACATACGCTTTCCAAGCGTACACCTTCAGCCACTCGGTCAATTCTCCGGCTCTTAAGAGGCCAATATGTCATTGGGATAAATATATGACAAGTAGATCTGAATTTTTAGAACTGAGTTTGAGCGTATTGCCCTCTGCGTAGACGAAAAAAGTCTGAGAGAATTTTGGAACATTCAAAATGCCTGACTCCTCCCATGATTTGAACTTGATGGTTAAGTTTATTATTTTGATGAATATTAAATCCTAAACTAATAGCCCCACCCTTTTGATCATAGGCACCAAAAATAACCGTTTTGATCCTGGCTTGAATGATGGCCCCCATGCACATCGTGCACGGCTCAAGAGTAACAAAAAGCGTACAACCATTTAAGCGCCAATCTTCTTCTTTTTTACAAGCTTCTTGAATCGCTAATATTTCAGCATGACCACAGGGATTGTGAGCTTTTTCTTTTTGATTATGGGCCATAGATAATACTTTTCCAGCCTCATCCACAACAACAGCTCCAACTGGAACTTCATCTTGTGAGTAAGCTTTTTCAGCTTCTAATAAGGCACTTTGCATATTCCATAAATACTGATTCATTCTTTATCCTCATTTTGAAACTTACGTCTTATCCTGCCGCGACTTTTGACTTTCCAGTAGCGACGAAAGCGGTGATAAAGTCTCTTTTCTTCATCTGAATCAAAGAGAAATTTAACCCCATAAGAAATTCCCAAGCCCGGACAAGGTTCGCGCTTACTGAAAATTTCTGTTTTAAATTCTATCATCTCATCTAAAAATCTAGTTTTTATGTGAAAAATATCACCAATGGGATATTCATCAAAAATAACCACACAACCAGCTTCTCGTCTTAGATCGGTAAGTCTAGCGGGAACTTCTGTGGTTTGAGTCGTAACATAAATTTTAATATCATCTCTGATCCTAAAATCATAAACCCACCATTGAAGCCGAGGATAAAAAAGTGGAGAAGACATAATATAAGCTTGAATAAGAACAACTCCAGCGGCGATAGTGTAAACTAAAAAGTAAGCTTCAGAGATATTAGAGAATTGATAGGCGTGAAGAGAAAAATACATCAGCATAATCAATAATAGAGTCCAAAATGTATAATAAAGTTCTTTGAGTGATTGAAACATAAACCGGTAAATAAACGCTAAAGATAAGACGACAAAAATGTCTAAAAACCCAAAGCTATCAAATCCCTGAATATAGCGCATAAAAAGTGCAAAAAAACAAAAGAACATATGCAGATATTGAAGAGTAACAGCTTTATCGTATTCTTTTGTAAACTTGAATTGAGGAAACAACGTTGTCATAATTTAAGTTTATGATAAAAAAAGGTGTGAGACGAGACTTATAAAATGGCGCACCCGAAGAGATTCGAACTCCTGACCTCCACATCCGTAGTGTGGCGCTCTATCCAGCTAAGCTACGGGTGCACTGAAGTGAATTCATATAATAAACATTGAGCTTTTGCAATCATTCTCGAATACGCTTCTGTAATAAATTCAGTGACTTATAATATAGAATATGGCTAAATATTTTTATGCAAAAAAGCTTAGACTATTTTTTTAACAAACCATGCAGACTTAAGACTTTAATCTTTTCCTACCTTTTTAATCAGATTGTTCCTTTTAATGCCCCTCATGGCTTTAGGTTTCTTGAACTTTCAAGTGAAAAAATTAAAGGTAAGCTTCCCTATATAAGAAAGAATAAAAATCATTTGGGTGGAATGCATGCTTGTGTCATCGCTGCCTTGGGTGAAATTTGCTCAGGAGTCTTGTTGCTTCGAAATCTTGGACCGAAGGAGTACCGCTTTATAATGTCTAATCTGGAAATTGAATATCATTTTCAAGGCAGAATGGGGCTTGTTGGAAGCTCTCAAATTAGTCCTGAAGATGTTAACATGATGAAAAATGACCTTCTAACAAGCGAAAAAATTCAAAAGCAGTTAGTTTCTGAAATCTATGATGTAAAAAATAATCATATTGCAACGGTGAAGTCGCTTTGGCAGATAAAACCTTGGAACAAAGTTAAGACCAAATAATTCTCTAGCTGAAAAAACTAAAATCATAGGTTATGATTATTCATAATGATCATATTTCTTGATCATAAAGGTAAGTTTTTGTGTGTGGATTTCTTTTTAGTTCTTCCTCAAAATCAAAAGAAATAAAGCAACTCATATCTAGTTTCAATAAGATCTCTTATCGTGGTCCAGATAGCACCGAAACTATTTATTTAGATGATGGGTCTTTTATCGGCTTTCATCGCCTGGCCATCATGGATCCAACCTCCAGAGGAGAGCAGCCTTTTAGAGTTGATAAAAAATTACTGGTTTGTAATGGAGAAATTTATAATTTTCAAGATTTAAAAAAGAAAATAAATAATTATCAGTTTTTTTCACAATCAGATTGTGAAGTTATCCTACCCCTATTTAACCAAACAAGCATTGAGAAATTTCTAACTCAACTTGATGGTGAATATGCTTTTGTTATCTATAATGAAGAAAATAAACATATTTTTGCAGCTCGAGATCCCATGGGAATTCGACCCATGTTTTATGGCTTCACAAAAATTGATAAAAGTATTTGTTTTGCTTCTGAAGCTAAGGCCCTCGTTGATTTTTGTGATGATATAAAACCATTTCCTCCGGCTCACTATTATAAAGATGGTAAATTTATTTCTTTTCATAATTATGAAAAGAAAGTTTTCAAAGCAACATTACCCGAAATTCAAAAAAACATTCACGACTTACTCTCAGGCGCTATTATTAAAAGACTTCATTCAGATGCTCCTGTTGGGTTTTTATTAAGCGGCGGACTTGATTCAAGTATCGTTTGTGCGGTTGCAGCTAAACATATCAAAAAACCCATCGTGACCTTCTCCGTAGGCATTGATGTTAACCCCATCGACTTAAAGTACGCTAGAATCGTAGCCGAACATATAGGATCAATTCATCATGAGGTTATTTTTACCAAAGAGGAAACCTATGCCCATCTAGAAGAACTTATTTATCATCTTGAAACCTGGGATATCACAACTATTAGAGCGGCTATTGGCATGTCACTTGTTTGCAAATATATAAAAGAGAAAACCAATATCAAAGTAGTCTTAACCGGTGAAGTTAGTGATGAATTATTTGGTTATAAGTATACTGACTATGCTCCAAACGCTGATGAGTTTCAAAAAGAAGCCAGAAAGCGAATTCATGAACTTTATCTCTATGATGTCTTGAGAGCAGACAGAAGCATCAGCTGCCATTCCTTAGAAGCCCGTGTGCCTTTTAGTGATAAATTTTTCGTTGATTATGTCATGGGTCTTTCAGCTGAATTTAAAATGAATACCACTGGTGTTGGCAAATATTTATTAAGAAAGGCCTTCGAAAGTAATAATTATTTACCTCATGAAATCCTTTATCGTGATAAGGCTGCTTTTTCGGATGCGGTGGGACACTCAATGGTTGATTGGTTAAAAGAATTAGCAGAAAAAAAGTATACGCAAATGGATTTACTTAATGCGAAAAAAAAATATTATCACGGCACACCATTTACGAAAGAATCATTAATGTATCGTGAGATCTTTGAAAAATATTTTAAAGGAAATGAAAAACTTATTCCTGATTTTTGGATGCCTAATAAAAGCTGGGAAAATTGTGATGTAAGTGATCCGTCGGCAAGAGTGCTACCCAATTACGACAAGAGCGGAGTTTAGCATTTCTTATATGAAGTAACTCGTTCGAAAAATTTCTTCCCATATATATTACCATGAGTCCAAAATGCATCTGTGTGTTGCCCATCTTCAATAAGCCACAAATCTTTTTTTCCAGGAAACGTTTCATAAATATGAATTCCTTGTTTATAAGGAACAATTTTATCCTTCTTTCCATGAATTACAACTAAGGGATAATTTTTTAATTTTTGAATATGACCAATAGGTGCAAACTTATCACTTAAAACTAAGTAAGGAAGCCATTGAAATGGCCAAGTTAAAATAGCGCGAGAAAATATATCCCGAGCTACTTTTTGATAACTTAAGAAACTAGAATCAATAACAATAAGTTTCAAGCAATCAATTTTTTCTAAATCGGATAAGCTTCTTAGGGCAATTGCCCCCCCTAAACTTTGAGCATAAACAACAAGTGGGATATTCAATTTTTTTGCCTTCTTCTGGACCCAATCGATGGCGACCATTCCGTCATTGACTGTTTTCTGTGGACTTGGATTTCCGCTGCTTTGGCCAAAACCTTCATAATCAAAAATAAAATAACTTATATTAAGTTCAGGCAACCAGGAAAGTGTTAAAAAATGAGCTGAGAGGTTTTGAGCATTTCCATGAAAAAAAAGAACGAGTGCTTTTGGTTTTTTGACAGGAAAATACTGACCATGAATTGTTTCATTTTCAACCTTCAAGTATACATCTTCAAATGTTAGCTTCAGTTTTTCAGGACTATGAAACTTGTCACGAGAAGGATAATAAAGCATGTTCGAACATGATGTATAGCAAAGAAAAAAAATTATAAAGAAAAAATTTTTAATAATAAACATAATAACTTAAGCGTGAATTGATTTCGCTCTTAACAGTGCTAACCTTAACACCAATCGCCTGATTTCTCTTGAAGCCATAGCGTGATTCAAACTCAGAGATTGAGGTTGAATCTTCATCGGAAAATGGAAAGTTCGCGAAATAATAATTTGCAGATAATTTCCACTCTTCAGTTAAGTTAAACAAGAGACCAAACTTAGGTCCTAAGTTATAGCGTAAATTATCTTTCAAAAATTTTGTCGAATATTCAAAAGAGTTATAAATTAATCCATAGAGAACATAATTCTGCCCTGGATCAATGGAAAAGCTGTAGCCAACACCTATTTCAAAAAAGCTATTGGTGCATTTTTTACATAATTGAAACTTATCCTGTTGTAAGCCAAAGCGCATCTCCCATGAAGTTCTTTTCTCAAACTTGGATAAGGGAGTGAAGGCTGAGACACCAATAAGATCTACATATTTTAAAACTAAGTCATTTTTTTCTGAATTTTCAAACGCAATATTCATGAATTCAATTTTTCCATTTTTAGGATATCCTGCTTCAGCATCAAGAGTGTCATGTAAAGCGAACCGTTGTTCGAAAAAAAATGTTTGTCCAAAATAATGAGAATATCCAGAGCCAATATTGAAACGAGCGGATTGATGACCATTTTCTGGATGATCTCTTTTACTAGGCTTGATTTTTTCTAATTCTGTTTTCACATTTAGTTTTGATCTGGCCAGGAGCGTTTTGTATTTTAATTTGCTCTCTTTTGAATCATTTTTAGCCAATTCTTCAGGATAATTATAATCTAAAAAATCTGAATACAAGTCTAGCAGCTCTGCTTGTTCCCTTTCTGATAATTTGTCATTTGCAATCATCCCAACATTAGCGCTGGCAACCAAATTTTCAAAACCTACCGCTTGATTATTATTTAATTTTTTTAAGCCGTGGTTAAATTTCCTTCGCACAGAAGGTCTGTATTCAATCTTAGTTACAAATCCATTAACTTTGTTAATTGCATGAATTGTATCAGAGGGAATCACCCAAAAAGGGAGTAAATCTACCAATTTTATATCAGGCCTAACTGCTTCAATGGCGGTTAGTTTTTGATAAGAACAATTTTTAGTCAAAAAATAATAATCAAAATAAGTGGTGCTTAATTCCCATAAATGCAAAAGAAGCTCATGTACTTCCTGTTCGTTAAGTGCCAGTCTATACGTCCATAAATCTCGTGCTTCATGATCATTATACTCACGTACTTTGTAGTAGTAGGGCATATGCTGATAAGTTCCTGGAAAAAAACCTGCTAGCCCTCCTATCGAATATAAAATTGGATTAGCATCACCTATATTGGCTGAAAAACTAATACCGTAATCCAATAATTCATTCTCATTCTCTGCCTTGTTAAATTTAAGAAAAGAATGACCAAAAGTAGAAGCCGGATTATTCAAGTAATATGAAGAAAAGACAATTGAAACACTTTTAGCAGATATATTTTTAATAAAAAAATTCAAAAGTTTGCAATTTACTTTTGGAAAATATTTTTCATCTATCTTAAGCCTATTGACTAAATATTGCCTCCTAGCTGGAAAGTGACACAAGGGATGATAGTCTTCTTTATTCTTTTCAATTGTTGCAAAAAAGCTTTTTAATGTCGCTATAAGCTCTTCTCTGGGATTAGTTTTACCTGATTCTGAAGCAAAGAAATCTTTACCAGCTGCTTCACTTACAAAATTGCCCCATATATTTTTTTGATAGTGTCCTAACTTAATCCACTTGATATCTTCCCAGGGTTTTTGTTCTTCAGCCTTTTGAATTAATTTTTCTAGATAAGTATTTGAGGCAGAAGAATTGTTGGTTAGAAAGAGAAAAACAGGAAAAGCTCTAAAAAGAGCTTTTCCTGTATATTTAATTACATTAAATTTGCATTTGAACATGTAGCTTTAAGACTAGCATCATCAACTATAGTAGTAATGACAGAGTCCGTTACATCCATTGCAGTTACTTTTGCATTTGGATAAATTACAGAAAAATTAGTCTGTAATGTTTTTCCAAGTGTTGTTGCATCCGCACAACCCATGATTTTAGCAATAACACTGATTGTTTCTCCATTGCCTTTAGCAATATCAGAAGCAAGACTTACTTTATTGATATTGATAAATTTATCCATGTTCCATGCAACTTCATCCATTGGTCCATCTGTACAATTTGAAGTTCCCATTGTGATCGCAAACGATTGATTGTACGAAGTACCATTTGTCGTTCCTGCAGAAATTTGGTTACCATTTTTATGAATAACCATTGAACCAAGACCGCAACCGGCCATGCCATAATTTCTTGAATATTTCTCAGAACCTTTACTAGCTTTTTTTGCTTTTTTAGCAAAAACACTACCAGAGCTTAACACTAAAGCCAAAACTGTTGCCATTTTTATTAAATTTTTCATATTTATCTCCATTAGATTAAATTATTTTAACTAAAATTAAGAAAAAATCTTACAAGATTTTAAGTTAGAGTTTTTCTCAATAAGCTTCATGATGTTTTCGTTAGCATCTTTTGCTTCTACTTCTTGAGTTGGATAAATTTCAACAAAATTAGTTTTAAGTGTTGAACTAAATTCATTTAAATCTTCACAGCCATAAATTTCATTAAGGCCGGCTAAAGTTTCCCCAGTACCTTGTGCTATTTCTTTTTGAAGAGCAACCTTATTAATTTGAATATAAAGAGCCGCTGTGTCTCTTCTTTCTTCATGACAGTTTGATGAACCAGTAGTGATTGCTGAAGTTTGTGGCACAATAATGTTGTTCAAAGTAGCCGCTACGATCTGAATTTTACCAGGCTGATCCTTATAAACCATTGCTCCAATTCCACAACCTGCCATTCCATAATGATGATCTGCAAAAGCTAATGAGCTTAGAAATGACATAACTAACACTGTTAAGCCAAGACGCTTTAATTTACCTTCCATGAGTAACTCCTTTTAAAAGTAATTTCAAAATCTGTTTTGAATCTTGATGCTATTGAAATTCTATTTTATTGGCAACCAAAAACTCGAATGGTACTATTTACATATAACTGACTATTACAGGAGTGTATTTTGAAAATAATAGCCGTACTTATTTTATTAGTTTTTAACTTCGCAAATTCTGAGGAGAAAAAAATTGAAGATACTTTTATGTGTCGTAGATTAATGGGAACAGAGCTTACAAAGTTGAAAAGTAGCATGCTCGATGACTGTAATTTAAGCAAACCATTTTCCCTGACAACATCAAACATACCATTAGAGTCTGGTTATACTTATTGTTGTCACAAAAAATAGAATTTAAGCAAAGTTTTTTATTTTTTTGTCAAAATAGGAAAATAAAAAATACGCAATAGCCGAAAATCCGATTCCACAGATGTTTGGATTAAGTTGAGTAGAAATACCAAGTATATCAAACTCAAGAATTAAAGTGGTACTACCGCCAATAATTAATGAAGCAAAAGCTCCCTTTGATGAATTCTTCTTTAAAAATAAAATGGCCATAACTGGAATGAACAAACCAGAAACCATAACACTATAAGACTTGAGCATTAGAGTTAAAACATTTTCCATATTAGTTGCTAAAACAATGGCCAAAACACCTATAAGTAACGTGGCCATCTGCGAGAGTCTAATATGTTTACTATCTTCGATACCAAATACTTTTTTATAAAAATCAGAAACAAAACTTCCAGAAGCTGCCATCAAACAACTATCAGCCGTAGATAAAACAGCGGACAAGTATGCAGCAATCATTAAACCCGTTAACCCTGGTGGAAAAATATGTGTTAATAACATAGGAAGACCTAGTTCAGAGTCAAAAGAAGTAATATCAAAACCTTCACCAGAATATAAAGGAAACATCCCTTTCATTAAAGCAACACGACCAAACATGCCAAGCAAAACACCCATAAAAGCCATAATGGGAAATTCTAAAAGACCTGCTACGAACCAAGCTTTTTTCGCTTCTTTTTCATTTTTACAGGAGAAGATTCTCTGATAAAGCGTCATTCCCACAAACCAAATTGGAATGATAGTAATGGCCCAATTTAAAATTTGCGTGACTGTTATATTCGTAAAAGTTAAAAATTCAGCTGGAAGATATTTTACAATTTCATCATAACCTCCTAGCTTGTAATAGCTAAGAGGAACTCCTATAAAAAATAGACCTATCATTAATATGATCCACTGAATCGTATCAGTATAAATAACAGCTTTGATGCCTCCAATACTTGTATAAATTATTGCTACAACACCCATTCCAATCAAGCATGTGGTTAAATCAAGTTCAGGAAAAGTCGCACTGGCCAATTTAGCACCTGCGAGAAACTGTGAACTGGTAAAACCTATGTAGCCAATTATTGTAATTACTGCTGCTGCGATGGAAACTTTTTTATCGTAAAA
>CALFYV010000310.1 GCA_937952395.1 uncultured Bacteriovoracaceae bacterium | reverse complement strand
CGTTTGCCATACTTTTTCTTAGCTCTGTGAGCGAGGTGCCCAAAGGCAGCTATTTGAGAGGTTTTAAGACTTAAAATCTTGCGAGTCGAGGCGTCCACCGCCACCGTGACACTTAAGGGCTTCATCTTGGTCTGCTCTTTGCTGATTAGGTCATCAAACTGCAAGTGAGAAACGCTCTTGGAAAAGTTTTTTTGCAAATAAAGCTGGTTAAATCTTCTTGATTTGAGAGCGAGGAAGATAAATTTACGGGTAACGGTCTTTTTATCAACACATAAAATTTGAGCGATTCTTCTTAGACTCATTTTAGAGCAGTAGAGGGCTTCGATTGTGGGATTGATGGTGCGCTTTTTCTGGCGGTAGCAAGCAGAGAGTTGAGCGGATGAGGTTTTTTTGCCACAGAGAGAGCATCGATAACGTTGGATGAATTTTGAATCATTTTTTCGACAGTAGAATCCATCCTTTTGCAAAGAGTTTTGGTTTAAACAGGAGATTCTTGTGCAGATGATCTTCATAGGAAGCTAATGAGCAAAGCTTGTGACAACTTACGGTTGGCTAAGTGATTAAAAAAATTGAAAAAGGAAAACAGTAGTAGAAGAAAAGTCTTAAGAGCTGGGTAAAAAAAGACCTCCTATTTCACCACCATAGTCGGTCGGTTATTTAAATTTTAAGCACACATTCTTTATTTTCATAAGAAAATTCTTTAACTTGATTCAGTTCGATGACTTGAATATTTTTTTTCTGAAATTCTTTTAAAAAAACCTCTACAGAGTCCACGGTTTTTTGATGAATATCATGCATGAGAATCACGCCGCCGCCTAAGGGGGACTTAACCTTGTAAGCTTTTTTCTTGTAACCGATAATTTTCCCTTGAGAGTTTCTCACTGGCCAGTGGATGAAGCCAACTCCGCCAAAAATTTGCGCCATAATATTATCACTAATATCTTGTGAGCTCATATCTCTTACCCAATCAGCAGTATCAATATCCCAAAAAGCAAAATTAAGACAATTGTCTTGATAGAGTTCATGAGAAACTTCTTTCATCGCATTCATTTGGTGGTAGGTCTTATTCTTCCCGTAATCTCCGTAGGGAAATCGATAATACATTTCACGTCTATGAAGTCCAAGATTTTCAATAATTTCTTCGATAGCCAAAATAGATTTTCTTAAATTGGTTTTATAGGTTTCTTTGTTTTGAGTATTACTGTTGTCATGGTTCCAATCTTGGCTGGCAACGATATGCCCATCTTCCAACATACGCTCTACAATTGGCCTTGTGTTTTCATTGATTTTTTCCGCCAAAATAAAAAAAGTGGCCTTTACCTCATATTTTTTAAGAATATCTAAAAGCGCTGGAGTCAAAGTAGGGTGTGGGCCATCATCGAAAGTCAGCACGACTTTTTTAGATTGATGTAAAGAAGGGGCCTGGTATTGAGAAAAACCCACATCATCGTAAGGCCGATAAATATAATCATCTTCTGGAAATTGGAAGGGAATTTCTGTGGCCTGCACTGCGGTCAGTAAAAACATCAATAAAAGACATGATTTCATTGGCTTCATTGTGATTGTTTGATGAGCGAACTTCAAGATGCACTAGGCAAAATTTTCGACTCTTGGCAAGATTGGCAAAATAGGCCAAAAAAGGCGACAATAAAAAATAGTTAGGAAGGCAGGTTCTTATGCAAGATTTAAGACAGATTATTGCTAGACACCGCTCAAAAAAACGTGTTGATGAAAATGATAAGGTCAAAGACTTAGAGAAAAAGCGTTATGCTACGACCTCCGATATTCCAGATCTTTTCTTTGATGATATTTTAGTTCGCTTTAAGCTTAACCGGATTGAGATTTTGGTTTTAATGTATCTCTATCGGGTGGTGTGGTGCAGGCCAAATCTTTACCGTGAACATGGAATTACTCCGGTTGTTTCTCATAGTGACTTAGAAAAACTGCTCAATGTTGAGCATTCTGAATTAAGCCGTTCATTTCATAATCTTGAAAATCTACAACTCATAGAAACAATTAAGGCCGGCCAATACTTCGTCCGCAAGTATTTTGTGGCTGAACATGACAAAAAATATGGCCAGAGTTACGACAACTTTTTATAGTCGACCATGCTCTCTAAACGTTTAACCTTCTTAGCAAAATTATGTTTGCGCTATCACCAGTCAGGGATTCCAATCTATGATATAGGCTGTGATCACGCTCTTGTGGGGGAGTATTTACTTCAACATGGAGAAAATTTAGAAATAATTGGAGTAGATCGTTCACGAGCAGCGATAGAGCGAACTGAGAAATATTTCAAAAATAAATATGCGTATATTCCTAGTGGTGTCACTTATAAAAATAATGTTCTAAAGCTGATTCATCATGATGCAAGTAAATTTTTAACTAAAAAATCTCTTTTTCTTCTAGCAGGAATGGGAACACGAACAATCATTTCGATTATGGAAAATTTACTTTCACAAAACACTGGTAACATCTTTATTCTTTCCGCTCATACTGAAATTGATAAGCTCAAACAATACTTGATTAAATCACAACTTGAGATTGTAGAGGAAACGATCTTAGAAGATAATGGCCAGAGCTACGAAATTTTAATCGTTAGGTAACTATATTGCCTCTGTGTTATGGCTTAAATCAAATTTATGTTAAAATAGCTTCATGAGTTCAGAATTAAAAGTCCTTTATATTGGACAAGATGAAGGCTATTGGGAAACAATTTCATCCCGATTAAAAAGCCAATTCCCTCATTATGCTTTTAGCTTTAAGGATTTGAATGCTACTACTGAAGAAACTATCCAAACTCTTATCATCCAAGTTATTAATGAAAAGCCCTCACTTATTTATTTAGACTTTTCTAAAAATGCTGAAGATTTTCTACATCTAGCAAGGCTTTTAAAACGTGTTGCTCCTACCGCTTCAATACCCATAATAGGATTACTTGAACATAACACCGCTGAAGCTATTTCAAAATTTTCTATTGCTGCTGGCATCACTTGTAACCATATTAAAAGTGGTGAGTATCATGATGTGGTTTATGATGGTGTCAACGTTGCAGTCCCAACCAGCAATGAAGAACTGACTTTTGCCATGGCCCAGCTCAATGATAATTTCAGTGCCCATGAATTGGTTAAGATTGGTTATGTTACAGAGAAAAGCATTCATATTGAGATTGATAGAAAATTAAAAGTAGGTGAGAAGCTAAGTCTCAATAATCATTTTACAAGCAAAAAAGTCATCAGATCAAAGCTCTTTGAAGTCAAAGCCGAGGGTGATTCCAATACTTATTATGATAAAAATTACTGGTATGATTTAGACTTTGAATTCATCGATCCAGTAAAAAAAGATCCCGATGCTAGTGCTGATCTCATCAAAGAAAGAGAAAACGAAAGGGCGACAGAGGTGGTTTCTGCCAAGAAAAAAATGAAAACTTGGATAGCTGATAATCTCGAGCGCTCCTATCCTAAAATAGTCAAAATGCTCATAGTAGATAACAATTTAAATATTTATAATGCTGAACCACGCTCTGATCGTTTCAATTACGTTATAAGATGTCAGCCTTATCTCACTGATGTGTCCAAAGAATTAAAAGTCATTATGCCACAAATTATTGCTTTTCAGTTTGATGCCAAGCCTAAAAAAACAAATGATAAGGCCGAAGTGGCCAAAACTGAAACTGAGGATAAGGCAGAAAAGACAGCTAAGAGTGCTGAAGATAAAAAGGCAGTAGTCCTAGATGCTCACCCAAAAAATGATGAGAGTATGTTGGCGCAGATTATCAGCTTTATTAAAGCGACAGATAAATACAAACCTTTTATTTTACTTTTTAATGCCAAAACTACAGATTCCACCGCTCTACAAAAACAATATGATTATACCCAAATCATTGCGCAGACTGAAGAAGTTCAAATGCCATTGATTATTAAAATGGCCGATACATTAGAGAAAAAATTAGGCAAACTCATGACTCAAACTCCACAAAGTAGAGTGGTATTCAAGAAAAATAATCCTCAATCTTTTGCGGAAATCACCCATGAAATTAAAATTTTTAATATATGTGAGTCTGAAGTTTACTTCACTTCTGATTCTCATTTACCTCAAGGCACCTGTTTACGCCTCACTACGCCTGCCCCGATGTGTATTACCATCGTTCATCATACGGATGCCAGTGCCCAAATTACTGGGAAAGAAGGTTACCGGGGACTTATTAATACGGTAGGAGAGGATGAAAAGAAAAAGTTGCGTCAGTTTGTAAATACAGTATTTTTTAGAGACCATGAAGCGGCCAAAAATGCAGAGAAGGAAGAATTTAAAAAAATTCAAGATGCCGCCGTTAAACGTAAAGAAGAGCAGGCCAGAAAAGAAGCTGAAATGGCCCAAAAGAAAAAAGAAGAAGAAGAGAAGGCCAAGAAAAAGGGCAATGAACTCAAAGAAATGTTGGCAAAAACTAACCAAGAAAATGCTCAAAAAGAAGCTCTTAAAAATCAAGATAAGCAAGATCAAAAACCAAAAGATGAGAAAAAGCCTACCGAAGTTCCCCCTCAAGAGAAAAAAAAGAAAGAATAATGTAAATTTTATAACTGCGGTGCATTGACTACTGATGAATGAGAATTTTTGGCTAAAATATTTTCATGAGTAAGGGGAGATCGTGACAGCAATTTTTGTTTTACTTATTACAACTATTACTTTTGCTAAAACAGACAAAGCTCTGCCAAGCGATATATTGATTTCTACACTTAACAAATACGAAAATATTATCACCAATAAAAAAATTCTATCTGAAGAAATTCTTTGTAATGATGATCATTTTCAAATAATCCGACGAGAAGTGGAATACGAAAAGGTCCTTTACCAAAAAGCTTTGTATCAAGATGCCTTCTATGGCCAAATCATCAAACTCATTCCACAAACAGTTGAAATGGGGACCCATTTTCAATATGAAACCTCTCTCGTGTGGCCCAAGCAAGGCTGTTAGCTCTAAATTGACGCCCTCCTTTGTTCAGTTTAAGATAAGGCCATGAGCTTCTTAAAAATCATTCTTATATTCTTCACTTTTTATTTTCTACGCAGAATTTATAGCTTTTATAAAATGTTCAAAGAGGCCACTGCTAAAATTCAACAAAAAAATGAAGAGCAAAATTCTAAAGTTTACAGCGCTGAATATACAGTTCTATCTGAGGAGGAACGATCGTGAGTGAAGAAGAAAAAGCTAATCCTGAACTCAAGCAAAAGCTCGAAGAAGCCATCAAGCTTTTAAAGAAAACAGTTCTGCCTTCTACTGCTACTGATGAATTTAAGAGGATTGATTTGACTCTGATCCCTGCAGAAGAAAAAGCAAAATATATAGAAGCTCT
>CALFYV010000309.1 GCA_937952395.1 uncultured Bacteriovoracaceae bacterium | reverse complement strand
CTTACATTCTTTCTTCATAAAGTAGCTCACCAAATCCGGAATATCTTGCTTGCGCTTTCTTAAGGGTTCAATTTTGAGAATGCTTTGAGAAATATATTCATAAAGTTTAGGATAGAACTCTCCAGTCTCATCCACCATTTTTTTCAAATCTTGGCTGCTGGTAAAAATGGCCCTAACATCAATAGTGATATTACTGCCGGGTAGTTTTCTTTTCTCTAAAACCTCGACTAATCTTTTTTGTAAATCAAGAGGCATAAATCCAATTTCATGAAAAAGAATACTTCCACCAACACAGGATTCTAGTTTTGATTGAACTTTTTCAGAACCAAAAACCTCTTCTTCGATAGTTTTAGGATCGACCCCATCACAATAGACTTCTTCCCAGGTGTTGAGCCCTCTTTTGCCTTCATTATGTAAAACTCTCGCAAGTAAGCTCTTACCAGTCCCAACCTCAGCCTCCACCAACATAGGAGTATCTAAATCTTTTATCTTAATGATGGCCTGTCTAATATCGATAATATTTTGTGAGTGCCCAATAATGGCGTATTCCCGATCATAAGGAGTTGAAAATCTGCGGATCAGGGAATTATCGCTCATCGGGTTAAAATTATGAAAAACAGATGAGAATATGAGAGAGAGAACTTTCATAGTTTTTTCATCATCTTCAGTAAATCTGTCTTCATTTCTTTTATTTAAAACTTGAATAACGCCAATATTTTTATCTTCACGGTTAGTTATGGGAGAACAAATAATAGATTTAGTTTGAAAGCCTGTGATCTCATCCATATGTTTGGAAAAACGAATTTGATCCGTTGTGGTGTCAATATTAAGAAAAACACCGGTGGTAAAAACCGAACCAGCTATTCCTTTACGATAATCAAATTTTAAAAGTTTCTTATCAATCCCGAGAGCTGCTATCGCCTCAAGTTCATTGGTTTCTGGATTAATTAAAAAGATGGTCGCCCGTTGCGCATTCAAAATCCTGGTCACTTCTTCTAACATTGCATTAACAAAATTTTCTTGATTTCCAAACTTAGTAATATCCTTATAAAGGTTTAGTAATAAGCTGAACATTTCAAAACCTTCAGTGGCACTATTATAGCGCTCTGATAGCGCCATTTGCACTAAACAATCTCTGGCACGCTCTGGAGTAAAACTCGTTATATACTGCTCAATAAAGCGCTTCATCTGCTTGGTTTCTTCATCTTCTAATTCTGCACCATAAATAATAGTTTCATTTTCTGGGTTAGCGGAAAAGGCGCGTACAACATTTGCATTGAGATCAAAACGCAACCTTTTATAATGGATAGAAAAACGAATCAACTCCACAACTGATAAGCGGTGGGAAGTTGAAAAACACACACCATTTAAACTAATATCAACCAATTTTGCGTCTTGAACATATTCAAACTTACCCATTCCATCTTCGAATTCTAGCAAAAAACGTACATCATCGCTGGATTCCACTGGGATACGGAAGGCTTGGAAAAATTTAAATTCTTTTAAAGACGTAAACATAGCACTCCTGAGATTATCTCTCTTAAGGCTTATCGATTGGAGTCAAAAAAATCTTAGGAATTGGCAAAAAAAATTGTCACTTGGAACAATTTTGGTCATAATAACCAAGTTAGTCAATTAACTATTACTTTTGTCCTCACTGACATAAATGGGAAGTTTCACTATAATGATCAAGATGAAAATAAGTACTCAACTCTTTCTTTCTTTATTTATTTTTTGCTCATGCTCGCAATTAACTGAGTTTAAAAATAAAACTATTTCTTTCTTCCAAACGGAAAAGGAAACTCCTCAAACAATTATTGAACCCAAACCGGAAATCAAGAGAATTGAAAATCAAAAAGAAAAAATAGTTCAAGAGAAGCTTGAACAGACTATAAAAATTCAAAAATACTGTCAAACCATGCAAACTTATTTTGATAAATATAATTGGGGTATAAGTGATTGTGAAAAAATACCGTGGGAACATGTGCGAAACTCTTACTTTGGAAATCCTATCGTCTGGACGGTTTTTGGCAGTGAAGAGGCCCATCAAAAAATACCAAAAAATACCACTCTCATCATGTGTGGAGTTCACGGAGATGAAATCACTCCAGTGAAATTCTGCTTTGATGTCATTGAAGATCTCAAAAAGCCTCACCATAATTTCGAAGATAATCTTGTGATAGTAGCACCTCTGGTAAACCCTGATGGTTTTTTCAGAGATGACCCAACCAGAACAAACGCTCGCGGAGTTGATCCTAACAGGAATTTTCCTACCAAAGACTGGAAAAAAAGCGCTCTCAAAGAATGGAAGAGGCGTTACCGCGCCAATAAGCGTCGCTACCCTGGTAAGAGACCTTTAAGTGAACAAGAAGTTCATTTTCAAGTAAATCTTATTAAGCGCTATCAACCTAATAAAGTTATTTCAGTTCACTCACCATTAACTATTTTAGATTATGATGGCCCTAGTATCCGTGATCAAAACGCCGATGATAGAGAGTCAGCAGCTTCCGCTACTGATCTTTTAAGCAAAATGAGTAAACAGGCCAAAGGTTATAAAATATCTAAC
>CALFYV010000308.1 GCA_937952395.1 uncultured Bacteriovoracaceae bacterium | reverse complement strand
ACTGTACTCACCCGAAGGCTTTCGCGTTCGACTTGCATGTATTAGGCACGCCGCCAGCGTTCGTTCTGAGCCAGGATCAAACTCTCCAAGCAAATTCGAAAATTTTATCTTGAATAATTGAAAAAGACTCTAATTCGAAAAACTAGCCTAAATCTCATCGTTTAATTAAAAACGAGTCCGACACATGAAAAGAGATTAACCTCTTCATGGATTTAGTTACGTCGGAAATCTTAAGTAGTATAGTTGCAAAACTTCTACTCAGATTAACGGGTCCTTTCTCGTCTACTTTTTGAAGCCGAAGCTTCAAAACTATTACTTTATTTAATTGTTAAAGAGCGTCCCAGTCTTAATTTCCTAATGAATTAAGAGAATGTAAGATTCTGGGCAGGAAGTGACTATAGGCTTTGAGAATAACTCGGTCAATACCTTTTTTTTAAAAAAATAATTTTTTTTTCGGCCAACATTATGTGCAAAAACGACTATTATTGAATAGATATAATAGATGAAGCAAATGGCCACTGAACTGCTTCAATTTTTTTAAAAATATACGTAATTTCGACTAGTTATCATTTTGAATAAAAAAAACATTTAAAGAAAAAGAAAAAATTAAGATTTAAGTGGAAAGCCAGCAGCGTGTAAAGTTTTTACGATTTGCTCTTCAGAGGTCTTTAAAACTTCGCTACTAATGGATTTTTCTGGATCACTAAAAAGATTTCTTAAAGTAATAGAGCGCTTATTTTCATCTATATTATAGACGCCCACGATTTTACTTTGAACTAGTTGCTTAATTTTTAATTTTTTTAAGACTTCTAACGTATTAACAGCTGGAATATTTTTATCACTCACAACTGTGCAATCAAAAGTCGCCATAGGAAATTTGAGTAGAGGTGTGTATTTAGTCTTATCTTTAATAGGTTGTTTTTCAAAGTCAGTATAATCAATAACGGCCAGACTCAAGTAGCCCTTCATTTTAAAATCTCTCAGCACGAGAGGATGAATGGTAGTGATGGCCCCAAGAAATCTCCCCATGATTCTAATATTCAAATACTCATGAGGATGAGAGCCCATCCAATCACGAGGGATTAGTGTATTGGGAAATTTCCCAGATTCAGTGTTTAAATCAAAAGGTAGTCTTAAATAATTTAATAGCTTTTCGGTATGGTTAATTAAATTCACAAATTGGTTTTGTGTTTTCGAATAAAAACCTAGAATTAATTGAGAACGTTCGTTTCTAAAATTTTTATTATCCGGTAAATAGCTTCTACCGATTTCAAATAAGTTAAAAGATTCAAAATTTTTGGCGTTTACTGCTGCTGCCTCTAAAAAGGTAGGAATGAGAGAAGGACGCATTCTATCGTTTTCAATAGAAAGAGCATTAACCAGTTTAAGCTCTTCATTCATTTGCGGCCAACTAGCTTGCTTCAATAATTTCTCACCAATCATTGGATAAGTAATAACTTCAAGTGCTCTGGCTTCAAGTGAACAGAAATCTAATATTCTTCTTTGGATTTGTTTGCTTGAATTTAGTCTAACAGGCTTAACCTGGGTTAGGGGAGAAGTGGCCTCTATATTATCATAGCCAATCATACGACCAACTTCTTCAATCAAGTCAGCTTCACATTCTATATCTTTGGTCGTCCTGTAAGTCGGAACACTAACCTGCATTTTATTAGATGAAACTTGTACATCAAAATCTAATGCTTGAAAGAGAGAAAGAATTTTTTGCTCGTCAATTTTTTTGCCCAATACTTCAGAAATCTTCTGAGCACTGGTGACAATAGTCAGCTGCTCTATTTTATTTAAATCTTCGCCGTCATAAACAGGAGTTCCCACTATTTGTGCTTTTGGATTAAGTTTCAAAATAAGTTCAGCAAGACGCAAAAGAGTTCGGTAACAAAGACGAGAATCCAGTGATTTCTCATACCTTTGTGATGAATCTGTTCTAAGTCCTAATCTGGTAGAAGTTTTGCGCACTAGAGCTGCTTGCCAATTGGCCACTTCTAAAAAAACAGTGGTAGTCTTTTCACTCACTCCACTATTAGCTCCACCCATAATTCCCGCAATGACCAAACTTTTTTTAGAATCACAAACCATTGTATCTGTGGCTTCTAGTTTTCTTTCGACTTCATCCAAAGTAATAAAAGTTTCATCTTTGCCTAGATTTTTTATGTGAATTGTATTTCCTTCGATTTGTTCTTTATCGAAGATATGATTGGGGATACCCAACTCAAGCATGACATAATTGGAAATATCAACAATACTATTAATAGAGCGCAACCCACAAGACTCGAGCCTGTTCTTTATCCAATCGGGTGATTCAGTGACTTCAACATTCTTAATCGTTAAACCCCAATAAGCTTTGGCTGCACTATCTTTGTCAACTTTAACACTAACGAGTGCTTTCTCTTTAGAAAACTTGGCTTCCATAGATTCTCGCCAATGTTTATCAAAAGGGTTCTTTAAAGCGCTTGAATAAAGAGCCGCGAACTCGCGAGCAAACCCATAATGACCCCACAGATCTGGGCGATGAGTGAGAGATTTGTTATCGATATCTATTATAATATCTGATTTTTTACCCAAAAATTTGTCGAAACTCTGCCCTACAGGAGCTTCACTTGAAAGCTCCATTAATCCCTTAGCCCCTTCTCCCAAACCAAGTTCCACTTCAGAACAAAGCATGCCTTCTGAAAGAATGC
>CALFYV010000307.1 GCA_937952395.1 uncultured Bacteriovoracaceae bacterium | reverse complement strand
TAAGAGAACTCAAGAAGGTCTTTACTCTCTTAGCACATTCGGAAAACGGAATTATTGAAGACAAAGACTTACCTGTCCATATTCAAGAGAACTCTTCTTATTTCAATAAAAATGACTCATTTTTAACTACAGCTCAAAAAAACTTTATACGTAACCACGGCTTAAGAAAATTCATAGAAAATCTTGAAAAACAGGTAGTTAAAGAATTATACCAAGAGAATAAAGGTAAAGTTACTCAATGCATCCAGCAACTTAAAATATCTAATTCCGCTTTTTATCGCATTCTTGAAAAAACACTTCACTAAGTTGGCACAGGTTTTGCTTTACATAAGTTCACTTACAAAGGAGTGAACCAATGAATAAGCAAAAACAAATTATTAATGAGTACCAAGCTCTCTACCCTCATCACACTTTAAGAAAAATGTCAGAGCAAACAGGAATTCAGATGACTAGAATATTTAGAGTCATCAACGGACAAGAAATGAAGCTGTCTGAGTATGAAGCATTTCGTAAGGCCATCAACATAAAAGTATATCGAAATGATAATGACTTTTTTGAACTTCTACAAGAAAGCTTGGAACTACTTTCAGCAGAATCTTTAAATGAAATAAAATTAACTTTAATGCAAAAACTCAGCATGAAAAAACTCATGATTAGTTAAACGAGGAAAATATGACATATATAACAACTTTAGAGCGAGTAATTTTAGAATCCTTGAGTAAAGAAAATAAAACCGCACAAGAAATTATACTCGATACAGGTATAAGAGGAAGTGTTGTGCTTAATACGCTCAACACGTTACTGATAAAAGAATTTATTGAACTAAAAAACAATAGATATGTCTTGAACTCACCATCGAAATTAAACACTCTTTATGATTCAAATTTACCTATGCATATTGAAGTGCAGGAGTTATTAAAATATTCCAACAGTCTTTTTTTCAAAAAAAATCAAGGACATTTTGCACTCAAAAAAGTTCTCCTTACCGAGCGTGAGGAAAAGACTCTGCAGACCATGCTGGCCAATATTGAAAAATTTTTAGACCAAGCGAAATACAATAAAAATGAGAATGAAACTAAAAACGAATCAGTCATTTTCTGGGGTCATAATAATTATGGTGAAATTCTTAACTTCATAGGAGAAGAAATTTAATTAAACCAACGCAGCAATAGTGCTACCCAAATGGGTATAAGTTTCTATCCCTGTTTGAGTGTTGGCGAGAATATCTGTACTCGGTTTCCACTTCCCCTTTTCACCAATGACAATAACAGTTGAGCCTCCGAAAAGAAAATACCCTTTCTCTTGACCTCGATAAAACGGGTGCGATTCATTATGTGTTTGAACTATTTTTCCTACACAAATGGCACCAACTTCAATAAAAGCCAATTTTCCAAAATTCTCTGTTTCTAAAATACTCACCCTGCGTTCATTTTTTAAAAATATATCCGGTTTAGCCTTAAGAGCAATCGGATTAACTGAATGGTAATCTCCATGAACATCAAAGCTTTTTAGAACTCTACCATTATCAGGATAATGATAACGATGATAATCGACAGGGCAAAGGCGAGCTATCATTAAAGGGCCACCGCTAAATGATTCATCTGTAAAATTTCCTCCCAAGAGTTGTGCTGCTCTCAAAAATTTTCCTTTTACGGGAAAAACAAACTCATCATTGATAGATTCAAATCCCACATAGCGAGCTTCAGCAAAAGCGGGCATTAGATTATGATCTTGAGTAAAAGATCGCTTACCATCTTCAAATTCTCTTATAAAAAACTCATTGAAAGTTGCATAAGAATTATTTTTGTTATGTTGTTTTAGTGAACCAGCTTTATACTCATTCATATTAATTTGAAATTCATTAATAAAAACGGGAACTTTTTTAGCAGAAAAAGAAGTACTTTGATAAAGTCCGTATAAAAAACTTAACCATTTTCTAGTTAGAACCCAAGCCAGTGTTTTCCCAAGGAAAGATTGATAAAGCCATTTGACTGCAGCATCACCATAAACTTTCTCTATTTCATAAACACTAGAGATACGATTATAGTACTTTATGGGTTGAATTTTTGACATTAGTTGACTGGCCCTTTTTTGTTATTTTTTTAATATAGGATAAGGAACAACTAATTAAAAGAGGTGATTAGTATGAAGGTGTTAATTTTCTTTTTTTTTCTTTTTTCGAATCTGGCCAATGCTAAATTACAAGAATTTGAAGAAACACTTATCGGCATTTATCAAAACTCCGTTCCCGCAGTAGTCAACGTCACCAATATCCAAACCGTAGGACATCCTTTTTTTGGTTTTTTAGAAAAAATACCCGCTGGCCAAGGTTCAGGTTTTGTATGGAATGAAAAGGGATATATCGTAACAAATTATCACGTGGTTGAAGGCGGAGAAGATTTTCAAGTCAGTTTTTATACTGACAAAAAAGCTTATAAGGCCAAAGTTATAGGCGTGGCACCCGCTAAAGATATCGCTGTTTTAAAATTACAGGAAATTCCTCCTAAATTAATCAGTATAAAAAAAGGTGATTCAAAAGATCTTAAAGTGGGTCAATATGCGATTGCCATAGGAAATCCTTTTGGACTCGATCATTCCATGAGTACAGGAATCATATCCGCAGTAGGTAGAAAAATTATGGGCATAGGCAACGTTAAAATTCATGACATGATTCAAACCGATGCAGCTATTAATCAAGGTAACTCCGGAGGGCCCTTGCTCAATTCAAGCGGAGAACTGATTGGAATGAACACTCTCATCTATTCCCCTAGTGGCGCCAATGCTGGTCTGGGCTTTGCGGTACCATCTGATATCATTAACAAGATAGTCCCACAATTAATTGAGCATGGAAAAGTCATTAGACCCTCTCTCGGCATTAGTATTATGCAGGATGAAGTCAAAGAAAGATTTTTTGGAAAAAAGGGAGTCGCTGTATCTACCGTCGTTGATGGAGGGCCAGCGGATAAAGCTGGCATAAAAGGCCTAAGCCAAGATAAGCGTGGACGTATTTTTAAAGGCGACTTGATACTTAAAATAAATGACAAAGAAGTAAATAATTATGATGAAATTTATAACTTCTTTGATTCCTATCAAATTGGAGATGAGGTTAAAGTTACAGTTAAGCGAGAGGATGAAATAAAAGATTTTAAAGTCAAACTCGAGGCGCTTTAAATTTTTACTCTCTTGGATTAATAGCATCTCGAACTCCCTCTCCTAGCATAGACAAGAAAGTTAAGGTCCAAAAAAGAGCTAGCGAAGGAAAGA
>CALFYV010000306.1 GCA_937952395.1 uncultured Bacteriovoracaceae bacterium | reverse complement strand
GTAATTTGGCATCTTTTTGGATAGAAGCTCGACTTTTTGTTTGTTCTGGATGTATCGAATCCTCAAAGAGAAAACGTGTTATTCCACAGTACATTCTATTTGCCTCTTTTTCTTCAGGTTTTGCCTCTGATTTAGCTCCATTACGAATCTTATATTTAAGAAATTCTAAAGACTTTCCGTAAGTCTTCATTAACTCATCTCTCATTTGTGTAAAGCTAAGCTCGTCATAGAAATCATCAAGATTGAAAATTGATAGATCTGTTAGCGATATTTCTTCAATTAGCCTGGCTAGCTCTAGCTGATATGCTGTCACATGACTTTCTTTCATTCCGACAACATCACTAAAAACTCTGCCATCGGAACACAAAATAATTTTTATTCCCGGTTTATAAATTTTTTTGATTTTTTTACAAAGTCTTCCAAGAAAATGAAGAGAAAGCCTTTCTGCATAATCAGGTAGAACTCCCAATACCTTATTCATATTTGGCGATTTACCTGGAAAAGCTGGCAATACAAAAGTAACAGGTTGATTGCTTTTCACAGCTTTAATAATCTTTGGCAAGTGTAATGAAGTACATGAACAACACTCAGAGTCGTTACACAGTTTTCTATTCTTCGGTAGACGACGATACTTCATAATTTCGTTTAGTATTTTTTTTGATAACTCGATATACAACTGGTGAGAGTTCAAAATCTCTCTTGAATAATTTGGGACTGAACTTAAATTGAGTGCGATGTTTTTCATAATTCTTACTCCTGCACTCAAATTACTAATACCTTAATAATAAATAAAATGACTTATTTAAATTATTGTGATAAGTATTGCTTATGTCTTTAATGATGGATGATGTAAAATATTTTATTGCAGTTTCGGAAACTTTGAATGTTACAAGGGCTTCTGAAATTATTGGTATCTCTCAACCGGCGCTTAGTTATGCCATAAAAAGATTAGAAAAAGAGCTTGGTGGCCAACTTTTTATTAGGCTAAAGAATGGAATACAGCTAACAAAGTTAGGTGAAGAATTCCTCACACGTTCACGCCGTTTACTCTATGAGTGGGAACAGGCCCAAAATCTTGCAAATCCTGAAACTGGCCTGATTCAAGCAAGTTATACTTTTGCAATCCATCCATCAGTAGCACTTTATACACTTGAATTTTTTCTACCAAAAATTCAAGCAGATTTTCCTGGTCTAGATTTTAAATTTATACACGGACTTTCAAGAGAAATGACTGAAAGAGTAATAAGCTGGGAAGCAGACTTTGGCATTGTTGTAAATCCAATCAAACACCCTGACCTTGTTATCAAAAAACTTTATAATGATGAAGTGACAATCTTTTATAGTAAGGATGCGCAAGATAAGCTTATTTATGATCAAAGTCTTGCTCAATCACAATATATACTCAAAAAGCTTGGAAAAAAGAAAAACTTCTCAGGTGAGTTAAACTCGGGGAATCTTGAATTAATAGCAAAATTAACAGCTCTAGGTCTCGGGTATGGTCTTCTACCGGCGACAATTGCTTCTCAATATAAGCACCTTAATAGATTAAA
>CALFYV010000305.1 GCA_937952395.1 uncultured Bacteriovoracaceae bacterium | reverse complement strand
CACTTTTGTGTAAAGTGCTGGTAAAAGGCACGGCCCTTTTGTATTTCCATAGAATTTTCCCGGTACTTGCATCCAAACTCATCAATGTATGATTTCTCATGAGTAAAAAAAGGCGGTTTTTATAAACTAAAGGGGCTGATTCAATAGGAGCACCTAGATCAATGACGTAATTTAATTTTCCTGTCGAATAGTGACGGCTAAATAACCGGCCGGTATAAGAACCATAAATCAGGTTGTCTTCATACTTAACGGGTTGGCTACCTAAAGGTTTTTTTTCGTTTCTTTTCCAAAGTTCTCTCCCAGTATCAATGTCGAAGGCACTGAAGCTTCCATCCGGTTTTCCCAAATAGAGAAAATCTTCAAAAAGAAGCGGAGAGGAATACCCAATAGGTACATTTCCTGAAATATAATCACTATCCACATCTCGTGCCCAATGCATTTTCAGGCTTGGCTTAACCACTTTATTAACCGCTTTAGGTCTTAAGAAAGAGTAGTGAGAACAACCCACTAGTAAAAAAGCAAAAAGAAAAAATTTTTGCATTATTTAGTCTCTAGGTCGCGCAAATATAATTTCGCGATTTTGGCCATCTCATCATTGGGATATTTTTCAACAATATACTGAAAATTAATTTTAGCTTTATCTGTATTTTTCACTTTCAGATAAAGGCGACCCAAATCTAAATAAATTTTGGCTTCCAAAATTTTAATGGGAGAAGAGATGAGTTTTTCATAAACTTCAATGGCCTGATCCCAGCTGCGAAGATCTTCATAAGTAACAGCTAAATAGGTCGCCACAAAATGAAAACTGTAAGAGCTGGATGAAAGATGGGGGTAAACACTTTCTAATAAATCTTTGGCTTGAAGAAATTTTTCTTCGTTTCTTAAAGTTTTAACCGAATCTATTAAGGTAGGCAAAATAGCTGGACTGGTTAAAACATTATTTGGCAGAGCTTGAAACTTGGTGACAAATTCTGCTGCGTCGATTTTTTTATCTTTAAGTGCTTTTAGCTCGTTCTTTTCGAAAGTGTAAACTTGACTGGCAATGACCTCATTGGCTTTTTCTTGTTGGCTCTTATAAAATGAAAAAGCCACCGCACAAATCACTATAAAGATCCCTGCGATAATAATCGGCTTTCTATTTTGATTAATAATGTGACCAAATTCAGTCCGTTCGACAATATTTTCCAAACTGTTAGCTTGGCCGGCCATAAATTTCCTTGGTTCAGGGTGTTAATACGTAAGAGATTCTAAATTGTCGCAGTAAACTTGTCAAAAATGATTTGCGAAAATCATGAGATTGCGTACACTTATAGCTATATGAGAAAATTTATATTGGCTTTTATTTTAATTGTGATGAATCTTGGTGTGGCAAAAGCTGATGTAAACCTAATTGGACGTTTGGGAATGGGATATACCAACCAATTGGCCAATAATATGGAGGCCATCTCGTTTAAAGTTCAACGCTCTCGTTCTTCAGCCTTGGGTGTTGTTTTAGGCTTTAAAAGCGAAAATAGTGACACGACTTATGGAGCAGGCGTTTAGCTCTACCG
>CALFYV010000304.1 GCA_937952395.1 uncultured Bacteriovoracaceae bacterium | reverse complement strand
ACATTCAAAATATTGCTTGGATTCTTAACTCTACCCCAAGACATATCTGTAATGTGAAGGAGTCCATCAACTCCACCAAGATCAATGAAAGCACCATAGTCAGTGATATTTTTAACAATACCTTTAACAACCATTCCTTCTTGAATTTGACCTAAAGTTTCATCACGAAGCTTTCCTCTTTCTTCTTGAAGAATTGCACGACGAGAAAGGACAATATTGCCACGTTTCTTGTTAAACTTAATAACCTTAAATTGCATTGTTTTACCTAAAAACTTATCTAAGTTTTTAGTTGGACGAATATCAACTTGAGAACCTGGCAAGAAAGCCTTAACGCCGATATCAACTGCTAAACCACCTTTAACTTTTGAAATAACAGTTCCCTCAACAGACTCGCCTTTTTCACAAGCATCAGAGATTTTATCCCAAGCTTTTAAAATTTCGGCTTTGTCAGCTGATAAAACTAGATTACCTAAAGATGATTCAAGTCTCTCAAGATAAACCTCAATTTTATCACCTTTTTTAACTTTCAGAGTTCCATCATAATTTTTAAACTCTTTAGTGAAAACTAAGCCTTCTTGCTTGTACCCGATATCAATTGTGACAAAGTCATCATTGATAGCAATAATTTCACCCTTAAATACTTCACCTTCAGTGAATTCTTTTTTTGCATGGCCTTCAAGAAGCTTCTCGAATTCCACATCTGTTTTTGTTTCAACTTCGTCCTTAGTAATAACGTCGAAGTCTTTTACCCAAGAGGGTAAATTGGTTGTTGTTCCCATAATAATTTCCTACCTTTAAATCAAGACATTAGATTCAACTACGTTGAATTTTGAAAGTAGTCATTTGTAACGCTCAGCAAGTCTAATGTCAAGAATTGCTCTTTATTTGTTTAAGCGTTTCGCGTTTAACCTCTGACGCCAGATAATCAGTTTTTCGTAAAGACCAAAAAGCTCCTCTGCGTAAAGCTCTAATGAGTGGCCATCTCTTAAGTTGTTGAATTTATGGTGAATATTTTTTGAATAACTTTCATAACGAGTCATGATTTTCTTCATCTTAACCATCATTTCGCGAGAATCTTTAAGTTTGTAGGTCTCGCCCATGATATTTTTTACACCCAATAGACTCTCTCTAGAAGATGTTCTTGGCACCACAATGGGAATGCGATGAATGAGAGCATTAATCTCATAATCATAAAAAGGCTCAGAGCTCTCTATTCCCAAGAAAATATCCAAAGTTGAAAGGTCTTTTAATGGCCTGAGTTTGTTCTCAAGTCTTATATAATTTTCCAGGCCCATATCAACAATAAGTCCACGCAACTCTTTATTGAGGTGATGTTGATTCCAATTACAATCAGTGAAGAGAATGAGAACGGCATGATCTTGTTGATTATTTTTATTATCATAAAAAAGTGCTCTGATGCTGTTGAAAATAGGAACAATCTCACTAATCTGCTTTATCGGCTGAGGAATATAGCAACCAACCTTCCAATATTCTTCATCGCGTTTTTCACCATTACCTTGATAAATAGTATCAACGCCAGTCCCAAGAAAATGTAAACGAGTTTGTTTAATTGGTAAATTAGCTTTGATAACATCCATTAAAAACTCATCAAAGCTAATTAAACTATCAATTCTCGTTGCTAAGATTTTATACCAAAAAGTTTTATAGTTTTTTATTGGCATCTTGTTAATAGTCAGAAATAAGGGCGTGAGAGGGTATTTTTTTAAAACTACACAGAGTGGCCAAATAAATTCAAGTCCATAGCAGTGAACCACATCAAAGCTTTTCGAATTGATGAGCGTCCGTAGATCAAGAAAATATGATAAATCAAAATCGCTTTTTATTTCACCCTTTTCATAATATTGAACATTTAGAGCTTCGTTTAAAGCTTCAAGCGCAAGAGGAGAATTTTTTAAACAATAAATTCTTGTATTAGACCCACTGTTGCGTAAATAAAGAGCATCTTGTAAAACTTTTCGCTCAACTGTTCCCCAGTTTCGACTAGGACACACGAATAATACATTCAAATCACTTAAGTGAGCTTTGTTTCGCATGATTATTTTTGATAACTGATGATATCACCCGAGATTGAACCAAGTTTAACCTCGGCTTTGAACTTCAACATAATCTTGGTTTCGTCCTTGGCCAGCCAAAGATTAAGAACTCCAGACTTCACCATGTCTCCTTCGTATCTAGTAATGACATTAATCTTGTAAGCTTGACGCTTCCCTATTTCAGTTTCAAGTGCGTCAATTCCAACTACATCTATATCCATGATCCAAATCTTTCCTCGTGTTACTATTGGAAATTGAAATTTGTCTCCAACTTTAAAATCAATTCCCCTTAAGAAATAAACAGAAGAAAAGGAATCTTGGAAGTATTCGGGGATAAATTCATCTTTCTTTTTAAAACTAGAATTACCTTTTTTAGTTTTTTTGTAACGATAATAGGTTTTCAGCTCTTCTCTATCAAACAATTGTAAATCATTAACTGTTTTATTGGACTCTTTTTGAATCAATGAAAATTTAACGGGAAGAAACTCATCCTTTGTTACATAACTTTCAATCGTATCGTCTATTTCATAAATATAACTATAGAAAGGTGCGGACTTTAATTTTCCGGCAAAATAAAAAACATCTTTATTTTGAATTCTAGTTAAGGCTGTAACTGCGGTAGCAACTTTGCCAATCGTAATTCCAGTATATGTAACGTCATAAACAATTGTTTCACCTGGAGAGAAAACTGGTTTGAATTTTTTCCATAACTTAACAGACTTCTCATCAAACTCAGTGTATTGCTTAGGATATTCTTCTGATATCCTAACTTCTTGCTGATGAGTTCGAATAATTTTTTGAGCGATTTTTTTTCTCTGTGGAGAAACCTTCTTGTTAATTTTTTTTTCTTTGGGGTTCTCTGTTTTTTCAACCCTAAATTTATCCACAACATCTTTCTGCAAATCAAGCTGGTCTAGGAGTTCATTCCCTTTACCTGCTTGAAAATCCTCAAGCTGATCCAACTCCTTTTGGTTCCAAGCACATGAATTAATCAAAAGAAAAAATAAAAATAAATAAAACTTCATTGAATTCCTAAGTTCATGCTTGGTTCTTCGAATTTGAGAATGTTTTTTATTCCCTGAACAAAAGCCTCTTCTCCTTCCATAAAATCTACGATGACGTTTATAGAATTAATTCGTGAATCCTGGCTTATGCGACGAATTTTCACCATATCTTTTTCACTTGTCATAACTAAAGCATCATTCTGTGAAGACTTAAGTAGTAGTTCATTAATGTCTTCAGCAGTAAAAAAGTGATGATCGGGAAAGCTAACGCGTTCAACCACTTCAGCACCAAGACTTTCCAGAAGATGAAAAAAAGACTCTGGTGATGCAATTGCAGCCACAGCAATGACTTTTATGCCTTTTAATTCTTCTATATCCATGACTTTCTTATAATAAGAATTA
>CALFYV010000303.1 GCA_937952395.1 uncultured Bacteriovoracaceae bacterium | reverse complement strand
CACCAGGAGAGATGTATTCTTATCAGGGCCGAACATATAAAATGTACCGTGGAATGGGATCGTTAGGTGCCATGGTTCATGGAAGTAAAGATCGTTATGGTCAAGCCAGCGTAGATGAGCTTAGTAAATTAGTACCAGAAGGCATCGAAGGGCAATTTCCTTATCGTGGTTCTCTGTCCAGTAACGTTTATCAACTCATTGGTGGATTAAGAGCAGGAATGGGTTATGTTGGAGCAGTTGATCTTGATGATCTAAAAAAGAAAGCGAAGTTTATTAAAATCACCCAAGCTTCACTTAAAGAAAGTCACCCTCATGATGTTATGATTGTTAAAGAAACTCCTAACTACCGCTTGAGTTAAAAATGCAAGAGCAAATTTGGATTATCGATTTTGGTTCTCAGTACACTCAACTCATTACCAGGAAAACCAGAGAACTTGGATTTTCTTCTATCATACTCACTCTGGAAGCATTCGAAGAGCGCATTCAAAATGAAAAACCTAAGGCCATCGTTCTTTCTGGTGGGCCCAATTCAATTTTTGAAGACAAAACAAATTTCTCTCTGATATTTAATACAGGACTTCCAGTTCTTGGTATTTGTTATGGCATGCAAATCATGGGACAGTATTTTGGTGGAAAAGTCGAAAGGGGCTCACAAGGCGAGTATGGCCATGCGACAGTTGAAGCTCAGAATAATTTTAGTATTAAGAATGTCACACATAAATTTAAAGTTTGGATGAGCCATTTTGATCATCTAACAAAAATACCAGATAATTTTAAAGTTATTTATAAAAGTCATAATGGATTATTAGCAGGAATGCAGCATGAGACTCAACCATTATTAGCACTGCAATTTCATCCAGAAGTTCACCATAGTGAATTTGGTAAAGAGATTCTTTCTTATTTTTATAATGATATGTCCAATCTTGGAACCGACTGGACGACGGAGCAAATGGTGGAACTCTGCTCTAAGGAAGTAAGAGAAGTGAAAGGTCATAAAGTTCTCTGTGCTTTCTCTGGTGGGGTTGATTCATTGGTGGCAGCTACGCTTGCGCAAAAAGAATTAGGAGATGATCTTTATTGTTTCTTTGTTGATAACGGACTTTTACGTCCTCAAGACTATAACCACATCAATTTATTAAAAGAGAAAACAGGTCTTAATATTGAAATTATTAACGCTAAAGAACTTTTTTTCAAAAAACTTAAAAACTTAAGTGAACCAGAAGCTAAACGCAAGGCCATTGGAAATACCTTTATTGAAGTTTTTGAAAAGAAAGTTCATGAGTTTGAAAAAAGTCATAAAATTAATTTTACTTATTTACTTCAAGGAACGATTTACCCTGATGTTATCGAGTCAGCTAGTCCTCATAAAAAAGGTGGTATGTCGGTGACTATTAAGTCTCACCATAATGTGGGAGGCCTGCCAGAGCGAATGAAGTTAAAACTTTTAGAACCTTTGAAACTTCTTTTTAAAGATGAGGTACGTGAGATGGGAGAAGCTTTGGGATTAGAAAGCGCATGGGTTCATCGTCATCCCTTCCCAGGCCCTGGCATCGGGATTAGAGTGATGGGTGAAATTTCAGAGGCTTCAGTTAAAGCAGTTCAACTCT
>CALFYV010000302.1 GCA_937952395.1 uncultured Bacteriovoracaceae bacterium | reverse complement strand
CGTGTTCGTCTTCGTGACACAAAACGGAGTCTTTTTTCAGATCGATATGAAGAGAGTTCGTCATACTCATAATTTTAAAATCTTTTTGAGGATTTTGGCCAGGGCCTGAGCGCTTCTTTCAAAATAAAGATTTTGGGGATAGATTTCATCGAAAAACAGCACATTTTCTCCCCATTGGTCATAAACTAAATTTTCAAAATCGAAAACATTCATTTGATGCTTACCTGCATAATTAAAAAGTATACGATTAAAGACTGGATCTGCTCGCCATTTCTCACAGTCAAATGAGACAGCTTTCTCTAGTGATTGCTTGGCCTCTTTGAATTGGGCCAGTTTACGTTCAACTAAGCCTTTTAAATAATAAAATTCAGCGTGTCCAGAGACTTTGCCTTCATACTCTTTGGCCAAAAGCAGAGCATCTTTAAAACGTGAGGCACCAAGGTGAACTCTTAATTCGTTCACTACTTTTTCAATTTCATCATTTTTAAAAATTTGACAGGTCTTTTTAGGAGCTTCTTCCAGATTAATAGGAGTGCTAAGGAGAATAAGCAGGGAATTTTGTTTTTTTTTTTTTTTCATAAAGTCATCCATCTCTAATTCATAAAGTTTGTACTCAAGCTCAGCTTGTTTAAGAATAATATTTTCTTCCTTAAATCCTTCAAAAGGTTTAATGGCTTCTGTGAGTGAAAAAAGAGGGACATTTTCATAAATAAATTTTGAAAAAAATGGATTTAAGAAAAGCAAAGATTGCAAAGTTGAATTTTGGTAGTGGTCCATATTTTTTAATATGAGGTCGATGTTTTTGGCCTCATATTTTTGCTCGTGAAATTCTTCACTACCACCTAAATAAATAATCACTTTTGGTAATTTTTTGATGCGTTTGATTTTATTGAGCGTGCGGTGAAAGCCTTCTCCTGCTTGGGCCAGTGATTCAATGATAATGGGTTTTGTTAAATTAACCGAAAGCGCTTGTTGCATTTGGTTTTTAAATTCAAATAATTTTTCTCCCATGCGATCACCCACAATAAGTATTTGAGGTGAACTTTCTAACTCTATAGGAGGATTTTGGGTGAATTCATAGGGGTAGGGGTGCAATTGCAGTGGTTTATCGTAAATTCTTTTGGCTTCAAAAGCTAAAAACCCAATAATTATCAGAAGTAGGAGTTTTTTCATGTTTTTAAGCGCCTTATTCTCAGATGAGATGATTAAATAATAGTTTATCTTATAAGCTAATTTTGGTAAATGATACGCCATGACAAAAAAAGTTCCAGAACTCTTGGCGCCAGCTGGCAGTTTAGAGAAATTGAAAATTGCGATCTCCTACGGGGCCAATGCTGTTTATTGTGGCGGTCAAGACTTCGGCTTGCGTACGGCTGCTGATAATCTGACTTATCCGGAACTGATTGAAGGCGTGGACTTTGCTCACCAAAGAGGGGCCAAAGTCTATGTTGTTCTCAACAGCTTTCTGCACGATAAGGATCTAGATGCACTAGTACCTTTCGTTGAATTTTTAAATTCTATTCAAGTAGACGCAGTTATTGTTTCTGATTTAGGTGTCATTGAAACGGTCAAAAAATACAGTGATATTCCCATTCATCTTTCGACCCAGGCCAGCTGTTTAAATATCCCATCGGCCAAATTATGGCAGAAGATGGGAATCAAACGAGTGATTGTCGGTCGAGAGTTATCTATCGAAGAATGCTCGCAAATAAAAAAAGCAACCAATTTAGAAGTTGAAATGTTTATTCATGGTTCTATGTGTATGGCCTATTCCGGTCACTGTACCATTTCTAATTACACTCAAGGTCGCGACAGTAACCGAGGAGGTTGCGCCCATAGTTGCCGCTTTGAATACAGTTTGGATTTTAAAAATTGGCAAGATGAACAAACACGCAAAGCCTATTTTATGAGTTCTAAAGATCTCAATGGTCTGGAATACCTTCCTCAGTTTTGTGAAATGGATATTGATTCCATTAAAATTGAAGGTCGCATGAAAAGTGCGCTATACGCTGGAACCGTTTCAAAAGTTTACCGTGAGGCCCTGGATTACTATCAAGAGCATGGCAATCTTTATAGCGAGCAATTAATCAATTGGGCCAGTGAAATGAATAAATTTTCTCACCGCTCATACACCAGTGCTTCTTTAATGGAGAGTGCTGGAGCTGATTCCATTTATGATGGACGAGAGTCAGAAGAAGCTCAAGAGTATGTCAGCGCTGGTAACATTATTGAAGTCAAAGACAATCAATATGTATTAGTTCAAGTACGAAGAGCTTTTTGTCCAAACGATGATTTAGAGGTTCTACCTTTTAGTGGAGAGGCGATTAAATTACAAACTCACGAGATTTTTGATCTAAAAAATAATAAAATAGAAAAGACTAATCCATCCACAATAGTTAAGCTGCCTTTTGTCCCAGGAGTTTGTGCTAAAAATATTGTGAGGCAAAGAGCATGAAATTCACAACCTTCGCTCAAGACCTAAAGCAGTTAGAAATTATCAAAGAATCAAACTTGGATGAGGTGATTCTTTCCCATAAATCATTTTCAAGAATGGGAAGGTTAACTTCAGATGAATTTAATCAAATGGCCAAATACGCCCAAGAACTTTTCCTTGAAGTCATTTTTGAATGGGATATCCTAATGACTCAGAAAGTTTTTGATAAAACAATAAGCTTATTAAATGAAATTCAATGGCCATATGTAGATAAAATTCGTCTTCAAGATCCTGGAGCTCTTCAATATTGTATGGAGAATTTCCCAGATAAAAAAATTCAATTTATTTGTGAAAATGGGAATCATAATTTACTGGGGCTTAAAACCTGGCAAAACTATATTGGTGAGAGGCTTGATCGTTTGATTATCTCAGCTGAGTTACCCAAGACTACCCTTATGACTTATTGTCATGAACTTGATTGTGAGCTTGAGCTTTTGGGTCTTGGGAAAATTTTACTTTTCTACACTCCTAGAAATTTACTTTCACCTTTAGTTTCAAATAAAGAAGAAGTCATGGAAGCAACTGGCGCTAGCGAAGAGTCACCTCATAAGGGTTTTCCTATTGTCGAAAATATTCACGGCACTTTTATGTTTCATATTAAGGATCAGTATTTATTAGATTATATTGATGAGCTGACTCAAATGGGTATGAGTTATTTGCGACTTGATTTACGAGATTGTGATTTTCGTCTGCTTGAAAAGATCAAAAAGAATCAATTGGAAGAATTTAAAGTAAGCTATCACCGTCCGTTAATGAAAGGTTTTTATCGGACTAATAAAACAGATGTTCTCTTCCCCAAATTAAAAAACAATAGACTACAACTTCGAGATGAAAAATACCTAGGCGAAGTGGTAGATGTGGCCAAAAAAGATTTTTTGGTCTTGGAGCTCAAGCCTTTCAATCGAATATTGAAAGTAGGGGACGAAATTACTCTAGTAAACCCTGAAGGTAAAAAAACTCAAACAAAAATTGAAAAATTACTTACTACCAATCAGCAAAAAATAATGGAAGCCAATGCTGGATTAGTTCTTGTCAATTATCAAAGAGGCTTTCATGTGAAGAGCCAAGTTTATTTCAGTTAGTTGATTAAAATTATCCACTTTCTTGTTATTCTAAAACTTTCTTACAAGTTTTCTTAGAGCTTTACACTGTTACTTCGTACCTGATTATATTGATTATTGTTTTTTATTATAAAGGTAAGGAGGCCTCCCGTGAAAAACTTATGGTTGAGTTTTATTTTAGCTCTCGTCACAATGAGCAGTGTTTTTGCTCAAAATCAAAATGCCATTCCAGGTGAATATTTAATTCGCTTTAAGAATATGAGTGCTGCTAAGGCATTTTATAATCGCCCTGGTCCAAGGAATATTGGTAAGCATGAAATGCTTAATGTCCGTTTCGCACCTATAGCTAAAGTTAAGGTTAGTGATAGAGATGAAGCTGGTCGTTTAGGTGCTGCTCTAAGAAGTTCAACTGAAATTCTTTATGTGGAACCAAATTATCTTTATACTCTTGCCCCTCATCAAACTCGTTGGGATATGGCCTTTAATCAAAATGTTGGGCGCTATACAAAACCAACAGATGAATTTTTTGATAAGCTTTGGGGTTTACATAATACCAAAAATGCTGGCTTAGATATTAACGCTATCAATTCTTGGAAAGTGAATAAAGGTAATGGTCAAGTGATTGTTGCTGTCATTGATACTGGTGTTGATTACACTCACCCTGATTTAGGTGGAAACATCTGGACTAATACTAAAGAAATTCCAGGCAACAATATCGATGATGATAATAACGGATTTGTTGATGATGTTCATGGTTATGATTTTGCTAATGATGATGGCGATCCAATGGATGATAACAGCCATGGAACACATTGCGCTGGAACTATCGGTGCTGCTCATAATGCCCATGGAGTAGCGGGAGTTATGGGAAATGTTAGTATCATGGGAATTAAATTTTTGACTGGTGGTGGTTCAGGCTCATTGGCTGATGCTGTTAAAGCTATCGATT
>CALFYV010000301.1 GCA_937952395.1 uncultured Bacteriovoracaceae bacterium | reverse complement strand
GGGCATATTCATTTAAAAATTTATCCTTCATGTTATTTTGCCAGTTAACTTTATTGGGCCCGTCGCCAAATTGACCTTGAAAAGCCGCTTTAAGCATCCGAATATTCTTTTTCTTATCCCGACCTTTACAGGCATCATTTTTATCTAAGATGGACAGTACTTTGGCGGGTTCACAAGTCGATATTTTGTTTTTATCCACTTGATAAGAAAACTTATAATTATTTTCTAGCTCAGCAGCTTGGCCTAAAATATTGGTGTATGTAATATCAAATTGGTTTACAAATTCTTGAGCATAAGCAAAAGGTAGTTCACGCTTGGAATCTCGTTGCCCCTCTTTTGCAATATTATTGGCCAGTGGATTTTTTTGAACACAATCACAGATTTCGTTATGAGTGAGTTTACTAAAATTTTCAAAACCATTTTCTGCATTGACGGAGTTTTCGAGTGTCCCACATCCTTTGAGAAATGTATCAGCGAGGGCTGAGGCCTGAGTTTGTAATTCAATAACTCGGTCACATTGAGCTGATGCCCCGTAACTCAGGTATAGATTTAAAATAATAATAACAAAAACTCTCAAAAAATCCTCCCTTTTAAGTAGATTTATTTCGCCCGTTTAGCTTGTAAAATATTCTCTTTTACAAGTTCGCTATAGTGCTTGGCGCCCCAATGTTTTGTAATTAAATCGTAATATAGCTGAAATTTTTCCACTAAACTTCTTCGTTCAGTCATTTGACCGATCGGGTGTTCGATATAGTATTTAATCAAGTCAGCGACTGTCATCCACTGCGCTTTTTCATCACTGCTGTAAGGATCTAGTTTCACAATATGATTAATATCGGCTTTATAATCTCCATTCGGGTTATAAAGCGCTTCAAAGGCATCTGTTTGTTCAGTCAAAAGTAACATAACGTCGATATAGCCTTCAGGCGTGAAGCTGCTACCAACCGGGCAGAAAATTTTGTTGTATTTCTCATCCCAAAGCTCTGCGATTTCTTCTTTATGAGCGATATCGATTTCGGCTTTGGCTTTGTGGGCTTCGAGCAATACAGTCTTCTTATTTGATATTGAAAACATTATTTCTTCAAAGTTAGAAAAGTTTTGAATATTTCTAAAAGTTTTTAAAACCTTTTTTTGAGCTACCATGCAAAGAAGCTTAACAGTGACAGGATCAAGCCCTAATCCTTTATTCGGATCAACCGCTTCTTCAACCTGAGCAATACTTCTGCTATTAGCCTCAAGCGCTGGCTGTTCAGTGCCTGAAAGCTTGCCGCCGCAATTCACGCAGTCTTTGTCGTTCGCGTGCGCTTCGCCCATTGCATGTGCATTTGGTTGCGTAAACATCATTAGTCCTAAGCAAACAATTAATATTGCTTTCATTTTAATCCTCTTCAGTTAGTCTTTTCGGTTTATTGTCTTCAATACCTTAATTAACATAAGTAAATTAATGAGTTACCTCATTTTTCTGCACCATGTAAAAATAACCACTTATGGCACGGATTTTTGGCAGTTTTGTAAATAATATATATTTATAAGGTGAGTTATAATATACAAATCTTGAGGCTTATACTAACAATATGGATAGGTTAATTTTATAAATTAATAAGTAAAAGCCAAAGTAAAAAATTGAATATAAAATACTTTCACTTTTTTAATATTTATTTTATCTGGGGAGTCACTTTCATTTGGATGAAATTGGCAACAAATACAATACATCCTTTTATGGTAGTAGGATTAGAGAACATAATTGCTTCTTGTATATTATTTTTTTTATCTAGGAATAGAAAACCAATCGTTTTTATAAGGAAAAATATTTATGAAATTGCAACTCAAGCCTTCTTACTGTTGGTTTTTGGTGTTGGGTTGATAATTATTAGCATACGTAATTTACCCGCTGGCATGAGTGCGGTTGTTGCATCTTCAATACCTATTTGGGTTTTGATTTTTAATGCACTATTTTATAAAAAAGCACCTAATTTTAAACTAACTATTTTTGTCCTCTCTGGATTTGGTGGTTTAATATTGTTAGTTTTTAAAAGTTTTGATTCAAGCGAAGTCCAACTCAAGTCAATATTATGTCTTATTGTTGCGATTATAAGTTGGTCTTATGGGTTATTTAGATTGCCATTTTTAAAAATTTCTAAAGAACCTTTTATGTCAAGTGCAGGTCAGACGTTAATTTCCGGTTTAATATATCTAATGATAGCTTTAATCGCAGGAAATTTTTCATTGGCTGGCTCAAGTAATAGTTCACTTATTAGCTTATTATTGTTATCAACTCTCGGTTCGTGCTTAGCTTTTTCTAGTTTCAATTGGTTATTGAGGAAAGTCCCTTCTACTGTAGTTTCCACTTATGCCTATATTAACCCAGTTATTTCTTTATTAGTTTCATATTTTTATTTGAATGAGACCGTAACTAAATATAGTTTAGTAGGGGCACTACTTGTTCTCCTATCCGTTTTTTTTGTTATTCATTTTAGTCGTGCAGATTTATAGATATTTAATAAGACTCGTTTTAATTATTTTTATCTACCCGTTTAGGTTGAATAAATATTATCGCTAAGAATTTTGTTAATATAATTAAATGTAAAAAATTCAAAAATATTTACCATGGCGCGTTACCGGGTTATAGTCAGGTCCAATATTAAGAAATAACAAGATTTTTTGATTATGAATAATGCTAGATGGATCTATGAAAACCTTAGACTTTCAAAACAAGAAGTAGACTCCCTAAGTAAAGCGACTAAAACTCATGGCAAAGTTGAAGTTATATTTTGTTCTCATGTCGAATGGAAACTGGCAATTCTGGCCAAGATGATGTTTGATGCAGGTTTTTTAGTCACGGTTATAGGCAACAATCCTAGTACATGTGATCCTTTGTGTATTCAATATCTTAGTAATAACGGGGTTAAAACATATGACACAAGCAAAGTTCAAAGAAAAGAGCTAGATTTGTTTTTAAGTAGTTGTAAAGAGATCGAAACGGCTCATTTTATATTCGATGATGGTGGCCACATTGTAACTTTGTGTAAGAAAATAAACCAAGCTATATGCTGTACAGAGTTTACTCAGACAGGTGTTTTACGAATAGTAAAGCATAACGAATTAAATGTACCAGTTTTTAATCTGAATTCTTCTTTTACTAAAGAGGTTATTGGTAACCTCTACGGTTGCGGAATTTCTGCACTTTGTGGTTTTCAGTTGGCTACAAATTTAAGTATTGCTGGAAAGAGAATTTTAGTGATTGGATATGGAAATGTGGGAAAAAGTGTAGCAAATTCTTTCCGAGGGGCGAATGGGTCTGTTTCTATTTTTGATATCGACCAGAGTAAAACGACTCTCGCTAATTTAGATGGATTTTCAATTAAAAATTTGAAAGAAGGATTAAAAACATCCGATATAGTCATTACTTGTACAGGTGCTGAGAACGTTATCAATAGTTTAAATATTCAAGAAGCTTTGAACGATTTGATAATATGCAACATGGGGCATGATTATAAAGAAATTAATTTTGTAGACTTAAAGGAAAATTTGGAAGTTGATTATGAAGATGCAAATTTAACAAAATTTATGGTTAATTCAAAGTCTATATTTTTACTTAAAAATGGCGAACCGATCAATCTTTCAGCCGGAATAGGTTTCCCAATTGATATTATCGATTATAGCTTCGCTGCAGCTTTAAAAGTGTGGAGACATTCGATTGAAGTAAAATATGTTCCTGGCTTTTATGAATATCCAGATAACTTGGTTAATGAGTTTTTAAGTTTAAAAGGTGAAAAATGTTGATCAAAGAAGCAAAAAAAATAATAGAAATGTTAGAACTAACTAAACTTCCATTTGAAGGAGGATATTATCGAAGAACGTATATTTCTAAAGAGGAAGTTTCAATTTTAAATAGAACATCAGGCTATAAAGAATATTTACATGCTAGCATTTATTATTTAATTACATCTGCTAATTTTTCGGCAATGCACATTCTAAACAATGATGAATTTTTTCATTTTTATAAAGGGAGCCCGTGCGAAATATTTTTGATATATCATGACGGCAAAAGTGAACTAGTTAAGCTTGGTAATGATATTGAAGTTGGCCAAGTACAACAATGTTTCGTACACAAAGCGACATGGCAAGGACTAAGAGTGGTAGATGAGGGAAGTTATAGTCTTTTAGGGACAACAACATCTCCTGCATATGACCAAAGATCTTTTAGATTAGGTTCTAGAAGTGAGCTTATTGGTTTGTACCCCCAGTATACAACCCTTATCAAACGCTATACGTATGGAGAAACTTAGTGAGGGATAGAATAACTGTAAGTCTTAAGATTTTTGCTAAGAAGATGAGTCGCGAGATTCAGACTTATTTATACTATTGTTATTATTTTTGTGGGCGCAAGACTTTGTATATTTTATTTTTCTCTTTCTTATTTAATCTTAAACCATCTTTTTCTGCTAACAAGATTATACCGAAGGTTAAAATTGCTATAATTCATAGCTACCCAGTAGGTGAGTGGTATTATGGAATAAATAACGGTTTAAAGTCAAAGCTAAAAGAATTCAATGTAGATAGTAGTTTATCCTTATTATCATACGATTATGAAAGTTTAAAAAATAAAACAAACGTTGAAAGAAAAAAAGCTGTCAATGAGATATTGGCATCACTGACCAAGGAAAAACTAGATTTTGTTGTTATTTGTGATGACGAAGCTGCTCTACAAATGGGAAGCCTTGTTATCGAGAAGTTAAAGAAGAAAGTAATCTTTGTGGGGATCAACCATACTCCGTATACAAATTGGATGAGTACCATTGATAAGAGTCTTTTTAGTGTTGTACATGAAAAATATCCGATAGATAAATCAGTTGATATGTTAAAAAAGCTCATGCCAAATTTAAAAACTATTTCGATTCTATCATCAGCAGGATATACATCAATATTAGTAAGTAAACAAGCGAGGGAGTCACATGCTAAGATTAAAAAGTTAAAGTTACGTAGAGTTTTAAATAGTTCTAGCTGGGAAGAGTGGAAACAGTTTTTGAAAGAAGAAAATAATATTAGCCATAATTCTTTATGGATTTTAGTTCCGTACGAGGTTTTCAACGAAAAAAAAGAAACGGTTAATATAAAAGAGATAGGTGATTGGATACGTGCGAATACCAAGCTACCTACAATAGGTATAATTAGTATTCATACAAAGATGGGACTGCTGGCTTCGATAGCAGTTAATCCAGAAGGTGTCGGGTTCCAGGCTGCTGAGCAGATTTTTCAAATACTCAACGGAAGTTCGCAAGAAGCAATTGGGGCAGAGGCAACGAGATATCATAATTTTGAAATTAATTTAACCGAAGCGAGACGATTAAATATAGAGATCCCGTCGCAGTTTTTAGGTATTGCGAAGTTTGTAGAAAATCAAGAGTTACCTTATGGGAAATAGAAATATGGATAATGGTAACTATTTAGAAAAGACACTTGTGAAATTGATATTTTTTGTTTCTATAATTGGGTTGAGTATATTAATTTCCCTCAATTATTTTATAACCAAAAAGTCTTTGGAATATAAAAATGAAAAATTTAGTCATGAAATTAATAGAACAATTGATGAATATAAAAATGAACTTGATTTTATTGCAGGGCTTCCAATATCAATCGATTCAATAAAGCTGCAATCGCAAAGCGCGATTAGAGCATTGCTATCAAATATTGTAAAAAGAGAGTTGTTTTTTGATTTTATTTTTGTAAAGGACCAGAAAGATCGATTATTTAGTTATGCACTTGGAACCCAAGGTTATACGGTATTTTTTCATGACTTAAAACAACGCTTTATTCTTTTAGAAAATATGGATGTTATTGAAAAAGAAGACTATATTTTTATCATCTCACCTATTACTGTTGATAACAGTATATTAGGAAAAATAGTTTTAGGAATTAATAAAGAGAATTTAGTAGAAAGTACAAAAAACTTACTAGGGATTAGCCACACTATTTCAGCCCCGTATTTATCTAAACAATTTGCTAAAATTAATGAGGTCAGTTTTAGTGACACTATAAGCGATTTATGGTTTACAAATAAGAAGGAAGTTTTACTAAGTTTAATAATACTTTCTTCTATAATAATTGTTTTATCGTTCTTCTTAAGAAGACTTATATTGCCCTTTTCTTTGTTACTATACAAAATTAAAGAAATTTCCTTTCAAAATACGAATATGCTTAACACTTCAAGTTATCCACGGATTTTTCGACCATTTATATTGGAAATAAATTTACTAATTTTGAAAATTATAGAAATTAACGATGATGCCAGAAAACTAGCTGAAGAGGCTGCTTCACAAAAAACAGCAACACAAATTGCCCACGACATCCGTTCACCTCTAACTGCACTTCAATCGGTTAACAATTCAGAATTTTTTAAGAATAATCCTTCTTATGAAATAATCAACAAGTCTATTGAGCGCATAAATCAAATTGCGAGTAATTTACTTAGAAATGAGGACTCGTCCAAGATAACCAAAGATGTGCGAAAGCATTTGGCCCAATACTGTGTAAAGCAAATTATTACTGAGAAACAATACGAGTTTTCAAGTAAAGGCAACAATATAGCTTTTCAAATAAGTGATTTAAATAACTATTTTATTCAAATTAATGAGACTGACCTGTTTAGGTTGTTGTCAAATTTAATCAATAATGCTTTCGAGGCTATTGAGTCCAATGTACCACTTGTCTCAGTAATTTATAAAGAGCTGCAAGGAGAAATTCAAATAATTGTTAAAGATAACGGTAAGGGCATACCAGAAGAGATGAAAGGTAAGATTTTTGAAAGAGGTTTTACCAACAAAGTTGAAGGTAATGGCTTAGGGCTTTTTCAAGTCAAGGAATCTGTAGAACAATATAATGGAAAAATATGTGTAAATAGTCAGGTCGGAATCGGGACGGAGTTTATTATAACATTTCCAGCGACATCAACACCAATATGGTTCATAGATGAAGTAAAACTTAGAGAGAATATTTTTATAATTGACGATGATTATTCAATTCATGAGTTATGGAAACGTAAAATGAGTCATCTTAATAAAATAAAAGTAAGTTATATGAACTCATTACCGGATTCGCTTCAAACTAATCTTGAGCAGACTTATTTTATAGACCACGATTTTGGAAAAGACAAAACAGGGTTGGATTTTATTATTGAAAATAAGCTTCAGGATTGTGCTTACCTTGTAACCAGCAAGTTTGATGAAGATATTTTACAAAGTGAATGTATAAAAAATAATGTAAAGATGATACCAAAGTTTATTTTAGCTGAACTAAAATTAATTCAAACGAATCAGAATGTTGTGTTGATAGATAATGATGAATTGGTACGGCAGGTTTGGAAAATGACTAATCCCAAGCTTCATGTTTTTCATTCAGTCCCAGATTTCTTAGAGAACGCAAGCCAATTTAATCTGGAAGATATTGTTTATATCGATTCAGAACTTGACAATGATATGAAAGGGGAGATTGAGTCAAAAGCTATTTATGAGATGGGATTTAAGAATATTTATCTAACAACAGGCTATGAAAAATCTCACTTTGAACTTCCATACTGGATTAAAGACGTGAAAGGCAAATCTCCTCCAGTTGAACTTTTATAAACCATGCTCTCAATCCTCCACCAGCGCTTTTATAAACATACATTTTTGATGATTCAGAGGTGTCGGAAGGGATTGGTTAAGAAGCCGTGTTTAAG
>CALFYV010000300.1 GCA_937952395.1 uncultured Bacteriovoracaceae bacterium | reverse complement strand
GGTATTCATGACTTGCAGAGAAGTTTTTCAGCTAACCCCAAAATAATAAGCGACCATGCTATCGCCTTTATTCGCGCTCACCAAGAAAAGAAAATATTGAATGTCATTAAGCATTTTCCGGGACACGGAAGTGCTAAAGATGATTCTCATCAAGGTTTACCTGACATCACTTATAGCTGGAGTGAAAAAGAATTGATTCCTTATAGAAATGTTTTAACTCGCTACCCAGATACTATCGTGATGCTAGGGCATCTTATGCATAAAAAATATGATGAGCAATATCCAGCTTCTCTTTCTAAAAAAATAGTGGATACACTTTTGCGCGGACAACTTGGCTTTTCTGGAGTGATTATGAGTGATGATCTGCTGATGAAGGCCATTACGAAACGCTACAGCTTTCAAGAATCACTTATCAGCGCTATTAATGCTGGGGTTGATATTCTACTGCTAAATAATAATGAAGTTTATGACCCGAAGATTTTTTCTAAGGCCCTTGAACTTATCGAAAATGCTGTGAAGTCTGGTCAAATTCCCATAGATCGCATTAATAAATCTTATAAAAAAATTGTCGATCTTAAAGTTAAGTATCAGAAGAAAAAATAGTGTCTATCTAAAAAGTTACCGCTAGGTATAATCTTAAAAGAGTAGCAGCTCGATCTAAGCGTACTGCTTCATTGATATTCCCTTTAGAGCTTAATTTGAAAATTGAATAATTCAAACCAATCCAATCGCAACCCAGGGTAAAGTTTTGCCATTGCCACTGATTACCTATTTTGATTCCAGCACCCATGTCTTTATAGCTTAGATTTTGCAGGTCAAAATTATTATCAAGTTGACGTTCTTTAGCTGAACGACCATACACAGAACCTGCTACATAAAATGAATTTCCTGTGAAGTGTTGTAGGGAAGCTGAAATGACATTGGCGCTATAATTCTCCGAGTAACTTCCACGTTCTGTATCAACATTAACCATATTCACATTAAGAATATTATTTCTATCTAAAAAATAGCCTAAATTATAGCTCCTACCGTAAGCTCCGTAATCAAACCCCATGCCCACTCCGATACTGTACTTGGCGTCCTCACGGTTCATTTCAGATTCATAAACAACTGTTCTGGTGAATTTTTTTATTTTGGCCTCTGGAGTTACGGATTCATTAATTTCAGTTTCTGCTAGTGTGAGAAATGTCGAGAAGACTAAAACAAGTGTGAATATTAATTTCATCATGACCTCATCATTAAATTTATGATGAGAACTTACATGATCCTTCTATGCATCGCAATATAATCATATATCTTCTGTAAAAAATACGGGTCTTGCTAACTACTTAATTTTATTAAATAAATTTATTTAATAACGCAAGACTCTACGTAAAAGCTCCAGGCACCTAGTGGAGGGGTTTCATTTCTTTGACGT
>CALFYV010000299.1 GCA_937952395.1 uncultured Bacteriovoracaceae bacterium | reverse complement strand
AGTTTTTATTTTTATTGTGCTTTCTTTTACATGTGAGTTTTGCCTCCATCCCATTGGAAGCGAAATTAAAGATTAACGGAGAAGAAAAACTCATCGTCGAAGCGGGTTTGGAAAACTTATTTGAAATTAATTATATAAATAAAACTAATGGCATTAAGCACGGTATGTTTATGCCTATGCACGCCAAATTAATGCATATGATAGTCATAAAATCAGACTTGAGCCATTTTGCTCATATCCATCCTCAATACTCTAGAGCTAGCAAAACTTTCAGTTTAATAATTAATCATGACACCGAAGATCCTGATAATCAGGATCTCCCCAATGTCATTATTCAAAGTGGTGAATATTTTATTTTTATCGAAACTATGCCTATGGTTATGGGGCAAGAACACAGGATGCAAATGGATCGCTTTTTAGTTAGCACCAAAAAGGTCACAGAGCCATTTATTAGAGAAAATTTTCCTGAAGCTAAAGAGGGAATTACAAAATATTTTACTCATGAGGGTCTTGAAGGAAGTGAAGGAGATTATTATAAAGTGACGCTCAGTTATGAAGCTTTAGAATTTTGTAATTACTGGCTTCCTAAATTTTATTTTACCTTTGAAGTTAAAAACGAAAATACTAATACCTATGAAGAAGCTCATAATTTTCAACCTTGGCTTGAGATGGGTGGTCATGCCATATTACTTAGTGCAGAAAAGAAAAAAATTGAAGATAGATTTGTATCACACTTGCATTCACTCATGCCTGTAGGAAAAAAGGGAGAGTTTGTATTTCCCTACGATGAAACAAATCCCCCACCAACTGAAGGAAACTATAAAATTTGGGGACAGTTTTCTCACAATGAACGTATTTTAACTTTAGCTTTTGCATTCAAATACACCTTACCAAAAATAGAAAAAAGACAATTCTGTATTGAATAAAATGGTGTTCTTCACAGATATTAATTATGCCTCTGTCAACACCTAATTTTAACTCCTAATATCTCCTGACATTTGGTCTGTTTTTAGTTGTCATAACTTTTAGCAATTCTTTAGAATTTTAAATACAGTTTTATACATCAATTTAGGGAGAGAATTTATGGGATGTCGATTGAACAGCCATTTAAGTAAACGACAATTGAAAGAATTGCAAGAAAAGCTTGAATTAGATTCTGCTCGAATCAAAGAAAATTTTAAAGAGAAGAAGCGAGAATATTCAGAGTCTAGAGTTGAGCACAAAGATGAAGTCGATGCGGCAAATGATTCTATTCTGATCACCACAAACATGAGATTCACTAACCGCGAAGCTATGTATTTAAAAAAGATTACAAAAGCGTTAATGAAGTTTGATTGTGATGAGTATGGTATTTGCCAAGACTGTGGTGAGCAAATTGCCTTTGAAAGATTGCAGGCCCGTCCAACAAGTGAACTATGCATTGCCTGTAAAGAAGAAGCTGAAATGTTAGAGAAGCATAGTATTAAATCAAAACAACCCAGTTCAATGGGACGCTCTGTTAGTTTAGCTCGTTAATCAAATAATACACATTTTATAAAAAAAGAATTATCCTCATAACATGAGGATAATTCTTTTTTTATTATTTCTGTCTGCTTGCAGCTCTGCTCCCATAACAGGAAGAAAACAGTTAAAACTTATGCCGGAATCGACTCTTCGTTCTCAATCTGCTGTTGCGTATAAAGAAGTTTTGGCCAAAAGCAAAATAGAAAATCACTCAGAGGATGCTCGGAGAGTGAAAAGAGTGGGCCAGAGAATAAAAGCAGCTGTTGAATCTTATTTTAAATCTCAAGGTAAATCAGAAATAATAAAAAATTATCAATGGGAATTTAATCTTATTAATGAAAATACAGTCAATGCCTGGGCAATGGCCGGAGGTAAGGTTGCTTTCTACAACGGCATCATGCCCATTTGTGAAACTGATGCGGGTGTAGCAGTAGTCATGGGCCATGAAATTGCTCATGCGATTGCGGGACATAGTAACGAAGGGATTTCTAGAGCGTTGATTCAGCAATTTAGTTTAGTCGCACTTGATGCTGCTTTAAGCAAAAAAACTAAGAAAAATGTTAAGGATGCAGTTTTAGCGAGTGTTGGAGTAGGTTCATCTTTATTATTACTGAAGTACGGAAGAAATCAAGAATCAGAAGCTGATGAAATGGGTTTAGTTTTTATGGCCATAGCCGGTTACGATCCTCATGAGGCACCTCGTTTCTGGCAGCGTATGCAAGCTCAAGATAAAGGGCATACACCAGAATGGTTATCTACTCATCCATCCAATGAGCGTAGAATTCGTGACTTACAGGCCAAAATACCCAAGGCCATGACTTATTTTCACTCTTCAAATTAATCTTGTCTAAATTCATCAAATACCAAAGCTTGATGAATTAACTCTTTTCTTAAATTTCAAGTTGTTATCTACCGAAGAAAACTTGGTAAGGGAGATCTACGTGAAAAATATTTTTCTATTATTTTTACTTTTTAGTTTTGTTGTTTATGCAGGTCCGCGTGAGCAAGCCTATGTTATGCATAATCGAATAGTAGGGATTCCACCGCAAAAGCCAGTCTTAGATCAAATGGAAAATCTCATAGCTAGTGGTTTAGCCGAAGATGCTGCTCGGGTGGCGATGCAAAATCCTCGGTTTTATAGTTTACAGCTTAAAAGATGGGCCAAGCCTTGTAGCAATGAAGATCAAAGTGAGAGAGTTGAGTTAAATGACTTTGTAGCGCTCATTATTGGTGCGATTCGCGATGATATTCGTTTTGATCGTATTCTTTATGATGATATCGCTTACTCTGGTCCCGATAATCTTTATGACAATGATAATGATGATTTTAGAGAAGAGAGAAATAATCACTTTAGTAAGATGGAAAACGAAGATCGAAACTTAATGAATCTTCTCGTTCAAAGGACTCAATCAGAGCGCTACACTAGCGTGCAAGAGCACGCAGGTATTTTCACTACCAGGGCTTACGGTAATGCTTTTTATAATGGGGGCACAAATCGTGCTGTAACTAGATTTACTTTCATTAATTTCTTATGCCGTGATTTTGAAGAGCTTCACGATATTACAGTCCCTGAT
>CALFYV010000298.1 GCA_937952395.1 uncultured Bacteriovoracaceae bacterium | reverse complement strand
TCATAACCATGAGGTAAAAGTACCACTAAGCCACTCATCCTCTGCCACTTGCTTTCTGCCGAAGAAATAAATTGATCAAAAATAGTTTGAGCACCATTGGCAAAATCTCCAAACTGAGCTTCCCAAATATTAATTCCATTGGGATCTCCTAATGAGTAACCATATTCGAACCCCAAAACGGCGAATTCTGATAATAAAGAATTATAGATAGAAAATTTACCTTGACCTTTTTCGAGGTTGGCCAAATTTAGGTATTTATCCCAATCTTCCTCAGCGTTAAAAACACCCGCATGACGATGAGAAAAAGTTCCTCTGATCACGTCTTGTCCAGTCATCCTAACATATTGCTTTTCCAAAAGCAGAGTTCCAAAAGCAAAAAGTTCACCCAGGGCCCAATCCAACTTGTCAGTTTTAAATTTTTCTAATCTATCCTCAAAAATTTTCTGCGCTTTTTTAATGATCTTAAAATCTGCTGGAACGGTCGTAATATTTTTTAGAATTTTTTCCAAATCTGCTTTCTTAACCGTCGTATCAGGAGATTCATCAAAGTCACTTTCTTTGGCGCGTACCATGTTCTTCCAATCTTCATCAGCTTTCTGGTACTGATATGGAAGTGGTTTTTGCTTAACCATATCAAGTCGCTCTTGCAGCATTTGTTGGAACTCTTCTTCCATTTTTTTTACTAGCTCAGCTTCAAAACTTTTTCCTTCAATCAATTTATTTTTATAAACTTCTCTTGGGTTTAAATGTTTCGCAATCAGTGAATAAAGCTTGGGCTGTGTGTACTTAGGCTCATCACCTTCATTATGTCCATGCTTGCGGTAACAAACCATGTCGACATAAACATCTTCACCAAATTCATGTCTAAATTCAGTTGCAAGCTCTACTGCATAAGCAACAGCTTCTGCATCATCACCATTAACATGAAGGATAGGACTATTTGTAACTCTCCCTACACTAGTGCAGTAATGAGAAGTTCTGGCTTCCGTAAAATTAGTGGTAAAGCCAATTTGATTATTAATAACAAAATGAATTGTGCCACCAGTTTTATAAGCGGCTAGTCCTGACATCTGCGCTAACTCATAAGCAATTCCTTGACCTGCAATTGCACCGTCGCCATGTATCTGAATAGGAATGACTTTTTGTCTGTCACGAGCGTAAAGTTGATCACCCTGAGCGCGAGCGTAGCCTTGGACAACCGCTCCCACCACTTCTAAGTGAGATGGATTAGGCATAAGTTTTAAATAAACTTCTTTGCCACTCATTGTTTTTGCTTTAGAACTAAAACCTAAATGATATTTCACATCACCGTCACCTAAAGTTAAATCCGGATCGGCTTGGCCTTCAAACTCGTTAAAAATATACTCATAAGTTTTGCCCATAATATTGGCCAAAACATTTAAGCGTCCCCTATGGGCCATACCAATAACAAACTCTTCTGCACCTAGTTCAGCACCTTTATTAATAATGGCGTCTAATGCTGCGATAGTATTTTCTCCACCTTCCAGTGAAAATCTTTTTTGCCCTACATATTTCTTACTTAAGAAACTTTCAAAAACCACGGCTTCATTAATTTTGGAGAAAATTCTTTTTTTCTTTTCAATATCAAAACTGAAATTGCCTGCTGTCTTCTCATAACGGTCTCTGAACCATCTTCTTATATCGGTATTAGTGATATGCATATATTCAGCTCCAATAGAGCGGCAGTACATAGTGTGCATATGCTGAATGATTTTTTTAAGTGTTACTTTACCTAATCCCAGATACTCTCCACAAATAAAAGTTTTTTCCAAATCAGCAGGCTCCAATCCATAATCAGATAAATCTAAATGCGCCTTGCGATCTTGTCTGGGTCTAACTGGGTTTGTATCAGAGATAAGATGTCCGCGAGCTCGGTAAGACTGAATCACCCTATAAACTTTAAATTCTTTATCCAATTGTTTTTTTTTATTTTTAGCACCAGGACTAACTGCCTCATCCGGCATTTCAAGTCCCTTGCCAATTGCAAACTCAAAGCCTTCAAAAAATTTCCTCCAACTCTCATCCACCGAATTGGGATTTTTTTGATAATCTTGGTAAAGAGTATCGATGAAAGTATTATCAGAACTAGACATATGGGAGAAATCCAGATTACCACTCATGAGCAAATCCAATGTGTTACGGTTTAGTGATTACTTAGATTATATAGTGAAGTTAAGTGACTTAAAACACTAAGAAATAAATTCTTTTGTTTTATTTTTTATGCGTCGCATTTTTTTAAACATAACTTAACAACTTCCACCAAGTATTGTAAAAAAGGCTATGGAAAAACTTCCCTATCAAACATA
>CALFYV010000297.1 GCA_937952395.1 uncultured Bacteriovoracaceae bacterium | reverse complement strand
AATTCGTGTATTACCTAAACCAGTAAAAAATGAGCTGGCGGCTGCCACTAAGGCAGTTGGCAGAGCAGAGAAGCAAATCGCTGAAAAATAGTCTATTTCAAACTGACGAACACTTTTTTCATGCCCGAATAAATCAAAAAGAGTATCAGAATATGGAATAAGAAATAAAATAAGTATGCCACCAACGACACTAATATAAACAGATTGCCACACAGCTGGACCTATCATTTCAAAACGTTTGGCCCCAAAGTATTGGGCCACAAAAGTTGTGAGATAAGCTGCGGTTTGCTGAAGAAGCGCCATAGGAGTCCAAAAAATCCCCATGACTGCCATCGCAGCTCCTAAAGCTGCGGTAGAATAGTTCCCAAGAAATATACGATCAATAGTCAACTGTAAATTCCAAAAACTGTTGGCCACAATCAGTGGCCAAGCAATTTTTAGAATAGTTTTCCAACCGTTTAAACGGCCCATTGTCTTCCTAATTAAGCAGCAAGTAGTGGTTTAAAAGCACTCCATCTACTCTTAATCATAATCGCTAATAATATGGTGATAAAAATCGCCATAGGAGCACCCGCTAGATCAACAAATAAATGAATACCAAGAATATTCACAACAATTGGAGCTAACATGGTAAGCGCCAGATTAATATATTTGCCACTTAAAAGCATTAAAGCTGATAGAACTTGCATGATTTTCACTAAAGGCATTAAATACTTGGCCCCAAAAAATCCCCCCATCACAGCTCCCATTTCAGCACTTGGTGGTGGCATGGGTATAAAACCATTGCCTGTTAAAATCATCATTAATCCATTTGAACCGAACACTAAGAAAATAATACCTAATAGGACTCTTGCACCTAACACAACTTTTGCATTCATCTTTACCTCCTTGATAAATTTTTTATTAATAATTAATTTTGACTTTATTGGTAAGAATTGTCTATTAATTCTATCTGGGCACTTCCATCAATAGAATCTCCGAATTCATTTGAGCACTAATTTCGAGAGAATCAAATTCGGTGATTCCTAAACCATCTCGAGAAGATAGCTCTTTATCAGAAACCTTTAATTTTCCTTCGATCACAAAGAGATAAAGAATATTATCCTTTTTCTTCTTTGTGTAAGCAATATTTTTGCCCTTATCTAAATCACATAACGAAAAATAAGCATCTTGATGAATGAGAGTTGATCCTTCTCTTCCGTCTGGTGATACAATCAGCTGAAGACTATTTTTTCTCTTAGCTAAATCAAATTGTTTTTGAGAATAGTTAGGCTCAATATCTTTTTCACGAGTTTTTACCCAAATCTGCAGTAAACTAACCTCTTCGGAGTCAGAAGCATTGAATTCACTGTGAGTAATTCCCGTACCAGCTTACATCGCCTGAACTTCGCCTTTTTTGATCACGAATTCATTACCCATGCTATCTTTATGCCTTAGGGCGCCAGAAAGTGGAACAGTGATAATTTACATATTATTATGTAGGTGAGTTCCAAAGCCCATTTTAGGTGCTACGGTATCATCGTTAATGACTCTGAGAGTGCCAAAACCCATTCGCTCTGGATTAAAATAGCTAGCGAAACTAAAAGTATGATAGCTTTTTAGCCAACCATGATTGGCAAAGCCGCGGGAATCTGATTTGTGATAGATTGTTTTCATCCTGAGTCCTTATAAATAAAAATTTTCTTTCTAGACTACAATATGAGTACTATTATTTAGTTAACAAGAGTAAAAAGCATAGACAAGTATTAAACAAGAATTTTATGAGTAAAAAAAAACATTATTTAAGTTCCGAACCAATCAGAAAGGGAATCCCCCACGATATAAAGAAAGATCTTTTCTATTACTTTATTCAAACCAGCTGGCCTAGACTCTTTCTTATTCTACTTTTGCTCTATCTATTAAGCAATATTTTCTTCGCTACTCTTTATATGTTAGTACCCAATTCAATTACTAACGGTACAAATTCATTTTCTGATGCTTTCTTTTTTAGCGTACAAACAATGTCCACAATCGGATATGGCACTCTTGCCCCAAATGGCATCTATTCAAACCTTATTGTCACTTTTCAAGCAGCATACGGATTAGTCGGCATTGCTATTGTTGCTGGTTTTGTTTTTGCTAAAATTTCCAAACCCCATGCCAAGATTCTTTTTAGTAAGCAAATGATTCACTCAAAGTTTAATGGTCAATACTGCTTATCCTTTCGAATTGGTAACTCTCGAGGTAATGATATTGTTGAAGCGAAAGTCAATGCTTCAGCTCTTATCGATGAAAAAACTACGGAAGGTGAGCATATACGCCGAGTTTATGATCTCAAACTCAAACGTCATCAAACACCTTTTTTTAAACTAACCTGGAACGTTTATCATCCTTTAGACCAAGAATCTCCTCTCAATGGAAGAGACTACAACGACGGTTCCCTTATTGCTATATTGGTTACTGTGACTGGCCACGATGGCACATTTTCTAATACCGTTTACTCTCGTTATAACTACCTGCCTGAAGATATTGTAAAAGATAAATACTTCGTCGATATTATGCATGAACAAGATAATGGGGAAATGCTTATTGATTATGAAAATTTTCACGAATTAAAAACTTAACATATGTTCTGACTAAAAACAGACAGCCAAAGTCCTTCGATCAATATTTATCTGTGCCCACTCACTCCAGACTAAGCCCCGATCACGGTAACGCGCTCTTACCGTGTAGGAATCTTTTGTTAAAGATTTTGGCCATCTAAGTTGGTTGTAGATAACGCCTTTCATCGAATCATAATCATCATGAACACTCCAACCCGGACGGCTTGTATCGCCATTATAAATATTTTCGTAGTTAAAAACTCTCTCATAAACATTTGGCCAGTCATTGGGATAAATCACACCGTTGGCCACAACAAGAGGCTGAGTTCCATTTGAGATTTGCCATTGAATACTTTGATAAAGATCTCCATCAAGATCAATAAACTCTCCAGCATCCAAATAACAACCATTCTTATCTTTCATTAAACTTAATTGAGGAGCGTTAGGTGCCTGGTTATATTTTCTATAATAAAACTCATCTTGCAGTTCATTAGTTTTTTCAACATAATCATCTCCCATACTAAAGCGCTGAATTTTAAAACTTGGAGTTGGACCTGTTGTGACTTCAATTAACGAATAACCAAATTCATCAAAAGACTTTTGAAATTCTTCATAATCTTTTTGCTTTTCAGCGCCCCAGTAATCCAAACGTCCGCCAGCACTGGCCACATTCACATAATAAAAAGGTGAATCCGTTTCTTGCCCTCTTGAATAGGCATGAGTGTGGCCGTTAAGCGCAGCTCCGGCTTTACCACATTTGTTCAAGTGACGTTGAATAATATTTAAAACGAGTTTGGTATAAGGAGTATTTCCATTCGTCCACATCTCAGAATGGAAAGGATGATGATAGTAAGCAAAAACGAAGTCCACATCTTTTTCACTGCATATCAAACGCATAACTCTATTAATCCACACTAATTGGCCAGGCTTTAAAAAACCTTGATCAGTGTTAATTGAGAGGAAACGCGCATTTAAATATTTATAAGTATAGCCATGCTTACGAACTTTCCCGAAACCATTATCTGGTGAAGTAAAATAGAATAAATAATTTTTATAATCTCTATCGTGATTACCAATGGCCGGATAATAAGGAATACTGGCCTGAAGTTTTTTGGCTGGATCAAAATAAAGTTCTTTAAATTGTTGATATTCATTTCCATTACCAACTAAGTCTCCTGCCACAACAGCAAAATCTAAGTTTTCATAAAAAGGACCTGGGTAGTTTTGCTCTAAATTGGCAATAACTCCTTCCTCAACTAGTCTTTTATGAATGGCTGGATTTTCTTGGGTATCACTGATGGCCAGAAATCGAAAAACATTTTTATCTTTGAAACTGACTCGAGCACGAAACTTATGAACTTCACTCACCGCTTTATCATCTTTAAAAATTACGTATTGATAAATTTGATTGCTGTCTAGTTTCTCCATTTTGGCAAAATAAAGA
>CALFYV010000296.1 GCA_937952395.1 uncultured Bacteriovoracaceae bacterium | reverse complement strand
TCCAAAAGGCGAGATGGAAAAGTACGATAAAGTTGACCCTCATCTTCATGATCATCTTTACTATAATGGATTGGTTGAGGCTGCGACTAACCATGCTCAAGCTTTTTTGAGACTGTCGAAAACTTGGGGAACACTAGAGGGAAGACTTGAGACACGCGAGTACGACGACCTAGACCATGCAGAAGGTGATTTATTTTATCGGCGTTGGTTTTCAAATTTTTTCAATGTCGTAGTAGGTGGAACACATTATACAGAATATGAAAACGACAAAACAAGAGGGGTTGTTGGCGTTGGTTATATGCTGCCTATGATGATTGAAACCAATCTTCTTGTCGATCACAAAGGAAAGCTTCGATTTGATATTGAACGAAAATTTCAGTGGACAAAAAACTTCTATTCAGATGTTGATGTTGTTTTAAGAGATGGTGCAGATACAGAGTATGAAATTTCTCTCATGTATGCCCATAGATGGTATTGGTCCGCGGGTATCATGCTTACAGAAGAGAGCCTTGGACTTGGGGCACACTATAATTTTTAAAATAAATGGTGCCCGGAAAGGGACTTGAACCCCCACGTTGTTGCCAACGGCGGATTTTGAATCCGCTGCGTCTACCATTCCGCCATCCGGGCAAATTGAAATATCGAGCCAATATAGCGTTTTTTTTATGGGCCGTAAAATCTAATCTCGAAAGAAATAAGCCTGATAAGCTTCTAAAGTGTTGAGATCTTTGAAGAAAATGCTAGTGTGTTTGTGTATTCTTTCTAGCTCTTTTTGTTCATTGGTCTGTACAAAAAGCTGATTCGCAGTGAAATAAATAATTTTCTCAGCCTCGGTATAAATCTGATAGGGGCGCCGTAGGCACGAGACGACAAAAGCATAGGGCTTATTTACTAGTTGGGTCGTTAGCTTACAATAACTCCCACCCTGGTCATAAGGATCAATTCCAAACAATAAAGAACGTGGATCATCATATTTATCCTCATAAAAAAGTATTGAATTTTCAGTACATGAGTCAATTTTAAAAGTTTGATTGCGATAGAAAATCAGGTTTTTTTCAGATTGGAAATCAATATCATATTCGAGTTTATCCTGAAGAAAGAAATGACTCATGATTGTTTCATGCATACTTAAAGTAGACAAAAGTATTTCTGAAGATTGATCTTGAGTGAATGCCCCAGAAGAAATCTTGCTCGTTTTAATAGGAACGAGAGAGTTTAAAAATTGATTTTGAAAATCCTTGATGAATTTTTCACAGCTATAAGCTTGAAGCGAAAGAAAAATGATAAGGCTTATGATAATCCGTCTCCCGTTACGAAAGGGATAACATAAGAGTTTATTGGCCACAAGTTTTTAGCGCATAGAAACTAAATCGAGGGTTTCCTGCACACTAAATCTGTAAAAATTATCACCTAAATGGTCTTTTAACTGTGAATTATCTATGAGGCAGGAATATTTTAGGTAATCGATGAAATAATCAGGCACATCTTGGCCAAATAAGCGCAATAGCTTATTAATAGGTTTTCCCAGAAAAACTGGAAAAGGAATTCCTTTGCCTTCGATCCTGGTCATCGCCTCTCTGAGGCTAATGTAGTCATCGGTGGCCACGTTATAAACACCGAGAGGAAGTTTATCAATTGCTTTATAAAGAACGGTGGCCATATCAAATTCATGAATGAATTGATAGGTAGGGTTGTAATCAATGGGAATGAGATTAACTCTGCTGGTAAGAAAGCGAGTAATGGCATTGTTAATTTGAGTTCCGATAATATTACAAGGTCGCAGTACAACCGTTTGCATTTCCTTTTGGTGTTTCCAGATCCAATTGGTGCAAATTTGATCCATTTCTACAACATCTCTTAGTTCTGGATAGTGAATACTCGCTCGGAGTGCCCCATTTTCAGGTATAAAAACAAAGTTGTCAGCAAGCGCTCCGTAAACGTGAAAAGTACTGAGAATAATAATTTTAGAAACATTAAATCTTAAGCAAAGATTAAGAATTCGATTAGTGCCCATCAGGTTAATATCTAGTCGCTTTGTCACAGCATCTTGGCTGTGGCTACTTTGACTCATTCTGCCCAGGTGGTAAACGACATCAAAGTGATGATTCCTGAATAAGTTTTCAAAATTGCCACGAGAGTACTTCATAGTCTGGCAAGTCAGTCTGTTAATCTTGGGATTATTATCGGTATCTCTTGAATCTACCCCTAGGATTTCCCAGTCTTTGTGTGTTTTTAAAATCAAGCGAGCTAGTATTTGTGCCAAGCCACCTGAAATACCTATGATAAGAATTTTTTTTGAACTCTCATTAGTCATGACGTTTGTTCCACTCTTTTATAAAATCTTTAAATGGTATTCTAATTTCATCGAAAAAAGGTCTTCGATTTTGAAGTCCCGTTGCCATCATAGCTTTAATATTATTTTCTACCCGATAAACATGTTCTCGAATCTTGCTCTCTGGAGCGTCAAAGGAGAGGTCTACGGGCATCTTATATGGTTTTCCAATATAAATATCAATCGGAGAAGGCAGTGGGAACATGATAGGAGTAATGGGTAGTGCTGGTAGTTTAAAAAATTTCGCTAATTTTTTTGCTTGAAAAACAAAAGGAAACATTTCTTCTGCGCCTACGACTGCGATGGGTAGAATTTCGACCTCTGCTTTTAAGGCAATTCGAAAAAAACCAGCAGTGAATTTTTGTAATTTATAGTATTCATTTGTATTTTTTGAAATACCTCGCACTCCTTCAGGAAAAACGAGAATAGATTCGCCATGCTCTAGCAAGTATTGGCAGTTTTTTCTGTCACCTAAAATTGAGCCCAACTCAGCAGAAAGAGCTCCAATAAATGGGAGCTTGGACATAAAGCGCTCAATCATGGCCCGCAGAACTCTAGGTGGGTCAACTTCCAAGGCAAAGGCCATGGCAACCAGAATGGCATCAATGGGAATTTGACCTGAATGATTTCCAACTACGATATAGGGTTTATTTTGAACGTTTTCTTTGCCAAAAACCCTGACCTTAAAATAATCCTCGTAAAGTGGTAGCAGGCATTTTATTGCATTTTTACAGGTGTTTACGTTAAACCCCCAGGGATCATGATAAGTTTTGTAACGTTCCTCTAAATTCTCAAAAACTGATTCGAATTTTTCTTTATCCATTTATTTAACCTGACGCGACATGCTTGTTTTGTGTAGTTGCATCTCGTAAATAACAGTTATACACTACAAATGGATTAAGAGACAAAGGGAGAAATCATGTCCCAAACCCAAGGACCTAAAAAAAGAGATAATCAAGATTTTGACTGGAAAAGTCGTTTCAGCCGTTTTTTCCGCTCGGCAGAAGATGAAATAAAAAAAACAACTGCTATTGGAAAAAAAATGCTTTCAGCATCTCGTACTAATACGAATCTTCATGATTGCTATGAAAAACTTGGGATCATGGTCGAAACTGCCGTTAAAAATAAAACCTTAACTTGGGAAGATCCTAAGGTGAATGGTATTTTGAAAGAAATTGAAGATTTAAAAAAAGAGTTGAGTCAATACGAAGACGATTTGCAAAATATTAAGTCTCAGAAATAATCATTTTTTTATGTAGAAAATTTAAAATAGATTCTTCAATAGGAGCGAGTCCTGTTTTAGTTTCAGCAGAGAATTGAAATATTTGTTTTACCATTTTTAATTTCGGCATTAATTCTTTTAGTTTTTTACTCAAAAGTGCTTTCTCTTTTTGCGTTTTGAGTTTATCAATTTTATTAAAGATAAGATAAGTTTCCCTTTCAATTTTTTTAAGGAAAGTAAAAAGTCCCTGGTCTACTTCTTGGAAGGGATGTCTTGCATCTTGAATATTAAAAAGTAATGTTTTAAACGGGATCAGTTCAAAAAAGCATGTCATTAACTCATCCCAGTTTTGAGACATTTGCTTAGAAACTTTAGCATGCCCATACCCGGGAAGATCAAAAAAATAGAATTTTTTCTCTATTGTTTGAAGCTCAAATTCAAATATGTTGATTTGTCGAGTTCGTCCTGGTGTTTTGGAAACTCTGGCGGTGTGTTTACCGAAGATTGTATTAATAGTAGAAGACTTCCCTACATTGGAGCGTCCAATAAAAGCTAAGGCTATTATATCTTGATGTTCGGTCATCCAAGTATGAAGTTGTTCGGGCTTTTCAATCCCCATAATAAATTCACACTTTTGTATGTTTAAAATTCTTTTTTGATTCATTTTTGAAAAAAACCTTTTCTAAATTGAAAAAACAATACTCATTTAGGGTTTAACTCTTTAAAGATTTGTTCGTCAATTAAATACTTATTTATAAAAGGAGAGGAAAATGTTTATTAATAAACATCTTGAAGAAAATGGAATAAGACTAAAAGATGCCATACACTTGGCGCCGATCTATGGAAAAAAACGTCTGATTCAGTGTCAGAGAACAAATTATCTTATTTGTGATGAACAAAATCCTGTTGTTGCAAATGAATTTAACTCGATTATTTTACCTGCGATGAAGAACGAAAAATTTCACTTAGAGCTTAAACTCACGCATCCAGAAAATCTTATTAGCCACAACGAAGAAAATTGTCGTTATATGCTAAAAAGTCAAAATGGAATTCCCTTTAACTTAAATGGGCAATATGTGATGAGCGCTTTTCTTGAGAGGGGAGATCAGGTTCATATCGGTGAGAATATCTTAGATTTTAATGGCCCCAAAGTCATATGCAAATCTTTTCTACAAATTGATCTAAATCTTTATCACAAAATAATTCATTCTCCACTTCCTATTTTAATCGAAGGTGAAACAGGTACTGGTAAAACGTTCTTAGCACGAGAAATTCATCAGGCCAGTGGGCGTAAAGGCAAGTTTGTTCATATTAATATCTCTTCATTTTCTAGGAATTTGGTTGAGTCAGAACTCTTCGGTCATAAAAAGGGAGCTTTTACAGGTGCTATGAACGATAAAGTTGGAGCGTTTGAAGAGGCCAATGGTGGCACACTTTTTATCGATGAAATCGATTCTCTTCCATGGGATTTACAAACAAAATTATTACTTTTCTTAGATGATCATAAAATACGAGCAGTAGGTTCTAATCAGAATAAGCAAATTAAAACTCGCTTAATTTTCTCTTCGGGACAAAATCTAAAACAACTATTGAATAAAGGAAAGATTCGCACTGATTTTTATTACCGTTTAAATTCTGGCCAAAGTTTTTACTTAAATTCACTCAGAAGTCAGCCTGAGTTGATTGCTAAATTTTGTGAAAAATTCGCGATCGATGAGGGCGTCCATATTTCATCCAGGTTAGTAAAATTTTATCAAACTTTACCCTGGCCAGGTAATTTCCGCCAACTCAAGTCTCAACTTGAGCGCAAAAAAGTAACTTCTAATCATCATAAATTGGATTTTGATGATTGTGACCAATCACTGATTACTCAAAACACTGATCTCATGAATTTTACTTTGGACAAAGAATTTCTCTCGCTAGAGAGCATGAAGCTTCGTTACTGCTTGAGTGTTTATCATCATTTTAACCAGAACGTGAGCCTAGCAGCTCAAAAATTAGAGATTAATCCTAAGACACTAAGGAAGTTGATTAGGTCCCAAGAATGTCAACGACCTTAACTTCTTCGATATAACCATCGATATCGTTGTTTCTTAGGAAAGTATTCACTTCGTATTCGATTTTTTCCTTAATGATATCTTTTCCTTCTTCTTCTAAGGGGAACTCTGGAACAATCGGTTCGATGGTCATCAAGATATGATCGCGAAGTTCATGTTCATACTTATCTAAAAATTTAATTGTGTAACGGTTATTGGCCTGTAGTGAGAAATCAATATCCAAGGAGTGAAGTTCGTTAATGTCTTTGAAATAGACCGGCATCTTCACATGAGTAAAGAGCATTTGCTTAATTTCTTTTTTGTAATAAGCCCGTCTGGCAGGCAATCCCTCGGCACTTAATTCTTCCTCACCTATTTCTACACTGGCAGGAGCGCGGCTAGCTGTTGAATGATGAACAATTTTTCTGCCCTCAAAATAAATATTCAAACAGGCCAAACCAAAAACAGTAAGAGAAGTCAAACCTAAGAGAAATTTATTTGGTGATAGAGAACTAATAGCGGCTTTCGATTTTTGTATAGGTATAAGCAGCTGGGAAAATAAAAAAGCTAGAAAAACTTTTGGAGTGCTCTCTTTTATCGCTTTAGTTAACTTACTTTTCCATGCTAAGGCTTGAATACTAAGGTTTTGTGCCTTAGCTTTATAATCCACGCTCTTAACTTCATTAAATTTCTGTTTAGCTTCAGCTATTAATCGCCCGGATTTTTCTTTGATTTTTTCTCTTTTGGCCTTTAACCAGCTCTCAATCCCTTCTTCGAAGGAGGCGTAGCGCATTCGTAATTTGAGTGGAACTATCGCTTTAAATAGCAATATAAAGATATCTCCCATTTTCAGAAGGATTTTATCGATGAAAAGTTCCGCTCGAATCAGCAAATTTAACATATTTAAACCTCATACCTCTAATCGACTGAAACGCTCAGGAACTTGAGCTTTTTAAGTAGAGAAATCAACTCAAGATTAGGCAATAATTTCCATTACTTAGCTTTTTTATTAAAAAATTTATTTTTGCCAAAAGGCTGACGAGTAGAAATATAGAGATCTTTTCAGGAGGAAATGATGAAAGAGACATCCCTTATTATCTTGATTTTAACCCTAAGCTCATGTGCTGGACTTTTTCCTGGTCGTAGC
>CALFYV010000295.1 GCA_937952395.1 uncultured Bacteriovoracaceae bacterium | reverse complement strand
GCGGCTCGCTGATAGTAACCGCCGAGCTGAAAAACGAGCAGACGCCGTCGCGTCGCAACGCAATGACATCCCTATTGGCACGACTTCACTAGTTTTAGGTAATGATGACAAGATTGAATTTAAACAAGAAAGTAAACGAGAAATTGCTTCTGAAGAAGAATAAAGGAAAAGTTATGAAATGGATTTTACTACTCTCGCTCTCCTTAAACCTTTACGCTCAACAATTAAAAGAAGGTGATGTTATTTGCGCTTTTCTTTTTGAAATTGATGAAATAGATATGCAAACTTACGGAGAACCCAAAAAAGAAGTGATTCTGAATAAAAGCCACAAAGAAGATCACCTCTACTATGCCCCTCGTGTTACCTTCATAAGCCAATTCTGGGGTCATAGAGAAGTTGAAGTCAAATTAAATGAGGATATGAAAAGTGTCAAAACTACTTTTCACCAAATGCTTAATGAAAATATCACAAAGTATTATACCTCTGGACCTCACGAACTTAAGTTAGATCAAACCTATGTACTAGAATTAGATCAAGGTAAAAAAGTCATGGCCAATTGTGCGCCTGTAGGTTCGGCAAAACTCATGCTATCTAAGTTTGATGAATTTTCACGTCTGGCCAAAGGACAGAGAGAATTCATTTTTAATAGTGACTACCAAGCACAAATCAAAGATTCTTTCAGAAATGAAGTCAAAATCATCGAAAAAGATGAAGGACGAAATCTTTCAGGGCAGAAGAATAGGTAAAAGTAGAATTAACCAATCTTTTTTCTCGGAAAAGTTAAAAAGACTTTCTTCCGATAAGAAGCTGATGAGGTATTACTATTTTTTATTCATATTTTTACTCTCTTTCAGTTCTCTAAAGGCCCAGACTCTAGAAGAAATTGATAGAGTTATCACACAAGCGGGTTCACTCGATGAGTTTTTATCAAGGCCGCAATTAATTGAACAATACTATAAAACACTGTCTCTTTATTACGGTGAAGATAAATTCCCGCGTCGTTCATATGATGCGGTTATTAAACAACTAAGAGAAATGAATGAAAAAATTCCAGAATTAGGGCCCAGGTTATGGGAAACAACTCAATTAGGTAAGGCTTTCGAAATCAATGCTTCAGTCAAATCTTCAGGGCGAGATCTCAATATTGAAGCTTGGGAAAACTACCTAAAAATAACTACCCAAAAATTAAAAGATAAATCTAAAAATATTCTCTCTCTTAAAAAAGAAGAAAGAGAAAATCAACTCAAGGAAATTAATAATTTTCTTGAAAATGAGTTGAATAAATTAAAAATGTCCACAGAGTTCAAAACGGCTAACAAAAAGCAAAAAAATATTTTACAAACTAATTTCTATAAAAATATTAAAACTACATCTCAATATCAGCAAGCTAGCTCTTACTATACTTACCAAATTTTCAAATCAGAAAAAGTAAAGGACTTACTTGGATCAAAAGACCCTGATCTTATTTTAGAAACACTTAATCAAATGAAATTAAAAACTCAAGATTATTTTATAATCGATGATATTTCTTCAATTATTGTCTCAGGAATTAGAGATTTTATTCCTTCAACTAAAATTCTTTTAGAAGATAAAAAACTTTTTCCTATTCGAATGATAAAAGTTGCTAGCGGAAGACTTATCCCAGAAGGATCTGGTGCAATTGCTTATCGATTTAAACCTCTCCCACGCAGAATACAGGGTATAAGGAAAGTCATTGCATTAAGTGAGTGTGTTGGTGGTAACTGCCATTTTATTGATGAGTTAACTCCAGAAAGATGGGCCACAGTAGCTGTCAAAAACTCTCAATTTCATCACTTAGAAAAAAATAATTCTTACGCGGGTTTTATTGAGACGATCCCAGGAGAAATAAATGGAAAAACATATGCTTCAGTTGGTTTTGGAACACCTGATCTAAGAAAAAAAATTGTAATCAAAAATCCTGTTACTCAGGAGACTAAAAGTCATATTCTGTTTGAAGAATGGATCAAACAAGCGAAAAAACAAATACCAACTCAATGGGAAGGATTAGTTGTCTCAAATAAAGATGCTATTAATAATGCAGGAGTTTTGCCTGATATAAGAAAAACATCGGTCTATGTTTTTGGCGACGAAATAAAAATTAATTCAGGACAGTTTAAAACAAATGACCCCATAACCAATAAAATAATTAAAAACTCAAAAACGACCAAAAAGCCAATTTTCAATTATTCGGGTAATATGATTTTCGATGCGGCTATACCAGATGTAAATCAATTAAGATTACTTTCTGATATAAATATCGAAGACACTACAAAGCCTCATTTTTTAAAAAAATTTCTCTCTAACAAAAGTCCTTACAATAAATTAAAAGAATATTTAGAATTTACTGATTACAACAACCTAAGGCTTAATGAAGAGTTACAAGAAATAGTCGAAGAACATGTTTCAAAAATAATAACTGACTCTGAGCTATATGATCGCTTTAAAACAATTGAATCTCTTGAATTACTTACAAAGTATGTTTATCCACCAAAAGATAAGCTTAAAAAGCAAATTATAAATTTATTAAATTCTAACTCCGAGACAAAGCACACAACTTATTACCAAACTCTTACATCTTATTTATATTTGGATAAAAAAGAAATTATAGACAAAGCACTATTTCAAAATTCAGTCGATGATTTCAAAAAAATTCTCCAATGGGAAAAAGAGTTGCCACATTTTGAACTAATGGATTTTATTTTTTCAAGAGAATATCCTAAGTCTACTACTTTTAATGGGGACTATCTAGATAAATATATATATGAACAAATAGCGAAAAATAATTATCCATATACTGAGACTGAAAATTTCTGGGAATATGTTCATCGTTTTAAGAAAACTAAAGAGCATATCAAACTTCAGATAAGAAATAATCCACAAATGATCTTGGAGGTTGAAAACAATTTTCTTGGCAATAAAAAAGTTTGGGACTTTATTCTTAATGAAGAAAATGTTGATGTTCTCATAGTTATGCTAAAAGAAAAATCTTACACCGAACCACTTGATATCCTTAACTACCAACTTATAAAAGCTTTAAAGAACTCGAACCTACCAGATTCAACAAAACGCGAGATATCGGATTACTTATTTTCTTTATTAATTGAAGTTATCCATCAACCTGGCAATTCGAATAATGTTAAACTGGATATCCTCCACTTATTTAAAAAATTACCTTTCCTAAAAGTTGATTCGAAAACAAATTTGCAAAAAACATATACCGAATTTATTTCAAAACTAGATTTAAAAAATACTCCATATTATTTAAATGAAATTATAAAATCAGAAGGAGTATTAATCAAACGCCTACAACTTATCTCTCAGAGGGGTCAAGAAATTCATAATCAACATTCTGTGCTACTGTTGCCTGAAAATTTAAAAAACGAACTCTATAATATGAATGCTTCTGAGTTTGCTTATACTTTTGGTCAACCAAAAAACACTTCAGCTTTGGAGAGTATGAACATAAATGAATTATTTATTTTTTTTAAAAGCAAAAAATATAATGAATTATTTCAACTGGCAAAAAAAAATAAAGACAATATGAATTTCTTAAATTACCTGGTTGAAATATTCCAACCTAATGATATTGAATTCAACAACGCTTTTGAAGCTTTAATTGCAGATAATACAAATAAGAATAGAGAATTGGCTGAAAAAATTCTTTCAAGATTACCCAATCATGAAAAAAATCTCACTCTTCATTTAAAATATAGTGCCTTATATAAACCCAACAAATGGCATCTACGACAAGAAGTTTTAGAACACATCAACAAGTACTATCCAATTTATTCAGATGAACATAAAAGATTGTCTCAAAATATTGTCAAAAATTTAATTCAAAATCCCACTGATCTTGATAAAAAGCTACTGAAGAGCTTGGAATTGATAAAAAAACACCCCGATTTTAAGAAAAATATTGTTATAAAAAATTTTGCTAAGATTAAAAGCTGCCTACAACTAGAACTACATAAATTATTTTGAAGTTGCCCTTGGGACCGGGGGTTAATCAAACTTCATCACCCAAAATAATCTTCATCGATTCAATGACTGATGGATTATTTGAGTTAACCATAACTTTGTCTCTACCAAGCCGCTCATAGAGGACCGTGATGACTTCATCTAACCAAGATGGGCCCACTGAAACAACACCCTCAAAATCAAGTTCAAGGACTTCATTTTTTTCTGCCATATAGGAGAGAATCACCGCAACTGCTTCTTTTCCTTCTGTTCGAGAAGTTAGTATTCTACCAAATTTTTTCATTTCAATTTTCATCAAGCCCCCAACATAAAATAACAAAAGTGCCTTCTTGTTTTGAACGCATGTTCTTTATTATCCTTAAACAATCTTGCCCTTTCCCCCCATAACAAATAGTAGCTCCAGAACTATAACAGGCTAGACCTGTATTATTATTTTTTTCAATAATCCCTCTGACAAACTTAAGCCCATTTCCCCTTTTTTCTGGACTCCTACCTGAAACCCTTTGTTCGTACGCTATTTTTAACGCCTCACTCGCAGAGTTAAGATTTGCTACAACTCTACTTAATGAATGAAGAATTCCCTGCCCTCTATCAGCAAGAACAAGCCATAATTGTTTTCCTTGTTTTTGATACTCAAACCAACAGCCAGGAACATCTTGCCACTTGCCAAGATTATGATCGTAACAATTATTACCAATCTCACCAGTTGTTGAAATAATGAGTGGTAGTTTATCTTTATAGTTTTGTGATTTATCAAAAGATATAAGCTTATCTAATCTTGCCTTAAAAATATCTCGAGTTTCTGAGACAATATCAGGATTTTTTTCTAGTCTCTTTTCTTGGTACCACGCTTGTGCCTCAGAAAAATCAGGTCTTAAAATAACGTTATATTTTGTATACGGAGGAGAACTAATCCTTATTAACTTTCCCTCATCAACTAATTGATTTAGATGACGGTGTAAGGCCTGGGGGCTTATTTTTAAACAATCAGAAAGCTCCTTTGGTCTTAAGGCCCCTTTCTTTTCGATCATTTCAATGAGCTGTTTTTTTGTTTGTGTTTTCATTTATAGTTTATAGTTTACTTTAAACTATAAACTATAGCAAGAGTAATGATTTCAATATCTTGCTAGGTAAAGTCTATTATCAAGATAGTCTTCTACCATATGAAGTCTATCTGTGATAATGAGTGAATTAGCTTTGTTAACCTAGCGATTTGAGCAAGGGTTATCGAGCTTTCCTATTGTATCTTCAATGCCCTCTCTAAATCCTTCGACATATTCTTTTGATAAATAATCATCAGCTTTAATTTTCTTAACTAATTCTTCTTTTTCATTTTCTGAAATTTTTATAAAAGTAGTTAAACATTTTTCAGTAATACCATTTAAAAATGATGAGTTTTTTGAAATTGTAGAAATGGTGGTATGAACTGCATCAGTCCATCCAAGTTTTCTTGCTGATATATTTGCGTATGATGAAAAACTTCCCAGGGCTAACAATATAATTAAGATTTTTTTCATAATTTTCTCCTGAGTTATGCTCATTTACCTAATATTTTCTATTCTGTTTTTTATACTATTACCCAGCTTTTCTATATTTTTATTTCGAAGCCGCTCTTCTCTCTCTCTTATCATTTCTTAAAAGCATTTTTTCAATTCTATTCACTTGCTTGCTATTAAATTCTTCATTGTTATACCAGTTAGCTTCTAAGTGAGCGATACGACCTGCTTTATCAGCATTTTCAACAAGACAAGCATTCATTTCAACTTTAGTTTGTGACAAAGAATCACTGGCAACTCGATATTGTTCAACTAATGTATCAATCCCTTCTTGTAGTGCTTTAATTTTCCAATTTAAATTATCAACATTTCTTTCTAAAATTTTAACTTGATTTTTTTCATTTCTATAAGCATCGGCTAAAAGTTGAATATTGCCTTTGGCCTGCTTGATTTCAGCTTTTAAACTGGCCACATAAGCACTCTCGATTTCATTTCTATCAACTTCTTCAATTAATGATTGAAAATAATCAGTATCAACATTGACTTTAATTTGCTCATTATTAATTTCTAAAATTGCGGCTATTTTTGATAAGTTATCAGTGTTTAGTTTAATATTTTTGTTTTTAGCACTCTTAGAAAAGATAAGCTCTTGAACTCTTTGAGCTATTTTATTTCTCTCTTTATCTGTTAATTCTTGATTTAAACCAAGTTGTGATGACATCAAGGCGCCACCTTCTCTGATATCTCTGACAACTAAGTAATCACCATCAATATCGACTTTTAAAAAATCAGGATTAAGCCCACGATCAATGCGGCTTACTTGAACTTCAACTTCCTCCTGACTCTCTATATCTTGATCTACTTGGGCAAAAGAATAAGACATCATAAGGGCCAGTAAAATTAGTGCTTTCATAAAACTCCTTCATTTTTTTAATTTGTCCTAGAATAACATCTTGAAAGTTCGAGCGTGATAGCCGTTGTAACAATTTTAGGGGGTGTTCAATAGTTAGACAGCAAAGATAAGTGAGTAAAGCTTACTCATCTTAGTGATTATACTGGCATAAAACTCGAAATACTTTATATTGGGCCTATGAAATTTTTTAAATGCCTATTATTGTTGTTAGCAATCAGTTCAAGCTCATGGGCGATATCACCCTACTTACCAGATTGCCCGGGCCTTGATCCTAAAATTATGGCAGAGCTAGAGCTCATCACTAATCAGCGTTTGAGAATAATGGAAAAGAGACCTGACGACAGGCTGATTACACGTATTCTAAACAATCGCAAAAAATTTCTTTTTGATATCAATATCTGTAATCAGATTGAAGAACTTTTCCCAAGTAAAGATATCAGAGTTAAAAATTTGAAAAATGGTAAGGCCATGATCCTATCTGATACTGATACCAGTTATAAAATCATTATGGATGTCTTGGGCCAATACTATAGAATCACAAGCTTGGAAGCTGGGCGTGCGGGAGATCAATTTGTTGATGTTAACCTCTTACATAGAGGACGTCGTAACAAATATGATTTTGAAGATTTAAGTCACTTTGATTACTCTCAGCAAACGAAAAAAACTTATATTGAACAAGGCTACTTAAACCAAATTTCTGATGAAACTCGGGCCCGAGTCAAAAAATACCATTGTGATGTCTATTTTAATCCCGGTTTTAAAAGGAAAAAGTAGCTCCGGCCTTAAATTCCCTCACTCCTGTCGGATTATCAATGCTTGAATACTGAATGAAGACCCGCTTGAAGAAAAGTTCTACATCATAAGCAATTCCCACATTTAAGAGCGCGTAAGAATCATTATTATCGTTAAACCATTTCTGACTTCCCATCCCTGCACTAAAATAAAGACGTTCATGCTGGTAGGCCATGTAGCCAAAAAGATCCATGGCCAAAAAACTCTCCACTTCAGTTGAAGTTAATGAAGGCGAAGTCTCTAAGAAATGAGTGCCTAAATTAGCGCCAATTTCAAAATTAGTGGTTAAGCGGTAGAACGGTACCCAGGCGAGATCAAGAGTTCTTAAGCTTCTATCATTATTATCAAAAGCATTCACAATACTGATATTGAATTCTTTAAGATTATGCATTCTTTGAGTTCGCTCTTTTTCTTGTCTAACTATTTCTTGTCTTTTCTCAAGTGCCTCTTGACGTCTTTGCTCCTGCATCTTCTTGCTAAAATATTCCTTATCATTATCTAAATAGTAATCATCATCTAAGTGATTTTTGGCCACAAACTCTTTTCTGGTAAAATGAAAACTCACTTCTAAAACTTCATTCTTATCCTCTTGAACGGTGACAACTCTGAAATCAGCGTCAAAAACTTCTTCAGTTTTAAGCGTCTTTTGAATTTTTTTATTAAGAGCAGTCAGTAAAATAGCTTTGGTGTTTTCATTAACCGCTTCACAAGCAAAAGCCGCTTTGCAAACGAGCGTATCCTCTTTTTTATTACAACTCCACTGGCCTTGAATTTGTGCCACTTGGCCCGATTCACATAGTTTGGAGTTGGTGAATACCTTTCTTTGCGCCAATAATTTCTTGGTTTGAAGTCCAATTAAATCTGTTTCAAAGCCCACCGCCAAGAGAACTTGGGCGATAGAACTACAAGAAAAGAATAAAAAGAGTAAACTTATTTTTTTCATAACTAATTGATAATTCAATTATCCCATAAACTTGCTTGAGCGTCATAAGAAAGTTTATTCCAGAGCTTTTCCCTCAGTTTTAAATATCTAAGCTTTATGCTCAAAGATGGGGAAAACTTTGCCGATAAGCTAGTGAGGTAACAAGTGGCAAAGCTACTCATCATTTTACTCTTTATTTCCTGCGTGCCGGAGCAGAAATCTGGCACAAGCGCCATCAATCCTATGGCGCCTTCACGTTGGAATATGAATGCCTTTCCTATTAATCTTAAGGCATCTGCAGCATTTACTGCAAGTGAGCGTCAGGCCATTGATGACTCGGCTTTAAGTTGGGATGCTTCGATTGCTTTTGGCATCAATTTCTTTGATACAACAGGAACAACATCTGTTACTCAATATGGTTCTCTTGGGCCCTATTTAGATTCTGAAATGGGAATTTATAAAAGCACCAGCTGGCCCTCGGCTGAATTACCTAGCAATGCTTTGGCCATTACTCAAATTTTTGGTTACCGCAAACTCACCGGCACTGCTAATGAGTATGTTGAAATTTTCCACGCAGATATTATTTTAAATGATATGGCCTAGGATTTTTCAGCCGATTTTAGCGCTGGAACTTATGACTTAGAGACTGTCCTTATTCATGAGATGGGCCACTTCATTGGACTCTACCATGTTAACGATCCTTTTATTGATTCCGTTATGTACCCATCTGTTACCCACTCAACTATTTACCGTTCTCCTTATACCTATGATGCTGACTCCATTAGTAGTCTCTACGGACTGGCCACTGCCGTTCCTGCGCTATTAGGTGGAAGTGGTCCTAATGGACAAGCCGCTCTACCTCATCAAGATTTTATGCCAGAAGAAGAAGGCCCAGGGGAGCCAACTATTATCCAGATGGAATTAATGCCCAGTGGGAGTTGTATTCATAAGCAAGATGGTAAAATTATTGCAGTTCACTAATGAGAGAATTCATCAATTAAAAAACTCACAATATCTCTGACGGAAAAAACTGAACTTAATTTTTTATTTTCATCTACAATCACTAAATGGCGAAACTCTTTTTTATAAAAAAGTTTTAGGATTTCACTCATAGGATCTGTATTGCTTAAAATTTTTGGATTTTTAGTCATATAGTCGCTGACTTTTTTCTTTTTTAAATCCTCTGCTCCATACATATAGAGCTTGGTTAAAAAATCCCGTTCGGTAATGATCCCAATTGCCTTATGCTCTTCCTCAATAACAATAGAGCCCACATTATGTTTATTCATCAGCTCTACCACTTCAACTAAATTAGTCTCAGGCCCTGTGGTAATAGTGTTTTTCAACATGCCTTCATAAAATGAAATAGGCTTATTAAATTTTGCCATTAAAGAATCACGGCTCATTATTTTCTCGATTTACGCTTTAAGGCCTTACCTTGAGTTTTGCGGTAAACATCTTCTTTTTCTTTCTCTTTAGCGGCCATAATTTTTGTTAATTTCTCATCGACATCTTGCAGCTCTTCAATAAGTTTTTTCTTCACCGCCGCTTTAGAACCGGCGATAGATTTAAATTCTTTTAATTGAGCAGACTCATCTTTGATTAACAGTAGCCGTTTATCGACTTCTTCTTTGGTCATACGGTAAATGGCCATATCAACCAGATATTCTGAGTGAGTAAATTTTTTTGAAATAAGGTAATCTACAAAAGCTTTTCTATTGAGTTTCTTCTCAGCCTGCGCGTAATGCTTCTCTTTAATAAAACGGATAATTTCATTATTCTTTTTGATTCTCTCGGTATAGTCTTCTATCAAAAGATCATAGCGCCTCTGTACAACTTCCAGGCGCTGCTGAGTAAAAAGCTCGATAATCTCCTCTGGACGGTTAAGAATTTTAACTCCACGCTCAGAAATGAGGGTGTAATTAGGAGTCATTGAACTCTTCATCGAAATTTTTTGATTAATTTCTTCAGGCGTAGGTCTTTGACCCTTTTTGAAAATTAATTCAATTTGGATATTATTATCAACAGAAGAATCAATATAATCCTTAATGATATCTTTATCGATAAGCTTATTTAAATAGCGATAAACTTTCTGAGCATCATAGCCACGAGGTAGTTCTGTAATATAATACTTCCCTCCCTCTTCGGTGACTGCACCATTAAAAACAATTTTATTGGGTTCTATTTCAATGAGCGAATTATCATAATAACGAATCCATGGTTTTATTTTTTTGGATTTGCCAGTTTCAACAAAAGAAATCATCGATGCAATAATGTCTGAATGATGAAAACTTGGAATAACCGAAGAGAAGCCAGTGCCTATCCCTTCTGAACCATTTAAAATCATTAAGGGTAATTTAGGCAGCAAGTGTACCGGCTCCATGACTTTTTCATCATAATTAGGCACCATTTGCACTTGGTTCATATCATCAAAAAGCAAAAGTTCAGCTACTTTGCCTAATTTACATTCAATATATCTGCCAGCGGCTGGACTAGTCTCCATACGCTCTCCGAAATACCCTTTTTTATCTATCAACGGATAATTATTGGAAAAAGTGTAATCTTGAGCGAGGTTAACAACTGAAGATTCAACTGAAGCAGGTCCATGTGGGTGAAGAGTTAAAACTAAACCCGTTAGAGAACTAACTTTAACTAATCCCTTACTTTGATTACGCCAAAGGGTATAAAGGATACGTCGTTGACTGGGTTTAAGTCCATCTTGCAGATAAGGGATTGCTCGATCCATTAAAGTGTATATTTGATAAATCTTATATTCTTCTCTGATAATATCTTCAAGTGCGACTGCATCTAGTGAGTGATAAAAAACTTCATCCATTATTTCCTACCCCGAGCTGATTTCTTTTTTGCTACTTTTTTCTTGGTTTTCTTTTTGTGCTTGGGACCTGCGGCTATTTCACGCATCTCTTGTGCACTTTCTAGTTTATCAATAACTCTTTTTTCTAATTCCCGCTCTCTGGCACTTCGACCTTTGGCGACCTTTTTATGGTCTGAATATTCTTCATCTATCAAGAGATCTTTTCTCAGCTGAGTATCTTTGCCAAAACAAATTTCAAGCATTCTTTTCGAGTCAACTAAATGCTTGGTGGTAATTTTTGTGTACTGACCGCGACTAAGTACATATTTGAAAGCTTCAGGAGACATCTCTCCTAAACCTTTGTTTCTTTGAATTTCCCGAATAGAAATTCCTGCTTTCTTTTTTAGTTTTTCCAACTCCGATGGTGTCTCACAGTAGATGGTTCCTTTATCTGTAATCACTTCAAAAAGCGGTGCTTTAGCAAACTGAATACAGCCTTTTTCAAAAAACTCGGGCCAAAAAGTAAAAAAGAAATTGGTTAAAAGTGTATTTATATGACCGCCATCCACATCTGAGTAAAAAAAAAAAACAATACGGGAGTAGCG
>CALFYV010000294.1 GCA_937952395.1 uncultured Bacteriovoracaceae bacterium | reverse complement strand
GTATCAATCGGTAGGAGTATTTAAAACTCAAGAAAGACTTCATCAAGATGATGTGGACGGAGTTTCCTATTTGTATCCTAATGATTCAAAGATGGGTGGTCTTTTAGGGAGTTGCTCAACTATAAAAGATATTAATGATGATGATGAACAAGGACCAGGAAGTTTTTTTTTTTTTTTTTCTCTAGGTATTCTGCTCATTACATTATTTCAAAAATTGAAAATTAGTAACTTTATATAAATCTTTATCAGTTCCATGAACAACATGGATTTGCCCTTGAGTATCTATTAAAAAGGCAAAATGAATAACTGTTGTATGCTCATCTTCAAACTTTTGCCTCTCGCGAACATGTTCAACTTTTTGCTGCCCAACTTTAACGGACAAAATTCTTCTTGGTGAATTAATATCCATCCCTTCTGGCCTACTCCATTCAAAGGTATGATAACTTCCCACTAAACTCGGACAATTGGGAATAACTGTTTGTTTTAAAAAGACAGATAATGCCTTTTCTAAGAAAAGGGTATACTGATAAAACTGAGTTGGATCTAAATCCGGGATTTCAACATCCCACCAGGGAACAGAAAATTCTTTCAAAAAAGAACCTTCAAATAAGCCCCAATATTTCTCACTCATCTCATAGGCATCCGCCTCAACATTCAGACATTCAATATGCCCATGAAAAAAGTCATCTGTATTAATTCCATAAGTACTAGCAGGTTCAAGATTAGGATTTAAAACATAGTTAAGAACGACTAAAAGATTTTTTTTAAGAACTTCTGGATACCAATCACTATCAGAGTGAAAAGTTAACTCTCCACCTGAATCAATCAAGGTTTGATAATCTTCTCTACTAAAATCCCAATCGGCTTCTTGAGATCTGGCCGTCACAGCAATAAGAAAAAAGAATAGAAGAAGCATGACCTTTTTCATGTGGCCATTATGGCCAAAAAAAAGTTATCCAATAGTTCATTTGTAAATTATTCAGTGCGTTGTAAGAAGATGTTAGATGTCATAACTATGCCAGTTAAGGCCTAAACTCACGATTTTACTAATAAGTTTTGAATATTCGATATTCACAAAAGCTGCACTCTCAGCAAATTCATCATCCATTTTAATGGAAGGATTGGGATTAGCTTCTAAAAAATAAAGCTCATTGTCTTTAGTCACTCGTAAATCCATGCGGGCATAACCATTAAGCTGCATGGCCTTATAAGCACGTTTACAAACTTTGGTTATCTTGGCCTCAACCTCTTTATCAAACTTGGCCTTCTGAGTATTAATTTCTTTTTCTTGCCTGTACTCATCATTAAACTTTGCTCTTGAAGTATAAATCTCTTTGCCAGGATTTTTGGAAGAATCAAAACGCAGCTCCCAACTAGGAAGACAAGTCAGTTGGTGATTGCCCATAACCCCTACATAAATTTCTCGGCCTTCAATAAATTCTTCCGCGATAGCATCATCGGCTAAACTGGTATTAATAAACTTAACTCTCTCATAAAGTTTTTCCTCATTATGGACAATGGACGACTGGGATATGCCGGTTGAAGATTCTTCTGAACGGCATTTAACGATTAAAGGGAAATTTAAATCTTTTGGTCTTTTAACTTTTTTATTTTTTGGAAAGACAAAAAATTTGGGACATTTAATTCGATGGTAACTTAATATTTTTTTGGTCAATGCTTTATCGCGTGCGATCATAAGCCCCCTGGGATTACAACCAGTGAACGCCACTTTTAAAAGCTCTAAGTAACTCACGACATTTTGATCATAAAGTCCTATACCATGAAAACTTTCTAATAAATTAAAAACAATATGAGGTTTGAATTCTTCTACCGCATTTTTGATTTTGGCCAAGTCGCTTTCAACTCCAATTGCCAAAACTTCATTGCCTAATAGTTTTAAAGTTGAAAATACATCATACTCTGTTAAATTAGGACATTTTGAACGCTCTTCTTTAGAGATCTTTTGTTCATCGGTTGGTACTAAATGTTTATGTACAAGTAATAAAACTTTAAGTTTCTTCACATGATAACCTTATCTTCACCGGCCCGCATAAGAGCAATGAATTGTCTTTTTATACGCGGTATAAGTTCTCTATCTTCATTTAATCTTAGTTTGTGTTCCGAGCAGTAGGCAATCATTTTTCCTAAAATCATATCCACTTGATAAGAATTAGTATTAGGCAGCTTAAGAAGCTCTTTGCTTATAGATTTTCGATTATTTTTTAAATAAGTCGAAGCACTCTTACGGTTAAAACCATTGAAAATTTTATTTAGTTTTTGAGCGTAGATTTTTTTGTGAATTCCATGTCCCCTACGTCTCTTTTCAAAAAACTCACCTAAGGTTATTTTGATTTCCTTATAGGAATCGATTTTGTCATTATTCTTACAAATTTGTTTTTTATTTTTTATTGATTGCATGACCTCTTCCATGTAATCAAGCTTTTCTCTGACTTTGCCTATTTTATATTTTTTCCTCCAATCGCTTTTAGGATCAAGCCAAACGGCAAAAGTTTCGGCCCAGTCTTCTTCAGGATGGGCCTGGGCATAAGCGGGGTCAATATGTTTCACAAATTTATTCTGAGTTATTTTAGGCTTATAACTTTCAGGATAACGTTTGGAACTAATCCCAAAGAGTTTTTGTCTTCTCTTTCTTTTACGTAAATGAAAAGCATTATCTAAAGCGTGAGCACATTCATGACGTAAGTATTTCATAATAACTCGCTCATCAGCTCCCTCCACCACAAAAATTTCTTGCCTTGCGAGTTTTAATAATTTTTTGTTTACAATATAAAAAGGAAGGGCAAAACCTGTTATTCCATCAGGACAAAACCATTCATCACTTAACCAAAAATGAGGCTTAAACCTAATCCCTTTATTTTTAAGTTCATTTTGTAATCGCACTAAGTAAGGAGTAACCCAGCTTTTTTGAATCGAAAGTTTTAATTCTGATATAGGAGTGAAAAGAAGAACATCCATTAAAACTTATTCATCAGTAAATAACTCTAACTCTATTTGAGCATAACATTTTGAATTTGAATCACTGAGCTTAAAATCTGTTATACGAGAAATGAAATTCTTAGGCTCAAATTTATCTAAAATCACAGTACGTGTTTTCTTCTGACAAGCCAGATTCATCATATACTGATTATCAATTTTTTTAGCTTTATCTGGTGCTTGATAGCTTATATAGGCCTTATACATTTTGGGAGTTTCTTGGATAATAGCGTACTCAGTCCTATCATCATATTTTTGAAGCTTTGGTCCTGTCGTTAAAATTGAATGACTTGAGCAACCGGTTAAAAGAATAAGAATTGTCACAATCCATTGTTTCATATCTTCACCTCACACCCTATAATTTTGGCCCAAAAATAAACAAATATCCAGTTTTTCATAAATGGGAACTATCAAAATGAAAAAAGCCTCGGTTATTCGTTAAAATAACCGAGGCTTTTTCTATAGAATTATTTTTTTTCTATCGGTTCCAGTCGCGATCCACGAGATCCACCATCACGATTTCCACCATCACGTCCGCCGCCACGACCGCCACGGAAACCTCCACGGCCTCCACCGCCGCCTGGCTTCTTATCTTCAGCAATATTCACTTTTAGATTTCTACCACCGCCTTCTTTACCATCAAGACCTTCGATTGCTGTTTGAGCTTCTTCTGGAGAACACATCTCAACAAAACCGAAACCACGGCTTCTGCCTGTGTCTCTGTCCTGAATAATTTTTACTGAAACTACACTACCGAACCCAGAAAATGTGTCTGTTAGGTCCGCTTCTGTTGTTTGGAAAGAAATGTTTCCAACGTACAACTTAGAACTCATTTAAATAACCTCCGAAAATGATACTGAAAAATGGATAGAAGATTTCATGCCACGATCAATATACCAATAATAAAATGGG
>CALFYV010000293.1 GCA_937952395.1 uncultured Bacteriovoracaceae bacterium | reverse complement strand
CTTCACCCACTAGTGCCCAAGATGTCAGGGATGAATTTGGAGATAGTGTTTTTATCTTAGATGGTGGTGAATGTGAAATTGGGATTGAGTCTACTGTCTTGGGAGTATTTGAAAAGAAAATTGAAATCTACCGGCCGGGAATGATCACAGAACTGATGCTTAAAAACTCTCTTCCCCATATTGAAATCAGACGAGTGCAAAGTCCAGTGGCCCCTGGCCAGTTCGAGCACCACTACCAACCCACAGTTCCTTTTTATTTAAATGAGTCCCCTATTGAGTCGGTTGAATTAAAGCTAAATAAAAACCCCGCACTAGCAGCGAGAGAGCTTTATATGAAGCTTCGAAAGCTTTCTAAAACCAGTAAAAGTATTGTCTTAAAAGATAAAGACTATTTTCATACTCCTGAATGGGAACCTTTGTGGGACAGAATTTCTAAAGCGCTTAGTAACAACTAAAAATCTTCAATCTCAGGCGTAATATCTTGAGCATGACGAATGAGATCAATCACTTCTCTGACCGCTCCCATTCCACCTTCTCGGTAAGTGACATAATCGACGGCTTCTTTGATTTCTATAGAAGCATTAGGTACAGTGGCAGCGAAGCCTGCTTTTTTTAAGAGGGGAAGATCAAAAAATTCATCACCCATGTAAAGAATCTCAGCATCATCTACATTTTCTTGTTTTTTTATTTTATTGTAGGCCACGCGCTTATCTTCATCTCCCATGAACAGATGCTTTATGCCTAAAAGTTCAAAACGCTCTTTGACCCCGACGCTATTGCCACCAGTAATGATGCCTACTTTAACTCCAGCTTTTTCTAAAAGTTTAAGTCCGTAACCATCTTGAGCATGAAAGAATCGGTTAAAGCCTACTTCTTGACCAGCATAAAAAATGCGCCCATCAGTTAAAATTCCATCCACATCAAAAAGAGCGACTTTGATTTTTTTTAGCTTCTCTTTATAAGGAGTAACTACTTGGCGTAAATTAAGATCTCGTAAACTCATTGGATGGCCTTTCTAATTTTAAGTAAGGTTGAAATAATATTTTTCACATTTTCCATAGGTATTTGAGTTGCTGCATCAGATTTGGCCTTATCAGGATTAGGATGAGCTTCCATGAAGATACCATCAGCTCCTGCCGCAACTGCCGCTTTGGCCAGATTAAAAATTTGCTCGCGCTTACCGCCAGTGGCGGTGCCCAGGCCACCTGGCCGTTGAGCACAGTGAGTGGCATCATGGATGGCCCTCACGCCAAAACTCTTCATAATTTGAAAACTGGCCATATCAACCACTAAATTATTATAACCAAAAGTTGTTCCACGTTCAGTTAAAAGAATTTGCTCAAGAGGAATAAAATTTAAGGCCTTATCCACAATATTTTTGGTTTCTTCAGGAGATAAGAATTGGCCTTTTTTTACTTTAAGCTGTCTTTTATATTTTTTACAGGCCTTGGCCCCTTCGAAAATCATGTCGGTTTGGCGGCATAAAAAAGCCGGAACTTGAAGTGTATCGACCACTTCGGCTACTATCATCGCCTGCTCAGGTGAGTGAAAATCAGTAATAACAGGAAGATTAAATTCTTTTTTCACGGCTTGAAGAATTTTTAAGCCTTCATCAATTCCAGGTCCTCGGTAAGAATCAATAGAGCTGCGGTTAGCTTTATCAAAACTGCCTTTGAAAGTTAAAGTTATTTCATTCTTAAATTCTTCTAAGTCTTTTTTTATTCTCTCGGCGACTTTGAAGGCCAAATCTTGGCTTTCTAAAACACATGGACCAATAAAAAGATCAAATTTATTCATTATCCCTCACTAAGTTTCCGGCTGCTTCTACAAAAGATTTAAATAGCGGATGCGGATTAAATGGTCTTGATTTAAACTCAGGATGATACTGACAAGCAATGAAATAAGGATGCTCTTTCAGTTCTATCACTTCCACTAAATTTAATTTCTGATTCATACCAGAAAAAACAAGACCATTATTTTTTAATATATTTACAAATTCATTATTAACTTCAAGGCGGTGACGGTGGCGTTCTGAAATTTCGACTTCCCCATAAACCTTGTGCGCCAGAGAATTTTTCTCTAACGTACAATCATAGGCTCCAAGTCTCATACTAGCACCTTTTGCACCTTCTTTACTCTGACCGTCCATATAATGAATAACAAATTCACCTTTTTCATCAAATTCTTGAGAAGTGGCATTTTTAATACCGGCAATATTTCGAGCGTATTCAATCACCGCCATCTGCAGTCCTAAGCAAATTCCAAAGAAGGGAACCTTATTTTCACGGGCATATTGAATCGCTCTAATCTTCCCTTCAGTCCCACGTTCACCAAAACCACCCGGAATTAAAATCCCATGAACTTTATCTAAATCTTTAACCGAGCCTTTTTCAATTTCTTCTGCATCAATATAAGTAAGCTTAAGTTCAACTTGATTGGCAATGGCCCCATGGCGTAAAGCTTCATCAAGAGATTTATATGATTCTATCAAATCAGTGTATTTCCCAACAATTCCAATATTCACGACTTTGGTTGGATTCTCTTGATTATAAACAACCTTCTCTAGTGCTTTTATATCAGGACGCGCGCACCAAATACCCAATGTCTCTGTTATCTTCTCATCGAGTCCTTGATTATGAAATTCAAGAGGTACTTTATAGATTGAATCTAAATCAATGGATTTAAAAACATTGCCTTTTTGCACGTTACAAAAAAGAGAAATTTTATCAATGACATTTTGATCGATGTCTCTGTCTGCACGACAGATGATAATTTGTGGAAAAAGTCCCAAGGAAGTTAAATCTTTAACCGAGTGTTGGGCCGGTTTAGTTTTTAATTCACCGGCTGCTGCTAAATAAGGAATAAGAACTAAATGAATAAAGCAAACGTTCTCTGGACCAACATCATAAGCAAACTGACGGATAGATTCAATAAAAGGCAAGGATTCAATATCTCCCACAGTTCCACCAATTTCTCCAATGAGAAGATCACAATCTTCAGCGGCTAAATGAATTCTTCTTTTAATTTCGTTGGTGATATGAGGAACAACTTGAACCGTTTTACCTAAATATTTTCCTTCTCTCTCATTTTCTATAACTTGCTGATAAACTTTTCCAGTTGTGAAGTTATTATTTTTTGAAAGAGTTAGAGAAGTGAAACGTTCATAGTGGCCTAAATCTAAATCAGTTTCCGCACCATCATCGGTCACAAAAACTTCACCGTGTTGAATCGGACTCATGGTACCTGGATCCACATTAATATAAGGGTCCATCTTGAGCATATTCAGTTTTATGCCCCTGCGTTCTAAGAGGGCCGCGATACTGGCAGCAGCTAAACCTTTACCTAGTGAACTGGCTACGCCGCCAGTAATAAAGATGTACTTCTTTGTACCTTTAGATCGCTTCATCCTTACCTCATAAAAAAAAATGTGTGTTTCTTTTGACTATATAACTTTGGAGAGAAAATTTAAAGCTGATGTTAGAAAAGATTTTGAACTTTTTCCAGATCTTCCGGCGTATCTACACCAATAGATTTATATTCGGTAATAAGCGCTCCGTAACGAAATCCATGATCCATGGCCCGAAGCTGTTCGAAGCGCTTGGTCAGCTCATTTTGACTGGGTTTTGAGTTTAAATAGAAATCTAACACCCTTGGTTTGTATGAGTAGACTCCTACATGTTGAAACCAATAGTTACTATTTGAATCAAAAACCTCTCTGTCAAAATTCTTACACTCATGGCTATCTTCATCAAAATCACATTTAACTACATTCGGGTTATGCAAATCTTCATCTGCCTCTCTTTTTCTGAGCATGGTGGCTACATCATAATCAGAATCCTGATGAAATTGCGCCAAGTCTATGATTTCTTGAGCAGGAAGTAGTGGCTCATCCCCTTGAACATTAATAATGAGATCATAATCTTTAAAATTTCTCTGATAAGCTAATCCAATGCGCTCTGTTCCAGAAGGAACATCATCATCAACTCGTATGACTTTGGCCTTAATTTTTTTCAAGCATTCTTCAATACGATCATCATCCGTCACAACGGCGCAGTCAAAACCTGTGGCCTTAGCATTTTCATAGACCCGCTCAATCATGCTTTTACCCTTGATCATCGCCAAATGTTTTCCCTGAAAACGGGTCGAAGCGTAGCGAGCGGGAATTAAAATAAGAATTTTATGCATAAACATCTCTTCACTGGACTAGAAAAACAGTCTTCACCATCATATTATGAATTCACTAAAGAGAGTGTCACTACTTGACGCAGCGAAAAAAGGATAAAATGACGAGTATTTATGATTTTGAAGCCACAAATATAAAAGGCGAAACTGTTTCCCTCTCCCAGTTTAGAGGGAAAACCCTCATGATTGTGAATACCGCCAGTGCTTGTGGGTTCACTTCTCAGTACAAAGAATTACAAGAACTCTATACGCAGTACAAGGATAAGGGCTTAGAAATTTTGGCCTTTCCTTGTAATCAATTTGGCTCTCAAGAGTCGGGAACAAACGAGGAAATCGCTCAGTTTTGTAATCTGCGTTTTAATGTGACCTTCCCACTCTTTAGTAAAATTGATGTTAATGGCAAAGATGCTCATCCCCTGTTTAACTATTTAAAAAAAGAGCTTTCAGGTGTGATGGGATTAAGTGCCATCAAGTGGAATTTTACAAAATTTGTTATAGATAAAGATGGTAAGCCCTTTAAGCGCTACGCTCCTCAAGATAAGCCTAAAAAAATTATGGAAGAGCTGGCCCCTATGTTAAAATAAATTATGAACTTCTTTTATCTTATATTCTCTTTTGCTGCTGCTCATGCCCAAATAGTGGGAGATAATGTTTTGGAAGATCCCATGGTCAGCTACCGCTGTAAGGAGCTTATTCAAGAAAGAAATGCCAAAGTTACGGCAAAACAACGACTAAAATCATTGATTGAGAGAAATAAAAAACTTGTGAAAAAAACCCCTGAATATAAAAAGACGACCCTCTCTCGCTTTAATGCTAGTCGCGCTAAACTCGATATGGCCTTTAATGAATCCATAATTCGTATCAAGGAAATGGAAGAAAATATTATCCGAAGTGGTTGTCCAGGGATTAATATCTAGCAAAAGGTTATTATGATTCCTCGTTATGAGTGTCCTGAAATTTCACATCTGTGGACAGAAGAACATAAATTTAAAACTTTCTTAAAGGTAGAACTGGCCCTTTTAGAAGCACTCGAATCAGAAAAAATTATCCCGGCTCAAACTACAAAGAAAATTAAGGATAACGCCCAAATCAATGTCGAGCGTATTAATGAAATTGAAATGACCACCCAACATGATCTGATTGCCTTTTGCACTTCTATTACTGAAAAATGTCCCCCTGAAGCTGCAAAATACTTTCATTACGGTGTGACTTCATCTGATATCATCGATACTTCGCTATCACTGCAGTTGAAAGAATCCATCGAACAAATTCTTCCTGAATACCAAGCTTTACAAAAAGTTTTATGGAAGAGGGCCAATGAATTTAAAAAACTTATTTGTATGGGACGCAGTCATGGCATGTTCGCTGAACCTCAAAGTTTCGGCCAGAAATTTTTAACTTCTTACGCTGAATTCGCTCGCCACTTAGAACTTTTAAAAGATTTTTATGAAAACGATTGCACCGGTCAGCTCTCAGGTGCAGTTGGAAATTATTGTATTTTAAATACCAAAATTGAAGAGAAGGCACTCAAAAAATTAAACTTAAAAATTGAACCTGTTACAACTCAAGTTATCCCGCGCGATAGGTTAGCAAAATTCATTTCTATCAGCTCTCTTATCGCTAGCGCCATTGAAAGACTCAGCGGAGAAATCCGCCATCTGCACCATTCTGATGTGCAAGAGCTGCACGAAGGATTTTCTAAAGGCCAAAAGGGTTCATCGACTATGCCTCATAAGAAAAATCCTATTTCAGCTGAGAATTTAACTGGCATGGCCAGGCTTCTGCGCTCCCATTTAACTATCGCTCACGAGAATATTGCCTTATGGCATGAACGAGATATTTCTCACTCTTCAACTGAGAGAATGTATCTGCCCGATCATTTAGGAATTCTTTTCTATTCCATTAGAAGATTAAGAAAAACTATCGATAGTTTAGTTATTCATGAGGAAGCTATCGAGAAAAAAGTCGCCCATAACTTTACCTATCTCTCGAGTTATTTTTTGCACCACTTAATTAAAAATAATGAAGGTATGCGCGAAACTTTTTATGAAATTATCCAACAAGCAGCCTTTGAAGCTAAGAGTGCCCAAGATTTCTCAGAAAGCATTGTCAAAATCGCCAAGAGCAAAGGAATCACTGTTAGCGGACTCCCTAAATTTGATTTAAACTCCATTAAAGAAATTTACCTCGCCCAAATCGATAATGTCTTCAACCGAGTACAACAAACCTACCCCACTCCCTAAAAGGTGCCTGGAGCTTTTCCGTAGAGGGGCGAGTCAATATTGTATTTAAAACGCAGTAAATCCATTCATGCTCTGAGTTAAATCTATAATTATTTCAACATTCTTTTTAGCTTAGATAAAGATGTTGATTGTAATGAACTATCTGGCGTAAAGAGTTAACTAGAAGTGACGTCTTTAAGTAAAAACTATTAGTTTTTATTTTGAAAAATTAAGGAGGCTAAAGTGAAGGCTTATTTTATTTTACTATTTATGTTTTTAACAACTCTTACGAATGCTCAAGATTCTTGCAAACCAACTTTAAAAACAGGAAGTTATGTCATGCGAAGTTTACCTGGCTGTGTCATGAGAGTTTTTTCAAGTGAACCAGGAAAATCGATCGATATTACGTGGGAAAAATTTGGTGAGAAATATATTGAGATTAATAAGATTAGTCCTCCTTCTTATTGGTGCTCTTACGCAGGTCCAACACATTTTACCTCTGAGAATGGCTTATATTTTTACGGCACAAACAACGTGGGTCACGCAGAAATAATTACTCTTACTACTGATACATTCCGAATGGGCTCGGTAGATGTGTTTTATAGAGTTGGGGAAGTTGGATTTGGTTTAGAATAATCATCGCTCAAGTAAACAAAGCATAGGGAAATTATTATGAATAAATTATTACTTAGCTTAATTGCATTAACATCAATATTTGTATTTGCAAAAAAATCATTCTCACAAGTTGAAATAGCCATTAGTGGTAATCCTGATAAAGATAAGGAGCCAATTGCTGTTTTAAGATGCTTATATGAGAAGATTAACTTAAATTCAAAGGCAATTTACGCCAAAACCAAGCCCATCGAAAATTATATCTACTCACTTGAAGGCTTTATGGTCGAAGATAGAATTGACTCCCATTTAGTTTCTGGAGACACCACTTCCAATCAGTACATATTTACATTTGTTGGAAAATTTAATTTAGAATCACAAAACTTCGATCTTTATTTAGATTTAGAAGATCGTTTTCAGCATCGTTTTTTACGAGCCGAATCAGAAGCCACTGGATTAAAAACCAGTGTTGCGATTAGTTATTATGATTCAAGTGACAATGAACACAAACAAGCCAAGATAACTTGTAATATCGATAATATTTAAGAAAGAGTTAAAACTACTTAATCTCAGCGATGATATAGTTCTGGCCTTGAAAGAGAGACTTCTCTTTTTGGATATATTCTTTAGCCTCATTCATATTTTCAAAGAGCCCTAGGCTTACTCGGTACCAAATACCACGTCCACCTAACTTCACTTCGTTAATAATGGGATTATAACCGCGGACAGTAAAACCATCAGCGAAGTTTTTAGCATCTTCTAAATTTTGATAAGAGCCTAATTGAATAGTAAATTTGCCTACAAGACTTGATTCGTCTTCGTTTTTTGCAGGAGCTGTTGCCGCAGCTTTAGGAGCTGGTGCATCTTTTGTTCCTTCTAAAACCTTTTTCGTTGCTTCTGAGGGATTTTCTGTATTCTCATCCAACTCTTCAAATTCTTCGGTAAGTCTTTTTATAGTATTACCGGCGAGACTGTCTGACTTGGCTTTCTCTTCAACCATTTCGTTTTTATTCTCTTCAATAACCTCATCAACGTATTCTTCTGTTTTAGATTTAAGAATAATATTTTGCTGATCCTCAGGAATAATTCCTGCAGAACGAATAGCAAACTTCTTGCCGATACTTACCCCTAGGGTAAAGCAAGTCACGGCGAGAACGACCATAAACAAAAAGATAATAACGACTTCTAATCTATCAAAGACGAAGAGTTTACTTTTTTCTTCCATATAACTAATTGTAATCTGGTCTGGCCTTTGCCGCAATGGCCATAATTACACGGAAAAGAATATCTATTTTTCATTTATGAAAAAGTTTTTTTTAGAGGCTTGAGTTTAATTGTGCAAATGAATCAAGCATTATATCAACTCATCATAACGCGTGCCAATCGCAATAAAGGAGAATTAAAAATGAAAAAGATTATCTCAAACCAAAAAGGTCAAGGAATTATGGAGTACATCATTCTGGCCAGTTTAATTGGAATTTTTTGCCTGGCCACAGTGGGAAGTTTTGGAAAAGTCCTCAAAAAAAGAATTGAGTATATGAAAGAACAAATAACTCAAAATATTAAGGTGAACTAAAATGTTTATTTTTAAGACTATTTCTAGTGCCACACTACTCGTTGTTTTCTTTGGCTACCTCTTTCACTTTGCCCAATATTCCAATTGTGTTTTCAGGGCCCAGAAAAAAGGAATCGATTACTTACAGTATTCGTTGCTTAAACAAAACTCGCTGCCACAAAAAGTGAAAGAATGTAAGATGATGATTCAAACCAACAGCGCACAATCGATTAAGATCTTATCAACTTATAAACCAATAGACATTCAGTTTTCACTTACCAATGATTTCACTCAATCAAAAAGGTAGTATCCATTCAATTGGAGTTTTACTTTTATTTCTAAGCAGCATCCTTTTTATTCATTTTGTGTATTCGCATATTGTCGAGTTTAATAAAATTCAGAGTAAATTTGATTTTTATCTCTGTGCTAAAAAATTTAATCGATTAACTCAGAATTATATAAACTCCACCAATAAATTAAACCTTATTCTTAAATACCCGAGAGCTGCTGACCTGGTTGTTTTTGTTCCAGGTGGAGCAACACTTAAGGCAGCTAAAGATCTAGCAATCAAAGCTATTATTGTGAAACAAAATATAGAGCTTGTTTCTTATTTGAAAAATATTTTTGAAATAAAAGCTAAAAGCTGTGCAAAGATTCATTGTTCGGCCATAGTCCCTTACAAAGTAGCTGGGATTTCTTATCAACGAGATCCTAATAATAAATCACTACTTTTAAAGAAAAGGAATTGGACGTGTCTGGCCCAGAGAGAAAAGAATATCTTGAAAATCTATTACTCTCTACAAAGTGCAATAGACCGAGATGTCCGTTTCCAAATCGAAGGAATGGTTTTGCCCTAGTAGAATCCCTTCTCTGGTTATCTTTTATGAGTTTATTTCTTATGGGTTTTTATGGAGTTCACAAAATTTTTCAAAATAAGTTTAAAGAATCTGCCCAGCGTTTTCAAAGGAAGTGGAATGAAAACGATTATTGATTTTAAAAACCTACTCATACAAAACAAACCGTTTGTGATTAAATTCATTATCTTGATCATTACTTCTCATTTCTTATTCTATTTATTATTTTTTGGTCCTGAGCAAGTAGAAGTGAACTCTACACGTGTTGGTTATTCTCAAGTTCAAATAAAAGCATTCCTGCACACTCCTTTTGTTAAAAATAAACAAGTGGTTATTTATGACCCTAAAGTACAAAAAACCGAAACTGATATTTTCCTAGTTGAACAAAATAATTCACAAGAGAGTTTTCTAGATGAATCCAAGGAACGTTTTTCTATAGTCACGATTGATGTGCTGAATGACAGATTAAGCTTCTTCTATTCCCCTCACCAAATCTTTGAAATTTACCCCAAAGAATTTTCTTTCAAATTAAATAATGCACAAGGAGTAAGTGATGTTTCGTTTTAGTTTTTTCCTTCTTATTTGGTCTGCTCTGAATCACGCGGCTTTAGTCACTATTTCTTATGTCAACTTAGAGCAAGCACAAAGCGTTCAAGAAATCCTAGAAGAGAAATACGCAATTCCAAATTCTTTAATTAAATTAGAGGCTATTAAGGAATGCCCACAAGCTTATGACAATGTTTTACATATTTGTTTGAGTCAAAATGGCGAGATGGAAATACTTAACGCCAAAACTGAAGTGCTCAGAAAATCATTTTCAGTTTTTAAACAAGATAAAAAGGAATAAAAGTTATGATTTACTTTTGGTGGACAGCAAATTTTGGAGTCGTACCTTTATTGGCATTTTCATTCTTTCTTCTTCTGCCAGATTTTCTCGACTTATTCTTGCGGACAATATTTGTTTTTTTCGTACGAGAACCCATAAAAACCCCTAAAGTATTTAGTAAAATTAGACACATATATGTATCTTTCATGAAATCGTCTGTCAAAATTTTATTACTCCTCGTGTTGTTTTTTTCTCACTCATTATGGGCACAAGAAGGCATTTTTTTGGGTAAAGGGGAGCAAAAATCATTTAAGTTATTGAAATTAGATAAATTTTCTATTGGAAACAAAGAAGTGCTAGGGCATAGCTACCAGAAGGGTGATCAAGAATTCATGATTAAAGGAAAATCTATTGGCTTTAGTGACCTAATTGTTTGGCAAGGAGATAAAAAACAAATTTTTCATGTCTATGTCACCGACAAGCGGCAACAGCTGAAAAATGAAGAGCTTAAACAAATTCTTATCCAAGAGAAAATTGAATATAAGTTAGAAGGTAATTATCTCAGGACCTATGGCAAGCTTAATAATATCCACCAATATCTCGTGCTTCAAAAGCTATTAAAAGAGAAAAATGAAAAATTATTAGTGCGCTCTTCTCTCTCCCTCGAACTTCGCAACAAACTCATTGCTAAAATTTATGATCAAATAATGAGTGAGGGTTATTATCAAATTGAGTGTCATAATGAGGTGAGCATTCAAATTGAATGCTCACTTTATAATAGCGACGAGAATTTAAAAACAAAGCTTGAAGTTTTAAAAGCAAAATACTTCGTTGATTTTGTAGAAAGTAATAACTCACAAAAGGCCATCAATTATAAAATACGCATGAAGATAGTACAATTTGAGAGACTTGATGGGGAGGAATTCTCGCTGGGATTGTCTCAACTGCAATCTTTAGTCGGTGGTGTTTTTGATTCTGGGGCAAGAAGTTTAATTGAAAATAATATTATTTTTTTGGCCAATAATAATATTAAAGTTTCTACCTTAGCCGAACCTGAAACTGTTCTGCAGATGAATAAAGAAGCGATTATTCAAGTCGGCTCAGACATCCCTTTTAATTCATTCTCCCAAGCTGGTCAAAATTTTGTTGCGCAAAATGATTGGAAATTTGCTGGATTAAAAATAAAACTCAGGCTAAAAAACCAGCACGGAAAACCATCTCTTTTTTATCAGTCTGAAATCACTTCTCCCGATAGTAATGCCATCAAGGGGTCAAAGGAGAGCTCGTCACTTTATTTGGATTTTGATAAGCCAATACATTTATTTAAAATTGCCTTTCGTACCGTTAGCTCTCAAAAACAAAGTCTGCCTATTTTGGGTTCAATTCCTCTATTGGGTAAGATTTTTCAGTCTTCAAATTCTCGCGACAATTACAAACATATTTATGGCTACTTGGTGATGAGCAAATGAATTCAGCGCAAAGAGAAGAATGTTATTCATTAGTCAAAAATGCTATTGGACACGGGCATGTACCTTCTTTTGAGGATTTTCTTTATGATAACGAGGGAATGCAAATTAACTATGAAGAATTAAAGCAATGGTACGAGAATATCTTTGAACTACATTATTTAAAAAATTTACTAAAGCCAGATATTATAGAAATCCATATTCATGCGCCTAATAAAATATGCCTCTACTCACTCATAGGAAGAAGTCATTGTGAAATCATTCTCAATCCTCAAGAATTTCAATTATCTCTGGAGGTTTTAGCACTTAAAAATTCGCAAAAATGGAATTATACTCACCCCTTCTGCAGCTTTACGGCTTTATACTATGACCATGCACTGCGGTTTTCACTTTCCCACTACATCACTTCTGCCCACCAAATTTCAAAGCTTTTTGTGAGAGTGTCTCATAAAGAGTTTATATCTCTAGAAAACTTTGGTTTAACCAGTGAGCAACAATCTTTTTGCCATGAACTGATTCATTCCAAAAAAAATATTATTGTCTCAGGGGCGACAGGTTCTGGTAAAACGACTTTTTTAAGAACTCTTATTAACTGCGTTGATAAAAATGAACACCTTTGTATCCTTGAGGATACTCATGAGCTTTATAACCACTCAGATTATGCCACTCATTTTTTACAGGATGAAAATAATAAGCTTAGAGATTTCTGTGCTTATGCTCTTCGGATTAGCCCCGATCGTATTATATTAGGAGAAATTCGTTCTGATGAAATTATCCCTTTTGTACTGAGTATGAATAATGGTCACAAAGGTCTGATGACTTCCCTTCACGCAAATAGCGCCGAAGATGCTCTACAAAGGATGGCGCTTCTGTTCAGCCTCTTCTCTGAAAGCAAAGACATAAGCTATGAAATTATTTTGAATTTAATCTGCAAAAATGTGGATACCGTTATTCATTTAGAAAATAAAAAAATAAAAAGCATTATCAATGTTTTGGGTTCAGAGGGAAGTCATACCTATTTTGAAAATCAACTTTAGCTTACACCCTAGT
>CALFYV010000292.1 GCA_937952395.1 uncultured Bacteriovoracaceae bacterium | reverse complement strand
TAAATAGCCGTACTTTTGGCTTCGCCTTGGCCTTTGATGATTTCAGCTTCTTTATAAGCCTGGGATTCAATTTTTTGTAAGTCGCGGCTTAGGCGACCTTCAATTTTGGCCTTCTCTCCTTTACCGATAGATCTAATTTTTTCAGCAATTCTCTTACGTTCTGAGATCATACGTTCGTAAACCTTTTGCTCTACTGTCTTTTCGTAAGAGATACGTCGAAGTTGAACATCAATAATACTAATACCAAAAGGCCTAAGCTCTTCATCAGATTTCTTTGTGATGATATCACTTAATTTTTCTCGACCTAAATCGATCTTTTCAATTTCTCCAAAAATTTCATCATCAATGGCCTTCTCAATTTTATCTTTTTTCATCTGTTTAAGTGCTTTGATTTGATCCAAAATGGAGTTTGAGTTTCTTACCGCCTCAACTAAATTACTCTTAGAAATAATATCTCTTGTATTAGCATCTAAGATAGAATCAAGACGGGCTTTGGCCCCTCTTTCATTTTGTACTGTTTGGATAAACTTCAAAACATCAACAATTTTCCAACGTGCAGTAGTATCAACGCTTATATATTTTTTATCTTTAGTCGGAATCTGATTAGGCATTCCATCCCAAGTTAAAATACGCTTATCCACAAATCGCGCTTCTTGAATAAAGGGTGTTTTAAAATGTAAGCCGGTATCAGTGATAGGCTCTCCCATGGGTCGTCCAAACTGAGTGATAATGGCCTGTCGTCCTTCAGGCACGATGAAGGCTGAGGAGTATAAACTGATCAGAGCAAAGAAAATAAAGGTTACACTAGCTACTAATTTCATTTTGCCTCCTTAACATCTAATTTACTAAAGATAGGCATCATCCCTTTGACATTGGGATCGACTATTGTGAGTTTTTCAAATTTGCCGTAGATATAGTCCATGGTTTCTAGGTAGGGGCGTTGTCTGGTAATACTGGGGGCTCGTTTGTATTCTTTGAGAATGGATTTAAGTCGGGCGGTATCACCTTCAGCACGGTTCACTTTTGCAGCTGCAAAGCCTTCAGCTTGAGAAATAAGCTCATCAGCTTTACCTCGGGCTTCAGGAATAACTTTGTTATAAGCTTCTTCTGCTTGATTGATCCATTTCTCTTGTTCTTGCTTGGCTTCATTGACTTCGTTAAACGAGGGCTTTACCACTTCTGGTGGATTCACATCTTGTAGCTTCACTGCTGAGACATGAATACCGATGTCGTACTTATCCAGCACTTCTTGCATTAAGGTTTTGGCTTCATCTGAAATTTCCGCTCTTCCCGTTGTGAGTACATCGTTGACAGATTTATCACCCACCACTCTGCGCATGATAGATTCTGAAACATCACGGATATTTTGAATGGGATTACTGGCCTTAAACAAGTATTTATAAGGATCAGATATTTTATACTGAATAACCCACTCTACGTCCGCTACGTTCAGATCCCCTGTGAGCATAAGTGATTCTGAATCAAAGCCACGTGCTGAGTAGCGATTCTGATTACTATTAATATCATTTGTTCTAAAACCAAATTCTGCTTGGTGAATTTTTGTGGTTTGAACCAAGATATGTTTATCAATTCCAAAAGGAATTTTGTAATGAAGTCCTGGGGGAGTTGTTTCTAAGTATTTCCCAAGGCGGATAATGACAGCTTCTTCATCAGGTTCAACTGTATAAAAACTGGTGTAAACCCCTATTAAAAAAATTAAGCCCGCAAGGGGAGTGAGCAATTTCAAGGGACTGCCAAATTCCTTTTTGAAAAGTTTTAAGAGATGATCGAGTTCATTTGGGCCATTGGAATTTGTGGAATAGTTCATATTGATGCCTTTTTTTATTAGAAATTGAGTCTAGTACTAATACAAGCATATGGGAAACCTTCTGAAAACCCTATGAAAACAACCAGTTGAGCTAATAAATCTTTTTTCAACTTTATGCTATATTTCCTATAGCTGCCATTGCAATGCTCAGTATCATGTGATAATCAGAAGACTGATATTAACGAACTAGCAACTGTTCCGAGATTTTTCCAGGTTTTCCGAAGAACTTCTCTTGAGCGTGTGGCTTGACATTTAGAGGAGTAATCCAAATGGGTAAGAAATTGTATGTAGGGAATCTTCCCTTCTCAGCAACTGAAGAACAACTAACTGACACTTTTTCACAATGTGGAACTGTAGATTCAGTTAAATTAATCATCGACAGAGATACAGGAAGAAGCAAAGGCTTCGGCTTTGTAGAAATGTCTAGTGATGAAGAAGCGCAAGCTGCAATCGCTAAATTTGATGGCCAAGACAATCAAGGCCGTCCAATGAAAGTTAACGAAGCTAAGCCACAAGAACCAAGAACTGGTGGCGGCGGCGGTCGTGGTGGATACGGCGGCGGCGGCGGTGGACGCGGTCGTTACTAATTTTAAATTTTAAATTTAGAATACGTAATACAAAGCACAGATTTTCGAAAGGGAATCTGTGCTTTTTTCGTTTAGGAGAATGAAGTGAAAATTTGGATTGATGCTGATGCTTGTCCAAAAATTATTAAAGAGCATATTTTTCAAACATCCTTCAGACAGAATATACCCGTTTGTTTGGTAGCCAATAGTTATATCTCTATTCCATTGAGTCCTCTTATTAATTTAATTCAAGTTGAAAAAGGCGATGATGTTGCTGACTTCTATATTGTGGAACACGTGCAAGAAAATGATCTGGTGATCACCGCAGATATTCCGCTTGCCGCTTTGGTGGTCGAGAAGAAGGCTTTCGCTATTAATCCTAGAGGTGAACTTTACACGGAAGAGAATATTGCCGAAAGATTGTCAGTTCGAGACTTCATGAAAGAGTTACGTGATAGTGGTATGGAGACTGGAGGGCCTGCGCAGTTGGGACCTAAAGATAAAGAGCAGTTTGCTAATGCCTTAAATAAGATTGTGGCGCGGCTGAAGAAGTAAAAGAAACTGTTTTACTCAAGAAATTGACTTAAAACCCCTGAAAAAATACTATAAATTATACATTTACCCTTAGGA
>CALFYV010000291.1 GCA_937952395.1 uncultured Bacteriovoracaceae bacterium | reverse complement strand
TCTTCATCTTCCTCGCTTTGACCATCATGAACAGTAATTTTTCCATCTTCTTCTGTGATTCCACCTTTGACCGTGACCTTGTCTTCATCTTCTTCATTTTGACTATCATGAACAGTAATCTTACCATCTTCTTCTGTAATTCCTCCGCCAACCTTAATCGCTTCTTCCTTCTCTCTATCTCCCTCTGGAACTAAAAAAGACTCAATATCTAAATCGTATTTCTTGCCACTTACAACTTTAGCTTCTTCTTCGTTATCATCAGAAGAAATAATTTGATTGAGTGTATCAGCATCTAATACAGAAGAGACTCTTTGAGCAACTTCTTCAGCAAAATTTTCTTGCACCTTTTGAATATGTTCTGAATCTTTATTTAAATTATCTTTAACTCGCTGAACTTCTTGTTCATAAGCTTCTGCAATTTCTCTTTTTTGAACTTTCTCGAGAAGGTTCTTTTTATCACCAGGTAATAATTCTGCTACAAATTCTGAATCTGGAAATGTTTGAACAAAAGCATCAAATTCTTCATTAGTTAAATTTTCAACCTTTTTACCTTGTTCTTTAGCGCTGGCCACGACGTGAGCAATTAAACTCGCAGCTTTTTGTGGGTTTTGATTGATAGCACTGTTTGGATCTCCCGGATTTAAAACCATTTCGACAATATTACCGGGAAGTGGTTTATCTTTAATTGTTTCAGTTCTGGTATCAAGCTCCGGGTCTTGATCGGTAACGTTTGTGTTGGTTAAATTTCTTTCTAAGTCACCTAGGATTTGTTTTGTAGTCCTAATGTTATTGAGGAGAAGTTGGTTTTATTTATAAACTCGTTCGGCTTCTGTTTTCTTCCAAACTCCTGTGATTGTTAGACGAGAAGGCTTTTCGATGTAAGTAACGTCCATGTTGTCAGTTAGACGATAGGCTGTTTTAAGTAAATATTTAAGCGGATCAGTTGTGTTGTCTTCACCAAAACAATCCAGCAAATAATCGGCAACAAAATTTTTAACTGCCATATGAGTATGCACAACAAAAACATCAGCGTTATGAGCATATTCTACTTCGAATGGAACGGAACCTAGTCCCGCTTGTTTTAAGTAAGTGTAGTAGTAAATAACATGATAGAGAAAACCTCGAATCGAGACGAGATTAAAATCGTTATCAAAGGCATCCATGGAAATGATATCACTATAATGCCCTAAGCGAAGGTGGCTGGAAATCTTGCAGGTTTTATATTCCTTGAACTCTTGCCCAAATAATTCATCTAAGTGAATTGTTCCAGCTTTTTCAAAAACTTTCTGCAGTAAGATCGAACCAACTTTATTATCGAGCCAAGTCTCATCCAGTACCATGCGTCCGCCCGCGAGGAGGAAGTCTTTTGAGTCGGGGACACCTGATAATGAAATGATGGAAATACCATTTTGAAGTGTTTCATATCGATTGTTCAGATCGTCAAAGTCTGTCCAGTCTTTGACTAAAATATAATTTATTTTTTTTATATCTTCGAGCAGTTCAGGTAAAATAATTTCAACTTGATTTCCTTGAAAGAAACCTTGAACCCTAGGTGACAAATCCCCCGCTAAATTAAGAAGTTTTTTTGCTTCTTTTGCCATTATGCTCCCAACTTATCAATTAAATCCAAACTTTCTTCCTCAATATTATTCTCTTCTTCATTTTGAATATCATCCTCTACGACCTCACCCAGCACCTTGCTCATTTCATATTCCAAACGTTCATACACTCTCCGGATGGGGAGCGAATCAATTTTGCTTCCACTCTCAATTGCATCCACATATTTTTTTAATAAACCACCGCTGCTATTTTCTTGGTAAATAACTTCTTCAAATGGCACAATATAATCAATAAAAAGTGGAACAACCTCTAGATCTGATAATCCCCAAAAATTAAGTCTCTGAGGAAATCCTTGGCCGTTATGCTGCTCGTGATGAAAGGAAATAAGTTTCATCAACTCAAGATTGTAGAATGCACCATAACAACGCCTAAATACTTTTTGATATCCCGTCACAGGGTGTGAATGGAAAAAATCAAATTCTTTTTTACTTACTTTTGCATTTTTTAAATAAGTAATTCCGTCACCTGGACTTAACCTTTCCTTATCACAGGCTTGAGAAATTAAATAGCTATAGCCTTCACCAACCAATCCAAAATCGAGGAGAAATGTGACATGGAAGATGTCGCTAAGTATTTCATAATCAGTGTAGCCTATAGCCAAAGCAACGACTGTTGCTAAGGAAGCCATTTGCATACCTCGTTCACAAAGCATAGTATCAGTCTCTCTAACTTCTACAATAATTTCATCTGCTAAGCGATTGAAGACATTAAAAGTAGCAATATAAAAATCAAGAGCACAGACCACTGAGTCCTCATACCAGTAAAGATTTGCAAAGTATTTTAAAAGTTCGTTTCTCGCGGCGAATCTTTCACTTTCAAGTGCTGCAATTTTTAATTTCACCCAAAGTGATTCAAATTCATCTATGTTTTTTTGATTAGCAATGCTTAAAATATAAAAAGACTTTTGCCCCTTATCTTTATATTTTTTTACAAAGGCAGGATCAACAAAATCTCCAGCTCTCATAAGCAATACGGGACGATTGAATTTAGCAGACATGAATATTACGTGTCCTGGGCAAATTTGCTTTTCCCCTAACTCATCGAGCGTAATAATACCAAGATCTTTCTTATCAAAAGAAAGACCCTTTAGATTAAATGTTTTTTCAGTCATTAAAGACTTCTCCTCAATGATTTATCGGCTTTTTGAGAGGGAGATTTGAGAAAAACACGACTTAATTGAGTTTACGTCTCAAGAGGTTTTTGATTTAATTAAAATTTTAAATTAGCAAAGGCGAAGTGTGAGCATTTCTATCAACTACCAAGACTATATTGTTGTTTTTGCATATATAGTTCCTGTCTTTTCTTTATCTTTATACTCAAGTAAACCGTTAAAAACCAAAGATGATCTAAACGCTACTGATCAATATCTAGCAAACAAAAGTTTAACCTTCACGGAGTCACTTTGTTCAATTATTGCCACTGAAGTTTCCGCTCTTACTTTTATCGGTATTCCTGCTTTTGCTTACACCAAAGATTTCTCATTCATCCAAGTTTATTTCGGTGCTATATGGGGTAGAATCATTATTGCTAAAGTTATTCTTCCTAGACTTTATGACAAAGGGCTCACCGTTTATGGAATTATGAGTAGTGAGAATTCCACCGCTGGTGGACTGCGTAGCGTTTCTTCTATTTATATGATCAACAAATTATTATCCGTTGGTGTACGCTTGTACTCTGGTTCAATTCTTATCGCTGAATTTTTTAATATTCATATCTACTACGCACTATTCACAATTTGTTTTATAACATTTTTCTATACTCTTATTGGGGGATTAAAAGCCGTTGTCAGAACTGATATTGCCCAAATGGGTCTTTTTGTCATCGGTGGTATTACTGCTCATATTCTGATTCCACAAATCTCAAATCAATCATGGAGTGAAATGATGCTCCAGGCTTCTGTTGCTGGTAAGTTGACATGGATTGATTTTTCAGCCCCAGGTCCTTTTATCGCTGGCTTTTTTGGAGGAATACTTTTTGACATAGGTACACACGGAGTCGATCAAGATTATATTCAAAGATTAATCGCTAATAAAAGCTTAAAAAGCGCACAAAGGGCCATTATCTCCTCAGCTTTCATGTCCATCATGATTGGATTTCTTTTTTTGAGTATTGGAGCTTTATTGTGGTCTCACTATCAAAGTGTGACTCCTCCTGAGGGCGTAGAAGCGGATTATCTTTTTGCTTATTTCATTACTCACTATTTTCCATTTGGACTTAAAGGTCTTATGGTCGCCGGAGCTTTAGCCGCCACAATGAGTACCCTCGACTCTTCTTTGAATGCTCTCAGTAGTTGTTTGTATAATGATTTTTTCCCTAAAAGGCAGAGTCATAAAATGAGTTATTATTACAAGATTGATAACCTCATAATAATCAGTCTACTCTTCTTTATTTCTATTGCCGCTTCTAAAAGCAATGGATTACTAGAACTTGGATTAAAGATTGCCTCTTGGACAGGTGGAACTCTCATAGCTCTTTTCGCTTCCAAGTTATTGATGCAAAAATGGATTTCCTATAAATTAAATTTTATCAATGTATACGGTTGTTACCTATTTGGACTAACGGGAGTTTATATTAATAATATCGCTCTTGGTTGGTCTTGGTGGTGGAATGTTTACTTTGGGACAGCTTTCTCTCTGCTTTTTATTTTTATATCAAACAAAATATTCAAATATAAAATAAACTAACTTACAACATTAATTCTTTGGGAATCTCTTTGGGTATTTCTTTTAGTAATGTTTTTGTGTATTCCATTTGTGGCTCGTGATAAATTTTATTGGCCGTGTTCATTTCAACAATTTCACCTGCATACATTACACCGACTTCATCTGCGATGAAGTTCACGACACTTAAATCATGAGAAATAAATATATAAGTCAGTCCAAACTCTGCTTGCAACTCTAGTAGTAAATTAAGTACTTGTGCCTGGACTGAAACATCCAAAGCAGAAACAGACTCATCACAAATAATAAATTCTGGATTTAAACTTAAGGCACGAGCAATTGAGATTCGTTGTCTTTGTCCACCAGAAAACTCGTGAGGATAACGGGATAATTGCTCTGGCTTTAAGCCCACTTTATCCATTAACCATTTTGCTTTTTCTACTCTCTCAGCTTTATTTCTACCAATTTTGTGAATAATCATTGGCTCCATTAAGATCTCTGCGATTGTCATACGAGGGTTCAGAGAAGAGTAAGGATCTTGAAAAATGATTTGCATTTTTGAGCGCATTTGGCGCATTTCATCTGAGTTGAGCGCGGTTATATATTTTCCATTGTAAATAACAGTACCCTCCGTAGGTTCAATCAGTCTTAAAATAGAACGACCTAGAGTGGTCTTACCACAACCGGATTCGCCAACGAGTCCAAGGGTTTTACCTTTTCTCAACTTAAAGCTAACTCCATTAACAGCTTTTACATAATCAATTGTTTTGCCAAAAATCCCTCCTTTAATAGGAAAGAACGTTTTTAAGTTTTTCACTTCTAATAAAATAGGATTTTCTTTTTCATTAAATTTATATTCTTTTTCATAAGGAGTGAGTTGAGATAAATCAACACTTTTCTCTTTTCCATCCTCCGTCATAAAGTCACTTACTGTGAGTAACCTTTTCGGATTTTTATCCAATGAAGGACGACAGGCGAGTAGTCCTTTCGTATACGGATGCTGTGAGTTTTTAAAAATCTCTTTTGTGAAGTTCTTCTCTACTACTTTAGAGCGGTACATAACCACAACCTCATCAGCAATATCAGCAATAACACCAAGGTCATGAGTGATAAAAAGCATTCCCATTTTGTATTTGGATTGCAAATCAAACATAAGTTCTAAAACTTGTCTCTGAATTGTTACATCCAATGCGGTGGTTGGTTCATCGGCAATAAGGAGCTTA
>CALFYV010000290.1 GCA_937952395.1 uncultured Bacteriovoracaceae bacterium | reverse complement strand
CTATGGCCATAAGGCCCAAGACTAGGCTAGAGAGCCCTAGGATAAATATTTGATAAGGTAGTTGCAGATTCCTATTCATAGTATTCTTATCGGGTTAGCGTGCTAAACCTTGAGGATTTATAGGGTTTGACCAAGGATTTATCTATCGGTATAAACCAGTGTATGCAGAAGCAAAAACGTTGCCCTTGGCTCAAACTCAGTAATTCTCAGTATGTAGAATACCACGATAAGGAGTGGGGGAGACCTGTCCACGATGAGCATAAGCTATTTGAGATGATTACACTTGAAGGAGCACAGGCAGGGCTCAGTTGGGAAACTGTTCTCAAAAAGCGTGAGTGTTATCAGCAGTTGTTTCATAATTTTGATCCCAAAAAAGTCGCTAAAATCACTCCTGCTCAAATAAAAAAAATCCTGCTTAATCCAGGGATTATTCGAAATCGCTTAAAGGTAGAATCGACTGTTTCTAATGCAAAAGCTTTTTTAGAAGTCCAAAAAGAATTTGGAAGTTTTGATAAATATATCTGGGGCTTTGTGAATAACAAAGTTATCTATAATAATTTTCAAAAGATGAGCGATTACCCCAACCGAACTGAAATAAGTGATGCGATTTCTAAGGATTTAAAAAAACGCGGATTTCGCTTTGTCGGTACAACTATTATTTATGCTTTTATGCAGGCCATAGGTATGGTTCAAGATCATTCTAAAGATTGTTTTTTACATAAAAAGAAATTCTAAATTAGTTGCGAGAACTGAGCTCTTCCCATTCTTGGTAAAGAGTTAGGATTTTTTGTTCAAAAGAAGCCTTTTTCTGATTCATTTTTTCATATTTTTTCTGTTTTTCAATATTCATATCAGAGAAGTCGAAACTTGCTAATTCTTCTTCTTTCTTACCTAAATCATTTTCTACTTTTTGAATTTCAGCTTCAATGGTTTTAAGTCTCTCTTTTTCTTTATTACTTAACCCAGTATTTTCTTTTGGTTTAATTTTTTCTTCTTGTTTTTTAGGCAGTGCTCTTTCTAATTCTAGGGCATGTAAGTAAGGGGCAACTTGAGTATAGCCACCCACAAAAGCCTCAATTTTCTTATCGTGAATGAGCCAAGTTGAATTACAAGTATTATCTAAGAATGCTCTATCATGACCAATGATAATGACAGCAGCATCGTAATTTTTAAGTTCTTTTTCTAGTAGCTCAATTGTTTCAATATCTAAATCGTTGGTGGGCTCATCAAAGACCCATAGGTCAGCCGCTTGCTTCATGAACATAGCTAATTGCAATCTATTTTTCTCTCCACCAGAGAGGGTGTAAACCGGGCGGTTAACTTGGTCGGTATTAAATAAAAATTTGGCTAGATAAGAATTCACATGTTGGCGATTACCATCACCTAACATGACAAAATCATTGCCTTCACCTACGATTTGCATCGGTGTTTTATTATCATCAAGACTTTCTCTGTTTTGATCAAAAACGATAACTTTAAGTCCTTCTGCATTTCTCTGTTTTCCACGGGTGAGTGTTAATTTTTCTTGGAAAATATTAATAAGTGTGGACTTACCAGCACCGTTGGGGCCAATAAGTGCAATTTTATCTTTTTTGGCGATCATCAGGTTTAATTCATTAAAGATTTCACGTTCTCCATAAGAGAACTGCCCGTCTTCAATTTGGATAAGAATCTTAGATTTTCGTCCACTATGGATAAGCCCTAAATCTACCACTTTTTTACTGCGACTTTTTATCTCAGCAATACTGTCTTTAAGATTATGAAAACCCTCAACTCGTTTTTTAGAACGAGTTCCTCGCGCCTTAACCCCTTGGCGCATCCAGGCCAATTCTCGGCGGTGCTTATTTTCTTTCTTGTCTAAATTTTTCATGAGCTCAGCTTCTTTTTCTTCCAAGTAAACTAAGTAATCAAGATAAGTCCCTTTAAAATTAGTAATTTTTCCGCGCTCAATATGACAAATACGATCAGTGGTGTGGTTAAGGAGGTATCTGTCGTGACTGATGATCATGAAAGTTTTGCGTGAGTTTAAAAGTTCATCTTCAAAACGCTCGATGGTTTCAATATCTAAATGGTTAGTTGGCTCATCCCAAAGTAAAAATTCAGCATTTGAACTCAGTCCAATACTTAGTGCCATTTTACGTTTTTCCCCACCACTTAAATTCTCTACACTTCTAGATAAATCATCAAGAGCAAAACCTTTAAGGTAATTGATATAACTATTTTGAATATCCCAGCCGCCTAATTCTTCAAAGCGCGCCAGCATTTTTTCATTACTATAATCTTTCTCCAGCTCTGTATGAACTTTATAGAGCTCAGGATAAAAAGCTAGATAATAATTTTCGATAGGAAGATGTTTAAAGTCTTTGATGTTAAGTTCTTGTGGGATCAAAAAGATTTCAAAACCTTCATTACTCTTATCATAGACAAAGGGCGGAGTTGATTGATCGGCTTGCACTTTACCTTGTAAAATATTAAAGAGTGTACTCTTACCCTGACCATTTAAGCCAATAAGTCCGATACGGTCACCCTTATTAATAGTTAACTCAGCATTATCAAAAATAACTTTCTGTCCGAAACGTAGATTCAAGTTTTTGAAATTTAAGAGTATGGCCATGGCTAGTGATTCTCGACTATTTTTGATACAACATCAAGACTTGTTCAAATATTTAAGCAGAACTTTTAAACCTTTTTCTTTTTTTCTCTTCATGGGAATTTTGATAGTTTTTCTTGGTTCTTCGTCCAAATGAAATTCTTGTGATTTTACTTTCACCGTTTTTACTTTTTGATTATCTTTAGCGATGCTGACTTTTAAAATGCGACCCTCAATATTTTGACCATTAAGTCCTTCAATGGCTCGTTCAGCATCTTTCTTATAAGGCATTTGCACAAACGCTACACCTTTGCTCTTCTTTGTTTTTCTATCATAGAGAATACGTAGGTAATTGACCTTACCAAAACGGTTAAAAATCCTTCGGATGTCGTACTCATTTTTTTGATTGCTTAAATTAGAAACTTAAAACGTGTAAACTGCGCACACTGTATTTACGTAATTTAAGTGTGGTGATTTGTCGACTACTTTTATTAAATTTTATATTGTTTTGTCGAATAATAT
>CALFYV010000289.1 GCA_937952395.1 uncultured Bacteriovoracaceae bacterium | reverse complement strand
TCTCATACAATTTTTCTTCAGTTATGATTCTCAAATTTTTATGAGTATGGCCAAGACTAGGGCCTTTCGATTTCTATGGGCCAGAGTCGTTGAAAGTTATTCTAATGACCGAGAATTACAATGTGCTCAAATTTTTGCACGCAGCTCACTGCGTATGCTAAGCCTTTATGATCCATGGACAAATATTTTGCGAACAACCTCTGCTACAATGGGAGCGGCATTATCCGATATACCAGTGATCGAAACCTTTAGTTTTGATAGGGCCATCAATGAGAGTTATAACAACGAAAATTCAGAGTATTTCACAATTGCTCGCAGATTATCCCGTAATATCAGTCATATTTTATCTGAAGAGTCTTATCTATCCAAAGTTCTCGATCCGGCAGGAGGCAGTTATTTTCTCGAAGCTCTCACTTTAGATTTTAATCAACGAGCTTGGGCCATTTTCCAAGATATTGAACGGCAAGGTGGAATGGTCAACTGCCTTAAGTCTGGAAAGATTCAACAATGGGTAGAAGAAACAAGAGAGAAAAGACGGTCTAAAATTCAAAAGCGTCAGGATATCATTACTGGCGTTAATAATTTTGCCAATCCCAAAGAAAACTTTTTTGATAAATGCTCACCTAAAGAAGAAGAGTCATTCCATGTTGAGCTTAAAGATTGTGATCCTAAGTTAACAAAAAATATTGTTGAAGCTTCAAGAAATTATAAACCTTTTGATTTGAGTTCAAAACTAATGGGAGAAGTCTTACTAGAGGCTTATGCCAAAGGCTTTAGTTTTTCCAAGGCAGCACAAATACTTCATTCACAAAGTGAGGTTGATAGAATTCAATCATTGAATAAATTTCGTTCAGCGCAAGCCTACGAAGATTTGAGACAAAAGTGTGAGCTTAAAAATATTAAATTGCGGGCCATAGTGAGTTTAATTATTCAAGGTGATTATGCTGAGCTCAGTTCCCGTATTAATTTTATTAAAAATATTTTTGAAACATTGGGCTTATCAGTTGAGGAAGTCCTTGCTGGCTCACCTTTAAGTCAAAGTAAAATGAGTGAAGCCAAGATCAATATTTGTGTACTCGTCGCAAATAACGAAGAATACCCTAATCTCGTAGTCGATTTCTTGTCTTTATCCACTAAGCATGATGCTTATGCTTACCTAGCAGGGAAGATGGATGAAGAATTACTGGACTCTCTACAGGAGAAAGGCATTATCGATAACCTTTATAGTGGTCAAAATATTTATCAAGTTTTGGAAAATTTAGTTCATAGAATGGAGAAAGATTATGAAGAGAATTGATTTCTCCAAAATCAGCCTTTTTCCAGAAGATCATGAAAAAAGAATTCAAGCCAAACTGGCAAAAAAATGGAAGAAGTACGCCGAAGCAGAGCTTGAAATTGATTTAGAGGATCTTGAACTCTCAACCGCCGAAGGTATTAATCTAAAGCCTTTGTATATGGCAGAAGATCTTGAGGGACTTCATCATCTTCATACCTTTCCTGGTATGGCACCATTCACGCGCGGTCCCTATCCTTCCATGTACTTAACCAGACCTTGGACTATCAGGCAGTATGCGGGATTTTCAACGGCTGAAGCTAGCAATGCTTTTTACCGAGATAATTTGGCCAAAGGGCAAAGAGGATTATCAATTGCCTTCGATTTGGCCACTCACCGTGGTTATGATTCTGATCATCCCAGAGTGATGGGAGACGTGGGAATGGCCGGTGTTGCTATAGATTCCATTTAT
>CALFYV010000288.1 GCA_937952395.1 uncultured Bacteriovoracaceae bacterium | reverse complement strand
TCCCACTTGAGAAGAGATACAAAGAGTCAGTCGGTTCTTTGCAGGGATAGCGACCGATTCGACAGTTTGTCCGTCATTCATTTGTAATAAAAATTTTCGAGTTCCATCTCGACTTAATCCATGCCAAATAATTTTGGGAAGCTTTAGAGAGTAATTTTTTTCGAGTAACTCACGGTTATTTTTTGAAAGATTGCTCCATTTACTCATATCAAATTCAAGCTTACGATAAAGCCAATCATAAACTTGCTTGATACTAAAAGAAGCGAATCCTAAAGCACTCAGCTCTAGCTTCAAGTCTTCAAAGCTATAATCAAAGAGGTTTTTCATAGCATTTTCTAACACATAGTATCAATGGAAGCAATCGCTATAAATGGATATTTGTAGTGTATTTTTTACAAACTAAACCTCTGAATTCACAAGCAATTTGCAATAAATCGCGACTTCACCTACTATGAACGCGATGAATCAAACAATTTTGATATTGGCCCTATTTTTGAGCACAGCTTTGGCCCAACATAAGGGGATTGCTGTCAGCATCGAGCGCTTCGGAAATTTTGTAAATCCTTTGCAAATTCATTTATTCCAACTTGAAAACGAATTCTTAATCCATAAAGCTTGTCCTGAAGTTTTAAGCATTAAAGAATTGGATAAACTACAAGAGAAGGAACTCGAAAAAGGTTGTGATGTTCTAACTCCTATTCCCCTTAAATATGTTCTCAAGGAATTACTAAAATCAAAGTTTAAAGAATTAGTGAACGTGACAGAAAAGGACATTAAAGATTTAGATGAAAACACATTGATTCAAAAATTACAAAATAATATAAAAGAAGAGAACGCTTTATTTTGGAATTTGCTTGAAAGAGAAACGATCCAAGAAGAATTTGAAACGACTTCTTATTTTAAAGCTTATGGCCGATATAACTCTCAATTAAATAACTTCTTGGTTAATATGAGCTGGTTATACACGAGACTTCAAGACAAAAAAGAAGCAAATTTGAATTACCTAAGAAAAATTCGCTATGAAACTCTTGGGAGACTTAGACCTATTTTTTCTGAATCAAAAACAACAAAAGACCAATGGTTGGCCATTATCTACAACCCACTTGATATTAACGAAGATCAGAAAATATTAAACCCTTTGAAAAAAGACATTGAACCCATTTTTAGCTGTTCTGTTGTTTTTGGAGAGAATTGGAAAGAACCTTCTCTGGAAAGAATGAAAGAAAATTATGAAGGACTGCTTGAAACTGATCTGTTTTATTATCTTGAAGATAAGAATATTTGGCTAACCGATACAAATAATAAACAAGAAAAAGCAATTTATCTAATGAAGAAACCAACCCTTATAACAAATCATCGAAATCGTCGACAGTTTGTAGATGAAAATGAAAGTGCTTATATGATTTGTTATTGCGAAAATCAAAAAAAACAAAGCTGCAATCTTTAATCAATTCAAAATACTTTGAAAGATCGACTTAGATTCACTCTTAGGAGGGGTCCATTTTTTGGAGTACTGAGCTAATTGATGTTGCATTTCTTGTACTGTATTGGAATTTTGAAGAATATAGTTGAAATCGGTTAAAGTATAAAAATTAATTTGTTTGGTTTTATTATTTTGCGCCCATTCAATAAAAAACTCTTGCATCTCTTCTTCATTTTTAAAACTTAAATAACCATTATAATGCAGACCTCTAAAATGAGAAAAAGCATTTCCAATTTCTTTACTACTGAGTTCGCCTTGTTCGTCAAAAATTTTCATGACTTGATAACACGGGGACTGTCGTCCATTCTCTTCTTGAATAAAATAATGATAAATCAGGTTTAATTTATTCATAATAACCAAACTCCAGGGATATTTTACTTCTGGGTTTAAATTCTAATTGAATCATTTTTTTATCTTGATCAATTTTTACATTTTCTTCATCTATATATTTGATAAAAGCAAAGCCATCTTTAATTTGAATATTGGCTTTCTTTTTATAACTAGAAGTATTGATAATATTAACTCGCCTGACTTCTTCGTAATTCAATTCATGGTCGTAAGGGTGTCTTTTGGACCAAATATAATTAAGCTCATCCTGAGTTTCAAGCTCAAGGTATTTTAGGTTTCCTAACTCAAATACTTTGCGCCACAATTTATCCTTGTCTTCGAGACTAAGTTCTTCCAGCTTGGTGGCATCAATTAGAATCAGCAATCCTTCACCCAATTCAACAATACGTAAAGGAACGACAATATTTAAATCTGTTACTTTTAAATTATTCTCTAAAATAAAAATATCAATTTTCTTTCTAATTTTTTCATCTAAACCAGACTGTGCCAAAATAACTTTTGCGCCTTGGAAAAAGTAACTAAAAATCTTATGACTATCCACTTCAGTTATTTTTTTGTGGTTTAAAAATAGAACTCTTTCCTGAATGAGTTCTTCCTCCAACTCAAAAAGTTCTTCATGAATTCCATAACACCAATTAAGAGACTTTTTTAAATAATCTTCAATTCCCCAAGTTTGGAAAATATTTTTTGTATTACTAAGCTGAGAATCAAAGCCTAAAAACTCAATAAATCTTAAATGAGTTAAATCATGCTCATTATTTGAATATTGTGAATCATTCAAAAGCGTATGGTAATAATTAGAATTAATAAATTTACCACTTAATTCTTTCAAAATACCTTTTCTCATTTCTTCAGAGAGTAAAAAGGAACACGGTACCATGTTATAAGTTAATGAAGCGAGGAATTGATTAATATATGAATCTTGAACATCTTCTTGGCCCATTAGCCTTGAGAAAAATTGATGAGAATTTCCACCAATAAGGGATAATGTCATTTTCCCCTGCCAATGTTTGCCTGTATTTGACTTCGCTACTTCATAAAAAAGTTCTTTAACAAGCTTTCTAAATTCTTTTTCTTTCAATCCCAGGCTTTCTTTGTTACCTACTTCAAAAGGGTCAGTGCCGCTAGTTTTTAAAAACTGTGCAAATGACACTTGAAAACTTTGAGAATAATCTTGAAACAATGAAGTGAAAAGATTGTCATCACCAATCACTCCGCATTCAACTCCTATAATTTCAGCATGAATTTTTTCATTCTGAATAAAAGAGCCAAAAGCGCGAGCAAATTTTTTATATTCATTGATAATTTTCGGATGATAAAATGAAGGAATCTTATAAACTTCTGAATTTTCCCCAACAAACGACATTAAAAAGCCATTTTTATGAACAGCACTTTTATAAGCAATATGCGGTGGTAATCCTCCGTTAGGAAGAAAAGGAAAAGCTGTCATGGGGAACAAAAAAAGAACTCGTAAATTATATTTTTTTGTTAACTGGCAAAATTGATATAAATCCGTTTCTGGACGAATGCCTCCAAAATCAAATGCACCATCTTCATTGGCATGTAGCCCCCAATAAACGGGAACTAAAAGTGGTGTTTCGCTAGAAACACAAGCGTTCCGCGACTCTTTCGACCAAAAA
>CALFYV010000287.1 GCA_937952395.1 uncultured Bacteriovoracaceae bacterium | reverse complement strand
TTTCCAATCCCTGGTTCTCCACCGATAAGGTTTAAAGAACCTAGGGCCAGGCCCTCTCCCATGACTCTATCAAATTCTGCAATTTCTGTTTTAATTCTAAAAATGCGCTCCTGTTTAACTTCGTTCATGGGTTTGGCCTTGGCCTCACTCACAGAACTGATCGAGCGCTTTTCTCCTTTACTCACGTCGTGTTCTTGAAAAGTATTCCATTCTTTGCATTCAGGGCAATTTCCCAGCCACTTTGCTGAACGAAAACCACAAATATCACATAAAAATTCACTTCGCTTTTTCATATTCATTGAGTATTCAAAAATAAAACCAATTTCATCATGGCCAAACTATTGAAATTACTACGCCTCCGTTAGGTCTACGAGCATTTTTTCACTGATGATGGGTATACCAAGACTTTTAGCTTTTTGGAACTTAGAAGATGAGCTTTCTTTGTCATTGGTGACTAAATAATCTGTATTTTTAGAAACACTACCTACAATAAGCCCGGCGTGATCTTTAATGAGTGCTTCAATATCGCTTCTTTTCATAGATAATGTTCCTGTGATGCAAAATTTTTTACCGCTTAATCGCGTTGAGGATTTTTGCGTCGGTGGCTTAATTTTCACACCTGAATTAATCAATTTTTGAATTAAATCCTTTTTTTCGTTCAATGAATCCATAAATTCAGTGGCAGACTTATCAGCGAAAGAATCAATTTCAATTAATTTTTCTTTAGTAAGGCTTAAAACCTTAGAGATTGAATCATAACCATGATTTACAATTTTTTCACACTTATTATAAGCCCCCCCACTAAGACCCAGGGCTGACAAAAAAGTAACTAAATCAACATTTTTACTTGCTTGAATATTGGAAATAATTTTATCTGCTAGTTTATCCTTAACTTTATCCAAGCTCAGCAATTGCTCTCTGGTCAAGCTATAAAGTGATGCAAGATCTGTAACAAGTTTTTTCTTGATTAATACTTCAAGTCTCTTAACGCTTAAATCTTCAATATTCATTTTTTTGATGAAATTCAAAAATTCATCAATTACCCTTTGAGGGCATAGTTCATTTCTGCACTTGAGTCTAATGTCTTCAATGAAAAGTTTTTGTGAACAACTTGGACATTCTAAAGGAATTTTAAATTTATTATTAGAGCTTTCGATGACTCTTAAAAATTTAGGAATCACTTCTCCAGAGCGAACAATCTCGATTTTATCACCAGCTTTTAGTTGGTACTGATTAACCATACCATAGTTATGAAGTGTCACTCGATTAATTTTGGCACCACTTAGTTCAACTTCTTCGACTTCAGCAACGGGTGTTGCTGTGCCATTTCTGGATATTTGCCACGTTATAGATTTTAAGACCGTTGTCTTAGCTTCACCTTGGAATTTGAACGCCATCTTATATCGAGGATGGTGAGCTGTTTCACCTAATTCATCATGCAGTTTGATCTCATTCAGAGTGAAAACTAGACCATCTATTAAGTAGTTCCCATGGGCCATAAATTCTTTTACTTCTTCTAATCTTTCCTTTATGTCATTTTCATTCTTATGAAGAACAAACTCTGGAATAGAAAAGCCCCATGTTTTTAACGTTTGCATTTTTTCAACTTCTGTTTTCATTTTGATATCGTCGGCAATTAAGTCAAACGCTTGAAAATCTAAATATGAACACAATTCATGATTTTCCTTTCTTCCCAAAAGTCCTGCAACGATATTTCTTTGAGAGGTTGGCCTTTCTAATTTTAATTCCTCCATCTTTTGGCTTAAATGAATAAAATTTTCTTCTGTACAAAAAACCTCACCTCGCACTTCAATCTTGTTTTTAAAAGATATTTCCAAGGGAACAGACGGTAGCTGGACAATTTTATCTGTTATGTTTTCTCCAAAACTACCATCCCCTCTAGTTTTAGCCTGCTTATATTGACCTTTTTCAAAGATAATAGAACAACTTGAGCCATCAATTTTGTAGGTACTAATAATTTCATTATTTTTCTTCCAAAAAATTAAATCGTCCAGCAAATAGGTCTTATCAAGAGAGAGCATTTTTTTATCATGCTTTATCTTCTGTCCATATAATTCTCTAGAACCTACTGTTTGCAAGAGGATATTTTGTGGATCAAGTTCTCTTAATTCATCTTCAAGTTTGTCATACTCTTCGTCAGAAATTTGAGCCTGACCTTTATAGTAAAGCTCTTTATTTTGTGCAATCTTCTTTTCTAATTGTTTTATTCTATTTTGTGATGCCATATTTTTTATTATAAATTACCATTGCGCTCTGTACCTCTTTGGCTTTATAAACAGTTATCAAAATATTTGGTATGGCCATTAATGCAAAACAAATATCCATGATGTTAATAACAATACTCATTTTTACAAGTGCTCCCATTATGATTGTTGTGCAATAATAAATAAGGAAACTTTTTTGACTAAAATATTTTTTACCTTTAAATAAATAATTCCAACATTTCTCATTATAATTGGCCATGCCTATCATTGTGGAAAATGAAAATAGCAGAATCGAAACTCCCAGTAAATGCACTCCAAATCCACCATAAACAACTTCAAAGGCTTTATTAGTGATGATAATTCCACTAGTCGTTGTTTCGCCTATTTGAGGATTCACCAACAGCAAGCTGATTGCAGTGAGAGAACAAATTATTATTGTATCAAAAAATGGCCCAAGCATCGCTACATAGCCCTCACGAATCGGTTCATTAGTTTTAGCATTAGCGTGTGCCATTGGTGCCGTCCCAATTCCTGCTTCATTAGAAAAGGTCGCGCGCTTAACTCCTGCAATGACAACTTCTTTAAAGCTATAACCCAGCACTCCCCCCAAAACACTTTCTAAATGAAAAGCATTAGTAAATATTTTTGCAAATAACATAGGTACTGCTTCAAAATTCATCAAAATAATGCCAAAACAAGAAAGAAAATAAAACGCGGTCATAATGGGAACCAACCGACTGGTTATCTTTCCAATACGAACTACTCCACCTTTTAGAATAAAATAAACGATGAGTGAAAATAATATTCCCACATAATAACGGGGTAATTCATAATAGTGATTTAAATAATCTGTTAATTGGTTAATTTGAAAAAGTGACAAGGTTCCAACAAGAGCGCAAATTGCAAAAAAAACAGAGAGCCATTTTCCTTTTTGTCCCCAGACTTTTTCAATAACATACATGGGACCACCCTGAACGTCTCCCTTGTAATCTTTTCCACGGTAGATAAGTGCCAAAGAACATTCAAAAAATTTTGTATTCATACCAAATAAAGCAGCTACCCACATCCAAAAAATAGCACCTGCTCCACCTTGGGTAATCGCAACAGCAACTCCTGAAATATTACCAAGGCCAATGGTCGCTGCCATGGCGTTGCTTAAAGCTTGCATATGAGTGATTTGACCAACTTCATCATCTTCTGCTTTTTTGACAAGAACTTTGAAAGCGTGAAAAAAAACTTTAAGTCAA
>CALFYV010000286.1 GCA_937952395.1 uncultured Bacteriovoracaceae bacterium | reverse complement strand
TAGGATTTTGAAAACGAAACAAGAGCAACGACTATATGCCAAAACTATTCTTGAATCTCTTTCATTAGAGAAAAGAAAAAGTAAGGATATAATAATTTCTAGTCGAATTTGCGAAATTCTAAAAACTTATCAATCCAAAATGACGAATTTAACTGTAGGGGCTTATTGTCCTATACAGAAAGAAGTTGCTTGGTATGTGAACTGGACTTTGAAAGATGCTCGGTTTTCCTTTCCAAGGATTTTTGAAGATAAAAGTATGAAGTTTTATCAAGCTGCTTTTGAAAAACTTCAGAAGGAAAATTGGGGAATAAGCTTACCTGAGACTTTAGGCGAAAGGGAAAGTCTAGACTTAGATGTTCTTATTATCCCTGGATTACTGTTCTCTTTTGAAGGTAATCGAATAGGAAGAGGAGCCGGCTTTTATGATCGTTATCTTGAGCATTTTCAAGGAATGAAAATAGGAGTTTGTTATGAAGAGCAAATGGTAGAAAAGTTATTAACAGATAAGCATGATAAGAAAGTAGATTTAATAATAACGGATAAAAAAATATATAAGGTAAAGGGGTAAATTATGGGTATGGAAGTTATATTGGCATCGGCCCTCTTTTTAATCGTTGGATCATTGGCGGGTTTTTTTATAAAAGGTATTGTTTCTAAGAACGCCAAAAATGAAGCACTAGATATTAAGAAGCAAGCTAAGTATGAAGCCAAACAAATCATCAAAGAAGAAAGAATTGAATTAGAAGAAGAATATAACAAGAAATACAGAGCGTTGGCAGAGGAAGAGCGGGGGCTGACAAAAAAAGAAGTAGCCTTAGACGCCAAAATTGAACAAAAAGAGCAAGAGATTGCTAGATTAAGAGAGAAAGAAAATCAAATTCAAGAAAGACTTAGAAAAGTTGATCAAGAAATTGAAAAATATAAAATCCGCCAAGAAGATATTGCCGCTAAACTATCTGAAGTTGCAGGCATGACAAAAGAGCAAGCCAAGGAAGAATTAATTAATCAATACACAGAAGAAGCTAAAGTAGATGCTTCGAAAATGATTGCTAGAATCGAAGAGGAAGCAAACGAAGAGGCAGAAAAGAAGGCCAAGAGAATTATTGGAATCGCTTGTCAGCGTTTTGCTGGTGAGTATGTAGCCGAACAAACAATTACCTCGGTTGAGTTACCGGGAGATGAAATTAAGGGAAGAATTATTGGTCGTGAGGGTCGAAACATCCGTGCCTTTGAACAAATTTGCGGTGTCGACTTAGTTATTGATGATACTCCAGGTTTAGTCGTTATTTCTTCATTCAACGTTGTTCGCAAGCAAATCTCACGTATGACTCTTGAAAGACTTATTGCTGACGGAAGGATTCACCCTGCTAAAATTGAAGAGTTTTATGAAAAATCAAAATCAGAATTTGAAAGTACCTTAAGAGAACTAGGTGAAAAAGCCCAAATGGAAATTGGAGTTCATGGAATTCACCCGGAAGTTCTAAAAATGATTGGCGCTCTCAACTGGAGAACATCTTATACGCAAAATCAATATCAACATTCTCTTGAAGTTGCCTTCCTTTGTGGTGCGATGGCAGCGGAACTTGGGCTGAATGTAAAACAAGCTAGACGTGCAGGACTCCTACACGATATTGGAAAAGTCATGGACGCTTCTGCGGAAGGTTCTCATGCTGTTGTTGGTGCTGACTTCATTAAGAAGTTTGGTGAAGACCAAGATATTGTTCACGCCGTTCGTGCTCACCACGAAGATGTTAAACCTGAATCAATTCTTGCTCATTTAGTAATGGCCGCAGATGCACTATCAGGTGGTCGCCCAGGTATCAGAAAAGCGCTTAAAGAGTCTTATGTTTCACGTCTTTCCGATATTGAAAGTATTGTTAATAGCTTTGATGGCGTAGCTAGAAGTTATGCCATTTCAGCAGGGCGAGAAATCAGAGTTATTGTTGAAAATGACAAGATTGATGATGAACAAACAGTTGTTCTTTCAAGAGAGATCGCTAAGAAGATCGAGGCAGAACTCTCTTATCCAGGAACAATTAAAATAAATGTTATTCGAGAAACTCGGGCCATTGGTGTGGCCAGATAAAGAAAAAAGCCCCTGAAAAGGGGCTTTTTTTATTTCTTAATTGCCTCACTCGGACCGGCACTACCTTCTTTACCTTTTTTATCAAATGGAAATAATGGCAAAATTTTATCAATTACAACAAAATCCTCTCGACCCGTACATTGAGCTGAATATTGGGTTGCGATATTTTCAGCAACACCATTTTTACTTTTATAGAATTCACCAACTTTAGGTTGGCATCCTTCACCCATCTCCATTCCAATGGATTTGAAGTTCTCTTCCAGTAGATTTTTACTTTCAGGGTAGCAACAGTTTAAAAATAAGCTTCCTACTCTCTTGCCATTGGTTGAGCTTTGCTTTGGACATACAAAGAGAACATTTGAACTCTCTACCTGTTTTGCCAGTGTATGGCTTACACCATAAAACTTTCCACCAGGTTGTGTATAAACTTTTTGAACGCTTTTTATATCAGGACAATACTCATCTTCTTTAAGTTCACCGTTTTCAATTTTTTCAACAATCAAATCAATTTCATCTAGCGAGTAAATGATTTGATTGTTTTGTTGTGCACTTTTTTTAATATTACCTTTGTCAAAACCAGGATTGATTACTGAACATGATTCATTACTGCTTAAGCCTGAGACCAAGTTAGAATTACCGCCCAATGGGAATAGTGATGGAGAGGTTTGTGATTGAGGCAATTTGTAATCAGCACAACTTCCATAGCTAAATTGAGACTTTGAAGAACTGGCAACTGGTTCTTTCACAGAGGCTACTTGAGATTTGATATTACAAGTTTCGATACAGCCGAGTCCTTCAAGTTTTTTGAAATCTTTATTATCTGCGTTGGCTTCAGTAATAAACTTCATTTTTAAACTACCAACTAAACCATCCACGGAATCAAGCTTGCCTATTAAGTTCGTTTTTAAAGCATGACAACAGTTAAGTTCGCTAAATTTCTTTCTCTGATCTTTGCTCATTTCACTTCCAAGCTCGTAAAGATCTTCGCAAGTAGGTTCCTTCTTTACTTCTGGTGGTGGAATTTTCTTTTGTGGAGGCTTTGGTGATGGACATTTCACTTCAATAACTTTCGCCATTTCTTTTGATGCAGAATATTTTTTTGAAAGCTCTTTTAGATCAGAACAGTTAAAGCAATAGTTATGACGAAAATCCATCGATTTAATCTTTTCAAATTTGTTATTTTTTACTCTATGTTCGAGTAGCTTTTCAGAAGAGGAACAATTAATGTTTTTTCCTTTTGAGGCATAGTCTTTGGCATGCTTTCCAAGATCTTCACATTTTAATTTACTTCGCTTTTGCCCCCACGACTGACTAATAATTAACGTCAAAATAATCAATAATCTCATCTCATACCTCTCTGCTTAACTCTTCGGACTTTTAGTATAAGGCATTAAGCTTTATTGTTTGAATTTGGCAGTTAACTTATTGATATCTGGATATTATACTGACTCTAAAATGGGTCATTTTTTAGGAGATTTTGGATAATTGTAC
>CALFYV010000285.1 GCA_937952395.1 uncultured Bacteriovoracaceae bacterium | reverse complement strand
ACAGTCCACTCCAACAGTCCAAGAGATGCCATTAGTCGACTTGAAACACTTGTTCAATATGCCGGCGCAGGACTTTCTCCTAAAGCTGTTAAAGAGATGATTGCTTCGGCAGTTCATATGGTCATTCAGCAGTCTCGATTAGAAGATGGTTCAAGAAAAGTTTTAAATATCACAGAAATAGGTGGCATGCAGGGTGAAGTGATTACGTTGCAGGATATTTTTGTGTTCAAACAAGAGGGAATGAGCAAGCAAGGCAAGATAGTTGGAAAATTTCAAGCTTCTGGTTTTATTCCTAAATTTATCGAAACACTTGAAAAGAAAGGGTACAAAGTTCCAAGAGGACTTTTTACAAGTGCGAGTTAAATATGAATTTTCTTTTTCAGCAAATCCTAGGCAAAACGGGTGTGACAATCGCTGTTGGGCTTATTTTCTTTTTTTATGCTTTTAAAAATAGTGAAAAACTTTTTCATTGGTTTGAAGATCAAACTTATGGAACCAGAGATTATGTTCTGAGTAAATGTGAACTTATTTTTTATGAAATAGAACCGATTAAAGTTACTTATATTTTAGTGGGACTTATTTTTACTCCCTCAATTCTATCTTTTGGTATTTGTGCTATTTACAGTAAATTTCTTTTAGGCACTTTTCTAGCTTTGTTTTTTAGCTTTTTAGGTTGGAAATTACCAAGACCCGTGATGGACTTTTTAGTTGAAAGACGTATTAGAAAATTTGAAAATCAAATGGTTGATGGACTTAATCTTTTGGCCAATGGTTTAAGAGCAGGCTTATCACTGCCTCAATCTTTAGGTATGGTAATAGACGAATTACCGGCACCGATTTCTCAAGAGTTTAACTTAATTCTTCAGCAAAATAAGATTGGTGTTCCTCTTGAAGAGTGTTTTGAGTCTCTGGTTAAGAGAGTTCCAACCGAAGATAATGAAATGTTTGTCACTAGTGTTAATATCTTGCGCGAAACCGGTGGTAACCTGGCCGAGGTTTTTGATACGATAACAGATGTGATTAGAGAGAGAATCCGTTTAAAGCAAAAAATTGATGCTTTTACAGCTCAAGGAAAATTTCAGGGTGGAACGATATTTGCCATGCCTTTTGCCATGCTCATGATTTATAGCCAAATAGAGCCCAAAAGCTTTGCGCTTTTATGGAGTCATCCTGTTGGAATCATTCTACTTTTAGTTGCGTTAGGGTTAAACTTAACAGGTGGGTACCTGATTTTAAAGTTGACTAAAATAAACGTCTAAATAAGTAAGTAAAGTATGATTAAAGAATCAGTAATTTATGTCCGAAATAGTTATGAGAGTACAGTGAGAGAAAAATTATGAAGAGGATTATAAAAATGAAAACCTTAGCAAGCACCTTCTTTTTACTTCTTTTGATGCCCATGGCATTCGCAGGAGTTAATTTAAAAAATGGTAACTTCTATATTTCTTATACTGATATAGTGGTGCCCGGAGGCGGTCAAAAGCTAGAGATAACTCGTACCTATAACTCTAAAGCCACAGAAGTTGGTTGGTTTGGATTTGGTTGGGGTTCTCCTTTTGAAACAAGATTAGAGTTATCAGCAGATGGTTCAGTTATTATTCACGAAAATGGAGCTGGGGGAAGAACTCGTTTTACTCCTCAGGCGAAAATAGATGCTGAAGCTGCAGCTAAAAAAATTGTTGAGGCGATGCGAGCTAAAACAACAATCACTGACGATGCGGCTAACAAACTGATTGCCAGACTCGTTGGTAACGCAGAACTTCGTCACTCATACGCTCTTAACTTTGGAGTTCAATCTAAATTAGCAGTAGGAACCGTTCTTTATTCTAATGAACGTGGTCTGCAAGAAGTACATAAGTTAAAAGATGGTTATTTAAGAAAATTCAATGATGGAAAGAAAGAGTATTTTAACGATAAAGGTAATCTGACCAAGATAGTTGATAAAAATAATTACGCAGTTGAATTGTTTTACAAGAAAGAAGGAACTCTTGAGTCGATTAAAGATTCACAGGCCAAGCAACTCTTTTTTAGCTGGTATCCAGATGGTCATATTAAGCATATTTGGTCAGCAGGAGACAAGAAAACTTTCTATAAATATGATGGAAAGGATTTAGTTTCTTCAACTGATATTGCAGGTAATATCTATAAATACGAATACGATAAAAATCATAATATGGTCGCCGTTGACTACTCTGAAAATCAAAATTCTAAGGGTAGAGAAAAAATGGTTATTGATTATGAGCCAAAAACATTCTTTGTTTCAAGTATTAAAGATAGAAATGGAGATGTAACCAAGTATAAGTATGGCTCTGA
>CALFYV010000284.1 GCA_937952395.1 uncultured Bacteriovoracaceae bacterium | reverse complement strand
AAAGTGTTACCCATGTCTTCGGTATAATCTGTAACCTATGTCTCCGGAATGGACCTGTGAGCAATGGTCGGGCCGACTGGATTCGAACCAGCGACCCCTTCACCCCCAGCGAAGTACGCTACCAGACTGCGCTACGGCCCGACTAATTGAATAAATCTTTTATCAATTCTCAAAAGATTAGGCAAATGACTTTAAATTTGTCAAAAATGATGAAATACTTTTTGTAATTAAAATTCAAAAGGAGATTTCAATGATTTATCGAATACTTATTATAAGGTGTCATTTCGCCTCAACCTCTTTATACGCCAAAAAAGAAAATATGTATTTTCATATTTCTTTAGGTGGTGCCACTGTTAATTATGGCGGACAAGCTGAAAAAGATATTAATTCCTTAAAGAGCAATGGAGTTTTCGATGAATCAACTTCTGGAAGTTTCAGTATGGCGCTGCTTTGGCCGGCTTTTTATGAATCTATGATTAGTGGAGTATCTGTAACAGTCATTAGCGATAAATATACTAGCAATAATTTTGCGGGTTCTGGGACCTTAGCTGAAATGGAAGTCAAGATTGGGCAAATTGCTTGGAGTAACCGTTATTATTTTGAAAAAGAGCCAGGTAAGAGTTTTTTCGTAAGAGGTGATTTGGGTATTCATCGAGTTAATTTCAGCGTTGAGAATAATGTAGGAAATAATTTGAATTCAGAATCCAAGGCGGGATTAAGTTTATACTTGGGTGGTGGATACAGTTTACCTCTAAATGAAGATGAGCGAGTTGATTTTACACTTCTGTTTGGAAAACTAGCCGATGATCAATCAGAAGCGAGTTTTGGCTCTTTCATGATTGGCTTAATGTTTTAGTGGCACAAAATGCGTCTGAAGATTAAGTAATAATGGTAAGGGTAAATTTTTGATTTTGGGTATGATGGAGGAATCCCCATCATTGAATCTTTAGGATAGTTTTCCAATGACTCATATTCATCATCTAATCCCAGGATATGTGCGAATTCATGCATCATTTGTTCATCCCAGTTTTTTGACCAAAACCAAAAATATGGTCCTCTGGTTTCTGTATTCAGCAGTGTCGCTGAAATAAATCCCTTAAAATAATCAGTTGTTATATCAAAAATAAAATTCACTTTTGTTTTAAAAGGATTATCTTTTGTCCACTTAGCGGCTGCATTTTTAGCACTTGTTCTTAATGTTTTAAAAATGTCTGAATCTTCATAAACGTTAGAAAGATGCACGTTTGTATAGAGATTAATATTCCCATTTTTGTCTTTATAAACTTGATATTTATATTTTCCTGGGAAAACTCCACGATAATTTATCCAACCACTAACTGTGATTTTTTTATTTTCGTTTTTATATTCAGGAAAAACGAAAGGAGCAAAGTTTTTGACTTTACTTAGAGGTTGATAGCACTTCTTTGAATCTCTATTTAAGCTTCGCTTTAAGAAATAACATTCAGGTTCGTTAGAGTTTTTACACTGAAAATCATTTAAAACTTGTTCTTTGGTATAAGAATAAACAGCTGATGAATAAGTAAAACACGCAATTAGAATTGCAAAAACACAAAACTCTCTCATTAAAAAACCTCTCGCCACTCTCACACGGCAGGTAGATTGGATATCTTTGAGCAATAGTTGTCAATTTCTGGTGTTCGTGGCTAACTTAACTCTATAAAAAAGAAAATTGCATCGCAGCATGTTTTAAAATATTAAGATTTTGCCGTATGTAGTGAATTGACTATTTTTACATCGAAAAATAAGGAGAAAAATATGAAAAAAGCATGGGCGCTTTTGTGTTTGTTATTAACATTATCTTGCAATAAATCTAATTCAAATAAATCATTTGTATCAATTGGAACCGGTGGCGTGACTGGTGTTTATTATCCAGTGGGTGGGGCCTTAGCACGCATGTTGAATAAATATTCAAACGGAGAGATAAAGGCTTCTGCAGAATCTACTGATGGCTCAGTTTATAATATCAATGCGATTCTTAATGGTGATTTACAATTTGGAATTGCTCAATCGGACAGACAGTATCAAGCAGTCAATGGAATTGCAGAGTGGTCAAAAGATAACGCTAATACTGAAAAAACCAAAAAATTGAGAGCAGTTATTGGACTACATAATGAGGCTATGACTTTTTTAATGGCTGCAGACACTAAGATTACCAATATTAAAGAACTTAAAGGTAAAAATTCTCTTCGTATTAATATTGGTGCCATGGGATCTGGTGTAAGAGAAAATGCGCTTGATGTTTTTGAGCATTTTGGAATTAAACCTGATGTCGATTTTAAACCTGAAGGTTTAAAGTCCTCAGAATCTTCAAGTTTACTTCAAGATAATCGTATTGATGGTTTCCTTTTTACAGTTGGCCATCCAAGTGGTGCTTTTATGGAGGCAACCAATGGTACCAGAGAGGCGCGTTTCATTTCTTTAAGTGATTCAACATTAGATTCTCTTATTAAAAAATATCCTTACTACGCTAAAACAACGATTCCTATTAAAGATTATCCCCAAGCGGTGAACAAAGAAGATGTGGCAACAGTTGGAGTTGTCGCGACTTTAGTTTCTTCAACAGATGTTGATAGTAAAATAGTTTATATGCTGGTTAAATCTATTATGGAAAACTTTGATGAATTTAAAACCATTCATCCTTCTTTATCTCAATTAAAGAAAGAAGAAGTACTTCAAGGCTTAAGCGCTCCTTTACACGAAGGAGCGAAGAAATACTTTCAAGAAATAGGATTAATTAAATAAATGGAAAAAGAATTAGTTGATGACATTACCAAAGCGGAAGAACTCGTCGCGGAAATTGAAGCCGGTGGACGTCATTCTATTACTGGATGGGGTAAAAAGCTCATTGGTTTTGTTGCTGCTGGTTGGTCTATATTTCAACTTCTCCTTCCTCAGTTTTTACTACTGGATTCGGTTGTTGTTCGCTCAATACATTTGGCTTTTGCGATAACCTTAGTTTATTTGTCTCATTCAGCCTTTAAAAAAAATGGACTTTTAGGTAAAAGAATAATCGATTCAAATAATAGATTCTTTAAATTTTTAGTTCATGATTCAAGCATTCATTTCATTGATATTATATTATCACTTATGGCGGCAGCATCCGCTCTTTACTTAGCTTATGATTATGTCGGTATTGGTTCAAGGCAGGGTTTTCCCAATACTACAGATCTTATTATGGGAATTGGACTGATTGTTCTGCTTTTAGAGGCAGCAAGGCGTTCTTTGGGTTTTGCGCTGCCAACAATCTCACTTACTTTTATTCTTTATAGTTTTTTCAGTGAATATGCACCTTCTATTATTTCCTTTCAAAATGCCACGATTAATAAAGTTATTAATAAAATGACTATGGGCTCAGAGGGAATTTATGGAATTCCTCTCTATGTTTCAGCTTCAACAGTTTTTCTTTTTGTTCTTTTTGGTTCTATTTTGGAACGTGCTGGTGGTGGTAAATATTTTATTGATTTAGCTTTTTCTCTTTTGGGAAGATACAGAGGTGGACCTGCTAAAGCAGCAGTACTTGCCAGTGGACTTACAGGTATGGCCTCTGGTTCTAGTATTGCCAATACTGTCACTACCGGGACTTTTACTATCCCACTTATGAAAAAATCTGGTTATTCAGGAATTAAAGCTGGTGCAATTGAAGTTGCAGCTAGTACAAACGGCCAATTAATGCCTCCAATTATGGGAGCAGCTGCTTTTATTATTGCCGAGTACTGCGGTCTTTCTTATTTAGAGGTGGTTAAAGCTGCTTTTATCCCAGCCATCAGCTCTTACCTGGCTCTCATCTATATTACTCACCTTGAAGCCTTGAAGCTCGATTTAAAAGGGTTGTCCAAAGATAAGCTTCCTCATTTTTGGCGTACGCTAAAAAGTGGTTTTCATTTTCTTATTCCATTGGCTTTTCTTTTTTATCAACTGATCATTGCTCGCCATTCAGCTCAGCTAGCTGTTTATTATTCCATTCTTATTTTAGTCGCTTTGATTTTTATAAGAAATATTTATGATGGCCAAAAAAATAATGAACACACCGTTATGTCTTCTATTAAATTTAGTGCCTGGGAAGTCTGGGAAGCTTTAATTTCCGGTGGTAAGAATATGATGTCCATTGGTGTAGCCGTAGCTTCAGCTGGAATTATTGTGGGTATAGTGACCTTAGGTCTTGGGAATGTGATTGTTGATTTAATTGACCTGGTAGCGTCAGGAAATCTAATTCTTCTGCTTTTAATAACAGCTGTAATCTCACTTATATTAGGAATGGGCCTTCCCACAACAGCAAATTATATTGTCATGGCAACACTGACCGTGCCAGCAATAGTCAAACTATCAGGCACCATGGGCTTGGAAGCTCCTCTTATAGCAGCTCACCTATTCTGTTTTTATTTTGGGATATTAGCCGATGTTACACCTCCGGTGGGATTAGCTGCTTATGCCGCTGCAGCCATATCCAAAGAAGATCCGATTAAAACTGGGATTCAAGGCTTTATTTACAGTATTCGCACGGCCATATTGCCTTTCATGTTCATTTTTAATACCGATATTATTCTTCAGGGTGTGAATAGTTGGGGACATATCATATTAGTTTTTGTTTGCTGTGTGGTGGCCATGTTTAGCTTTACTAGTATCTTGCAAGGCTATTTTGTTCGCAAAAATAGAATTTATGAGGCAGCTATTTTATTTATTGTATGTGCTTTTTTATTTAGACCTTATTATTTTTCAGGATTGCTTGAAATTCCTAAAAACATGATATACGCCATTGGTTTAGGGTCTTATGTTCTGCTTTATCTTTGGCAAAAAAAATCCCTGAAAACTCCATTGCGCGAAGCGCTGCCAAGCTAGTCAAAAAAAGAGAAATTCCTAGACAAAATGGGCCGCATCATATGATGATATTCTCCTATAGGTATTATAAAAGGACTTTATTTACCAATAGTTAATGCGTTAGCACACAAAACAGAGGAAATATATGAAACTGTTACGCCTGCACATGCAAGGTTTTAAATCGTTCCGCGATAAAACAACTATTTACTTTGATAAAGGTATCACAGGAATCGTAGGCCCTAACGGCTGTGGAAAATCTAATATAGTTGACGCTCTTTTTTGGGTTATGGGTGAGCAATCGGCTAAGCACTTGCGTGGTAAAAACATGCAAGATCTTATTTTCTCGGGTTCAGATAAATATTCACCGGCTTCATTTGCGGAAGTGACTCTGGTTTTAGGCAATGAAGGTGGTAAGCATATCCATATTGGAACGCAAATCGCTAAGCCCACTGAAATCCAATTAACTCGTAAGCTCTACCGAAATGGAGAAACAGAATACCGAATTAATAATATGCCAGCTAGGCTAAAAGATATTCAAGAAGTCTTCATGGATACTGGTGCAGGAGCAAAATCATATTCAATTATTGCTCAAGGGGAAATCAATCGTTTGGTTCAAGCGAAGCCAGTTGAACGTAGGACTATGATTGAAGAAGTGGCTGGGATAACAAAGTTTAAGAAGAGAAAGCAAGAATCCCTTCGCAAAATTGAGCAAACTCAAAGCAATTTAAACCGTTTGAATGATTTACAATCAGAAATATACAAAAATTTGAAAAGCTTAGAAAAACAAGCTGAAAAAGCAGAAAGAGCAAAGACTTTAAAAGAAAAAGTAAAAAAATACGACCTTCTTGTTGAATCTCATAAAGAGTTTGATTATCTAAAAGACTTTACTGAAGGAAACGATTTCGTTGCAAAAAATAGCACACTTTTAAATGAACTCACTCTTGATAAAGAAAAATTAGAACTTACTTTAAAAGAAGAAAGGACACAGAAGAAAGAACTGAGTGAAACGGTTGAAAATTATCAAAATCAATACAATGAAATTTCAAAAAAACTTGCAGGATTAGAAGAGAAGCTTAATTACTATAAAAAAAGCTATGATGAGAAAAAGAACTACTTAAAGCAGAAGAATGAAGAGGTTCAAAGTTTAAAAGAAGAGCTAATAGAACTAGAAAAAAAAGAGCAGTCGGCGATAGAACAGAAAAAAACTATTGAAGAAGAATATTGTGATAGTTCTGAGCTCAAAAAGCAGGAAGAGAAACTATTAATCCTCAAGAGTAAAGCCAGTGAAGAAGAGAGCCGTTATCAATCGGTAAAAGATGATTTAGGCAGCAAGCAAGAACTTTTCAAAACAACTAAACAGGAACAAGAAAGAGTCGTAACTCGACTTCAAGAAGTTTCAGCTTCTTTAGAAGATATATCAAAGGAAATGAGTGCTCTAGAGGAGCGTTCATCTCTTTTTTCTGGAGAGTTAGTTAGAGAAAAAGAAGCCTTAGAAAAATCAAAAATTTTATTTGATAAATTAAGTGAAGAGGAAAAGCTCACGAAGTTATCAATAGACGAACTTCAAGAAAACGAGAGAAATTTAACTCAGAAAATTCGCTCTCTTTCAAGCGAAGTGAATAAGATTGAGTCTAAAATTCAATCTCTCTGTGAAATTAATAAGAATCTAGAAAACTCTACTGAAAGTGCCATTGAGTATTTAAAGAATAACGATTCAGTTGAATCAGAATTCCTTGCTAAACTTATTGAATGCGATAAAGAGTATGAATATGCTATCGAATCATTAACACAAAGCTATTACCATTCTTTAATATCGACGAAGTCTGGTGAAGATACACTTCGCAATTGGTTTACTAATCGAGATGACGTGAGTATTGATTTTATTCACAATGTAAATGTTCAAAACATTCTAACAGAAGAATCACTAGAGAGATTAAAAGTAAAAGGTTGCTCTGTTATCACTAAGGTTAATAACGTTATTAGGATTAAAGATGAACGGTATGAGAAGATATTGAGAGATTTTTTCGAAGGTTTATTGATAGTTGAGAACTTAAACCTGGATCTAGCACTTAAAATGACCGCGGATCTAAATTTTAAAGCATTGATTTCTAAGGATGGTCGTATTGCCGTAAAGAAATTGAATGATTCAATTCAGATCTCTATAAGAAAAGAAGAAGATTATAAAGCCGGTATAGTTCAGCGGAATAATGAAATCCAATCCCTTTCGCAAGAGCTAAACAGTAAAACAATAGTACTTAAAGAAAACGAAGAGGTTTTGGCCAATACTGTTACTGAATTAAATACAAAAAATCTAAGTTACAGTGATTTAAGAAATCATTTAAACAAAGCCCAATCAGATTATATTTCTAAGAAAAGTGCCTTTGATTCAAGGGCCAGTCATTTTGAAACTGACCATGTCAGAATCGATATCTTAAAAAATAGAAAAAATGAACTTTCAAATTTAAAACTGGAGCTTTTAGAGCAAGAAGAAAAAAATCAAAAATTAATCAAAACTCTAACGCTAGATATTTCAGAACTCGAGACAATTTTTCAAACGGCGCAAGAGAATTATCAAGAAGCAAAATTATTGCTAGATAAAGAGAATCAAAGTTTTATAGAACTAGAAGTGCAGACACGTACTTATAACTCAAGACTACAGTCTATTGAAAAGCAGATTCAAGATAATACTATTGCAATCGATAAGGCAACTCTTCGCTTTTCAACTTATGTAGAGCAAGTCAATCAGTTTACACAAGAACTCGAACAGCTTGAAGCACAAATTGAACAGCAACAAGATGAAAACTCAGTACTGGTTATTGAAGTGACAGAGAAAGAGAGTACTTTAAATGAATCAAAAAAATCTCTAAATGCTTTATTGGATAAAATGCAAGGCAGAGAGGGAAGTGTCCGTGACATAACAGCTAAAATCAATAAAGTAGAAAAACAGCTTATTGAAATTGAAGTGAAAAATAAACAGATTATTGAAGATGAAGAATTGTTAGTTAGAAATACATTTGAAAAATATCAAGTAGATTTACGTGAAACGATTTCTGAACATTTACAGCTCCAAAGTTCAGCACTTTCTTCATTAAAGGACATAAGCTCACTTTTTATTATGGAGTCTGAACAAGGTGTTATTACTGTCGATAAAGTAATTTATCCTTTCGATCGTAGGTATGGTCAGGCACTCAGAGAGTGTAAAGACAAATTTAGAAATTACAAAGCAGAATTAAACAGATTGGGTGAAATTAACTGGCAAGCAATTGAAGATTATAATCATCAGAAAGTTCGCTATGATTTCTTATCAGTTCAGGAAGCAGAGTTAAAAAAATCTCTTACTGATTTACAAACTGCTATTAATCATATTGATCATAAGTCTAAATCACGCTTTAACGATGCCTTTAACGAGGTTAATGAGCGCTTCGAAAAAGTATTCCCTGTTATTTTTGGTGGCGGAAGTGCAAGGCTACAAATTATTGGTCATTTGGATGATCCTGAATGTGGAATTGATATTGTGGCCCAGCCTCCTGGTAAGAAAATGCAAAATATTAATTTGATGTCTGGGGGAGAAAAGGCACTAACGGCAGTAAGTTTAATTTTTTCAATATTCCTAGTTAAGCCATCTCCGTTTTGCTTATTAGATGAGGTCGATGCACCTTTAGATGATGCCAATGTAGGAAGATTTAATGAATTATTACGTGAAATGAGTTCCGACTCACAATTCATTCTGATAACTCATAATAAAAAAACAATGGAACTTAATGACATGCTCTATGGCGTGACCATGCAAGAGCCTGGAATTTCTAAAGCCATGTCGGTACAATTACATTGATGAAAACTTTACTTTTTCTTATATTTCTAACTGCATCTTCATTGCTTCACGCAGCTAACTTTATGCCAAATAGTTTTAGCGCAAAGTTTGTTCAAAAAGTTGTTAGTGAAATTTCGGGCAAAGAAATTCAAAGCCAAGGTAGTATAGATTATCTTTATCCTGGCCGAATTCGCTTCGAAGTGAAAGAAGGTGGCGCTAGTTTATTTGTGAGCAATAAAAAAATGAGTTGGTATTATACTCCACCTTTTATAGATGGAGAAAAAGGGCAGGTTCAGATTCAAAGCAGTGATAATCTTTTTCTATCAAAATTTTTTGATTCACTTAAAAATGGTTTAAAAAACAATGAACTTTATAGCGTTAATAAAAAAAAGAATCAAATTGAAATTATTTTCAATAAAAATATTTCTCAAAGTGTTGGTTTAAAGAAGGCAACATTCCCAGAAGTCAAAGATACTTCAAAAGTAAAAACCCTCGATGAGCTAAAGGTAATGATACTAACTAAAAATGATAATAAGAAAGTTACTTTAGAATTCAGTGATTTTAAGAAAGACGTAAGTTTTCATGATAGTTTTTTTATTTTCACTCCCGATAAAAATACATCCGTTATTGAGAGATAGTTTTGAAATTTATATTGATTCTCTTTTTTACAATTTCTTCCACATTTGCAACCCTAACACCGCCTAATCGCTGGCGTATACCAATGATTTATAACACAGGAATTAGTCAAGTTGAGTTTTTAACTTCAATAAAAGAAATTAATCAAGCTTATGGGAATGATCTTTATAGAAAATTCGGAGCTGAGCTTATTATTTTTCACTCTTGGGCTTCACCGGCTGTAAATGCTTTTGCAGATCAAAAAGATAAAAAATTTATGATAACTATCTATGGTGGAGTTGCTCGTTTTCCAGGCATGACCAAAGATGCTTTCTCCCTTGTTTTGTGTCATGAGCTTGGTCATCACTTGGGAGCCGAGCCAAGAAAGGTGAGTAATAAATGG
>CALFYV010000283.1 GCA_937952395.1 uncultured Bacteriovoracaceae bacterium | reverse complement strand
CACCAAGAGGCCAAGGTTTATTATGGCCAGGCCCAAACCTATCTGACTCATCTGTATTATTTTCTGGATAAGCATTTTAAAAATTCTCTGCTGAAATAAACACCTACTACAGCGCGGCATCCATTGACTTTCAATAGCATTCTCACCAAGATGAGAGTGATAAACTGGGCCCAAAACTTTGGCCAACTAGCTAAAATTAGGTAAATAAATCATGAGTGAACAGATAACAGAAGAAAATCTTGATCAAGATATCACCCCACCAGAAAATAAAAATGAAGCGAGTTCAGAAGAGAGCCGTTTCAAAGAAGGTCAATTGCTACGTTTCGTACGAGTGCGTTTTCCTGGACATATCAAATCCTATCCTTTCTTAATTGGAAAGAGAGAGATGAGTTATGGCCAGAAAGTTGTGGCCATGAGTGATCGAGGAATGGCCGTTGGTTATATAAATTCATTTCCTTACGATATTACCTTTCACAAGTCTATGCTTCCCATTAAATCCATTAGTAAAATGGCCACTGATGAAGATTTAGAAAAGCAAAAAGAAGCCTACAAAAAAGAAAAAGAATGTGAAGTCCTCTGTAAAAATCTAATTGAAAAACATAGCCTTGATATGAATTTAACCCATGTTGAGTTCACTCAATTTGGAAAGAAAGTAGTTTTTTACTTCACTGCTCCTGCCCGAGTTGATTTTCGAGATTTAGTCCGTGACTTAGTTGGCGAATTAAAACTAAGAATTGAACTCAGACAAATCTCGGTAAGAGATCGTGCCGCTGCTGTTGGTGGAATTGGCCCTTGTGGTCGCCAATTATGTTGTTCATCTTTTTTAGGCCGTTATGGCAGCGTTAACATTAAGATGGCCAAAAACCAGAACCTGACCCTAACTTATAGCCGTTTGAACGGAGTATGCGGCCAACTTAAATGCTGTCTGCAATATGAAGACGATGTTTATGATAATAAACGTAAAAACTTGCCGGAAGAAGGCAGTTTCATCGAATGCAAAAATGGAGTTAAAGGTAGATTTGAAAGACTGCATATTTTAAGTGATCAGGTTGACCTTTTAATAGATAGAGGCTCATTTAGAAGATTCTCCTTAGGCCAGTTTGTAAAAAAAATTGATGACCCAACTTATCGTTTCCCTGAATACTTTGAACATATCACCAACGAGACATCAAAAATTATTGGTTTAAGCGAAGAAGAAGCTGCACAAGTCAAAAAATTCGAGGCTGAAATCAGTGATATAAAAATTAAAGGTGAAGTCAGGGCACAGAGTATCTTTGAAGACCTTTTTGGGGTTGAAACTTTTGCTGCCCCTCAAGAATATGAAGAAATGAAGCGTAATAAGCTTAATCAAAAAAACGAAGAATTGAAAAAAGAATCAGACGCCCTTAAAAGACATAATGAATTAGTGGCCAATCCCGTTTACTATCAAATGCAAGATGATGACGGAGATGATGAAGAAGAAGCAGACAACTCACAAACTAAGCATCAGCAACAAAATCAGCATCAACATAACCAAAAACCACGTCAGGATAGACAAGGTTCACAGAAACATACACATAATAAAAAAAGAAGAAATAACTCACGAAATTCAAAGGGGAAGAACTCGAGATAACCCCCGCTTTAATTGAGACGTAAGCATGATCAAGATTCTACACAGCGCTGATTGGCATCTAGGGAAAAAACTTTTCCGTCACGAAAGGTTAAGCGAGCAAAAACTTTTCCTAGATTGGCTGCTAGAGCGAACAATTAAAGAAAACATCGATCTTCTTCTTATTAGTGGTGATATTTTTGACCACCCTATTCCACCCAATGATGCCCTAAGCCTGTACTATGATTTTCTTTACCAAATAAGCCAAACACAAACTCAAGTGGCCATTATTAGTGGTAACCATGATTCAGGACAGTTTTTAGCAGCCCCCAAAGAACTCCTCAAGAAGGATAATATTTTTATTTGGGGACAATTAGAAGCAGATTTAAATAATCATCATAAAGTTTTTCACTTCAAAGATGAGGACGTATTAGTTACGGCCCTTCCTTATTTTCGACATCACGAAATATTAAAACATTTAAAAAAAACAGATTGCTCTCAAGATGAGATGGAAAATTTCTTTAAGGATTTTTTTGAATCAAGTAAAAAGAAAAAAACCGGTAATACAGTTTATTCTGTTTTAATGGCCCATCATCTTTTTGGTCAATATGAGTCCGCAGGTTCCGAGCAAGTTGTAAGTCTATCGGGTATGGACTCCATTGGACGTAATCTATACCAAGACTATTATGACTACGTAGCTTTGGGTCATATCCATAAGACTCAAACTCTTCATCATAATCCCTTAGTTATCTACCCAGGTTCACCAATCCCCATGCGTTTTGGAGAAAGTAACAAAAAATATATTTCTGAAATTTTTATTATAAATGGAGAAGCCACTCAAAGTTTTATTAATGTGCCCAATCATTTGCCCCTCATCCAGATCAAAGCAACCGAAAATAATATTTATGAAAAGTTGGATAAACTTATAGAAGAAAGCGAAGCTTACCAACTTGGAACTTTGCTTGAAATAAAAATTGAAATGAGTGCTCCTAGGAGTGGTCTAGTTGATGAAATAAAAAATTATCTTAAAACTAGCAACGTGATGCTCATGAGTTTCTTTGCCATGACTAACGGCAGTCACGAAACTAAGAAAGTCAGTGATATCACAAAATTTGACCCGCAAGAACTTTTCGAGTTTTATTACCGCACCAAATATCCAGATAGCGATTTACCACGTGAATTAAAAGAAGACTTTCAATCACTTATGAGCAGAGCACAGGAAAATATTAGTAATGAAAATCAAACAACTTAAAATAAAAAATATTGCCTCCCTCAAAGGTAATCATGTTATTAATTTCGATGAAATTTTAAATGATCTTAATCTATTTGCTATTACAGGTCCGACTGGTTCTGGTAAATCTACTATTTTAAGCTGTATTGGATTAGTGCTTTACGGTGATCATTATAAAAAATCATTGGCCCAATCTGATTTTGTCACTTTAGGTGAAAGCAAAGGTAAAATTGATCTTTATTTCCATTTTCAAAATCGAGAATACTTGGCCAAATGGGAAGCTGCTATACGCAAAAAAAATGGTGAACCACTCAAGCTACCTAAAATAAAACGAACACTCTTCGTTAAAGATAATGACGAGTTTGTTCCTATTGAAAAAAATATTCAAGATATTATTCATCTAAATTTTGACCAATTTTGTAAAACAGTCATTTTAAACCAAGGTGAATTTTCAAAATTTCTCACTAGTAATTTCCGGGAACGAAAAGAAATTCTAGAGAAACTTTATCAAGGACATTATCTAGAGCTCGTCGGCCAAAAGCTCAAAGAAGAACTTTCACTTGAGCAACAAAAAATGGAAGTCCTAGATTCTGAAATCCAAGCCTTCAAACTCTCTGCGACTGAAGACATTACTTCTCTCAAGATTGAGTCTCAACAAAAAAGCAAACAAGCTCCTTTCATTGAAAAACTTAGCTCACTGTCTGAAAGAATTCAAAAAGCTCTTTTTGATATTTGGGATAATAAACAGAAAGAACAAAAGACAACAAATATTTTGCAAAAAATTTCTTACGATTTAAAAGAACAAACTAATGAACATGGTCGAATCAAAACTAATTTAGATAGTATCGAAAAAGAATATGAGATTTTTCAAAATAGTTTCTTGCAAAAAAGACCTCTTTATCAAGAATGTCTAGTTAAAAAAAACTTGTATCAAGAAAAAGAGAAAGAACTCTTAAAAACTCAACAGAAGTTAGAGCAATACTTCCAAAATAAAGAAAAAATCTCTTACGAATTGTCAAAATTGCAAAATGACAAATTAGAACAGAAAAAATTAGAAAAAAATAATTCGCAGCTCTTCGCTCTCGGTCATTTAGATATCAAGCAAATTGAAGAATTACAAAACTTAAACGAAAAATACCGTGAAATCTTAAATCAAAAAGAAAATACCAAGCAACTCATATCGATTTCTATGGAAGCTTTAAGCAAAAATGAAAAGAACTTGCTAGAAAAAGAAAGTAAATTACGAGAAGTACAACAAGATAGTCTTATGTCTGATCAAATGGCACGAACACTTGAAGATTTAGATGTTCTTCAAATGAAGATGATAAAGCAAAAAGATCTTTTTCAAGAATTTCAACTAAAAAGTGCACAAGCTAAATCAACACAAAATAAGTACAATGAACTCAAAACTCAATCTGAATTTATAATAGAGTCTTTAAAAAATGATATAGAAGAATTAAAAAAGCTTAATTTGCAAACTGATGTTTTCGAATTAAAAGTTGAAAAATTACAGTTAGCACAGGCCATAACTAAATGCCGAGAGCATTGGAAGAAAAGTAACCAATGTCCCACTTGCTTATCGCAAGTGGAATGGAAACCTGATATCGAAAACTTCATTAATTCTGAGAATGAATTAGATTTGCAGGAGTATGAGGAGTTAAAAAAACAAACAAGTCAACTTCAACAAAAAGTTTCAAACCAAGAGCAAAAGCAAAGTTATTTGGCGACTGAGTTAAAAACTTGCTATCAAGAATTATTACAGTTCAAAAAATATTATAATATCAAACAAGATACCATGTCTCTAGAAGCTACCATCGAGGAATTATCTCAAAACTATTTAAAAGAAATAAACAGAATTCAAAGCAATATCGATCTTCGAACAAAATTAGAACAAAAGGTTTCCCTTAAAATACAAGAGACCGAGCAAGTTACCCAAGAAATAAATTTGCTTAAAATCGAAATCGAGGACCAAAAAAATAAGCTAAAGAAACAAATTCAATATCGAACAGATTTTGATGAAATGCTTTTGGCAATAGAAATAGAAATAGTTAGCATGATTCAATGTAGCCCGTTCAAAATAAGCTACCCAGACTTTCTTAAAAAGCAATTCCAATTACAAAAAAAATTGACCCATATTAACCATGAAATTCAATATATCGAGACACAACTAAAGTCAGCTCAGCTTCGGGATATGGAAATACATTCACAACTTGTTGAAAGCAAAAATAATCAAAAGGAAGCAAAACTTGAAATTGCAAATCTCAAAGAAATTATCTTTAAAGAAATAGGAAATCAAAACCCAGAAGCACTTTTAGATAAGTTACATAAAGAACATGAAACACAGAAGAAAAAACTAGATCTCATAAAACAAAAAGTAGCTCAGTCCCAACTTTATATAAAAGAGCTGGAGACAAAAGAATTCCAACAACAAGAGCAACTTAAACAACTGGCAGTGACACAATCAATGGCCATCGACCATACCAAACTTTACGCGCAGGAAATTAAACAATTATTAGAAGAATTACCCTCTTCATTTCCAAACAACGAGCTCTCAAAATTAGTGCGAAATTTTGACGAGAAATCTGAGTTAAACTTAAATCCAGAGATATTAGCGACTTTTTATGAATCAACCAAAGAACTTTTTCAATCAGTTGAAAAGTCCATTAAAGATTTTGAAAACCGTTTTGTTGAAGTTTCGACTTTGATAGAACGCTTTGATAATGTACAAAAAATTATTAAACAAAAAGAATTAGAAAAACTCAAACTCAACAAACATCTGGAAAGACTCAAAAATCTTTATGGATTAATTGGCAAGGACGAATTTAGAAACTTTGTCCTCTCCCATATCGAAGATTTATTGATTGCTCAAACCAATGTAGAACTTGAGGCCCTATGCCAGGGACGATATCAGCTGGTTCAATTAAAGCGTAAAACGCAAATTCCTGAGTTCTATGTTATTGATAAACTTCAAGGTCATGAAGAGCGTAAAGTATCAACCCTATCCGGAGGTGAGACTTTCATGGTTTCTTTGGCCATGGCCTTGGCATTGTCTGAGCTAACTCGAGGACAAACTGATATTGATTCATTCTTTATTGATGAAGGGTTTGGTACACTAGATAGAGATTCATTAGAAGACGTTATCGATATGCTGAACACGATGAGAAATCGGGGGAAACAAATCGGAATCATTTCTCACTTAGAACACCTCACTCAAAGATTACCTATTAATATTCAACTCGAAAAAAATCAATGGGGACATTCTCAAATTCAAGTCACCTATCAGTGAGATTATTATTTGGTGAAACTGACTTCAGACTCCGACGTGTTACCACTCCAGTTTAATTTACAATCTGGAGATTCGATAAAAATACTAGTCTGAATATTTCTAAAGGCCATTGGACTAAAAAGATCCAGTTGTTCATTCTGATTAACATATAGAATATATTCATAAATAAAAGGGTCGTTATTATAATCTCTAAACATATTTCTCAGATGCTTGGCCATTTCCTGTTTAGATTGAGATTTTTTTAGACTTTCTAAGGTCGGTAAGAAATGTTTTTCAAATTTTTTAATATTTTTATACACTTTATCTTCTTTAAATAATGGTCTAATGGCCTTACGCCTAATTCGATTATCACTTAGTCCGACTGAATTGCTAATCCCTAACATCTTTGCAAGTAACAACCAGTGTGTATCCTTACTTAATCTCATCATATAAGCAATAGCTTCTTCAGATATTTTCCCCTTTAGCCTTATAAGTAGGTTCTCTTGCTGGCAATAATCCTCTAAATAAAATGGGCCCGATTCTTGGACAATTTGTGTTAAATTCACCACGTGGTTAATAGTACGTTCAAACTTCTTCATAAGACTATTTGAATTCTTTTTGATTTGTAATTGAAAATTGTAATCAAAACTCAATTCATCTTTCTGTACTATTCCTATGTTCTTTTTGACTGTGTCAGAGTTTTCAACATAGGATTTCAAACTTGAATTTTCTCTGTATTTTCCTTTGAAGCGCCAAAAGGAGTTTTTTATTTTTTCATTTTGAAATTGATAAGCCTCAATTTGGCTTTTTTCTCCATACAGGTTTTGTGCAACTAAATTTGAATTACGATTTAATTTAATAGTTTCATCATAAAGGTAGTTTTTCTCTAGTTTTTGTCTCGACGCTGCAGCTTCTAAGACTTTCATATAGTTTTCGTTAATTGATAAACCTAGGCGTTTACGCCATAATGTATCAGTCAAAATACTGTTGGATTCTTGATTGATCAACACTCCTTTGTAATATTCTGCTCCACCACGACCAACACCCAGCTTGTGCAAACTTGTTGTATCACCTGCCATCGCCTTCTTTAAGGCCATAGCCGCTTCTGGATAATCTAGATGTACTACCTACTAATAAATATGTTCTATGTAATTTGACGCCTCAACCGTAGTCGTTACAAATTTAATATTTAATCTGGCGTCCAAAATAAATATTCTAAAAAGTAAAATATTCATTTCTGTAGATGCGCTGCCCCCCACACCCTTTTTGTTAAGCTTCCTAATTGTAAACTTAACTAATTTGCGCTCTGGATCTCCTAAAACTTTAAATGAACTCTCACCAAAAAAATGGTACAAACCAAAAACACCCGTATTGGCATTCAAAATTCCTGTCCCGTATCGTAGACCAACACTACTAACAAAAAGATAATCTTGCTCACGTTTAATTTCTGAACCTGCTGGAAACTTCTCCCAAAGCTTAAGCGGATCATTCGAGATACTAATTTTTTTACTTGCCTTAAAGCCTCTTTTTAATTGTCCTAAAATAGCATCTATCACTCTATCTTCTTTTTCTAAACTTTCATTCACCGGGCTAATGACATCTAAAACTCTTTTATGTCCTACTTCATTATTAAAATAAAAGGCCAAGGCATCTAAATTAGTTTGAGCAAGAAGATTAAGGGGAACAACACCACGACCGCCAACTTTAAACTCTGACCAATGATTTAAAAGTGACTGTCTCTCTTTTACTTCTTGGCCATCTTTCATTTTTCCTAGAGGTAAATTTTTGGAATAATAGCTATAGACCTTATCTACGTGATGCTGAATGGTCTGGGAATTTAAGAGTACACTCCTAAGAACTAAGCCCGCAGTCAAATTTTGTATCGATAAAACATTTAAACCACCATCCAAAGTAAGCCCTTGAATACTCAAGGCTGCGGTTGAAAGCAAACCCTTCATGAAAGAACTAAACTTACTGACCTCTTTTTTATTATCGAAAATAAGAATTTCTTCTTCGTCCAACTCTTGATTGCGTAATAAGACTTCATCAATTTGAGCATGAAGAGAAAGACAAAGAAAAAAAAGAACAAAGTATTTCATCAGTCGATTCCACGGTTATGAAATGTCACCAACAAAACTTTCCTTTTATAATAATCAAATTTTCTATTTTTCTCACGACTTAAAGACTGCTGCGCGACTATTGAAAGTTCATTAAATAGTTGTCGAATGGTACGGATTCTCAAACCGCTCAACATATTTAGCTCAGCTTGATCTTGAGGTGGATACAAAACTTGAAATTCAATCGCTAGAGCAGAATTAATCACGGCAATTTTGATATCCTTACTTTGACTAAACATGGTCACAATTTCTTTAAGCAAAGATTTTAAATGCACTTCATAGGGTAAAAGCTCACTTTCACTGCTGTATTCAACCTTTTTTTCTTTGGAAAGTAAGTCTTGGCCCCACAGTGG
>CALFYV010000282.1 GCA_937952395.1 uncultured Bacteriovoracaceae bacterium | reverse complement strand
GCGAGAATAATTTCTTCAGAGCTAGTCTGTAGTTTCAAGCGATTAGCTGTATTTACGACTCTTTCGAGGGCCCGGAGATCACTACCTAAGGGACTTAAAACTGCGAAGACATTCTTCAAAATATCGAGCTTCTGCTCAGCTAACTCGGGCATTTTTTCCGGTAAAAGTTGCTCTACGATGGTGTCTACAAAGGGAGTCGCTTTTTCCATCAGCTGTCTAAATTTAAGTTGGCCCTCATTAATAATGTAATCATCAGGATCTTTATGAGGGTGAAAATTTAAATATTTCGCCAGAATTCCTTCTTTCATAAAATCAGCATTAATTCTCTTCATTGCCTGAAAACCAGCATCATCTGAATCGAGAGATAGATAAATATTCTCACATGTGGACTTCAGTGTTTTGATATTTTTATCACTGATGGCAATGCCCATTAAGGCGACAGCATTATCGATTCCATTTTGATGTAGTGAAATACAATCCATATAACCTTCCGTGATAATAACGGTGTTCTTGGCCCTCACTTCATTCCTTGCAAGATTAAATCCATAAAGAATCATCCTCTTGTTAAACACAAAAGATTCTTGTGAATTTAAATATTTAGCCTTTTGAAAATCCTTAGTTGCTCTCGAGCCGAAGCCCCTGACCTGGCCAGAATGATCCCAGATAGGGAATATGATTCTGTCTCTAAAGGTGTCATAAAGACCACCTGAGCTATTATCCCTTCTGACTAAGCCGATCTTAAGTGCTATTTCAATAGCAAATTCTTTTTCAGCAGAGGGGATGGTTTCTAGATACTGGGAAAAAAGGCTATTATGAGGAGCGTAGCCTATAGAGAATTTTTTAATAGTAGGTTCACTCAGCTTTCTGGTTTTAATAAAATCTTCGAATTCCACTGCTTTATGTTCAATTGCCATTTTTCGATAAACTCGGTTAGCCGCTTGCAATACACGTAAAGCCATTTCAGTTTGAGGGTCTTGTTTTTTATTTTGCTTTTCAATGTTTATCCCGACATGGGAAGCGATATCTTCTATAGCTGCTATGAAATCATAATTTTTAAATTTTTCAACAAAACTAATATGATCTCCTGCGGCTCCACAAGCGAAACATTTAAAAAGATTTTTTTGATCATTAACCTTAAGAGACGGTTTGGTATCTTGGTGGAAAGGACAAATACCTTCGTAGTTGTGGCCCCTTTTATTTAGTGGCATATAATAACTAATAATATGTGATATTGGTTGTTCTTTTATGTAGGATTTAGCTTCATCAATATTCATATTTTTTTCTTTAAGACCATCGCTTTAATTTTGATTTGTTGAGCGAGAAAAATTTTCTCAAACTTGGTTTGAAAACAAGCCAGGAAATGTCCTGGATTGGTTCGATAAAGGTCGTCAGTTATAAATTTAATATCAAACATATCTTGCTGTTCAGTAATTTTCTTCATCCATTTAAAATAATCGTCATGATCGGTTTTGATAAAAAGTTCACCTTCCGGTTTTAAAACTTCAAAACAACTTTTAAGAAATGGTAATTGAAATAATCTTTTTTTATGGTGTTTATTTTTTGGCCATGGATCTGGAAAAAAATAATAAATTTTATCAACTTCTTTTTGATCAAAAAGATATTGGAGTCTTTCACCTTTTGCTCGTAGGTAACGAAAATTGCGTTTTTCAATTTTGGCCAATCTTCTTGCGAGTTCAAAGCTTCTTTTAAAGCGGTAGTCCAAACCAATAAAATTGATATTGGGATTTTGCTGACAATGACTATGCATGAAGTGGCCATAGCCAGTGCCAATCTCTACTTCGAGTGGATTATTATTTTGAAAAATCTCTCTAGACCATTTCCCCTTAAACTTCTCGGCGGCGTCATCACGTAAAACAAACTCTTCAAAGAGTTTAAGTTTTTCATGATAAGGGTTAGC
>CALFYV010000281.1 GCA_937952395.1 uncultured Bacteriovoracaceae bacterium | reverse complement strand
ATCAGGTGCAACAGAACCTTCAATAGTTAAAATAACCGAAGGTTGTGGCCATTTATCATGCTTAAAAAATTCAACTTTAGCATCAGTTCTTCTTTCCGTTATTTTTTCCCAAAATGCTTTTAACCATTCCTGGGATTGAATACCTGTTTTTGATTTATAGTAACGATTATGAAAGTTAGCTAATTTTTCTATAACTTGCTGTATCGTCTCATCTTCCACCATTTTAACCATTGGAATAACTTTGCCAGGCTGATTAATACTATAATTAACAAAAAGACCATGAGTACCTACGGTACGCTCTTTAATGGCGTTGGCATCCGCGACCGCAGCTTCAAGAGATTCATGGGCCACAAACCCACCACAGCGCTTAAACTCATGATGCATTAAATGAGAAACATCTGATAACTTATCTGCTCGAACCTGCAAAACACTTACATTATTTTTACTACCATAATGTCTTATGCCATTGATTGATTGCCTAACACTTTGGACAGCATCGCTACCAACAGTAACCCATTTGTAAGGAATTGAATCTTGGGCCATCGCGAGGCTCATCATTGAACAAATTAAAACAAAAACTTTCATATCACTCTCCTTATTAGATAAAGATAAGTAAATCAGACGCGATACGAAAAAAAAAGAAAATAAGTCTGGCGATATCTTACATGTTCTGAAAAAAAACTTACTTTTCTTACAATCGGCTTTATACTGATACTTATGAATACAAAATTACAAGAAATGCTAGGAATTGAGTTCCCAGTTATACTCGCCCACATGTTTTTGGCCTCAAATGTTGAAATGATAATTGCTGCCACTGCTGCAGGGATTACCGGTTGCATGCCTGCTCACAATTTTCGAACTATTGAAGAACTAAGAGCTGGCCTGGAGAAAATGAAAAATGAAGCTAAGGGCCCTATTGGCATCAACCTCATAGTTCATCAATCCAATGTTCAATACAAAGAACAGCTAAAAGCTTGCTTGGATTATGAAATTGATTATTTTATAACTTCTTTAGGAAAACCTGATGAAGTTATCCAAAAAGCCCATGAAAAAAATATCAAGGTTTTTTGTGATGTTATAGACCACGACTACGCTAAAAAAGTTATCGATATGGGTTGCGATGCTCTAATTGCAGTTAACAATGGTGCTGGTGGACATTTAGGTAAAATCCCCGCTTCAGTGCTTGTACCTATGCTCAAGAAAAATTTTAAAACTCCTGTTATTTCTGCAGGTGGGGTTAATACGGGAAGTGGAATACTTTCAATTTTGGCTCTAGGAGCTGATGGACTTTCTATCGGTTCACCTTTTATTGCGACTAAAGAATGTCTGGTGAGCAAAGAATACAAGCAAGCTTGTATTGACTATGGAGCCGCTGATATTGCTGTGACCACCAAGCTCTCCGGTACTCCGTGTACTGTTATTAAAACTCCTTACGTAAAAAAAATCGGAACAGAACAGAATTTCTTAGAATCATATTTAAATAAAAATAAACAATTAAAGAAATATGCTAAAATGCTGACTTTTTATAAAGGTATGAACTTGCTTGAAAAAGCCGCCTTTAGTGCTACCTATAAAAATGTTTGGTGCGCAGGTAGCTCTATCGAATTCACAAAGAAAGAAGAAACTATCGCTGAAGTTGTTAGGCGCTTAAAAGTTGAATGTGAAGCTGCTCAAAATATCTTAAACGAAAAATTAAGCTAAACCAGCCCGTTTCAAAAGAGCGTTCACAGAAGGTTCTTTGCCTCTAAATTTCTTGTAAAGCTGCATGGGATGTTCTGTGCCACCTTTTTCTAGAATATTCGTTTTAAATTTATTCGCCACTTCAGGGTTAAAAATCCCTTTTTCTTGAAAGTACTCAAAGGCATCTGCGTCGAGAACTTCTGCCCACTTATACGAATAATAACCCGCTGAGTAGCCACCAGCAAAAATATGCGAAAAAGCGGTACTCATACAAGCTCCATCTAAAGGTTTAAAAAGGCTAGCTTTACTCATTGCCCCTCTTTCAAAGGACACAACATCATTTATTTTATTTGAGTCTGTACTGTGCCAGGCCATATCAAGATAAGCAAAACTAAGCTGCCTTAAAGTCGCCATTCCTTGTAAGAATTTTGAATTGTTTTTGATTTTCTCTACCAATTGAGCCGGAATTTTTTCACCTGTTTTATAATGTTTGGCAAATAAATCTAAGCACTCTTTTTCTTGCGCCCAGTTTTCCATGATTTGTGAAGGTAACTCGACAAAATCCCAGTAAACAGAAGTTCCAGATAATTTTCTATAAGTACATTTGGTTAAAAGTCCATGTAATGCATGTCCAAATTCATGGAAAAGAGTAATAACTTCTGTGTAAGATAAAAGAGAAGGACTTGATTTTGTTGGTTTAGTGAAATTGCAAACAATAGCTATATGAGGACGTCTAACTTTATCAAAATAAAAGCCTTGTTCAAAAAGATTAGTCATCCAAGCCCCTCCTCGTTTTGTTTCACGAGGAAAAAAATCAGTATAAAACAAGCCAATATTTTGCCCATCAGAATCACTTACTTCATAAACCTTAACTTCTTCGTGATAGACCGGTAAATCAGCTCGAGGTTTAAAACTAATCCCATAGAGTTTATTGGCGACAGTGAATACGCCTTCAATCACATTTTCTAATTGAAAATAAGGACGTAATTCCTCCTCATCTAAATCCAATTCTTTTTTCTTTAAAATTTCAGAATAAAAAGTCACGTCCCACGGATTAAGTTCTCCCTCTTTTTTCATTTGGGCAATTCGCTCTTTTTCTTTTTTAGCTGTTGGAAGTGCTTTAATTAATAAATTATCGAGAAAGCTTAAAACTTGCGCAGGCTCAGATGCCATTCTTCTTTGAAGTACGAATTCTGCGTGAGTTTTAAAACCTAAAAGCCTGGCTCTTGCTTCTCTCGTTTTTACTATTTCCATTAAAACTTCTTGATTATCAAATTTATCTGAAAAAGCTTTCTTGGTTGAAGCCCGATACATTTGCTCTCTTAACTTTTCATTCTTACAATAACTGATAAAAGGTAAATAACTTGGATATTGAAGAGTGAAAATCCAACCCTTTTTATTTTTTTTCTTGGCCAACTCAGAAGCTTCTTCAATGGCATTTTGTGGAATGCCGTCTAGGTCCTTTTGATTCTCAACCAAGAGTTCAAAATCATTAGTGGCATCTAATACATTTTTTGAAAATTTCAAATTCAAACTTGAAAGTTTTTCATCAAATCCACGTAACTTTTCTTTGTCACTGGCATCTAAAAGTGCCCCATTTCGGATAAAGCTCTTATAATAAGCATCTAAAACTTCATATTGCTCTTTATTCAATCCCAATGAATCTTTTTTCTCATAACAGCTTTTAACTCGCTTAAAGACTCCGTCATCTAAAGTAATATTATTAGAAAATTTTGTTATCAGTTGAGAAACTTCTTCTGAAATTTTTTGAATTTCATCAGTTGCATGAGCTCCATAAAGAGAATAAAAAATAGTGGAAATATAATCTGCTAACTCTCCCATTTGCTCTAACTTCAAAATACAACTTTCGAAGCTAATTTCATTGCCTGCTATATACTGATCTTTATTTTTATAAGCTATTTCAATCGACTCTTTTAAAGCAGGTAAAAAATGTTCAGCTTTGATTTTATCAAATGGAATAGCTGAATACTCAAGATTAGATAGCTGCAACAATGGATTCATGTTCACCTCGGGTTAGATAGAAAATTATATCCAGGTGCTAAGCAGATTGAAAGTACTTGCGCTCAAAATAGAAAAGAAAATAGAGAGCAATCACCCATAATGCTAAAAAAGAATAGATTAACACATTGAGCAACTCAGGAGATTGATACTGGATTAAAACAAGAGAGATTACACCTTTAGCTGTGCGATAAGAAAACATATCGGCAATATATTTAGCACCATATTTTTGCATCGTCGTTAAACACTGGTAAAGCACTTCTTTGCAAAGCGCGAATAATGAATAATCAATCCCTTTATAAAGAATATATGTTAGCGAAACCGAGATAAGAAATTCTCCCGCCATTCCGTTACCAATAAAAAAAGCAAAAAGATAAAAAGCTGGAATAAAATAATGCAAAACTTTATTAGAAAATTTAATAGCGATAAAAGGGAGGATGAAAAATTGCACACAAAGAGAAAAAGCATTGATAGAGGAATAAATAAGAGCGAGTTTTTCTGCTCTACCATCAGAATTAGAAACTAGTTGTTCAAATAATAAATTAAATTTTAATTCCGCCACCGTTATGGCAAATTGTGATAGAGCAATAATGATGGCAATCAAAAAGGCATATTCTTTGATCTTAGAAACTGCCACAAGAGGTGAAACATTCAAACGTTCTTCCTCTTGATAGCGCAACCTTTGAGTAAACCAAAATAAAATAGCACTTAAGCATAATAGAAATGCCCCAATAAACATTGTCATCGTAGGTTGATAATATTTGGCCAAAACGGAGGTTAATAAACCGCCTAACATAGCTGCCAAACTACTAACACCTCCCAACGGACCGTAAAACATCTTAACTTCATCGCGATTAAAATAATGATTACAATAACCCAAAACCAAGTGGACCACGATAACAATATAGGCTTCCTTCAGAGAAAACAAAGCAAAGGCTGCCCAAGTAAAGCCATTGATATAGAGAAAATAAAGGGTCAAAAATAGCATCGAGACAAATGGAACAAAGATGCAATACAAGCGGTGTATTCCCACTCTTTTTTGGAAGTGATTAATCCCCAAAATAACAATGCCAATTAAAATAATTCCCATGACTTGGGCCATCGGAGTATGAGAAGCCCCATAAGATTGAAAAAAAAGAGTTGTCGTTGTGACTCGAAAGAATGGATAAGTAAAAAGAATCAAAACATAGCTAGCAACAATAAATAAAATATTGCGCTTCATAGAGTCTGATAAATGAGAATAGAAAGAAAAGACTTTATTCATGTACAGGCTTTAAGTAGCTATCACCTTTTTGATCTTTTAAGAATTCTTCAGGACTATTATAGTTACTTAAATCAAGGCTCGTTGAAAATTGATTTTTATAAGGGCCTGTAGTCATTTTTTTCATAAATTGAAAAAACTTGCCTCGAGACTCTTCACTTAATAAATGCTCCATTAAGCAAGAATCCTTATGTGAAGCCTCTTCGCTCACATCCAAAAAATCCTTTAAAAAGTAAAAAAGCAAAGTTCTGGAAGAAAGAATAGCATGAACCTCTTTATGGCCATATTCTGAAAGTGATAAAAACTTACTCTCATCCTCTTTCACGAGATCACGTTTTTTAAGATTATTAACCGCGGTAGAAACGCTGCCTTTAGTTAGATGCATTTCTCGGGCTATATCAGTGACCCTGGCATAACCATTACTTTCTTTAAGCTTATGGATGGCCAAAAGGTAATGGACCATCGAGTGGGTTAAATCATGGTCATGAGTGTGTTGGACGGATTTTTTATCATTCATATATACCTTTTAAACTTACAAATTGAGTGCGTCAAATGCCACTTGAAGTTGTCAGTGAATTTTACTGAGACAATCCACTTCACTCAATCTAACTACCTGAAATTACTATATTCATCATAGTGAGCTTCTTTCCCAGCTAAAGCTTTAGGCCAAAAGCATGTTAAAATGAAAGGATGAAAAAACTGGTACTTTTTTTAGTCATTACGCTTTTTCCCAAGAAGAAGATTTCGATGCTATTGGCAAAGGCCTAACAGATCAAGAAATGGATCAAGCAGCTAAATACCAACATGGCGGAAAGGCCCAAAATCACCTCTACGAAAATTGCATGGATGGAAATACCAATAAATGCTCAGACGCTTATGGTGATTCTGCTACCAAGGTCTGGGGGGTAGATGATCAAACTGCCAAATTAATCTCAACCCTATACGCTTCTTTCTTTGGAACAGCTGCCATTGGTGGC
>CALFYV010000280.1 GCA_937952395.1 uncultured Bacteriovoracaceae bacterium | reverse complement strand
GGTTTAACAGTTATTGCCAATGCACCAAACACAGCAGGTTTTGGTATATTGAAAGAATCTTTTGGCCCAGATGGAATTAGTCCAATAGGGCTTTTAAAAGCAGCTCTTTTCCCGACACTACTAGCGATGGCCTGTTTGCATTTTTTACCAAGTTTATAGAAATGAAAAAATAGACAAAAAAAGGAAGAGCAAGCTCTTCCTTTTTTTTTATTTAAAATCGATATTGGGAATCTTGTACATCCAATCTTTTTCAGTAGCTTCGATATGACCTGCTTGCATCTTGAGTAAGGCATTCTTTATCTTGGGTCCAATAATACCCTCAGGATTTTTTAGCTTAACCGATTCTCCATTATTTTCATGAAAAGAGCCCACAGGTGCCAGTACAGAGGCTGTTCCACAAACAAAAGCCTCATTACATTTGCCCTGAGCGACTTGGACTAGTAAGTCATTGATGGCCATTTTTCTTTCAACAACTTTATACCCCATACTCTGAGCAATTTTTAAGATGGTATCACGTGTAATGCCTCTTAGAATGGTATCGGTTAACTCAGGAGTGTGCAGTTCATTGTTAATAACTGCAAAAAAATTCATGCCAGACATTTCTTCAATGTATTTCTTTTCAGCTCCATCTAACCACATGACCTGATGGAAACCTTTTGAAAGTGAGTTGACTGTCGCCATTAACCCAGCAGCATAGTTGCCACCGGTTTTAGCAGAACCCGTTCCTCCTTGAGCAGCTCGACATGAAGTGCGCTCAATGAAAACCTTAAGTGAATCTGTTTGAAAATAATTTCCTGCAGGGGAGGCAATGAGCATAAATTTAAATTCTTTTGAAGGAGCAATCCCTAGGGCGACTTCAGTAGCGAACATAAAAGGCCGTATATAAAGTGATTCACCTAATCTTCTTGGAATAATTCTACGTGAATATGCGGCCATCAGTTCAGCGCATTTAACAAAAGATTCTTCAGGAAATTCAGCCATGGCCATTCTTCTAGCTGAATGATTGAAACGCTTTGCATTTTCAAAAGGACGAAAAAGAAAAACATTATCTTCATCTTTTTTATAGGCTTTCATGCCTTCAAATATTTCCTGCCCATAATGTAAAACTTTGCTGCAAGGATCAATTTCAATTTTAGCATAAGGTTTAATTTCGATGTCACCCCATTTTCCATCTTTATAATTACATTCAATCATGATGGGGACCATATATTTCCCGAAACCAATATCTTCACCGAGTCTTAAGGCTTTAACTTTTTCAATAATCTCATTATTAATTTTTATTTCTAGCATATCGACCCCAATTGTAGTTTTATTTTGGTTAGATTATCTTATGGACTAAAAAACAGAATTAAAAGGAACAAAGCATGAAGTCACTCTGCGTTTTTTGTGGATCCAGTATGGGATTGAGGGATGTTCATCAAGAACAAGCAAGTAAGGTTGGGCATTTTTTAGTAGAAAATAAGGTCCGTTTAGTTTATGGAGGTGCCTCAATTGGCCTTATGGGGACTATCGCCGACGCTGTCATTGAAAAGGGCGGAGAAGTTTTAGGTGTAATTCCTTTCTTTATAAAGAAAATGGAAATTGCACATAAGAAACTGACAAAGCTAATCGAAGTTAAATCTATGCATGAAAGAAAAAAAGTTATGTATGATGAATCAGATGCTTTCTTAGCACTGCCTGGAGGAATTGGAACTCTTGATGAGCTTTGTGAAATTGCGACTTGGCAGCAACTAGGTTTACATGCCAAACCGATTTATATTTTCAATCAAAATGGTTTTTTTAATTTCTTTTTAAAGCATCTTGATCATTGTGTGAAAGAGGGTTTTTTAAGTCAAAAACACCGCAAACTCTTCACTGAAATTAACTCTTTGAGCGAGTTAACACTTTAGTGTAAATAAACCTTATTTCAGGTACTTATTAGCTAAGCTTATCTGAAAAAGCTTTATTCATTACTTCGATTTAAAAAATGAAAAACTCCTCAATTTTTGACACGACTCTGAGTAAATAGTTCAGGAAATTATTACATATGTGTATTAGCTCATCATGTAGTTTTTGATAAGTTTCTCTTATGTTTTGACTAATATGCATTGAGTCATACACAATGAGAGCGTGTACAAATCAGAGGTAGTTTTTATGATAAGAATACTCTTATCATTATTTATTGCGACTTCACTTTTTGCCCAAGATACAGATGGCAAAAAGGCAACTAAGTCAGTCATTGTAAAAGATCATTGGTCTAAGTATATCAATTTCTATTCTAATATTGGTGAAGAAGCTTCTAATTTTGAAGCTATTCTTTTTTCAGAAATATTAAACTTTAAAAATACTCAGTCCTTAAAAAAGTTCTCTTCTGCTGACAATACAAGGTTTGTTCTTTCAGCTTATGAATTACAACATAGAGATGTTGTTGATTTTGTACGGGAAGGTTTAGCAAAAGGATTTCATTTTAAAATTGTAGTTGATGGAAATTTATTAGAAGAATTTAAACCACTTTCAAAAGCTCAATTAGAAAAACTGACAGATCATCAACGAAGTTTTTATTACACTAGTTATGACTTAAATCGAGATGGAATAGTTGATGCAGATGACGCTGCAAAATACAATAAGCGCTACAGAGTAACAAAATGGTGCTGGTCTCAATTGCAACAACTGCAATCAGAAAATAAGCGAAATCTGAAACTAATATCTTCACCTTATGAAGTAGTACCAGCTAGAGAAAATCTTAATTAACCAACAATTCATCATTAGAAATAGTATACGGTATAATTTAAAATCTATGATAAAAAAAAAAAAAAAAAAAGCTTTATCCCATCTTCTAATTTAACCAATACGTGTTTAAATCATGAAAAAGGTCGAATTTCTGATTCATATGCTAATTTTTTACGTTATACCCGAGCTTCTGAACATGATTGGGAAAAAGCTTTAAAGGAAAAACAGGTTACCCAAAAGGAATATGACAAATTTTTAAGCGCCACAGCTGAAGAAAAATATCAAATCAGTTTTGCTAAAACAAAAATTGACGAAAAGACGGGATTGCCTTTGCCGAGCGGTCACGTGCAGTTTGGGATGCTTTTTAACGAATCAGAAATTATTGAAAAATTTAAAACTAATCCAATTAAAAACTGGGAAGAGATGTATCAAAAAAGTCTATTCTTTGATGAAGCTAAGCCTCGAGATAAATTTTTACCTGAAATTATTTTTGATGATTCGAAAACTCAAAGCTATAGTCGCCTAAGAGCTTATTTCTCTGAAGGTAATGCGCTTAATAGGGCCGATAGTGATTTTGTAAATACAGCCTATAGAAGTATATTCAGTGATCCTGGTAATTCTCTCAGAGTATTTAAAACCAGTCAGTTTGTTGCAACTCATCCACGAGTGATTCAAAAATTAACGGAGGCATTCAGTAGTTCTGAATTTGAAGAAGCTTTCATGGTCGTGGACGGTCATTTTAGTGCAGAAAACTATTCTGCTTTTCCCTATCTCATACTATCACGACCTAATGATCAAGCTTTCGTTCCTTGGACGAGGGCAGTGGATATGAATCCACTTGATTTGAAAAGAAAAGAACAGATAGCCAATAGTATGTTTTCTTTTGACGGTAGTGAAGGGATTTACGGTGGACGTGAAGGAGTAAAACTTCACGCAAAAGTATCTTATATGGAGTATGTGGACTCAAGAGGAGTTCGTCACTATGTGGTAATTCATGGCTCGGCTAACCTTTCAGTCAATGCTGGAAAAGGTAATGCTGATGGACTAATTGTATTTGATACGACGGATCCATCTTTAAAAAAAATAATAGATCCTTATTTTGAAGGTTTAAAAAACAATCCAAGAACGAAACCATTTGTTGAAACATACCTGCAGAAAAGAATGGCCCATTTAATTAAATACAACGCTTCTGCGTCTAAGGAGCTACTTGAGCATGGATTTGAATCCTCACGTTTGCCAAAAATAATTGAAGATAACTACAAACTACTAAATATTAACGATGGAAAGTTGACTCATGAATTTGCAAAACTTCTTAAAGGAGAGATGGCCCTTGATTCGGAACGATCTTTTTTAATTGAAGTCATTGAGACTATCACCAAAGAATCAAACCAATCAGCTTATTCGAAAAATGTTTTAAAACTTCTGCGGTATTACTCTCAATTAGACACCAGACTTAGGTTAGAGCAACTAGAACAAATGCTTTATTTGGCCAACCCTCAAAACCATCCCTATGAAGGTTTTATTAAAAGAGTGAAAGTGGAATGGTTGAAGAGAGTCAATCAAAACCAAAAAGCAGAATTAGAAAGTTTATTTGATAAGGTTATTTTAGAAATGGCCCGTTTTCAAAACGGTAGTGAAAGTATCAATTTAAAACCAACTGTTCGGGAAATATATAATAACTGCAATATTCACTTTAAAAATTTAGGATTAAGTGATTATTTAAGAGTCAAGCCAAAGGCAGATAAATGAATCTAAAAGTATTATTTTTATTTATACTCATATCTCTCAATGCTTTTGCCAGCAAGGTTACCTGTAATTCACTTTTTTCTAACGATAAAGAAGATCTCTCTAATTCTAGCTTCATACCATTAAGTGTTTTTATTGCATCAGAAAAGGATGTTTATGCTATCAGAAGTTGGATGCTCAAAAGAGGCGTGAAGTCTATTGGTCCCGGAGTGGGTATCATGTATCAGACAGCCAATCAAGCAGCAGAGAAAGTAAAGAAATCTCTAAATTTGAATGAGAAGAAAGTTTATGTTTTTGATAAATTCTCAGGAAGTATCATTGATGACTTTGCCAAAGTTGTTGATGTTATGAGAACCAGAAAATATGAATACATTCAAAATGCCATGATTATCTCGCCAGAAGGAGTTTATACTGTTCTTCCGCTGGCTAAATATGATGCCAAGGCAGACACATATGTTCCTATTGTTATCAAGGGTCATCAAGAGCTTGAGAAGAAAGATATTTTAACAGCTGTTCTTACTAGTTATGCCATTGCTCCTTATATGAGCGGACCTGCAAAAACTGCGAAAGTAGCTTTGCGACCAATTGTTCCTATCAGAAAGCAAACCAATATTAATGAATCAGAGCATTTGATTTATGTAGAAAATTCTAAGGTTCAAATTAAAAAAATCTATGAGAACTTCGTTGAAGAGTATCAAAAATTTTCAAAAGAGCTAGAAGAAAACTATTCCAAGTTTTTTACTGAAAACCCCAAAGCTTCCGATGAAGAATTTTTAAGTTCGGTTATAGAACCTTTGCTCAAAGCCAGTGAGATTGATTTAACTCAAATGCCTTACTCACCGAGCACTGAACAATTGGCAGTTCTTGAGCGAATGGGATACAAAACTAAAGAAGAAATAGCTGCGATTGATCTCAATAGCAACGAATTTGTCAAAGTTAGTTTGGCAGCTCAAGTTGCCCCTTATCGCCTTAAATATTTTATTTTGCGTTCTCGTGCCACCGTAGAGAATAAAATTATTCTAACTCAAGAGTATGAAGATCCTGGACTAGGTATTGATTACGCTGTTCATTTCGACATCGAGGCTGTGTATGAGCCTGAGATTAAGTCTGGAGCTTATTACTTTGGTGTTGAAATTCAATCACAAAAGAAAATCGGTGAACCAGTCAAAGAATATGTGGTAAACGATAAAAATCCTTCAAAGTTTTTTATTGGTGGATTTCAAGAGTTAACTCAAGAGAATATTGATAAGGCTTGGGTAGATTTTTTAATGCTTTTAAAAACGGATAAGAGGTTAAAAAACGGAAACTATTTGATTCCTGTCTACTCGGCTTACGAACAAGTTAAGATGAACCAAATTGTTGATATAAGAAAAGATAAGATTGAAAACTTTACTGCAGAAGAGAAGAAATCTTCAATTAAAATTGCGGGCAAGGAATACTCTCTCTATCGTGAGTTTGAAGTTTATGAACCTTATATCGGGATAGAAGGCCAGGAACCTCGTTATGTAAAAAAAGGCTATCTGATACGAAGACTTGATTTGTTTGAAAAACATCCTGAAATAAATCCAGATGATATATTTACTTATCACTCGAAACTTTATGATATGCTTCCATTTTTTAGACACAAGGTCGCCAATCCTACTAATTCCAATGGCCTTAAAAGCTTATTAACTCCTATTCAAGATGAATTACCAGAGAGTGTTCAGAAATACTATTATGGCAATGGAGACAACGGACTCAATTGTATAGCTTGGTATTATCAATACATAAGAACTGGTGATCCTGAAATTTTAGAACGAATAAGGCTTTATTTAGAATTAGATATCAGGGCCAATAGAATTTTTTGGAATTTTATTCGAACTCATGCTGGAGAAAAAGTAGAGCTGAGAAATACTTTCAAACCTGAAACGTTAGCCATTTTAAAAGAGGGAGCAGATGTCTTTGAAGGCAGCACATATATCTCTAATTTAAGAGCAAAAGAAAAAGCTTTCAGGGATATGCTCAATGTTGATCTTAATGACCTAGAAGATGATGATATCATCAATTTGGCCCAGATTTTAAACCGCTCAAGTTATTTAGATGAGAGAGAATTAGTTAAAGGTAATAAAAGGATGGGAGCTGAACGTATAAAAGCTATTTTAATGCATTCAAAAAATGATTTCGAAATGAAGCGAAAAAATCTGCTCTTAGAATTCATAAAATCAATTAATCCTAAAATTAATACTGAGGCTATGAGTAAGGAAGCCGAAGAGGCGCTTGCCTTTATTCTAAGTCTTCCCTCAAACCAACTCTCTAAGCAACATCTAAATCGCATTTTAGTTATTGAACAATTAGAGGCTGAACTTAGGGCACTGATACAAGAATTGAATATTAAGCCATTAGATGGGCAATCATTAAGCTTAGAAACGATCTTGTCTGAGCTTGAGCCAGAACTCCTCAAGCGTAAATTTGATTTAAAAGCATATAGACTGATTAAATACAATGAAGTCGATGTAGAAAAATCTAAGAAAAAAGCTAAGGTTTTTGGTTTTGGCGATGATTTTGAAAAATATTTACCAGTTAGTTTTAGTAAAATCTGGAAGGGCCTGTTTTTAGAATATTTGCTTTCAGATTTTAATAAAATTTAAATCGCCACAGACCAATTCCCAAGTAATTACAGTTATATAGTGTAAAAAAAACCTACTCAATTATAGATAATTGACGCGCGTTGTAGCTTTGTATATGAATGCTCTTATGAAAATTCTTTATACAATAACTCTCATTTTTCTACTCCAGCTTCAGGTTTTTGCTGATATTCCTTTTATCCAAACCAGTGACTCTCATTCAGCTTATGACAAAGTTGAAAGATTGATCCTTTACTCACATTATTTGCACCAAAAATACAAAACTAAGCTTAACTTAGATAACATGTACCTGATTCATTCAGGTGACTTATCCGGTGCGAGTGAGTGGACAGATTTTGATAAAGGTAAAATTTTATATGACGTAAAAATGTCTTACTATTCCCAACTAGCATTAACGATGGGCAATCATGATGGGATGGATTATGACTCAAGTGATGTGGCAGAGGCTGATAGATATTTCACCCAAGAAACTAAAGAATTCATTAAAAAAAATAAAACAGCTCTTCTTGGGGCCAATATTCGAATCAAAGATTCCAAGTACAAAAATTTCTTTCAACCCTCAGTAGATTTTTTATTAGATGAAGTTAAAAAAACAAAGGTCAGGGTTGTTGGCTTGGTCTTTGCTGAATTTACTGGTTTTATCAACTCTGGTATGCCAGGAGTTGCTGATGAAACAGTGGCGATGTTTGAAGAGGCAAAAAAACAGATTGAAATGGCAGCAAAAGATACCTCAATCAAAAGAGTTATTTTTAGCTGTCATGAAAGATATGCTCCAGTCGAAGAACTTTCGAAAGAGATTTTTGAATGGAAAAAGCTTCATCCTGAGTACTCTCATATAAAAACTGATCTTTATTTCTCTGCTCATGACCATGAACGAGTTTTTAAGAGATTAGAGTCTGGTTATATTATTAATAGTGGTTATCAGATGGAAGCGATGACATTCTTTGTGTTAGATTCGGAAGGAAATTTCTCTCATAAGCCTGAGCAAGTTATTTTCAATGAAGTAGATGAAGTAAAATTGCAGCAGATAAAATTATCTTGGAGAAATAAGCTACCTGTACAAACCATAAAAGAATTAGATGAGTTAGAACTATTGATGAAAAAAGTTATTCTTGATAATAAAATTATTCTCGAAAAAAATGTACCGATTATTCCTTATACTCGCTCTGATCTAAAAGCTGGGCGACATATTTTAGGAATGGCTTTAAGTGATAGCTATGTGGAGTTCGCAAAAAAGCAACTCTTAGGCGAAGAGTTTCAAGAGATTGCCGCAAGTAAAGAGTTTGAAAAAAAATATGGGAGAAAATTAAGAGACAAAATCATCAGTGATTTAGATTCTTCTCCAGAGCATATTTTTTCAGTTTTTAATAGTGGTTCATATAGAGCAAAAGAGAAGCTTAATGACAACTCTTCCTTGTTTGACTTAAATAAAGGAGACGTTAAGGAAATGCTTCCTTTTCCAGGAAAGTATGAGGTTTTTTTTCTTACAGGAAATGAATTTAATGAGATGTATGCCGAAGCCAGTAGTTTTAAAAAAGAGTTTATCCCTCAGCTTTCATCTAATATCCGAGAAAATAGTATCAATAAGCAATTAGAAGCATTTTCGGCAAAAAGTATGACTTGGATACCGCTTGAAAGTGATAAACACTATCCCGTTGTACTGACGGCTTGGCTTAGACAAAATGGTTGGAGCTTTTCATCTTGGGCGAGAATTTTATCTAAAGCTCCTAGAACAATGTTCTCAGAAAGCTTAGAAAAAGCACCATTGGAAGCATTCATTGCCAAATTTTTAAAAACTTGGATGAGTAAAGACGTTATCGAAGTTTTCAATAAAGATAAAACCTGTGATTTACTTTTTAAAACTTATCCAGAAAAAATTATTTAAACTGACCTACAATCGTGTGGGAACTTTATTTCCATTGTTCGTCCCTTTTT
>CALFYV010000279.1 GCA_937952395.1 uncultured Bacteriovoracaceae bacterium | reverse complement strand
TATTCAAGACATTTGGCTTTGCACCCCTGGTCGTGATGAGCAGGCCCAGAAAGATAGAGAAGTTTTACTTAGAAACTATGAAAGCATGTGTGAGTTTGATCGTCGTGAATTAAAACTTGTTGAACCACTACGCACTTTGCGCTTCATCCACTTTACTGCCTGGACGGCCAAGCGTTGGGATGATCCCGCTTTCAAAAATGCTTTTCCTCAATTTGGTAGTGATATATATTGGCAAACTCAATTGCAAGACCTAAGAGAGCAACTTGCCTTTATTCAAGAAGCTGGCGAACACAGTCAGTATTATTAAAGATAAGTATCAATCTTCAAAGCAAATTCTTTGATTTCATCTCTAACTCGGCGATAAACATCCAGAATTTTTTGCTCATCTTTCATATCAACCACCAACTTAGGGGGATCGTCAAAAGGCACATGAATAATTTTTCCACCAGGAAATATGGGGCACGTTTCATTGGCGTCAGAACAAAGTGTAAAAACATAATCAAAAGTTATTTTTGGTATCTCAGCTATAGTTTTAGAAACATAACGAGAAATATCCACGCCAGCCTCTTGCATGACTTTAATAGCTTTGTAATTAATTCCATGTTTCTTAATTCCAGCAGAATAAATATGATAATCCACCGACCGACCAAAATGCTTGAGCCATCCCTCGGCCATCTGACTTCGACATGAGTTTCCTGTGCAAAGAAACAAAATATTTTTCATTTCTTTATTATATACTAAGCTTAGGTTCCTAACAGAGAAAAAATGGCATTTTCCAGCTCATCAATGATAATGGGCTTTTGCATAAAAATAGTTTTCTCTAAGACAATATGTTCTTCGCTGGCCGAAAAACTAAAATTTTCAATAACAATAAGCGGTCCTGAATATATTTTACGCAACTCATCCAACGTTTCTTTACTATTTTGCTCTGAAACTTTTAGATCGAGAATTAAAAGATTGAGTTCATTTTTTTTTATAAAAGTATTCAAAGCTTCAAACTGCTCAAAATTGATGACCTCAGCTTCTGGCAGAGCAAATAAGAGATTTTCTTGTAAGATTTGTGCCAATTCTCTTTCAGATTCGGCCATGACAATCAACATAATCTCATTTTACAAGATTGGAGTAAAAATTCGACTTAAGTTAATTTTAATATTTTTATGAATGTAAAGTTACATGATCAACCATAGTCAAAAGCTCTGCTGTGGTTTGGCTATCTCGCAACGGTAGTACTGTACCACTATTTCTCGTGTGCTCGAGCAGATCTAAGTTTAGATCACCGATGATCATACTCTCTTGATTAACTGCACCTTCGGCCAAAAGCCCATCACGGGAAAAAGAGTAGTCACTTGGAGTATAAATAGCTGCTTGTCCATAATTGAGTGAAACAGCAGGCACCATAGGCAAAGAGCCTACAGTTGGAGAATGAATAACATACATCTGATTTTCAATCGCTCGTGCTTGAGCACAATAGCGAACTCGTAGATAGCCTTGACGATCATCAGTACAACTTGGGACACATAAGAAATGAGCACCCAACCTTGCTGCTGTTCTGGCTATTTCTGGAAACTCCACATCATAACAAATAGTCACAGCAAACTTTCCAAAACTTGTTTCAAATATTCTAAGCCTTGTTCCTGGACTGACTAACCATTCTTTTTTCTCAAATTGAGTCATATGCAGTTTGGCCTGAAGACTATAGCTTCCATCTTCTGCGAAGACATAACATTTGTTTAAAATTTTGCTCGAATCGTTCTGATCAACACCAGGCAAGGTGCCACCTACGATAATAATCTTGTATTTTTTTGCCAAACTTGAGAGTAATTCCACGATTCTCTCTTCTTGTTTGGCCAAATCCCTAATTTGCTCAAGAATAGGCCTCTCCACATTACCTAGTGTTAAAAGTTGGGTCGTGAAATACTCTGGAAACACCAACAGCTTAACCCGATAGCCTTTAGCTGTTTCCACCAGCGCTTTAACTTGGCCAGTGAAGTCTTCAAACGATTTAACTGGTCGGATGTAGTACTGAAGGGAGGCAACTCTTATAATATTCATATATAAAGCCTAACAATTTTTTTGAACAATTGCTAATTTAATTAAAGAAATTGTTTATAAAATATTTTGTTACTATATAATAGGCAAAATGAATTTTGAAAAAAATATTATAAAAATTTCCAAACTAGAAAAAAATTATGCAGGTGGCTTCCAGGCATTAAAAAATATTCAGCTTGAAATTAAACAAGGTGAAATCTTCGCTCTCTTAGGTCCCAATGGCGCAGGTAAAACAACATTAATTAGTATCATTTGCGGTATCGTCAATCCCACACATGGAACTATTACAGTAGCCGGACATGATATTATTAAGGAATTTCGAGCCGCTCGCTCGCTTATAGGATTAGTTCCACAAGAGCTCACCACAGATATGTTTGAAACTGTTTGGGATACAGTCTGCTACTCACGTGGCTTATTTGGCAAACCCAGCAATTCCCAATTAATTGAAGATATTTTAAAAAAACTCTCCCTATGGGATAAAAGAAAAAATAAACTCATGACACTCTCCGGGGGGATGAAACGCAGAGTGATGATAGCCAAGGCACTTTCTCACGAACCCAATATTTTATTCCTCGACGAACCAACGGCAGGAGTTGATGTCGAACTTCGCAAAGACATGTGGAATCTCGTGCACAAACTACGGAATTCCGGAGTCACCATTATTTTAACCACTCATTATATTGATGAAGCCGAAGAGATGGCCGATAGAATTGGCGTTATCAATAAAGGCGAAATTATTTTAGTTGAAGATAAAAAACAGCTGATAAAAAAACTTGGGAAAAAAGAATTACATCTTGAACTCAAAACAAAACTAGAAAAAATTCCTGATAATCTCGCTGGCTACGATCTCAGCTTAACCGAAGAAGGGCATGGCCTACAATTTAATTATGATACAAAAAAACCAGATAACGAAATTGCAGAACTTTTAGAGAAGTTAAAAGAAAATCATATTTCTTATCAAGATCTAAGAACGAAACAAAGTTCACTCGAAGATATTTTTATAGAACTGGTGAGGCATAAATGAATTTTCGTGCGGTCGTTGCTATCTATAAATTTGAAATGGCGCGTACTTTCAGGACCATTGGTGAAAGTATTGCTGGCCCGGTACTTTCCACTACTCTCTACTTTATTGTCTTTGGTTCGGCCATAGGCTCACGTATTTCTGACATAGATGGCGTCAATTATGGCGCTTTTATTGTGCCAGGCCTTATCATGCTGACTGTACTCACTGAGAGTGTTTCTAACGCCTCTTTCGGTATTTATTTTCCCCGCTTCTCGGGTACCATTTATGAAATACTTTCCGCCCCTCTCTCGTTCATTGAGATCCTCTTGGGTTACGTTGGAGCTGCTGCTAGTAAATCTATAATGGTTGGACTTATTATACTTATCACTTCGAGTTTTTTTGTCGATCTGGAAATTAAACACCCTATTTGGATGATGGGCTTCTTGCTTTTAACTTCAGTCAGCTTTAGTCTCTTAGGTTTTATCATCGGCCTTTGGGCCGACGGGTTCCAAAAACTACAAATCATTCCTATGCTAATACCGACGATTCGCGTAGTTAGCGCAAAACTACA
>CALFYV010000278.1 GCA_937952395.1 uncultured Bacteriovoracaceae bacterium | reverse complement strand
TGTTGGTGACGTCTATTGTGGCCGTGTTTTACGCGTCTTACCCGGAATGCAATCAGCTTTTGTGGATATTGGTTATGAAAAAGCGGGCTTCCTGTATGTTCATGACGCTTATATTCCAACTTTAGAAGAGCAAAGAGAACTGGCCAGCAAGGCCCAAGAGCGTAGAGAAGAAGAAGAAAAATTAGCAAAAACTATTCCCGATGAAATGAGCACATTGAGTGAAGCGGTCGATTTACGTTTTCGACCTGATGTGAAGATTGAAGATTTTCTAAAGGAAGGAGATGAGGTTTTAGTTCAAATAGCTAAAGAACCCATATCAACTAAAGGTCCGAGGATAACCAGGCAAATTACTTTGGCTGGTCGTCATGTCGTTTACATGCCATCCATTGAACACACGGGTGTATCACGCCGAATTGAAAGTGAAGAAGAGCGAACCAGACTCAAAGAAATTCTTGACTCGATTAAGCAAGAAGGTGTGGGAATTATTGCTCGAACTGTTGCAGAAGGTCAGTCTTATAAAACGCTTAAGGCTGATTATAATATGCTGGTCAAAATTTGGAAGGATATTCAAAAAGAAGAAAAGAATTTAAAAGCTCCTTATCTTGTTTATAAAGATTTATCATTTATCCAACGTGCACTCAGAGATATTGCAGATGAAGATGTAGATATGATTTGGGTTGATGATAAAAGCACCATGAAGCAAGTTGAAAAGTTTGCTCATAAATACCTGCCTAATATTAAGAATAAGGTAAAATTATGGGAGGGTGAAAACCCTATATTTGAACACTATGGAATTGATATTGAAATTGAACGTGCAATTTCTAATCAAGTCTATTTAAAATCTGGTGGCCATATCACAATTGATCAAACCGAAGCATTAGTTTCAATTGATGTGAATACGGGAAAGTTTGTTGGTAAAAAAACTCTCGAAGAGACTATTCTAAAAACAAACCTTGAGGCTGTTAAAGAAATTACTTATCAGTTGAGGCTGCGCAATTGCGGTGGGATTATCATTATCGATTTTATTGATATGGAAAGTCTTGAGCATCGTCAAATGGTTTTCAATGCACTTATCGAAGCTCTGAAAAAAGATCGCTCAAAAACAAATGTACTTCCAATCTCAGGTCTTGGTTTGGTTGAAATGACTAGAAAAAGAACCAGAGACACCCTGACTAGAATTATGTGTGAGCCCTGTCAGTATTGCTCTGGCACAGGAAGAGTCAAGTCTACCCCTTCAGTTTGTTATGAAATTTTACGTGAACTTTTAAAAACACTAAAAAAATCACAAGCTAAAAAAATATCAATTTTCGCTCACCCTGAAGTTAGTGCCTTGCTTTCAACAGATATTGGAGTTCTCGATTCTATCGAAGAGCAATTCGATAAAAACATTGTGATTAGAGCAGATAATAATTATCATGTTGAACAATACGAAATCTATCCTCATGAAACATAAAAAAGGGCCACAAGATGTGGCCCTTTTTTTATAAATTATTTAATTAAATTAATTAGCAGTCTCTTGCCCCATCGATAATAAAATATGTGCCAAGTGCCGCGCTTACTCCAGCAGCAATACCAAGTGTTTTGGCGGTTTGCTGATTAGCTGGAACTGCCTCAATTTTTCTTTGTTCTTCTAAAAGAAGTTGGTTGATATCAGCTTCATAAGCTAAAGTGATAAGATCGATTTTTTCTTGGCGATAAGATTCAGAAGCGTAAAGTGCTCGTTGATCTTGTTTAATAATGATTTGTGTCTGCCAGTCTTGTTGTTTTTTCTGAAGATTAGTTATCTCAGCCCTTAATTGATCTTTTTGTGCTTGAGTCAAGTTGTCCTTATAGGCCAACTGAGAAGTTTTATCATTAATATCAAGAGTGGCTTGATTGATTTTATTGTTTAAAATAGAGATTTCATTATCAAGAACATTCACTCGGTTATTTACCCAAGCTACATCATTATAATATGTATCTTGACGTCTAGCTCTCTTTTTCTGATAACTCGCTCTGATTTTTGACTCACCCTTAGATTTTACAAGTGCTATAATTCCCATAGTCACGGCGGCAACCACTACGATAATTCCTACTGTTAAGCCAGCACAACCTGACCATGCCATACCTTGATCTTCGAGTGAATTAATTCCCCCACCCAAGATCATTCCAAATTCTTCAGAAGTTAATTCAGAGTTTCCAGCTGATAAATAAGCGTAGTCCACCGCATTTCTAAAGCCTAAATAATCATCATAGCTAATATTTTGATTAAGAACTTCTTGCTTAAGAGCGCTATCAATATCTTTAACAGTGATTTCTTGTGCAACAAACGTATTCACCAGGTTTTCAACAGCTTCCTTAGGAGTAACGATTTTCGCGGCTGTTAACATTTTGAAAGTTTTAATTCCTTCCATAACTTGTTTTGATTTTGAACGCTCACCTCTAGCGGCAAAAGCCGGGCTAAAAGATGTTTGGGCCAACAGGCAAAAAATCAATAAAACCGATGTGAAATGACTCATGTTTTTCATTCTAACTCCCAGTAAATGAAGGACTTTTAGGGGAAATCCCTAACAGTATGAAATTAGTTAGCATTTTTTTCTTACATCAAACATTCGCTATGTAAATTTTATACATTCACAGAGCTATTTTCTTTATTTTATTCAGAAAAGTGCTAAAGATTAAACCTTGTAACCCTTGGCGTTATTTGAGGTTTATCCTTACATATGTATATTTTAATTTTCTTACTTTTTTCAATCTTATTTTCTCCTTTGGGTCACACCCAAACAGCACAAGATATATTGGAAGAAAATTTAGATAGCGTCAGCTACTCAAGTGATAGGGAAATCAATAATTATGAGTTTATCAAATCGTTGATAGAAAGCTTGGAAGTTCAGGATTTACTTTGTCCAAAAAAAAGCACAACAGAAAATTGCATCAAAGCTGGTCTTAAGAAAATAAACAAAAACGCTTATAAAAATAAAACCATTGATGAAATCACTTATAAAGGATTTAAGGAATTAATTAAAACTATCAGTTATAAAGATAATCAGCTTGAACTTATTCCACCTAAAAAATTAAATAAGAAGCAGACAACCCTAGGTTCATTTTCCGGTTATTTAAAAACAAAAAATTTCTTTGAAGAAAAACGAAAACAAGATGAGTTACATCTTGCTATCTTAGATAAACTTAATAAGAAATACCGCAGAAAGTTAAAGCCATTAGGCAAGGTTCGAGTTGAAGAATATGCCTACCATGAGTATAGCCGTTTTCAGATAGTTGCTTTGAGTAATTTGATGAAAGAAGTAATTGAGTATCCTGTTAGTAAAATTGGTTATCTTTATTTATTTAATAAAGATTTTGAGCGAATTAAAAGAGAAATTGAAGCTCAAGAATTCCTCATTGATGGTTATTTAGAGAGATATTACGAAGCAGAAGAGGAAAGCCAAGAAAGAGAAGAACTTAAGCTTAAAATTCAAAGTTTAAGAGAAGACCTTCTCTCTTTAAGAGAAGAGTTAATTTTGGATAATTTAAGGAAAGAGTTGGAGCAGGTTAACAACGAGCTTGATTTACAAAGAGAGTTATTGCTGAATTCTCCTAGCTATGACGAGGAAGAAGTCTTTTATGAATCTGTGCAAGGATTAAAATTAAAAAAACTTGAACTTGAAAATAAAATCGCCAAAGAGAGTATAACCAGAGAGCTGGCTCCGGGAGATGTTTATCAATTTCTATTAAATGAACTTGAAATTAAGCTGGCCAAGCTTCCAAGTACTAAAGAATTTAAATCAAAAAATCCAACTGTGGGAGATGCGGTTGTTGCTTATTATTTATCTGGCGCTATCGATTCTGAGGCGATGAGCAAGGTTCTAACCTTAACTGAAATTAATGAAAAATATCAAACACTAGGAAATGTTTCACTCAAAGTCGTTGAGTCTGTCGGACGTATTTTCTTAATAGCAAATCCTGTAACCTCGCCTTACGCCATATTTACTTTTATTATGATGGATTCATTTAGAAATATAAAGAAAATGAAAAAGGAGAAAGCTAATGAAAGCCATCTTATTCGCTAGTTTTCTGATAACTTCTCTTTTCGCCAAAACTTTTCCAGTAAATATTAGGGAAGGTAAAAAAATTATCACTAAGCAATTAGAGTTAGAAAATTTAGAAAGTGAAAAAGTTTTTGAAGGGAAATATTTTAAAATTGTTAAAGCGCTCGAAACTGATGCTGTTAGTTTCTCTGATAATCAAGAAACAATAAAACGAGCAGCTACCGTTTATTATCATTTAAATATTGCTAGAGATTACTTCAAAGCAATCATGCCACAGAATCAAGAACTTGATAAACAAATGATTATTCGTATTGAAAAGGTTCGTAAATGGGATTCAAGTATCCATTCGGTTAAAGGTGAGTATCAGTATAATGGATCACTTTCTGTTCCTGCTAGCTCAACTTTGGCCAATATTGGGGAAGAGATTTGCTATGGAGAAAATAATTCAGATTGCAAAATAGTAGAACCTTGGGAAAATGAGATTTGGTTTTTTGCTCCAAAGCTTATTAAAGAAAGCTCTACAGTAGAAATGGCTACAAATTATATTGATAGCCCAGGCTATAAAAAAATGCTCTTAGGTAATTTGCTTTATGCTGACTTTACTCAATTCATGTTTTCAGCTTTTCAGAAGGAAATGGTGGATGATTTATTAATTGAACAACATCTTTACTCAATGGCGATGTCAATTGGTTTAACAGCAGTCTTGCCTAAAGTTTTAAAGTATAGTGCGAAATTATTTAAGACAAAACGTTTTTTAGATTCAGCTATGATTCCCGAGATTATTTATCATGAGTACTCTCATATTGCCCTATCTACTTTTCTATCATTGGGAAACTCTACCGCGATAGGAGAAGGTTTTTCTAATTATTTTGCTTATAAAATGAGCAAGGTAAAAAAACTGGGGGCTAATAGCAAGAAATATTATAAAGGTGAATTACCGAAAAAAATTAATTCAAAAGTTCTTTATTCTATTGAGCAAGATGCCGTCCAATCGTTGGCCTGGGGAAGTTTTACCTTTAGTCTCTTAGGTAAGTTAGATGTTGCTTTGGGTGAGGAGAGTGAAGTTATTTTACTTAAATCCCTTGAATACTTAAATGGTCATTCCAATTTACGTTTTGATTTCACTAAAGCAGTTCTTAGTGCCATTGATGAAGTCGGAAAAAACAAATTGGCACTTAAAATTGCCGCACTTAATGTTTTTCAAGAGAAAGGACTTTAATCCTTAAAAATAAGTGAGGTGTAGAATCTACACCTCACCGTTCATTCAACTCATTATTTCTTTTAGTGCTAACAAAAAGCTTATTAGCGAAATAACAAGTTGAATTACGTTTAAAATCCTCTCATCCATGAGACCTCCAAACGCAGCTTCATCTC
>CALFYV010000277.1 GCA_937952395.1 uncultured Bacteriovoracaceae bacterium | reverse complement strand
TTAAAAATCACTTTAGGCGGAGGAATGGCGGTACAGAAAGCAGTGGCCGAAAAATGGAAAAAAGTGACAGGTACACCCTTGATAGAAGCTTATGGTTTAACTGAAACTTCACCTGCCGCTTGCATCAACCCTATGACGTTAAAAGAATATAATGGCTTTATTGGACTTCCGATCCCTTCTACAGAAGTGGTGATCAAAGATGATGATGGCAAAACTTTAAAAGCAGGAGAAGTCGGAGAGATTTGTATCCGTGGGCCTCAGGTGATGAAAGGATACTATAATCGCGAAGATGAAACAGCAAAAGTTATGACCGATGATGGTTTTTTTAGAACAGGTGATATCGCTTTTATGAACGAAGAAGGTTATTTTAAAATTGTTGATCGCAAAAAAGATATGATTCTAGTTTCTGGTTTTAATGTTTATCCCAACGAAGTAGAAGATGTGATCGCAACCAATCCTAAAGTATTGGAAGTTGCCGCTGTTGGAAAAGAGGATGAAAAATCAGGAGAAGTTGTGAAAGTTTTTGTTGTGAAAAAAGACGAATCACTAACAGTTGATGAACTGAAGCTATTTTGTAAGGAGAATCTAACAGGCTATAAGGTTCCTAAATTTTACGAATTCAGAAAAGATCTTCCAAAGACTAATGTTGGTAAGATTTTGAGACGTGAATTAAGAGGACAGTAGATATAAATACAAAGGAGAGAATATGAAATATTTAACACTATTATTAGGTTTTTTATTCAGTTTAAGTTTATTTGCAGAAACAAACAGACAAAGATTAACAACTGATATCTTGGAAAAAGTTAACAACATCGAAAATGGCCAGCAATCAATTAGAGTTTATCTTCATAGAAAAATAAAGATATATAGAAATAATGTGAGTGACTCGAATGTTTCGGTCGATGACAAATTGAATGTGAAAGTTTATGAGAATAAGTTAAAAGAAGTTATTGGTAGAAACACTCCTGGTAAAATTATAGACATTAAGGGCAACGAGCAAACTCACTATAAGAGTATAGAAGATGCTATCAAGAATTTAACAACAATTTATGTCACTTTTGATCCTACTTGTGAAAAAATTGAATGTGCTTTTGTTTTTCAACAATTATTAAAGGATATAGATTGGAGTGGTAGACCTAGTTTTTATTATAATCAATTTTATTTAGTTAAGATTCCAAAGAATACAGCGTTTAATAATCAAGAAATACATAGGATTTCTCCTTGGTGGAGTCGACTAATAGGCGAGGAGAGGAATCAAAAACCGCTAAAAGAAAATTATCTGTATAAAAACAAAGGTTATTCTGTTGTTCTTGAATATAAGCTTTCTGAATTAAAAGTCGTGAGTAAGGAAGTTAAACGTTATAAAGGAATTAAGCCTTAAACACTAGCAAATTGTAAAAAATCAACTTTAGAGGCGGCACTGTTGTATTGGTAAGACTTTATGATAGTGCCGTTTTTGATCAAGAAAAGTCCTGGCATTTGAAAGGCATCACCTTCTAGTCTCCCCTGAAAATGACCTTTTAAAGCGGCACTAAAACCTCTGAAGATAACATTAAGACCTAACAGTTGAGATAATCTACCTCTGCAAAGTCCAATGCTCTTATAGAGGACACGGTGAGGATCACTGATATGTTCTAGGTCATCGAGTTTATATTTTTTAAAGAATTCACAGGCTTTATCTTGTTGGCTCATATGCACTAAAACAATTTTGAAACCTTTATTTTCTAAATCACTGCGAACATTTTTTAAATCACTGAGTGCTTCTTTACAAAAAGTACAGCCATGATGTCGCATAAGCATAAGAAGTACTGGTTGTTTAAAACTTAAATCCTTCAAGAAATTGAGATTATTAGTAAAACTTTTCTCTAATGCTTCCTCAGCACTTTCAAAAAGATCGATTTCCTCATTAATATCTTCATCAATAAAATTTAGATAAACCGCTCTTAAGATAAGAATAAATGGTGCCCACCAAATAATATCGTTAGCTATTAAAGAATAACCAAAAGAGAGAGGTAATTGATTGCTCAAGTAGTGATATAAGAAGAGAGCAGGCCAAGAAATTTTGGCCAAAAGCCCCATTAAAATCAAGGGCCAATGTTTTTTAATATTAAGACTTGCGATATAATAACTAATTCCAAAAATAATAATAAAAACACCAACACCTTGCCATAAGCTAGGGTAAAGTGGAGATTGGATATTGTTGGCAATCCAATAATGTTCTGGTGCCAAGAGAATATAAAGACCCCATCCTATGTTATAGAGCGAAGCCCAGAAAAGGGTGGTTGTCATCCAAGGTTTTATGTATTTATTTTCCATAGGCTTATATTAACCAAGCTTTTCATCTAATCAAGCATTGTCTTTTAAAAACTCTTAGACAAGGCTAAGAAGAGGCAGATGAATAGGCCCGTAGTCCTCTAGACCAGAAGAAAAGATAGACTGGCCAATAAGCTAAGCTTAATAAAACAACATGTAAGAAAATATTCCAATCAAACTCTTCTAAAACTAGTCTGGTGGGATATGAAACCATTAAGCAGAAAGGAATAATATAAACAAATAGACGTCTTACCCAGCCCGAATATATACGGTCAGGTCTTTCTGCTGAATGAATCATAGTCCAGTAAAGTGTGCCGAATCCACGAGGGGAGCCAGTCCAAAAAACAGGAAAGTAGAACATCATATTAAACATATAGTAGAGAACGGCTCCATTTAAAATGAGTACGAGGTAGAACATGACTTGTAAAAAGCTCAGTGGTAGTGAATAGCGGTAAATCGCCCAAGCAAAAATCCCAGCGGCCATAATCAGGTTAACGAATGAATTAGCTGCAAAATCTCTTAATGAGAGAAAAAAGAGAGTTGAAACTGGTTTGGTGAGATAGTGATCCAAATCACCTCGATTGACGAAGACTGGAAACCACCACATATTATTAGCAAAAACTGTCATCATGATAGCGTCTGATAATAGAGTTCCCGCAACAAAAATATAAGATTGTTCTTCAGTCCAGCCGGCCAGTAAATTGGTATGTAAATAGAGCACCTTAAAAAACAGTAAAGCAATGGCGTAGAAAAAAATATCCATGAAAATTCTAAAGAAAAAATCTAGGCGAAACTCCATGGCCTTGGAAAAAGAAAATCTTAGGAAATAAAAATATAAGCGCAGATACCTCACATTCCCACTCCTGTGTATTGGTATTTCCCTTTATGCCAAATAAGTTTAAAAACTCCTAAGAAGAGAAGATACCAAAAACTTAACATCATGAGATTTTCAAAATAGAAACGGCTATCATATTCACCTAAAAAAACTTTCAAAGGGAAATTGATAATATAAGGAAAAGGTGTCATTGCAATTATCTTTTGTCCCCATTCAGGAAAGAAATTTAACGGTAACATGGAGCCACCAAAAAAGTTACAAGACATGCGAAAAGCAACTAAGAGAGTCCAGGTTTGATCTGCCCAAAAGGCGACAGATTCTAAAACGCAGGCAATCATAAAAAAAAGTGAACTGGCCAATGTCATAGTCAATACACCAAGAAAATAATGAGAATAAGGGATGTCACTGAGTGATAGTTTTTCTAAGTATAGGTATTGAATGAAAAAAATAAAAATGACTTGCACTGATTGAAATAAAGAGTGAGTCAGAAAGGTTATATGTTTATATTGGAATAACGAAATAGGGTAAACTAAAAAGCGATTGAGTGTCCCTTCATAAATTTCTTTCGAGAGAAAACCAATATCTTCACCTAACATCGCCTTTGAAACAATGGAAGCAATTAAATAATAAAAAACGAGACTATTAAGTGTATGGCCATTTAAGACGTCTACTCCTTTAAAGTCATAAATATTTTTCCAAAGTGAATAAGAAATAACTAGTGTGAAAACAATATTCCCAATTTGATTAACCCAAAAATCTGAACGGTAGGCCATGATTTTTCTGATTTCTAAAAAAAAGACATGTAGACGCCAATTAGTTTTTAGCATGATTACCTTTGAGCATAATGGATTCAATCATGTCTGCAATTTCAGGGTTTTCGATAGTGAGATCTGAAATAGGTAAGTTTTCTAACAGATATGAGCTTTTTTTAGCGATTTCATCTTTAGCTGTTTTGATTTTGAGGATCCCTTCTTCGAAATGGATAATCTGACCTAGGTTTTTAACGTGGGCCGTAACCTGAGGCATGCTCCATTCATCTTGTCTGAGATTAACTACAATAATTTTCTCTTTAGCATATTGCTCTCGCACATTTTCCAATTGTCCATCATAGACGATAGTTCCTTCACGCATAATCGCGATACGCTCGCACAATTTTTCAATATCATCCATATAATGTGAGGTGAGGATCATGGCCGGTTTGAATTCTTTGCGATAATCAAGTAAGAATTTTCTGATAGCTTTCTGAGCGGTCAAATCCAGTCCGATAGTCGGTTCATCTAAATAAACAATTTTAGGATTATGTAAAAGTGCAGCCATGAGCTCTACTTTCATCCTTTCACCGAGGGAAAGTTTTCGCACTTGAATTTTAAGTTGGTCTTTCAAACCTAATGTTTCTGCTAGAAACTCCATTCTTTTTTTGTATTGAACCTGAGGTATTTGATAAATTTCTTTAAGTAATAAAAAACTATCAAGAGCAGGCAAGTCCCACCAGACTTGAGCTTTTTGACCCATAATAAGCGCCATTTGTTTCCGGTATTCGTCTTGTCTTTTCCAAGGGTCAAAGCCCAAAACACTGACTTCACCATCACTGGCATGAATAATACCGGAGAGGATTTTTATCAATGTGGTCTTACCAGCACCGTTGGCACCAACTAATCCTAAAATTTCGCCCTCTTTAATTTCGAGATTAATATCACTGAGAGCTTTTTTGGTGACAAACTTACGGTTAAATAGCCCTTTAATTGAACCTAAAAGTCCTGCTTCTTTGACCGCTACTTTAAATGTTTTACTTACGTTTTTAACGCTAATCATTGGTTTAACTTTTGTAATAGTATACCCTTTAAATAATTTCCTTCAGGGAAATAGGGCATGAGTGGACAATCAGCACTGAGTTGGTAGTTATGAACTATTTTATACTTATTTGTTAAGGTTTTTAAAGTTTTGTGCATAAAATCTTCAAATTTGTGTGCCTTCATCTGATGAGTGTTAAGGAAAAAAAGAAAAAATCCATTTTTCTTCAGTGCTCTGTCCATATCTTTCAAAGATTTCTGGTAAAAATCTAAACTCTTTTTACGCTTACCCTTAATTGAATATGAACTTGGCGGATCACAAATAATAAGGTCAAAGACTTGCTTGTTATTTTTCAAGAAGTCTTCGCTAGTTTTTGCAACAATTTCATGTTGCGCCAATGGCATTTGATTAGCTTTGATATTTAGGGTCAGTTTTTCAAGAACTTTTTTAAATGAATCAACCGAGACAATTTTTTTTGCTCCAAATTGCTGGGCCATCAAAGAGAAAGCACCGGTGTAGCAAAATAAATTGAGCACCTGAGCATTTTTAAAAAGCATTGTATCAAGCTCTTCACGGATGCAGGCCATATCAGTGTAGATGCCATAATCGTAATAATCACCTAGATGAATTTGCATTTGATAGTTGAATTCCTCTATATAGTCATCGGCTACTTTCTCGCCCCAGATTTGCTCTGGAGGAGATTGCTTTTTATAGCCAATACTTCTCTCGTGAAGCCAAAGGCTTTTTATATTTCCAGAAAAGTAATTTAAGATGATTTGCTGAATATCAGCTAAGTAGTTTTTCCAAAAAAACGAAAATAATTGAATCACGATATGAGAGTTTAAAGAAACAATCATAAGCCCTGGCAATTCATCGGCTTCGGCAAACGCCAGATAATAATGATTACGTTTAAGAGATAATTTCTCCCGTTTGGCAAAGGCACTATGTAATCTTAGTTTTAATTCACTTAAAAATACCTCAGAATTAAAGTTAGATGGGTTTGTGCTCCATAACCGGCCCCGAACTCTTTTGTGTTCTGGATCGTGGATAAATATTTGATTGTGAGCACTGAAAAAACTTTCTTCAGGTTTTATTTTTTCAGAATACTCATCTAAGGTGATCCAAGGATGTCCCTTTTTAAGTTCTTGAACGCTAATAGGATGAATAGTGTAAGAATTAACTTTCATATTTCAATTTTGAAAAATTATTGTATCTGAGCTTTAATATTAGTTTCGGCTTCATCTAAAAGTTGTAAAACTTGGTTGGTGAAGCTAAAGGGATCATCTAAGTAGTTTTCAAGCTCAAACTCTTGAATAAGCTGCTTAATCTCTTCGCTGGGTTCACTGTGAAAGGGATCAAAGTGAAGGCACAGAAAATCGAGCTTTTGCTTGGTATTTTTTAATTCTTTTACAGTTTGATTGTGCATTTAGTGCTCAATGTCACCCATTCACAATTCAAAGTCAACCGGAGCGGGGAATGAATATTGTCATTTACATTTTTACAATCTTAATATTAACGCTTATTGCAATGCGTCTCAAAAGTGATCTTGTTTCAATAAAGCCTCATAAAAATATCCCTAACTTTTCTGTTTTTCTTTCACAAATTTTACTCAAATCAACTTTCGTTTCTCCAGGAGAGAAAATTCCATTTTATCCCTTTTTTTCTGATCTAGTGCAATTGGTGCTAAAGGCTTCAAGAAGGAGTGGTTTTCCACCCAAGGCCTGTTTGCGAGAAATCAAAAAAGCTTTTGTAGATGAGCAAAAATTTAAACAAAATCTAAGGGCCCTAAATAGGGAGAGTTATTTGCAGTTTGCCCTTCTCATTATGCTAACCTGGGTGATGATATTATTTACTGAATATATGGAGTTGGCCAAAGTCGGTATTTTTTTCAAAGGGATTATTTTCTTTCTACAGCTCATCTGTTTGATCCTTTACCGAAGTTTGTTTCCCGTAATTGAGAGGAGAAAACTGGAGTTCACCCAAGTTTTTATAAAGAAAATCATGACTTTTCAAATTGCTATACAAACCCATACGCCGTTGCAGCAAGCCTTAGAGCAAGCCAATTTTAAGTCTTTATTTGATAAATCTGGCTCAAATTATACCGTGGTCTTAGAAAAACTTTCAGCCATTTTAAGTTTATTTCAACAGCGCGGCGGAAACCTTTTAGAAGAGTTAGCTTTGATTCAAGAAGAGCTTTGGGATATCTATAGTTTAAATTTAGTTGAATTAGAGAAAGCCTGCAAAATACTTAGGTTTTTTCTGATTTTCTGCTTTTTGATTCCGGGTTATTTTTGTTACCTATTTGCTCTTATTTTCTCTCTTATTCATGTTGTATGATGTTGTTTGCTCTTTTCACTCGTTTCTGCTTAAATAGGGCAAACTTTTCAAAGGGTCGGCAATGGATAAAAAAGTTATCTTCTCATTACATCGTTGTGGTAAAATATATCCTGGTAAGAAGCAGGTTTTAAAAGATATTTCGCTCTCTTTTTTTTATGGAGCAAAAATTGGTATTTTGGGACTTAACGGTTCTGGTAAGTCGACACTTTTGCGTATTATTGCAGGCATTGATAAAGATTTTCAAGGTGAGTTAACAATTGCCAAGGGTTATGACGTTGGCTACCTAGAGCAAGAACCTCAACTTGATCCTAATAAAACAGTACGTGATATTGTTCAAGAAGGTGCCCAGGAAACGGTTGATCTTTTAAAAGAGTTCGATGAAGTCAATGCTAAGTTCGCTGAAGAGATGAGCGAAGATGAAATGAATAAGCTCTTAGAAAAACAAGCTAAGCTGCAAGACCAATTAGATGCAGCTAATGCTTGGGATTTAGATAGCCGTCTTGATTTAGCGATGGAGTCTTTACGTTGTCCACCCTCTGATCAAAAGATTGGTGTTTTATCTGGTGGTGAGAAAAGACGAGTCGCACTTTGTCGCTTACTTTTAAAAGAACCCAAAATTCTCCTTTTAGACGAGCCGACTAACCAATTAGAAGCATAAACGG
>CALFYV010000276.1 GCA_937952395.1 uncultured Bacteriovoracaceae bacterium | reverse complement strand
CCTCAACTGGATAAGGATATTAATCTCTCAAGCAAAACGCCAGAGTACTTTTATCCGATTCAAAATAGAGAATACGAAAAAGATGAAAAAGAAGCTCATATGCAATTGAGTGTAAACTTGTTCAAAAAAGAAAAATGGGGATTGCTTGCAAAATCTATAAATTTATATGAACAAAAGTATGGCGTTGATTCTAATCATGAATCTAATGAGTATTTAAAAGCAAATGCTTTACTAAGAAAAAATATTAAAGAAAAAAATAAAGGCGTTCAGGCTGCAGCTAATAATATATTAAACTCATTGCTTGAAAGTACGCAAAACTATGATTTAAGGAAAGCAGTTGGTCGCTACCTTATTCAAGAAGCTCTTGATCGAGGTGATTATATAAACTCACTTGGTTTATCGCGAAAACTGTTCTTCGAATCTAAAAAAGAATTTGATAAAGAATTAACAATTTATACTTCCACTATTATTTTGCACTCACTAGCAGAGCTTAAACAAAATGAAAAAATTAATGATTTCTTGGCTGATAAATATATAAATAAAATTTTACCGTCTCAAATTGGTTTAGCTTATAATTCTTATGCTCTTTTAGTCAGAGGAGATAATACGGAAGTTATAAGAAACTACGAGAAAAATATGAAAGGTTTAGTTAAGCCTTTGCATCCGGCTATTCTTTTCAATACTGCAGAGGCTTATTTCAGAGAATCTAAATTCGATGAATCGATAGCTTTGTTTGATGAATTTGTAAAAGAATACTCACATATAAGAGAGGCAGGACAGGCAAGACTTAGAATTGCCTTAGCCTATGAAGTCTCTAATAAATCAATTCAAAAAGTTACTACACTTTATAAAGATGCCATTGATAGGGCCCAAAGCGCGAAAGTTCGTTATGAAGCTAAACTACGTTATCTCGGAGTTGTTCTTAATCGAAAAATTGAATTGACCACTGAGGATAATGAAAAAACTATTTTCTTTGAAATGACCCCTGATGAAAGAGTTGCCATCGACGACGAGTTAAAAAAGTTATTATGGTTAGTTAGACTAAGGACTTATATAAATCAATCGCAATATCAAAAAGCATTAACCTACTTGGTAAGTATACCCTTAAATTCATTAAAACCAACGAAGAGAAGAGCTTTTCAAGCTGATGGTGCTGAAATTATCTACGGGTTGTTAAAACAAGCTTATAACAATGAGAACTATTCTAGAGTAGTGAAGCTATGGGAAACTTATAAAATCACATACGATAAAAATGTGGCGATGAATCCTCATGCTAATTTTGTAGTTGCGAGTTCATATTTGAAACTTGGCTTACATAAGAGTTTCGACAGAGTTCTTTCCAATTTCAAAGAATTAGAATCATACACAACACGTATTTATCCAAAATGGGTAAATCGAGGGAAGGAAATAAAAATTGCTAATATGCTCAAGGAGTTATTGATTGTCCGCCATATTGAAGACAATGATTGGAAGGTGGCAGATAAAATGCTTGAAACTCTTTCAAGTAATGATCGTAAAGATATCAACTATTCTTATTACCGAGGTTCAATAGATTATGCATTAAAAAACTATGAGAAAGCTGCTAATAATTTTGAACATATGTTGGTGAATCAAAATAAGAAAAACTTATTAGATTTGAGCCAATTAGGAAACTTATTGGTTAAATATATCGAAGCACTTCATCAAACTAATCAAAAAGAAAGATTAATTAATACAGCAGCTGCCATTCTCAAAGATATTTCGAGCGCAAAAACAAATAATGCTTCATTGGCTTCCGCCCAAGAGAGGATTCATTATTTACTAATCGAAAACTTCTATGCATCAAAAAATACAGCTTTTCCAAAACTGGAAAAAGAAAGTAAGAAGTTTTTAAAAGAATTTAGTAAGTCCAATTACAAAGATAGGGTTAAATATTTATATGGTTTAGCAATGATAAAGAATTTAAAGGTCGAACAAGGAAGTGAGATTTTAAATTCGTTGATTTCAGACAAAGAAGTGCCTGGCTACCTTAAAGAAATGGCAAAAACGGAATTGTCTGCCGTCAAAATCGGTGTAGGAATTTAAACAAGACAGGAGGTCTAATGTTTGCGTCAGATTTTGAACTCGTAGGTACGAGTCCCAAGTTCCAGAAGTCAGTTGATTTTGCAAAAAATGTGGCTGTTACCAAAACACCCGTTCTTATTGTAGGTGAGACTGGCACTGGAAAAAGAACTTTATGTAAATTTATCCACACGTCTTCAGCTAGAAGAGCTCACGCTTTTCAAGTGGTAGACTGTTCACAAGACCCTAAAAAGGTTGAGCAAGAAATTCTAGGTTATAGAGACCCAGAGACTGGGAAGTTCAACAAAGGTGTTTTGGAATTTTCTAATCATGGAACAGTTGTCTTCGCTAATATTGATGGCCTAGATGAAAATTTCCAGAAACGACTTTACACAATACTTCAAGAATTAGGCGATTACGATCTTGATGTAAGAGTATTGGCGACCACATCCAAAAATTTATCAAAGTATGTTGGTGCAGGAAGGTTCTATCGCGCTCTTTACACCTATTTTGGCAATACACAAATTAACCTTGCCCCATTACGTGAAAGAACAGTAGATATTCAAGATCTTTCTCGTTACTTTGTAAATAAAGCAGTAAGTGAGAGTGACGAAAATCTTTCACTTAACTTTTCGCATGAAGCTTTAGAAAAAATAACTTCATATTACTGGACTCATAATATTGCTGAACTTAAATCAGTTATTGAAAATGCCATTGAGAACGCAAACGAAGGCGTTATCGATCTTAACGCTATTGAGCTGGGCGAAAAGAAAGCTGATTCAAGTAATATTGATGATGATGAAGATGGTTTAAGACTAATGTCTTTAAAAGAGGCTGAGAAGCTTTTAATTCGAAAAGCTCTTATCCATACTTCAGAGAATAGAACGCAAGCAGCAAAAATATTGGGTGTATCAATTAGAACATTGAGAAACAAAATTAATGAATACCGCCATGGTGGTCAAAGTTATTTTGTAAATTTAAGGTAGGAAAATGGATATAAACGATAAGACATTACAAGCCTTGGCCAGTGCACTTAACTTTAGGCAAATGAAGCAAGAAGTGATTTCAAGTAACGTGGCCAATGCTGAAACTCCTGGATACAAGGCAAAGCGTTTAGATTTCGAGCAAGCTTTGGCCCGAGCACTTAATATCGACGGTCGTTTAAGTATGAATGCGACAGATGAGAAGCATTTTAATGTAGGTAATGGAGGTTTTTCCAATCTTCAGCCTGATATTTACACCGACCCGAATGGAATTGTTTCCGAAGACGGAAACACTGTTGATGTTGAACAGGAAATGTCGAAACTTGCTGAGAATAAAATTCTCTATGATGCTTTAGTGCAACTAGTGAATAAAAAATTTGGACTCATGAAGTATACAATTACTTCTGACAACAAATAAATGAGGGATTGATGGATTTACTAACAAGTTTAAGAATTAGCTCTAGTGGATTGGCAGCTCAACGAAAAAGAATTGAAGCTATTTCATCCAATATTGCCAATGCTCAGACAACACGCACGGCTGAAGGCGGTCCATACAGGCCAAAAGAAGTTGTTTTTGGTTCAGAGCCTGCTCGCGAATCTTTTGCAGATATCCTTGAAGGACAACTGGATCAGTTTGGACAGAAAGTTCATGCGACAGAAATTGTATCAAGCAACAAGCCTCCAATTTTAAAATATGAACCTAATCATCCCGACGCAGATGAGAAGGGATATGTTGCTTATCCAAATATAAATGTCATGAGTGAAATGGCCAATATGACCAATGCCCAAAGAAGTTATGAGGCAAATGTTTCAGCACTTAATACAGCAAAATCTATGGCGATTAAAGCTTTAGAGATAGGTAGGTAATTATGATTAAAACAACTGGTGAAATGACAAGTTTGTTAAAGGGTTATGATTCGAAAGGTTGGACAAAAAGTGCAAATCTGAATCTTAATACTGAATTTGCTCAAGCTCCCAATGTTCCCGGAACTGATGGAGATAAAACAAAAAGCTTTGGTGAGTTTTTAATGGATTCAATTTCAAAGGTAAATGATTTACAAAACGATGCTGACGTAGCGATGCAAAAGCTGGCCAGCGGCGAAACAAAAAACTTACATGAAACCATGATAATGGTTGAGAAAGCAGATATTGCTTTCAAGGCGATGAACCAAATAAGAATGAAGGTCATCGATGCCTATAAAGATATTATGAGAATGCAGATATAACTCTAGGCTAAGTTAATTTGGCACGTACCAGGAGGGTACCTTGGAAAACTTTTTTAAGCAGATAGCAACCAATTTTGTGGAGTTTTTTAGCTCACTGGATTTCGTTCGAAAAGTTGGTTTAGTGGCCCTGGCTGCGATTACAGGAACTTTGATGGCCGCCATTATTATGTGGGCCGCGAGAACTCAATATAGAGTTTTATATACTGACTTAACAAAAGAAGACTCAGCATTAATTGCTCAAATGTTAGAAGACGCTAAAATTAACTATCAAATTGATGATGAAGGTAAAACAATTAAAGTACCTGAAGATCAAAAAAAAAAATGGCGTCTTGAAATAGCTAAAAAAGGTGTTAATTTTTCTTCAACTATTGGGTATGAAGTATTTGACAATCAAAGTTTTGGGACAACCAGCTTTGTTCAAAAAATTAATAAGCAACGTGCCCTTGAAGGTGAATTGATAAAAACAATTAAACATATTAGAGGGATTGAGCGGGCCAGAGTCCATTTATCAATTCCAGAATCGAGTCCTTTTGTGTCTGAGCAGAAAGCACCAAGTGCTTCAGTTGTTCTCGAATTGGCACCGGGAGTTGTGCCGATTAATAGTGAAATCAAAGGTATTCAGCATTTAGTTTCTTCCGCTGTAGAAAGAATGAGACCAGAGCATGTTGTTATTATCAACGCTCGTGGAAAAAAATTATCTGAAAACATTGGCGATGCTATGACCGCTGAAACAGCGAATCGAATGGCACTTGAATCTAAAATGAATCAAAAATATGAAAAACAAATTGAAGAAATTCTCTCCCGTGTTGTGGGTGAAGGAAAAGTTATAGCCAAGGTTTCAGCCAAATTAGACTTTACTGAGAAAATGTCCACTGAAACATCATATGATAATGAAAACAAAGCGGTCATTTCAGAAGTTGATAATGATGAACGTTTGTTAGGTACAAGACCTTCACCTCAAGGAATTCCTGGAGCTAGAAGTAATCTTCCCGGTGATACACCACAGCCTGGTATACCTGAAACCAAAAATGATGTGAACAAAAAGCTGACAACAAGAAATTATGGAGTACCATCAAAAGTCACTCAATCTAAAAAACCAACGGCTGAAATTACTAATATTAGCGTAGCTGTCATGGTTGATGGTAAAAGAGTTCCTATTTTAAATGAAAATGGCGTCGCAAAACTTAGTGAAGAAGGTATTCCCGTAACACAGTATGAACCTTGGAGCCAAGCTGAACTTGAAAACTTCCGACAGGTTGTTTCATCGGCTTTAGGTATTGATTTGAATCGTGGAGATCAACTGACCATTAAGAATATGGAATTTGCAGCGGAGGACTTAGCTTCAGTTGAGGCGATGCTTGAGCGAAGAGAAAATAGAGAAATTATCAAAAACCTGACAAAATACTTAATGATAGGAATTATCATTACATTATTCTTCTTTATAGTGGTCAGACCATTTATTCAATGGGTAACCGAAAATACTGTTGAGACTATTGATGATTTCTTACCTAAGACGATTGAAGAGTTAGAGAAAATCCAAGCTGGTCAAAAATTACCAGGACTAGAGGATGCTCTGCCGACAATTGAAGAGAAGATTAACCCTGAGAAGATTGAAGGTAATTTACTAAGAGAAAAAATTATAAACTTGATTGATCAAAATCCACAGAAAGCTGCGCAAATTATGCATGAAATGATTCATACTGTGGATGACAATAAGCAGATTGCTTAAGAAGGAGCATACTCGTGGCAGCAGAAGATACCCCAACTGACCCAGAAACTGAATACGCACTTTTATCCGGACAGGAAAAAGCCGCTATTCTTTTGAGTGCCTTGGGTTCAAAAACAACAAAACTGGTTTTCGACCATCTAAAAGATAATGACGTTAAAAGAATGATTAACGCTATGTCAAGTATTACCAAATCTCCAATTTGGATGGTGAAGAAAGTTTTGGAAGAGTTTTACTCCTTAATTAATGAAGAAAATAGTCTTCTTTTTTCTGACAATAAAGGTAAAGACTTTATTTTAGGAACCTTAGGAGAAGAAAGAGCAAAACAACTACTCGGTCAAATTGTTGAGGTTGGCAGTTCTAATACACTCGAGTCACTAGAGCTTGTTGATACAAGAACTCTAGCAAACTTTTTAATTAATGAACATCCACAAACAATCGCTCTCATTATTGCTCACTTGAGCACCGAGAGAAAAGTGGATGTATTAAGAAAACTACCAGAAGGGCTTCAAGCTGAGGTCGTGTTAAGAATTGCAAACCTAGACTTCGTATCACCTGAACTTATTGCTCAGCTTGATGATGTCTTAAAAACTGAACTTTCAACTCTTGGTTCAATTGATACTCAACAGCTTGGAGGGGTAGAACCAATTGCAGACATGCTCAACATGATGGATAAAAATACAGAGAAAAATGTCATGGCCAGAGTTGAGGAGAAAGATCCTGAATTGGCAGAAGAGATTAGAAAACTCATGTTTGTTTTTGAAGACCTTATCTTTGTTGATGATAAGGGTATTCAAGAGATGCTTAAAACGGTGGATAATCAGAAACTTGTTATCGCACTTAAAACAGCACCAGAAGATATTAAAGCAAAACTTTTTAAGAACATGTCTAATCGAGCAGCAGGGTTATTATCAGAAGATTTGGATGCTCTTGGGCCAACAAAACTTTCAGATGTTGAAAAAGCTCAACAAGAGATTGTTCAAATGGTTAAAGATCTTGAAGCAAAAGGTAAGGCAATCATTGCTCGCGGTGGCGAAGGTGATGCTCTTGTTTAATAGGGAAGTGAGATGGCAATAGCTAAGCAAAAAATTTTGGGTGAAGTTTCAAACTATCAATTCCAATCAATTGATGGCGAGGTAGTGGGAAACAGAACCATCCAGAACTTTAGTTTGAAAGAATTAGATGGTAAGTCGTTTCATAATGTACCACAGAGTCCTAAAATCAGA
>CALFYV010000275.1 GCA_937952395.1 uncultured Bacteriovoracaceae bacterium | reverse complement strand
ATTCGTATGCTTTACGCTAAACTTCATTTTGTTCGTTATCCAGTCCAATAATGAGCATTCTGAAAGTGTGTGAGGAGAGTAATCCCAAGCTTTGAATAGGGGAAGCGGGAGATATATTAGAAATCGAAGAGTGTAAATAGTTCTTTTCCCTCGTGTCACTTGTGGCCAATGAGGCCCTAATAGAGATGTGGCGGTTACTTTCTATGATGATAAAATTGACAATATAAGGTCTTTTCATTACCTGTAGTTTAGTACGCGAGTAAATGCTTAGCAAGGTTAGTCCCAGATGATTTATGAAATGAAGATTACCGTTCACGGCAAAGTGCAAGGGGTTGGTTACCGCGCTAGTATTTTGCGCTTTGTGGATCAGAATTACTTGCAAGTGGTGGGTTATGTGAAGAACCTCCCCAACGGTACCGTACAGATTGTTGCTCAAGGTCAAAAAGCTGAATTAGAGAAAATCCGCCAGTTTTCTACTGTGGGTTCTAGGGCCTGTAAGGTTGATCATATTGAAGAGGTTTCTCACGTAGTGAGTAGTCTATCTTTTGAAACTTTTGAGGTCGGATTTTAAAAATACTGACGCAAACCTCTACGTAAAAGCTCCAGGCACCTGTAAGAAATTAGGCTTTTTTGATGTTGAAGATGAGAAGGCCATCTTTGTAGGCTTTACGTACTTGGGCTTTGGAATTGATAATTTCGGGCACATCGAAACTTGTGGCGATAGTTTCGATCTTGGTCGCCTTATTGGTGTAGCCACTATCTTCAAGAGTATCTTCATAACGTCTGTCGAGAGTGAGACGGACCATACGATCTTTGACCATGAGATTGACACTATTTTTTTCATGTTCAGGAACTTTGACAAAAATGTCATAAGAATCACCTACGTCCCGGAAAGTAGGGTAGAGCTTATTCATTTTATAAAAATCATCTTGAGATTGGCTGGCCAAATGGGCCTTCTCTTTAGAGAGTAATTGCTTCCCATGAGTAATTAAATCTTTTGATTTTTTATCTAAGTCAGCCACTAAGGCTTTTTGGTCCTCGAGCATTTTGGAGTATTCTTTTTCAAACTGGATGGCCGTTTTTCATGGCATCTTGGTGACCTGTGATCATTTTATGCATTTCATCTTCATAACGTTTTTGATTAAATTGAATGCAATTTAAGTGTCGGTTTTTTTCTGCTTCCATTTGCTCTTGCTGCTTGGCCCGCTGATTATGCAGTTCTGCTTGGAATTTATTTTCTCGTAGGTTTTTAGTCTGTCTAAAAGTCGTATTCATTTTTTCATATTGATCTTGCTGTTCTCTGGCCCTTTGAGCTGCTTCGTATTTATGATCAATAATGGCGTCCATTTGTTTTTGCGAGTATTGATCCTCCATAGTACGAAGATTACTATCAAATTCGTTATGTTGATTTTCAATGGCTTCTTGCTGATTGAGGTGTTTATCTTGGAAGCGTATAGCAAAGTCAGCTTCCTTTTGCTCTATATGAGACATATGACGGTCAGTAATATTTTTAAGCTCTTGATCAGTCACTTCTTTGGTCTTATCAACTCTTTCTTGAAGAGTGTTTAAAACTCTGTCTTTGCGCTCTATTTCTTCGAAAACTTGCTGTTCTTGCTTTTCTCGTAAATCATTTAAGCGGTATTGGTGTGTTTCTTTTTCATTGGCCAGACGTTTCTCTTGTTCGAGTTTTAACTTTTCAGTCTCTCGTTGATTCTCAGTTTGCATTTTTTGCATTTCACGTTTGTGAGCACGAATTTCATTCCCAACTGCTTGTACATCTCTCATTGGACTGTCTCCTGCTGTTGTTTTTGAAGTTCTTCATAAGGGCTAGGGCAAAATTCTTGTTTTTTTCCAGTGTACCCAGGACAAATCCAAGTTCTTAACAGATCGACTTTAATCGTTTCACCACCACCATGATAAGCAACATAAGCCACAGGGTTTAGGGTGGAGAGTTCTTGATAAGAGATATCTTTTTCTTGATAGGTGTCACGGTTTTTAATCAAATACTGATAAACACGATATTCCGCCATCGCGTTTGTGCACAGGAATAAGAACAGAGTCATGAGAAGTTTAGATTTCATTTTTTTAATGCAAATTAGTCAATTCCTTATCTAATAGTTTATTTTCCACAATGCGAATGAAAGAGCGAATAAACAGATCTCGCATGTCATCGCTCATTGAGCTCACAGCAATTCTTTTTCTTTCATAGCTTTGGTGTCTATCCAGAAGTTCTAAATTTTTTTTCACGTTAGCACGGGCCTTGGTTAAAGATATGGGAGTTTTAAGGCGATCCAAGCTATCTTGGATCCAATCAGGATAAAAAAGAGGATAATAACCTCTTGTCCCTAATTCCAATAAATATTCGTTTCCACTCAAATAGGGAGTAGAATCAATACCTATTAATTTCTTTAGTTGATTAATTTGGTTCGGGTCTTTGTTTTTTTCGGCCATCGCTTACCTCATAATTCATCCTAATCCAGAAGGGCAAACCAGGGCAGAGGGTAGCAATTTCCTAACATAGTGGTTGTGCTTGGAAAACATTATCGTGCGTGGTTAAATAAGATGAGGAAATAAACGAGGAAGGTAGTTTATGAAATGGAGTTTTTTAGTAAGTTTAAGTCTTTTTTTCAGTACCAGCTATGCGCTAGTTGAGTATGATGATGATACTGGGAGCTCGGATTCTGTTTCAAGTCGTGCCTCAGCTCCATCTCGAAGTTCCAGCATCAGTAAGCCTAAGCAAGCTTTTCAGTCTCAGACTCAGGCCCCTTCTTCAAAATCAAATTTTAATTTATTTAATAATATTGAGTTTTCTAGTCATTACCAATCTTTAGATGTTGATATGCAGACACTAGATACATCTGAACAGGTACTTGGAAAAATTAATCGTTACGATTTTGGTTTAATGGTGTAAACTACTT
>CALFYV010000274.1 GCA_937952395.1 uncultured Bacteriovoracaceae bacterium | reverse complement strand
TAATGTTAACCAATTTTGCTTTTGCTCAAAGTTTTAGTGTTAATGGTTGTGAGGAAGGAAGCTTGGCCTATACAGGAAAAGTTGTTGAAAAAAAATCAGTTCGCATCAATCGCATTGGTTCTGGTTGTGAGGCCCGAAGCTTAAGTGTTCCAAGCGTTGATCTTAACAAAAAAATAGTTAAGACAGTAACGGTTAACAATTTAGTAGATGCGCCAAGACAAGCAGCTTCTCATAAGAAGTTCAATTGCGAAGAAGGTGCAGACTTAGTCGTTAAAACAAAAAAAGCTAGCAACAAGTAATCTGAAGTAAAATGAAATTGCTCATCTCATTTTGGATATTAATGATTTTCTGTGCTCAAACAACTTGGGCACAGAAAAAGCAATTTGATAAATATACTAGAGAACTTTATCAAGAATTAAAACTTGATGAGAAAAACGTTGATTACACCATGTTTGAAAAAGGTATCATCGGTTATTACAATATCCATAGTAAGGCAGGTAAGTTTGATGTTCCTTACGGGGAATATCCTGATCCAGAATATGATAAAGAACTTGCTGTTTTAGGTAAGAAAATACCACTTAAAGAAAATCTTATTTTAATTAACTTTGATTTAGATAGAAATGATAAGCGCATGCTTGTTATAGACATGAAAAATAAAGAAGTTAAGTACCACACTCAAACCACTCACGGTATGGGTTCGCAAGTTAATGGAGAGGCCCTGAATTTTTCTAATATTCAAGACTCTGGACAAACATCTTTGGGCTTTATGCTGACTTTGAATGAATATGATGGAGTTTTTGGAAATTCAACTCGAGTTTATGGGATAGATGGCCAATTAAATGATAAGGTTTTTCTCAGAGATATTGTTATTCATCCCGCTAATGTTCCTAGTAGTACCTTGGGCTGTTATGGCTACGCTCATGAACTAGGTGACGAATTTATTGATTTTATCAAAGAGGGTAGCATCATCCTTTCCTATTTTTCAAAAAATAATAGTCTTAAAAAGAGTAAGTATTTAAACAAAAGAAAAGCCGCTCGTGCTAAAAATAAGCAAGATTTGGCCAAGTGTGAAATCAGATTAAAAATGGGTAATAAGGAAGTAGCCGAAAATAGTCCAGAGTGGAAAGAATCATTAAAGTATTTAGTCGTTGATAAAAATTTAATAAAATCAAATGGAACTAATGATGTCCCTAACGATAGCTGCTCTTTGAGCTTCCATGTTAATCAAAATCACTACTATGTTTGTGACTCAGGATTGTATAAAAACAAAGGTGGAAGTATTACTTCTTTAAACGGTAATCAATGGAATCATATTGTGTCTCAGTTAGTCAACGATAGGGATTCACTTTGCTTGGCCAATTAGTGAGAAAGATCGCTTCTTAATACCTTGTACTCATAGACTTCAAAAATATGCTCTAATTTTTTTAATTCATTTTCATCTTTTGAGTTTAGATATTTTCGAATAACAGGATCTTGCTCTTCATAATATTTTTTCCGTTTTTTCATATTTTCAATTCCCCATTTCTTTTCGAGTGTATCCCAGGGTTGAGAAGAAACTAAGTCTGGAGTTGAAGTGAGAAAATGGAAAAAATTAGTTTGAATATGCTCAACCACAATTTTTTCTTGTAAAAGTTTTTTATGAATGGCCTCTAAATATTCAGGTCCAGCTTGGAGTGCCAAGCTTTGTAGTAAATAGAATTTTGAGAATATTTTATTATCTCTTCCAGGAGTGGAGTAATCAAAATACATTTTTTCAAATTCAGGGTTCTTGGCCTTAAAATAGGTGGAAAGATCCATCATATTTTCTTTGCCGTCTAAATTATTTTCTTTAACAAATTGTTGGTAATTAGTTTTTTCAAAGTTGCCACTTTGCGGATTTGGGGCTTTACCATTATCAATAAAGCAATCATAGAAATTATCAATACCATTTTTCTGACAGAACTCTAGGCCTTGAGTAGTGTATTTTTTTCTAAAGCGTATTTTATTTTCAATTTCATCCATCAGTAATGATGTTTCTTTATCGATAAGTTTAATCAATTCTTCCTTAGTCAGATTTTTAAAAAATGTTTCATTGTAAGTTTGATTAAGCAGTGTCGCCAAGTCCATACTAAGAGTGTACTGTTCTTGAGAATAATAAGGCATTTTTTTATCAGGAACTTGTTTAAAGTTTCCATAACAATTCACATGCCAGTTCCACCATAAAATACCAGTCCCAATATTCCTACCTTTAAGTGGAGAATCATTTTTGGCAATAGATTCATAATTAAGAGTACGCACTTCCAAAGGCGTGGTTGAGGAGATGGCCTTAATTGGCACATAAGAAGCACTATCAAATTTGATGGTTTCTGAATGATGTTCTGATAAGATGATGGCACCATTGGAAATACTAGGTGCTAATAAATGGGGACTATTTTCATCAAAAATTTTCACAGGATAAGTCATCTGATGCAAGTTTGCTGTACAAACGCTATTGCGCCACTGTTTGGTTGCCTTTTGAAAACGAATATCTCGCCAATAGTCATTTTTCCAATTAGCGGGGTTATAAACGGCAACATAATCATCATTTTTAAATTTTTTATCAAAATTAGAGAAGGTGCCATCATTAATGACAAAAGGTAAGTTATAAATTCTGGCATAAATGGCCCTAATCATCATAACAGCATCAGCACAATCAGTTTCAATACCCAGCTCTTTAAAAATTTTTTGATTTAAATCTTTATGAATCCATTCTTGATATTTTTTTTCTTCTTCTAAATTCCAACGATTGCTTCCCACACGCCATACTTGGCCATTATCAACGAGATTTTCTACTTGAATATTTTGATTTTTAAGCTTCTGGCCCGGGCAATACTTTAAATCTTCTTCCGTCACGATCTGATTATCTTCAATAGGCACATCTAAGAAGCAATGGGCCTCTTTTAAGATATCTTCCTTTGGCAGTGGACAAAAACCTATCAGCCAAAAGGTGGTTAAGATCACAAGCATTCTCATAGATTACCTATCGGTTTTTCTCAATTATTACTTGAGCTTTTTGCTAAAGTCGTTCTTAACAATTCCGATAAGATAGAGGTTCAGGAGAGTGGATTGAGAGTCTTTATTTTTTTTATTTTTTTACTTGGCAATTGCTTTGCCCAAGATAAATCACCTTTGCGTGTTTGTTATTTTTCCATGAACAATATGCGCGAGTTTGATGAGCTGGATAAATTTAATAAAAGATTGAGTGAGAAAGCTGGACAGAAAATTGTGGTTAAGGAATATCTCACAGAAAGAAATGGCAGCGTTGAAGCAGCCTTTAAAAAGCTTTTAGAATCAGGTGAGACTTGTGATGGCATTGTTTTTTCTGGTCACCACACCGGTGGCTACGGTGGCTCAAATGTCTCAGATAGATTAACTCTTGAGTTCTTAGAATCTCACTCTTGTGATCCCAAGTATCAAGATTGGTTTGCCAATGTGAAGGCGCTTTGGCTTCAAGGTTGCAATACGGTTAGAAACGGAGAAGTTGATACCATCGATACAGCTCAGTATCACACTTTTAGAGTTGGAAGGGTATTAGA
>CALFYV010000273.1 GCA_937952395.1 uncultured Bacteriovoracaceae bacterium | reverse complement strand
CGACTTGATCCTGACTCATCTCTTTGGCCCAAGAATTTTGATGAAGAAAGTCACTCCAAACTTCATCAACTCCAGGAAAACGCTTAGCATCGACTAAAGTCACATCATCTCTTATAAAATAACCCGAGTGCGCTAAACCTAAACGGTTCATGGCCTTTAAGACGCAAGCAATTTCCCCTAGTACATACTGAGTATCTTTTTTATTTTGTTTTAGAAGAGCTAGCTCCGTTGCTAAAACTCCCATATACCAGCCCGTATCAATGGTAGCGTCGCTAAAAACAATGCGTTTACCACCAAGAGAGCGGCTAATTGCTGCCACACAGGCCCCTGGGCCTTCCCCTAATCTGAAATAATCACTGACGGCACGGGCCCTATAAATCCAATATTTTTCTTGAATGCTTTGAGCATAAGTATTTGATAAGAAGGAAAAAAGAAAAAAGAAAGAAAACAAGTTCTTCATCATGACTCCAGGGAACAATTGTAGCGCCTAAAGCAAAATTGATAAAAGAGAACATCAAGATCGAGTAATAAATTCAGAGGCTTATATACAAAAAATGCTAGCTTCAGTTATTTTTTGAGCTATGAATTCGTATTTTCAAGATACCTACCAAAAAGCAATACTTGCTTGGGAGCAAAAATCAATTGGCGACTCCCAAATGGCCAGTATCGCTTTTTTAAGTATGGGAGAACATTTTTATGGTGCCTCATTTTTTCAAAGAAAACTCCTTACTCATGAAGAGATGCTTGAAATAGATTTTTTTAAGACTGAAAACCTGATAGATTTATTTAGTAGTGCTTCCTTTAAAAAAGTAAAAGCGAAGGTTAATTCTGCACTCTTACACTGGCTCAAAAATAAATGGGATTTAAAACTTATCACAACCATTCCTAAGCCTGTTGAACTTTTAAAAGTTCAGGCGCAAAGCCAGCGTTACGTGACTTTAATAAAAGACCCTACATGCTGGCAAAAAAAAGTCTTAACCAAAGACAATGCTTTTCATTTTTTAGTTCATGACTTAGAACACGCTCATCAGTTTTTTTATTTTTTTCATCAAGAACAAGTCGATTTTTATAAAAAAATTTTGGATGCTTATGAAAATAATGATTTACAAGAATTATCGACTCCCAAATTTAAAACAAGGCTTGATTACCTATTGAGTGATATGAACACTCATCCTTCTCATGCCCAGCAATACCTTGAAGCCTTATGGTATGATTATTTTGATAACTCGCCTAAGAAAGAACAATTAGTTGCTCAAAAAATGCAATCACTACAGATGTAGAAAATCACTAGGTGTTAGTGGACGTAGTCCAATTCGTTTTCTGGATTCATCACAACGATCATTTTGAACTCCCGTTTCATAAGAAGCTTCAAATTCTCGACAAGGAGTTGGGCGATTGTTATAAATCGAACAAGCCACTTCTTTGCCTAAGACTCCAGTTAAAGCAACACATCTTGGCACAGAACTATTAGTTCCTTTCATGCAAGAATAATGAACATTAAGGTCTTCTCTTAATTCTAGTGGAACTTCTTCTCGCCAGTAAAATGAAACACGATAACGGGCACAACAGGCACCGCACGAGAGACAAGGATGTTGAAAACCTTGAGCGAAACTCATACAAAAAGATATAACATAATTTATTTTGAGTTGGGAAGATCAATCAAAGTTAAGAATAAGGCCATCTTGATCAAGGATAT
>CALFYV010000272.1 GCA_937952395.1 uncultured Bacteriovoracaceae bacterium | reverse complement strand
TGTTACCATCCAATAAATCTTGAATATAATATTCTACGTTACAAAAGACACGTTCGTTAATAGGAATAATAACAGCATTATTTTCTAATTGAACAACCTTAGACTGTAGTCCTGTTTTTACACCTTTGATATCAAAGTAGCGTGTTTCTTTAAATCCATAAATAGTTTTATAGAAATCTACCCAATGCTCCATCTCACCTTTAGGTACGTTATTGGTTAAGTGATCGATTCTAGCGACTGGACTTTTTAACGGATGAGCTTTTTCGTCATTGGTCAATTTGGTAAAACCAGGCCGGAATTGCTGAACTGGCCTTTCGACAAACTCATTAATAACATCGCCAAAACCTTGAATGGCGGCAGTTTTATAGACACCATTTTCAGTTTCTTCGTTTTTTAAATCTTGAACTTTCTTGGCTCCTCGCTTAAGAGCAGTCTCTATGGCCTTTTCCACATTATCAACCAGGAAAGAGATTTTACTCACACCTTCCTTGTGCTTTTTAAAATACTCTCGACTCTTGCCTTCATTGCTAGCAGTTAATAAGAAACGAATCGAGCCCTGAGTATAGAGTTCCGAGTTATTTTTTTGATTGATCTCAGTTTTAGTAAAGCCAAGTCTGGTAAAGTCACTTGCTGTCGGAGTTGTTAGCTTGTCACAAGTAAACTCAAGATGATCAATTCCTTTAATACCAATAGGATTATTTTGCATAGCTACCTCACAAAAATGATAATTTAGAATTCCATGAAGAGCTGTGCTTGTAAATAGTAATGGGTCTGTGCCCCGGAAAAAGGCAAAAAAAAGGGTCCATTTTCTAAACGATACGTCTTCGAAAATGGACCTTAATGAGAGAGAGGGAGAGAGTTTTTGTGATTCGGATAATAGCTGTTTTTTAGATTATAGCAATACAATTATGCGCTAGGTGTAATTTTTACACCAGTAGTCATTCTAATAAAATCAATTAGTGAAACTAATGAGGCCAATGTATTGAAAAGCAGTCTTAAAAGCAAGAGACTCTAAATTTTTTTCATAGCGCCAAGTCTTTAATTTAAATCAGGATTCTGGGACTTGAAAAGCTGGTTTATATGCTTATACTGCGCAATATTAAGGAACAAAATGAAATTTTTTACTTGGCTCTTAGTGAGTTTTTTTATTGGGAATTTTTCTTATGCTTATAAATATACGCAAAAGCGAAATTTTAAAATAACTGAAAAAGAGGTCGAAAATGTTTCTGAACATTTCTCTTTTCTTTATTTTAATCTAAGGGAAGAGATCGTTTTACCAGAAGATGGTGATAATTCGAATCTAACCTTTGAAGAGAAGGTGATGTGGGAGTTCATGAAGGTATCACTCAAAGGTGCTGCCGATAAAATAAAAAAAATTACTTATAATCATGAGAGGTTGAGCAGTTTCATCACTGCCAAATTTTATCTCTATCCAATAGAAGTTAATTATACTTTGAAGAAGTACCCTAAACCTTCTTGCTTCAGTATTAATTTAAAAGTTCATTATTCTTGGGGGCGCAAATTTTTTGTTTGGTTTGCCGAGACGATTTGGGGAAATGAATTAGCGGCCTTTGATGAAAGCACATCTTACATCTGTCTTAAAAACAATGAAATTCAAGCTGAGCTTACTTTTGAGTCGGATGTTTATTGGGATTCTAAAGGTTATGATAACCTCAGAGATAATTTTAAAAATAATATGAGCCTAGGCGTAATCAAATGGCGTCAATCAGTTGAAGATCTCCATTTTTAGAATGAAACAACTGACAGAGAGAAATAACTCGTTTAGACTATTTCCTGATGAATCACAAAATTTTAAATGGTAATGAACTTTTAATTGAAGGCGGGCTTGAAGCTGGCTTCAATCTCTACACTGGTTATCCAGGTTCTCCTCTTGCCGACTTTTTTAATATCTTGGACCAACGAAAAGAAGAGCTTAAATCCAAGGGAATTCGAGTTGTACTTTCTAATTCTGAAGCTAATGCCGCAGCAATGGCCAGTGGGGCTAAAATGGCCGGACAAAATGTGATGATTGGTA
>CALFYV010000271.1 GCA_937952395.1 uncultured Bacteriovoracaceae bacterium | reverse complement strand
AGGTTACCTACATGAAAACTAGGCAGAGCTTAATTGCTCTAGTAAATAAATAGGTTAGCATTGTGCTGAAAAAAAAAAAAAAAAAAACCCCTAACTTGCGAAAAAATTAGGGGTTTTATGGTAACTAACTAAATCTGTTTATTATTTTAGTGAAGTAGCTAGTGCTTTAAAAGCTTCAACATCTCTAGCTGCTAGTTCGGCTAACATCTTACGGTTAAGATTGATGTTATTTAGCTTCAATTGATTCATAAGCTTTGAGTATGATGTGCCTACTAGTCTAGCACCTGCATTGATACGAATGATCCAAATTCTTCTCATATCACGCTTTAAGAGCCTACGACCTTTATAAGCATTATGAAGGGCACGAACAACAGTTGACTGCATTTGGGTGAATTTGTTTTTACGGTCAAAAGAGAATCCTTTAGCTAGCTTGTGTAACTTATTGACCCGTCTTCTTCTTTTAAAACCTCTTTTAGCGCGTGACATTTTTTCTCCTTTCCAATCAGGGGGACCTCTAATGGATCACTTAACCTCTGGTATGGTTTTGATTATTAATTAGCTATAAGGCAGACAACGTTTAACTTGGCGCTCATCTACTGGATTTACGTATCCAGTTTTTACCTTATCTCTTTTTACTTTCTTAGTTTTTTTAGTCAAAATATGGCGTAAACCAGCTTTTTTAATTTTGATTTTTCCAGTTCCGGTCATAGAAAATCTTTTAGCCGCAGCTCTTTTCGTCTTCATTTTTGGCATAGTCGCTCCTAAAATATTGGCAATACGAGAGGCAATTTCTACCATAAATGATGCAAAAGTCAAAGAACTTGCGTAAGTTTTAATTATAAATAATTATTATTGTATCTTATTGAAAATACTTAACAAACTGAGGAATGATTAATTTTTCTAATTTTTTTTCAAAATTCTTACGTTTTACATGCTTATTTTTATGATTGTTCTCACTCTCATTGGTTAGATGTTCCCAACTAGAGAAAACATCTACTTTATCAGTGCATTTTTGATAGTAAAAAAAATAGGGTATTTCTTCTAAGATAAGATCAAGTATTTCTTGATAATTACGGGTTTTGATGACTTTTACTCCATCCACCATTAGGTAGTAATCAGTATAGTAGAAATGCCATGGTTGAGAATAATCTAAAGTACAAGATTTTAAATCATAGCCATAATCTTTTATTTGTTTTTGAATTTCCTTGTCACTTGCAAGATTTTTGATTTTTAAAGCATTTTCCCTGGCCATTTCCCCTATTTGATAAATCGCCAAGTCTTCTGGGTTAAAATTTTGGTAATAAAACTTGTCCGTTTTTTCAGCCTCTATCTCTAACTCTTGAGCTTTTAGGAGGTAGAAAGATTCTTGCCTACGGTGCTCCTTTAAAATTTCAGGGTCCTTTTTTTCAATGGCCACTTCTTGAACGATTTGCAAAGAATCAAGCTTTGAATAAATACTTTGCTCTAATTTAAAACTTTGATCATTTCGAGATTTAACCTTTTCTAAGTCTGAGGATCTTCTTTTAAGTTCGCGGTAGCGCTTATAAAACTCTTCACCTAATTCTTTATTAGTTAATCCCTCATATTCTGATATATCTACTTTAGCAAAATTGTAGGCATACCTTCTGTTATTTTGAATCTGAACAAATAGCAAAAGACTATCGTGTTTGGATTTATAGATGCCATTAATAGCTTTAATGTCAGCCTTAAAGACCTCATTCTCTGCTTCAAGAAATGCTCCTTCTTCTTGGGCCGGTAACTTCCAAGAAATCACAAAAAAAAGTATTAAAAGAGGTAAGTGTTTCATTTATTTGTTCCTGTCAAATAGCTAAACAAAGACCATTACTTAAGCCCCTGGAATTATATAGCTTTTTTAAAAGCTCTCTATCTTTTATCCAAATGCCATGCCAAAATGAAAAAATGCGCAAAATTCTTATTTCTGGCTTTGAACCCTTCGCTAAGTGGACTTTAAATCCTAGTCAAGATATCGCTTTAAAACTTGCAAAGGACTCTAAGGTTGAAGCCATTATTTTGCCAGTAAGCTTTGCTCGTTGTTTTGAAGTTTTGAAAGAAAAAATTGAAAACTTTAGGCTCAGTATTGTTTTATGCTTGGGCTTAGCTGAGAAGCGTGAGAAAGTCTCTTTGGAGAGGATCGCTATTAACTGTATGAACACATCCATAGCTGACAACGACGGTGATTGTCCGAGCAACAAACTTATCCAGACTAAAGGGCCTGATGGATTGTTCACTAATTTAGATCTTGAAGAACTTTTAGGTATATCCCCTAATTGCGTTATCTCTAATAGTGCCGGCACTTATGTTTGCAATTATTTAATGTATCAATTGTTATTTCACTTTAAGGATAGAATCCAAGCTGGATTCATTCATGTTCCGGCAGAGAATATCGAAAAATCTTATTTGGATATAAAAAAAATAATCGATTTCTATCAGAATTAAGCTTTTTTCTTACTTGGAGCAACCATAACAGTAATTCGATTACCCATCATTTTAAGTGGAGTCTCAACAATCGCTCCAAATTCACAAACTTTGGCGACTATTTCTTTAAAACGATCAAAACCTATATCTTTATGAACCATCTCACGTCCGCGAAATTGCATAAGCATTTTCACTTTATCACCTTGTTCTAGGAATTTTTGAGCTTTTCTAAGTTTCACATCTAAGTCGTGAGTATCGATACCTGGGCGAAATTTTATTTCTTTAACGTTGACAACAATTTGCTTTTTCTTAGCTTCACTTATTTTCTTTTGTTGTTGGTATTTAAATTTTCCATAATCGATAAGTTTCACTACCGGTGGTTTGGCGTTGGGAGAAACTTCAACCAAATCCAGCCCTACTTGTTGGCCAATCTCTCGCGCTTTTTCAATAGTGACTACGCCATACTGTTCAGTACCTTCGGTAATGAGTCTCACTTCCGCTGCTCTAATTTGATGGTTAACTCTTGGGCCGTAATCTTTTGTACGGTTCCCACCCTTGTTTTGGCCAGAACTTGAATCTGCGCCACTTTTTAGATCAGCAATAAGACACCTCCGAATTTATTGACTATTTTCTTTTTTGCAAAACCAATATGTTATTACATTTTTTAAGTAACGTGACAATATGGGAGCTTGCATTGATTCCTTTATTTTACTTTTTTTTCTGACAACATGCCCCAAAATCAATGTAATCCCATGCTGATTTTTTCATTAACATCTTTGGAAAATTTATCTTTATATTTATTTAAAATTTCTTCATTATCTATATAATAAAGGCCAGTTCCAGGGCTCTCAATGCAATTTAAATTGGTAAAAAATTCTAAAGAATTCAGTAGCATTGGTGTAGCATAGCTTTCATAATAATGAACAATACGACCATATTCTCTTTCTACCTCAAAAAGATCCCGTGCCACTGCCAAAAACCTTTTTTTATCAAAAGTTTCGTTTTTCAAAAAGTAAACAGAAGTTGCACCCAAATAATAGGCTTCATAAATATAAACAAAAGTTGAGGAGAATAATTTAAGCGTTTGTGACATTTGAACCATTTTCTCATTTCCAAGACTCAAACATTGTTTTAAATCAGTTATATCTTCTTTTAAAGCATAAGAGGCAACCTTAAGGGATTGAAAAAGAAATTCCTTAACACTAGGAAGATAAAACTCATATTTAAGTTCCTTACGCTGTGTAATGAGGTAACTACTTAAATCTTTCACCGTTTTAAAAGAACCATTATTCACATTAAACCAAGCTCCGTTCATAATGGCAGGAACCAAAAAATGGTGGATAATCATATTTTTAAAATATAAAAGTTCGGCACGAGCTTTTGGTAAGATAGAATAAAAAGTTTCTTTTAAGTTTTCTTTGATAATTAATTCGACCTTGTTGTTTTCAATTAAAATATCTAGGGCGTGCTTGGTGCTATTTATATATTTATCTTTGTCGAGTGAAGCTGAAGTGGGGATTTTCATATGAGCACAATAATCTAAAATGGCAGTGGCCCTCTTTTCAACCAAAGGCCAAGTCATTGTTCCTGAAGGCTCATCGAGCATAATTAAAGAAATAAGAGACATGGGAGTCAAAGGCATGGCCTTGGCAATGGAGCCAAAACAGTCAAAAGCTAGATTCTGAACTGTTGACTTTAGATCGTCGTACTTATCGATCACAATACCCTGGCTGAAACGGACATGAATTGTACCTAGTTTACGAGAAAAAACTTTAAAAATTTTCAGTAGCTGAGACGCACTTTCTTTTTTCTTCTTGCCACCTCTTAGTTCTTTGGCATGAGCACCTGATTCAGGAACTTGTTCATGGGCCAAGGTAACTGGAATAAACATCAGAGGCTTAGAATCTTTAATATGAGCATGAGCTTCTAAAAGCATCTGGAAAAGACCATAACGTGGTCTTAATAATTTCCCTGTACGAGAACGTCCGCCTTCGAAGAAAAACTCGATGAGTAAATTGTTTTTTAAAAGATAGAAAACATAAGCTTCAAAAGTTAATTTATAAGTGATGTCATTATTAAAACTGCGGCGGATAAAAAAGGCTCCACCTTTACGAAACAGTTTACCAATAGGAAAAACATTTAAATTAATCCCCCCAGCGACATAAACGGGTACAGAATAAACTCCATAAATAACATAAGTCAGGGCCAAGTAATCTGCATGGGACTGATGATTAGGTACCAAAATTAAATGGTATTTTTCGGCAAGTTTATTTAAATCAAAATCTGGTGGGACATCGAAGCTGACTCCATCATAAAGCTTCGCAAATGTGGCATCAATGATCTTTATATAATTCTTAACCCATTCACCATTAAAGTCCCCTGCTATTTCAGGTAATATTTTTTGAACTTGGGCTAACTCTTTGGGATGCTCTTGTAAATAGCTCGCCAATTTTGGATAAGAAAGAATAGTTGATTCGACTTCTTTAATCTTCATCAAACTCCACGGTAAGAAAAAATAGCTTGGGCCACATTTAAAGAGTGGGCCCGTATTTTTCTTAAAGCTACAACCATATCAGAATAAGTTAAGGCAGCCAGAGGGTCATGTTCAGCTTTTGAAATACGCTCCAAATGTTTATCACGGATACTATCTGCTTTTAATCTCAATTTTTCCGATTGCTCTTCACATTCAATTCTACTAATAACCGATTTTTCGTATAGTCCTTTACAACAGATATTAAAATAATCCCAAATTTCTGTCATAAAATCGGTAAACTCACTCTGCATCTCGCCGACCAGTGCAAAGTTTTGGTTAAAGCGGATCTTGTAATGGGCCATAGCTTCTAAATAATCTGCAATACTTTCCAACTCATCGGCAATTCGGATAAATGATTGAGTTTGCACCGATTGTTCATGAGTGAGGGCTTTTTCCATCAGTTGACTTGAAAAAACGGTCACTTCTTTCTGAATATTATCAGTTATATTTTCATAAGAATTAATTTTTTTTAGGATATCAGGATCCGATTGCTCTGATAGAACAAAGTTGCGGGTTAAATTGTACATACGATCAACAATATCTTTAAACTTTTTGATCTCAACTTCAACCTGAACGATAGCTGTCGCCGGTAATGTATCTTTAGGGTTTCCCAATAAAACTAAATGATGTTCTTCCTTACCTTGTTTTAAATCAGGAGTTATTTTAATAACCAATTTGGCCAACGTATTTAAAAAAGGTAGAAACAGAAAAGTATTGGTTACATTAAAAAATGTATGAGCAGCAGCAATATGTTCTGCAACGTAGGGCCTAGAACCATCTGGACTCATAAAATCGGCTGCATTGGGTAGCATCCAATCCACAAACTTCATATAAAAAGGAGCCA
>CALFYV010000270.1 GCA_937952395.1 uncultured Bacteriovoracaceae bacterium | reverse complement strand
ACGATAAAGAAGTCATTCTGCCTGACTTTAAGCAAGGTGATAATCTTAAAGTAGGCAATTTAGAACCCCTATTTCATGAAACTAAGCCACCGGCCCGTTACACGGAAGCCTCATTAATTCAGAATTTAGAAAAAGATGGAATTGGCAGGCCTTCAACCTACGCCACAATTATTGGTACTATTCAAGAACGAGGTTATGTTCGTAAAGATGGTAATTCTTTAGTTCCAACTTTTACTGGGCTCGCAGTTGTGCAACTTCTCGAAGACTATTTTCAAGAATTAGTCAGCTATAATTTTACCAGTGAGATGGAATATGCTCTCGATGAAATCGCTATTGGAGTCAAAGACAATTTGGCTTATTTAAAAAAATTTTATTCTGGTAAAAATGGCTTGGAAGCTAAAGTAAAAACCCAAGAGAAAAAAATAAAACCAGAACAATCTAGAACGATTAGATTGCCTCAATTAAAAGATATAGAAGTAAAAGTTGGCCGCTATGGTGCTTATATCATTGCCAGTAAGGGTTTAAAGAAAGCTGATGAGATTCATGCCTCCATTCCTGAAAGCATTGCTCCAGCTGATTTAAAACAAGAAGATATTAAGCAATTGATAGAGATGTCTAAAAATGGACCCGAGCCTATTGGAAAGCATCCCGAAACTGGAGAAAATATTTATATTTTAACGGGTCGTTATGGAGCTTATATTCAATTGGGTGAAGTCACTGAAGAAAATCCAAAACCTAGGAGAGCTTCACTGCCTAAAGGTGCTAAGCCTGAAGATATTACTATCCCAACAGCAGTTCATTTATTAGTTTTACCTCGTGATTTAGGTAATCATCCTGAAACAGGCAAACCTATAAAGGCCAATGTTGGTCGTTTTGGGCCCTATGTTATGCATGATGGAGAGTTTAGATCACTAAAAAAAGATGATGATGTTTATACGATTAAATTAAAAAGGGCCCTTGAAATTTTAGCTGAAGAGAAAAAAGGCCCACGAGGGTCAACTTTGGTTAAGGATTTTAAAAAACATCCTAAGACTAAAAAATCTTTAGCTGTTTATGAAGGAAAATACGGACTTTATATAAAACATGGAACAAAAAATATTACTATTCCTGAAAAAATGCGTGATCCAAAAAATATAGAAAAGTGGAATGTTAAAGACGTGGTTGATATTATTGATGCTGCCAATAAGTAGTTTAATCTTTGTATAAATATCTAACAATTGTTTCTAAATTAAAAAGAATGTTTTGAAATCTGGTATAGGTTCCATGACCAAAAAGGGTTTGGTGAGCATTGGGAAATTTTGAACTATCTTTGTAGTCAATGAGTAATGTTTGGCCGTGGTGAGGAACTCTTTTCCTATGCTTAATATTATTCATCCATACCTTAGTTTGATTACCTATCCCGAAATAAGCGTCTAGTTTCAAATTTATTTCACGCTCTTCTTTCAAGACAGCGTTATTATCTGAACCAGCGACTCCCCATTGTTGAATATAATCCCCATCTCGGGTGGTTAAAGCTCCAGAGGGAGTTCCTCCCAAAAGTTCCGAGCCTCGGTGATTAATAATATTTAATAACCTGATATTTTTTCCTAACCTCCAGTTATAACGAATAGGGGTGCCAAGAGTCACGATATCGATTTTTTTCTTGTTCAATTTTTTTAGTATTGAACTTAAGTGGCCAAATGAGTCTTTATCATATTGAGTAATTTCTAGTATTTTCGATAAGAGTTGTGAGTTATGAAGAAATTGGCTCAAAAGAGCAAAGAGTTGGCCAGCATGAGAGTGTCCTATAAAAAATAATGGGCCTTCTTTTTTGCTCAGTAAATTATGTTCTTCTAAGTAAAGCAGTAGCTCTATTAAACCTGTTACTCGTGCTAAATGATGGTTGGCCGATGACCAAGTGAAATTATGGCATTTGATAGAGTGATTGATGGCTTCTTCTATGAGTGCGACGTATTCATCATCAAAATTTCCAAGATCTTTAAATAAACTATTCTTACTTTTTTTAAGGATTTGTCTAATTGTCTCTTGCATAGTTGGACTTAGAGAGGTTGTTTCAGAAATGATGCGCAGGATATCAAAAGGGTCGTCTCCGGCAAAAGTTCCGTGCACAAAAATAATATTTTTGATTTGATATTGATTGAATTTTTTCCCCACTTGTTTCATATGAAATTGCCAATCATAAGACTGGGCTGCATAAGTTTTATTTTCCGTATTGAAGTCACAGATTGGCTCAAAAGTTAAAAAATGGACTTTATCCCGATTGATTTTATCGAGCTCATAGTCGATAGGTTTGATAGGCTTTTTGAAGTATTTATGGGCAAAATAAAAGACAGCGCCTACTAGAAGGGAACTCAGTGCAAAAACAATAAGAAAAAAAAATAATATAGGATTAGGCATAATTCATTTTATCTAAAAACTTGGCTTTAGGTTTATTTTTTTACCCTAAGTTACCGAAAGTTATTCTATGGCCAAAAAGAATAAATCTGACCACTTTAAATTTGAGTGGAAACAGAAATGGATGAATTTCAAACAGCAAGCTGTCTATATTATGATGAGCCCGGTGCGTTTTTTTAAATTTCTGTGTATGGTTACTGGCTTCGCCACATTGAGCTTCTTCTTAATAATTTCCTTACTGATTTTTACATTCTTTAATTCATTACCAGATATCGAGAACATGAAATATGACGATATTAAAAAACTGGGGATTCAACGAGTTTCTCAACGTTTTGAAGATAAAAGTAAGGGGCGTTATTACCGATGGACTGCTAGTCATAATATTAACCTGCACTTGATCTACTCTATTGTCGTAAGTGAGGATGGCCATTTTTTTGAACATGAAGGAGTGGATTATAATGCTGTTATTCGATCGGCCATAAAAAACTATAAAAAAGGTGAATATGCTTCTGGTGGCAGTACCATTACCCAACAAGTGGTGAAAAATATTTTTTTAGACAAAGAGAAATCACTTTTTAGAAAACTTAAAGAGTATTTTATTGCTAAACGTTTAGAGGATAAGCTGGGCAAAAATAAAATTCTAGAGTTGTATTTAAACATCGCCGAATTTGGCCCAGATATGTTTGGGGTTTATCAGGCAAGCGCTCATTATTTCAAAAAAACACCAAGTAAAATCAATGCCGCCGAGGGAGCTTTCATGGCCATTATGCTACCCACTCCCCGTAGAAATTATTTATCCATTTACAAAAATAAATACATCTCAAAACGTCATAAGAAAAAATTGGGACGCATTCTACGGGACATGCTGGGAATGGAATATATAAGTCCTAAGCAGTATAATCGTTATATTCGTTATTCCTATTTTAAATAAAAATTATTTTATCGGTTCGATTGTTTAACTTATTGAAATATTTAAATAATAAGTCTTTTTTAAATAAAAACCTCCTTATTCTCTCGGGTATTGCCGAGAAGGATATCATAGATAGTCTATTCATTATTATTCCTACAAGGGAGGAACTATGAAGCGTAAAAAGGCAACTAAACGCAGAGTTTTTAAAAAGCGCAGGAAGGCGATGAAGAAAAAGCACGTAGCTAAGAAAGCTTCATTTAAAAAACCATCAAATGTGGTGAGTTTTAAGAAGTATCTTAATAATAAAAAGGTACTCAAAGGTCTTAGAGGTCAAATTTTAAAAGAGTTTAAGTCTGACAGTTTCGAAATTGTTCAGCTTAAGAAAATCTTAAAAAATGAAAATAAAAAAGCTGCCTAAAATGACTTTTAAAATAGGGGGCTCAATGAATGTTGAGACCCCTTTTTACCAGTTTTCCTGTTGCTAATTGACATATCTCACCACAACTTATAGATTGCCTTTCTAACCATGAGGTAATGAAATATCTCAAAATGGAGCCTTTATGAAAAACAAAATGATGGACTTCCTTTTTTAATTTTAAA
>CALFYV010000269.1 GCA_937952395.1 uncultured Bacteriovoracaceae bacterium | reverse complement strand
CTTGTGCAGTAGTGGACGCTTATGCGGCTCTTAGTACTTTAGCTTTAGAGAATTAATCATAAAAAAAGCCCCTCGTAAGAGGGGCTTTTTTTATTAACATTTTAATTTCTAATTAATGACTTTCGCTTCCATCAACAGCATGCTTTTCACCATCATGGTTATAGTCAGTATGACCGTCGTGCTCAGTAGCTTCGTGGCCACAATCAGCTGCATGCGCATGATCAGGATGATCAGCAGAAGTACAATCCGAAGTCGCAGCAGCACTTTGAGTTGCTTCTGGAGTTGTTGTGCTATTACAAGCAAAAATCATTAAAGGTAAAAGAAGTAGTAAAAATTTCATAAATTCTCCTTGTTTAATAAAATGAATTATATACCCATTGTGAAGCACCTAACTAAATAATTCAATAACTTAAATCAGTTCAATTTTTGCCTAAAAGCTTAATTGACTCGACGCCGCCAAGTAAGGTATAAACCTGCATGATAAATTCCCACGAAAACCATATGCGCCAATGCTTTTATCTTGCTCAAAAAGGCCAAACTTCGCCTAATCCCAAGGTTGGTTGCGTCATCGTTAAAGATAATAAAATCATGGCCAGTGGCTTTCATTTGAAAGCAGGAAGTCCCCACGCGGAACTAGATGCTATCGAAAAAGTCTCAGGTGAGCTTCAAGGGGCAACTCTTTACACAAACCTAGAACCTTGTTGCCATACCAATAAAAGAACTCCTCCCTGTGCTCAAAGAATTATTTCTGAGGGCATCACAAAAGTAGTTATCTCTAATCTTGATCCTAATCCTCTGGTTGCTGGAGCTGGAGTCGAACTTTTAAAAAAAGCTGGAATTGAAGTCATAAGTGGAATTTTAAGTGATGAAGGAGAAGAGTTGAATGAAATCTTTTTTAAAAATATGAGATTCAATAAGGCTTTTATTCACTTAAAAATTGCTCAAAGCTTAGATGGTAAAATAGCAACACAAATTGGCGACTCTCAATGGATAAGTAATGAGAAGAGCCGGGAAAAAGTACATAAGTGGCGGCAAGATTATGATTGTGTCTTAATAGGCGCCGGAACTTTACGTCAAGATAATCCCAAACTCACAGCAAGATTAGAAAATAGCATTCAATGCCCATGGCGAGTTGTTTTAAGTCGAAGTGGAAATCTACCCATTCAGCGTGAACTTTTTCAAGATGAGTTTTCCCATAAAACCATAGTGGCCATCGCCCAAGACCAATTAGATGTAAGAGCTGAACTTATCAGTGAATTAGAAAAACAAAGTGTACACGTTATACCAGTTAAACTTAAAGATAATAATCTTGATTTAGAAGTCTTGTTGGATGAACTCTATAGTTTTGGAGTACGTTCAGTTTTAGTAGAAGGGGGCCAAAAAGTCTTTACCTCTTTTATTGAACAAAAACAGTATGACAGAATTAGTTTTTTTATCGCCCCCAAAATTATTGGAAAAGGAATCGACTCTGTCGGAGATTTAAGTCAAAGCCTTATTCATCAGTCATTGGAACTGCAAAATGTGAAAATGGATTTGATAGATAATAATTTTTTTGTCAGCGGCAAAGGAAGTCATTTATGTTTACAGGACTAATTAAAGAAGTAGGAAAAGTAGTTAAAATAACTTCTAATACCGAAGGCAAAGAAATTTTTATTAGTGCACCTAAATTATCTAATGAAATTCATATTGATGATTCAGTTGCAGTCAATGGAACTTGTTTAACCACCACTGCAATTGATGCTGATGTTTTTAAAATCCAGGCAGTGCATGTGACTTTAGAAAAAACGAGTATCGGAAAATTAACTGAAGGCTCATTGGTTAATCTTGAGCTGGCACTCAAACCAAGTGAGCGCTTAGGTGGTCATTTTGTTCAAGGCCATGTCAATGGGACTGCGACTCTCACTCAAATTAATCATCGTGGCGATAATGCAGAAATGAGTTTTGAATTACCCCAAAAATTAATGAAATATATGATGAATGAAGGCTCAATTGCCATTGATGGCATCAGCTTGACCATAGCCGCGACTGAAAAAAATACAGTCATGGTCTCGATTATCCCTCATACTTGGCAAAATACAAACCTGCATCAAAAAAAGATCGGAGATATAGTTAATATCGAAGCTGATGTACTGGCCAAATACATCGAAAATCTCTTAAAACATGGTGTGAGTTCAACGCAAAGTGGGTTTTTAAATGCTTAATACTATAGAAGAGGCCATTGAAGATATCATCCAGGCCGTGGCGGAATTCAATCCCGCCGTCGCTGCGGTGCTGGATGGTTTCTGCATACGGGGCGGTGATTTCATAGGCGGTGCCGTTCCAGGCGGTGCGGTGCACGGCTGGTTGGGTGTGTTTGACGCGATAGATACCGCCAGGGCGGAGCACCTGGGTTACCTGTGCATAAACCTGCCGCACATCAGGCACGTAGGCCAGGGAGTCTGCCTGAAAAACAAGGTCGAATGTGGTGCGGGGCAGGGCGGATAGATCGCGCATGTCGGCCTGGCTGGTGGTACTTGGGTAGCCATAATGGACAGCGGCCGTTTCGCCCCCGTCTAGCTGCCCTTCTGTCAGGTCGGCCACGGTGACCCGGGCGCCGAGCAATCCGAAAACGGCCGATTGCTGCCCGCCACCTGCTGCCAAACAGAGCACCGCTTTGCCAGCCAGATTTTGCAGCAGTCTGGTGGGGTACATTTCATAG
>CALFYV010000268.1 GCA_937952395.1 uncultured Bacteriovoracaceae bacterium | reverse complement strand
TAAGTTTCAATTAACTGACGACCTTCATTCACCTTATTGGCCATAGGAATACGAATCTCTGCTTTATGACATTTAATACAAGCAGCTTCTGTATCTTGTAAGCGGTACATGGGTTTAGGAATTTTATGAGGTTCATGCCAATGGTACTTTTTAATCCACTCGGCTTTCTGTTCATCATTTTGTGGAACGTGAACAACGGAATTGAAATCATTGACTCTATGACCTTCACCTTGGTGACAAGAGACGCAGCCAAAGTCTTTCATCGGGTGAGCAGAATTTAATCCAATCGCTAGAGTATCTATATTAGGGTGAGTTTTATAAGGCTGAGCCTGATCTTCGTAACCTTTTTGATCAATAAAGACGTGACAAGTGGTACAACGACTTACACTGGGTACACTTTGAAAATAACGATCATCATTAACTCGATCAGAAACAATTTGGTGAATCTTAATAGTAGGATCCATAAAATCAATAAAAGGTGAGTTTCTTAATAACCAAACTGGATTTTTCTTAGCTCTGAATAACGAACCGACTAACCTTTCTTTGACTCCTACCAAGTCATCTAAACTTTTCTCAGCACTAATAAGATCTGATTTTAAAGATTTAATTTTTTCTTGAACGGCTCTTTCTGCACTCTCAAAAGCTTTCAATTCATCAGAAACTTCCACATACTCAATATTGAGAGCATCTAATTTCTTTTTATAAGCTTTAGCTTCTTTAGGATGATTTTTATCAAGAGCATGCTCATAGCTAAACTGAGTGGCATTCTTCTTTGAACTCACAATCCCTTTATACATGTTTTGAACATAAACTTTCTTAGAAGCAACTGCTAATTCCTCTTCTAGAACTTTAAGATCATCTTTTTTAGTACTTAGTTCTTTTTCTGCTTTTTCAATTTGTGTTTTTATTTCATTAAGTTTATCAGCATCTATATTTTTTTCTAACGAAGCTATTTTTTCTGTCAAAACTTGCTCTTGGACTTCAAGGGACTTAATTTGAACGGCTTTCCAGGGACGAATAAAATCATCTAAAACCATCCAAACTGTAGAAAACAAGAATAGAACCGAAAGAACTGCAAAAACCTTGTTTAAGGTTTTCATGTTATAGGCCATACCTGGTTCATTTTTCTTCATTCACTATATCCTTAGAAAGCAAAATTAAATATTAAGTTCAAACTCTGGCATGAAAACGATGTATTTCAAATTCATTAACCAACGTAAGTACATCTTAATGGGCAAACTAAACATGGTTAAAATCAAAAAAAGCATTAAATAATAACGAATGCTTCCCATGTTATCTAAATATTTTTTACCCCAATATTTTGTAATAACAGGAATGCTTCCGACTAGGTAACCCAGAGTTAAAACAATCCCTGCAATTTCTCTAAGAAAAATATTTTTGGGCAGTCCCATATTTAAGCCTTTGATCCAAAAAATCTCAGAAAGGTTGATATTGTTTTCTGCCACAACTTTGTGAAAATCCCAAAATTCAAACGGACCATAAAATGTCCAGTTCGGACCGCGCAAAAATGTTCCGACAATAATTAAGAAAATCCAAAGAACCAACCAACCAAATAGAAAAGAGCTAATGGCGAATTTTCTCTCTTTAAAAGTATAATAACCATTACCTTTTTGATTAAAGTCTATATAGGGGATAGCAATTAATCCCACAATGATAAGCACTGGTAGTACAACCCCAGCAATCCATGGATCAAAGTAAACTAGCATTTCTTGAAGACCTAAAAAGTACCAAGGAGCTTTGGCTGGGTTAGGTGCCCAAGTTGGGTTAGCCGGCTCTTCCAAAGGCGCTTTAAAAATAACCGCCCATATAACTAAAAAAACAGTACAAGAAATAATAGCGAAAAGTTCAGTGTAAAATAAGTTTGGCAATACCC
>CALFYV010000267.1 GCA_937952395.1 uncultured Bacteriovoracaceae bacterium | reverse complement strand
AGGGATAAATCCATTCTCGCAACTCTATAAGAACCTGGGCGTGGCCCATTTTTAAGACATTTTCATCGGTTTTCCTCTCATATTGGCAGATTTGGGATCTGGGAATAAGAGAGAACAAGTAAAGGGATAATTCAAATCCAAGCATTTGCACATAGTATTGAATATGGGTGAGCTCGTGAATCATAATCGCCTGCAGTGCCGCCTGACTGGGAGGACAATCATAGACCTTGCGGTTTATCAGCAAATGATAAACGCGCTTATAAGGTGATTTAGGGATAGTGACCCGTTTGAAATCTGTTTTAAAATAATAAGATTTTCCGCTAAATTCTCTATAGCGGATCTCATAATCAGAAAGTTCGGGGAAGTATTCTTGCTGGGTTTGTTCAAAAAGCTCTATGAGAGCTGATTTTTGCGTTTTTTCAGCACATTGGGCCCATGTTTGCATGGGGAGTATCGTCAAAACTAAATAAAATAAATTTATCATAATAAATCTCACAACTCATTTTCACGCATAAAAGCTTCTTTTGCAGTAAAAAGCTTATTTTACCCTTAATACAGAAGTTGCCCTTATAAAGAAAAAGTTTGATATACCGAACAGTGAGGTATAATATTCTTAAGGAGTAGAGGGTTCTATGTACGTTTGTGTTTGTAAGGCCATAACTGATAAATCATTTGAAGAAGCTCTTGAGCAGGGCAATTCTTATGAAGATGTCTGTCAAAAACTGGGTGTAGGCTACGATTGTGGAATTTGTCTGCAGGAAGCTTATCAAAAAGCCGTCTCAAAAAAACATCAATCTCAAGCTCATCATTCTTCTGCCAATAAAGTCCAATCCAAAATCAATAAGTTTTAATAGCCTAACAAAAATAGGTTTTTCCCACTCATGTAAAATAGTGTACAGTAGCGCTATAGATTTTTAGCTAAGGGGATACTATGAAAGGCAATCAGAAAGTCATTGATAAATTAAATGCTGTGTTAACCAATGAGTTGACCGCCATTAACCAATATTTTTTGCACGCAAGAATGCTTGAAGATTGGGGTTTTGCTCGTCTGGGTAAGCATGAGTACGACTCATCAATTGATGAAATGAAGCACGCCGATCAACTTATTAAGCGTATTCTTTTTCTTGATGGCCTACCTAATGTGCAAAAACTCAATAAAGTAAACGTGGGACAAAACCTAGAAGAAATTCTTCAATCTGATTTAAATTTGGAAGTGAAGGCGCTACCAGAACTCAGAGAAGCAGTCGCCATTTGTGAAGAAGTCGCTGATTTTGTCAGCCGTGATTTGTTCAAAAGTATTTTGGCCAGCGAAGAGCGCCATCTTGATTGGTTAGAAACTCAGCAAAACCTCATTAAAGAAATGGGACTTGAACTCTATAAGCAAGCGCAGATGAATGCTGACCAGGGGCCTGAAGCTTAAGCTTCTTCCATACAAAAATAAATGAGCTCTTCTTGAATGCCATTTTCTTGGCAGAGATTTTTTATTTTCTTAAGTAGGTTAAGCCGCATGGGACGGGGATATTTGACCATACCTTCCGTGCTGGTTGTAAATTCTTGCGCCAAGAGTTTTGAATCGGGATAGTTTTTTTCAACTTGAGAGTAAATATTCTTGGGAAAACGAACCACTCCTAAAGAGAGGTATTCAAGTTGTTCAAGATCAAGTTTATCAATTAATTGAGTTAAGAGCGTTTTATAATCTTCATAGGTGTTTTCAGAGAAGATAATCGGATCAAAATGAATTCCAATGCGGTAATGGCTTTGGGATAATTCAGCTATTGCTTTTAATCTAGCTTTTAAGCTAGGAGTTTTTTTATCATAAGTTTTAACTGCATTTTCAGGAGACAGGGAGAAGCTTACGATAATATTTTTTAATGGTTCTAGCCCAAGGATGGGTTTTATATTAACGGATTTGGTTCTTAGTTCCAATTTTGCTTTGGGGTTTTTTTTGAAAAATTTCCAGTAAAGTGCCAGCTCTCCTGTAATATGCGCTAGCGCCAATGAGTCACTGAATTCTCCAGCATGAAACCACACTTCTTGTTTGCTCTCATCCACTATTTGTTGCATCTGTTGAATAATTTCATCGTGATTCACAAAAAGCACGATATCTGGAGTATGAAAATAACCTTGAAGATAACAATACTCACATTCATAAATGCAATTATAGGCGTGGATAAAATAATAATGTTCCCCACTGCTTGTTCCATAAGCGGCTGGAGTTTTTTTGATGAGTTGGCCTTTTTTATTGCCGATAAAAAGATTAAGATTATCTCTTTTTTGTAAGTAAGGTTTCTTAACTCTTCCCCAAATATCTTCAAGCTTATCAATTTGAGTATTGGGGATATTTTTAAAATAAGAGAGTATATTTTGGGCGTAAGGATTTTGTAGAACATTGTTTTCTACATAGATATGTTTAAACATCCCAGTCACCATTAATAAAGTCTTGGTATTTTTTATAATCAAAAATGGCCAGCGATTTCTTAAGCCGCTCGAGGTCAGTTTGATCTTTAATTTGAAAAGAGAAATCAAAATGACTCATTTCGAGTTCTTTACTAGGTTGAACTTTCACCCCAATTTTTATGAGAGGAGAGAAGACCTTCTCGAGTTTTTCATCCATCTGTTTTTTGAGAGGGTTTATTTTCTCGCGCATTTGCTTTAATAAAATTTGAGTGCGTTTTTTGCTATTTTTTTCATTTTCTAAAAGTGGTGGAATAAAAAGAGTGAAATCAATTCCTAGGCTTTGGCATTTTTTTGCCAGAGATTGAAACTGAGATTTTTGTGAGAAGGTAAAATAAAAGCCAGCGGGTAATTCTGCTTGGTTTTCCTGAGTTAAGTTTTTATCTTGGTAGGCTGCAAAAAGTTTTTGTGAATAAAGGGGAGCTTCATCTTTAACTAATTGGCAGAAATCATCATCAGCGACTTCATCAGAGATGATTTTATAAGCTCGCAAAGGGATTTTGTTATTTTGACAGGCATAGGCAATGGCCCATAATTCTCTATCAACTAAAGGGGCAAAAACACTTAAGTCTTTTTTTAGTTCTTCGGATTTAACTCGCTCAAGTGAACTGATGATATCAATTTTGGCGTGAGAGTCCTGGGTGGTAAAACTTTTAAAAAGAGGGGTTGTTTGCCCATAGGCATAGATGCTTCTAATTTGATGGACTTCTTCTTTTTTTAAATCAGAATTGAGTGCACCAAAGACACCGAAATTGATAACTTCATTTAATTCTAATTGTGCAAGTGCTGTGCT
>CALFYV010000266.1 GCA_937952395.1 uncultured Bacteriovoracaceae bacterium | reverse complement strand
AGAGTTTTTCTGTCGCTCCCATAACAGCTATACTTCCTGTGGCCAAGGCCACAAAGAAAATTAAAGGTAAGGCCATCACACCTGTGAAATAAATTTGGCTAAGAAAAATATCAAAAGTCGATTTTAATCTTGAGAGATCATTTTTTTTGAGATTTAGAAGAAAAGCATTTCTAAATGAGAGGTAGCAAAAGAAAAAACCTTCTTTTACTTGATTAAGAATTGTGAAAAACTGTTTTCCAATATGATCAAAAAATACCAATGCACTCATGAAACCTCACGTAGAATTCATCGGTGATTTTGAGTGCGAAATTAAATAGCTCAGGTATTAATGAATGAGTTAAATTCCTCAGGAATGGGCGCTTCAATAAAAACTATTTTTTTGGTTTTTGGGTGAGCAAATGAGAGCTTCCATGAATGTAACATCATACGAGCGTTTGGCTTTTTTTTGCCATAAACAAAATCTGCCCAAACTGGTAAATGATATTTAGCTAGATGAACTCGGATTTGATGGAGGCGGCCAGTTCTTGGTCTGCATTCAATAATTGCATAGTCCGCTGCTTCTTTCATCACAATAAATTCCGTTGAAGCGCTATCACCTCTTGAGTCACATTGAGCAATTAAGAATTTTCCCTGACGTTTAGTCTTTATGGCCTCTTCACATATCCAAGTTTTAGGGATAGTTTCACGGCTTAGTTTCTCTACTACGGCTAAATAAGTTTTTTCTATTTTTTTCTCTTTAAAAAGATCGGCAATGGCTTTATTAAACTCTTTCTTTTTGCCAAAAATCATGGGGCCAGAAGTCCAGGAATCTAAACGATGATGAAGTGCCAAGTAGACATTTTTTTTATGCTCACGCTTATTAAGATATCTTTTAAGAGCGCCATAAAAATGATCTTTTTTAGGATCATCTGTGCCTTGTGCCGGCAATCCTGCTGGCTTATTAGCAATCAATAAAACATCGTCTTCGTAAAGTATGATTTCGGGAGTTACTTCAAACATAAAAACTAACTTTTGCGATTCACTAAATAAACGCCATAAATAACAATGGCCCCACCTAAAAGGATGGGAGGTGACAACTCTTCACCCAGAAATATAACTCCACAGGCGGTTCCAAAAATAGGCACAAGGCTGATAAATGAGCTGGCCCTTGAAGCTCCAATTTCTTTAATTCCTTCATAATACCAAATAAAACCAAAGCAGGTCGAAAAAACTCCTAAATTAAGTAAATGCATCCAATTCCAAATATCAGCTTGTTCAAAGACGGCTGAAAGTTGATGTTCAAGAGCAAATGGTAGGAGCATGCAAGCGCCAATAAGCGCAGACCAAGTTGTCGCCTCATAGGTATGGATAATCAACAACTCGGCTTTAGAATTAATCTCATTGATAAGTCTGATG
>CALFYV010000265.1 GCA_937952395.1 uncultured Bacteriovoracaceae bacterium | reverse complement strand
ACTTCTTGTAAATAAGCTACAAATCGTTCAAGTTGATCATGATTCCTATCTTTAACAAAAAGCTCATAGAGTTTAACAATAGGTGGTTCCGCAAAATAAGTATCACATTCTTTGGGATGGCCAAGAAACGGTATACCGCGATTAGTGGCATAAGTTACTTGAATCAGAAGAAAAGCTATAAAAATCGCTCTAGACATAAGGCATCTTAGTCATGACGCATTATTAAACAAGGGACTTTATAAAAAAAACAGGGTTTTTAGGTTTAAATTGAAGCAAATTAAAAACAGTGGCACAACCAAAGTATGAAATTATAACACCTTGTACTTTTCAGTCTTTGTTTTACGCAAGCCTTCGGTTGGGGACAAACTGGTCACCGCGCGATAGGTGAAATTGCTCAGGCCCATCTAAAAAATAAAACAGCCAAAAGATTAAAAAAAATTATGGGTAATGAAGATCTGGCCCAAACTTCAACCTGGGCCGATGAAGTTCGCTCAGATCCAAATTATAAGTGGCTTGAGCCATTTCATTTCACTACTGTGCCTGAAGGCACTCACTATGACCCTAATTACGAGTCTAATAAAGAGGCTGATGTCGTTAAAGGCATTCAAAAGCAAATTGAAATCCTTTCTCATAAAGACTCAGATGATAAATTAAAAGTTCAGGCCATTCGCCTACTGGTTCATTTTATTGGGGATGTTCATCAACCTCTTCATGTCGGTAATATTGGTGACATGGGAGGAAACCTCTGTCTAGTAAAGTGGCATGGCCAAGACTCTAATCTGCATAGAGTATGGGATTCGGAAATGATTGATAAAAATCAACTCAGCTATACGGAGCTTGCAAAAAAGCTTTCAAAAGTTTCAAAACAAGAAATCAAAAAGTTACAAAGCGATGATCTTTTAACTTGGGTTTATGAATCAACTCAGATTAGAAAAAACATCTATCCAGATGAGAAAAGTAAGAATAAACAAAGATCAGATTACTGCAAGAAAAGCTTAGAAGATAATACACTGAACATAAAAAATATACCGAGTCTCTCATACGATTATAGCTATAAATTCAAATCTATTATAGAACAGCGCTTACAACAAGCTGGGATTCGTTTAGCTGGAATTTTAAATAATACTTTATAAATTAAAGTTAGGAGAAAAAATGAAAAAATTATTAACACTTATGACTATCTTTGTTTCTTATCAATCTATGGCCTGTCAAGTTCATCCAGATTACTGGGTAAAAGCTCAAAATAATCTGGTTGTTTATGCTGCCAACGAATATGGCGCAAATATTCTTGATGATGAGATTGAACTCAATAATTATAAACATGATATAAAGTGGACTTATAGTGAGCGCGCTTATAAATGTCACGACACTGATTATGTTTCAGGAGAAGTAACTTTGAACTATAACAATGCTTTTAATCATCTCCAAAAATGTAAAGCTGTTGTTCAAGTATCGATGGTGACAGAGCCAAAAAATGAACAAGATAGAAACCCTAATACGGTTTATAGTTTAGTTGAAATTTCAAAGGAATGTGGATTCTAAAATAAAAAGGGCCTCAAAAAGAGGCCCTTGATTTTTTTAAGAAATATTAGAATCTTATCTCTTAATCTGGAAAACTTCGTTAAGCATTTGGTCACTTGTACTAATCGTTCTTGTATTGGCCTGGAAGTTTCTTTGTGCAGTCATCAAAGAAATAAATTCATCGGCAATATCAACGTTAGATTGCTCAATCGACTTTGATAAGATAGCTCCGCGTCCGTCGGCAAGTGGCTTACCAACGACACCTTGGCCAGAGTTACGAGTTTCTTTATAGAGGTTTTTCCCCATCTTATAAAGAGCTTCGTTGTTATCAAATTTTGCAATAGCAATTTGAGCAATATCTTTCGTTACACCATTATCATAAACCGCAGTTAAAACAGCATCATCATTAAATGATAATGAAGCTAGAGTTGCAGCAGCATAACCATTTTGAGTGTGTCTTGCGACTGAAGATTTAGAACCATACTGAGTTGAAGCTGTATAACCATCTCCACCTTCAGTAATTGAATCTCCAAAATCGAAATCAATGACTTGACCAGGCTGGGCACCTTTATTGAAGTTAAAAGCATTAGAACCTTTGACCTCTTCTTGTAGTAAGCCTTTGTCATTAAACTTGATTGTTCCTTTGGCCATTTCAACTAGTTCACCTTCTTTTCCACCCTCTGCATCTTTACCGTCAGCCATTGCATGGTATTCCCAATTATTGGAACCGGTTTTATTAAAATAGAGAGTGATAAGTCTAGGTGTTCCTACGTTATCATAGACAGTAAGAGTTGTATTATAATCAGAAGTTTTATCGGCGTTCTTGGGATCAAATTGCTGAATCTCAGGTCTTGAGTCTAAGTTCATCGAAATTTTAACTTTATCACTAGACTTAGCCGGAAT
>CALFYV010000264.1 GCA_937952395.1 uncultured Bacteriovoracaceae bacterium | reverse complement strand
CAACCTAGGGGCTTTGGCGTTAAAGAAAAAGGATTTTAAAAAGGCTAAAGAATTCTTTAAAAAATCCCTTGAGATTAAAAGTGAATATTGCCCATCTCATTTCCAGCTAGGTCTATTAATGGATAAAAAACAAGAGTTTAGAAAAGCTGGAGAGCATTTAAAGCAATCTTATCAGGGAACTTGTACCAATAACCCTGCCCCTCACTATTTTTATGCTCTTAACTCTATTAAGTTAAAAAAATATGATGATGCTCGGATAAAACTGAATGAGATTATGAAACGATTTTCATCAACAGAATATGATACAAAAGCCCGATTAAAGTTATCGGAACTCGATACGATTATTGAACAAGATCAATTTCGCACTGAGAAAGCTCAGTTAAATAGTAAAAAACATTTTGCCCCTGACTTTTAAAATTTTATTTGTTGATTACAATGGGGCATATGGAATTAGCAAAGCAACAAAGAACGATCGTGGATAAAAAATCGATGAATACAAAAAAAATTGGTGACTACTTAAGAAGTCAAAGAGAAACCCAGGGTATGGAGCTTATGCAAATAAGCGAGTATACCAAAATCAATATCAACGTCTTGAAGCGACTTGAGGCCACTGACTTTGATAGTCTTCCAAGCAAGGCTTATGTTAGAGGTTTTGTCCAAAATTATTGTCGGGCCATTCGTGGTAATACCAAAGAAGCACTTGGGGTACTAGACTATTCCTACCGAGAATATTTTGGAAAAGATGTTGAAGTAGAAGAAGATGTTTTACAAGATACTCAAACTCAAGACGTAGTTCATCATTTGCCAGAAACTGAACTCAAAAAAACTTTTGGAAAAGTACCCAGCACAATTGGGCCGTCTCCATTGACTTTATTTTTTGAGCAGTTTTCGAAAATTATTTCAAATAAAAACTTCTATCTACCTCTAGCTGCAATTTTAATAGTTGTAGGCATATCCTTATCTCTATATAAATTTGTAAGCAGAAAGGTAACGGAAAATGTTGCCCCAATTGAAGTTGCAAAAAACACAGAGAGCACAGGTGATATTAAGCCTAAAGATGCTTCTCTTTTCTTATTGGAAAAAGCCAAGAACATGCAAGTAGTCGACGAAAAAAAAGAAGAAGTCACTACAGCTGAACAAGTTGAGCAAGCTGCTACCAATGAAGTAGCTAGCAGAGAGAAAGTCAGCTAACATATGAGGTAGGAAGATAGTATGGGGCAAGCCTAACTTGATTTACGTATTGGCAGTGTCTGTAGTGGGAAAACAGATGAGGATCTGGGTAACTACCCATATGTAGATTTTAATAAAATAAGAAATTCCGATATTTTTGAACTCGTGACAGATGATCCTGATATTGAAAATACAGAAATTCTTCCTCAAATTGCAAAAGAAGCAGTTGATCCCAATAAGCAAAATATTTTTATTAATGCCGTTTCTGGTGATAGCTGGTTGACGTATAAAATTGAAAATAAAGAAGTGAAATCTCTTATATTACGTCAGGGAAAAAAATTATTTCTTCAAGGAGAGCAAATTTTATTATTCCTAGGAAATGTAAATGTAACAAAAATATTTTATAATAATCAAAAACTAATCTCTAATACAAAAAGTGGAGTTAAAAGTTTGATTTTCCCTGAAACGAATTCAACAAATTTTGAACTACCTCTTTTTGTTGCCAATAAAAAGGGCGTTCTCTTCACTTCTCATGATTACAAAATTTTAATGGATGATAAACCAGAAGAGTAAACGTTAATTCCCAAACCAGTTCAACTTCTTGTAATGGTTCAAAGAATAAAAAAATGTCATGATTGTTGGGATAAATACGGCCATAAATGCAGGCAAAATGGTTGAACGCGATAAAGTAACAAGAGCAAAGAAAATTGAGTAATAAACTACTAAAAAGAATAAACTCATACTGCCGACATTTTTCTTTTTGCCTCGATTATCTTGAACTCCAATACTTACTCCTAAAAAAGTAAATATCATACAGAGAAAAGGAGTATTGATTCGATTCCAAAATTCGAATTTTATTTTCTCTATATAGTTTTTATCAAAGCCTAATTTCAATGCCTCTGCTGACTCCATAGTCATAATTCCCCAAAGCTGTCCGCTATCCATCATGCTGGGTTTAACTTGAAAATGTGGCCTAAAACTACCTTGGGTAACAGGAAAATCATATTTTTGAAATAAGATTTTCTGTAGTTTTTCTCCTCCATTTTCAATATGAGAAATATTACCTTTTTCTAAAATTAATCTCAAAGACTCTGAGGAAGATTCAAAATCTCTCATTTTTAAAGTATTGCCATGTTCAGAAAATATCGCCCTTTCACTTTTCTTTAATGGCTCATCGATATGAATAAATATATTACCCAATTCTGTTCCTTTTTTACTCACCTTTTCTGAAAAAATCGTGACATTAGGAATAGCGGTAAAAAATCTGCCTTCCTTAATGTCAGCTAAAAATTGAGAAGACTCTAATGAGCGAACTAAGTTGTTAAATGAGACTTGAGATAAAGGAATAAGCTTCATGTTAAGAACTAAGATCATCATTGCAATAAAGAGTGAAATGACTGCATAAGGCAAATACAGCTTATCTTTGCTCAGGCCAAAAGATCGCATGGCAATATACTCAGAGTCCCGACTAAATTTCCCTATGCTATACAAAGATGCAAAAAGACTTGAAATAGGAAAAGCCATGGGTAAAAAGGTAACAGCTGTGTGACCTAGCAAGACAAGAGTAAAAGAGAGGGAGAGCCCTTTATTTACAACTAAATTGGTAAGATTAAACAGACTAAATGATAATAAGAAGCAAACAAAAAAGATGCAGCTAATCATAAATGGGCCAACAAAACTGGCTGCGATATATCTCTGTAGTATTAACTTCATAAAAACCTTTGCTAGAGACCAGCATACTCTAGTCAGCTTTTTTAGACAATAATCCTCTGTTTGTGTTAAGAATAACATGTTTTTAACTAGGAGTTCTTATATGCAAGTAAAAATCGATTCAAGCACAAAGTTATTTGATCAAGCAGAGTTTAAAGTTATCGGTGTCTATCAGCAGGTTGCAAAAACAAAGAACCAAGATAAAAAGGTTGATTTAGGTTCAATAAAAAATTCTGATTTAAAAAACTTATTCAAAAAAATAAAATCTGCTCATAGTTTTAGTGCAAATAAAGGCGAGAGCTTTATCATTAATGATGAGACAGGAAATACTTATTGCCTTCTTGGTCTTGGCATTAAAAATAAAAGCACAACTGAAGATGTACGAAGGAATACAGCAGCGATTTTCAAAAACTATGCAGGCCAACACGAAAGTGTTAGTTTTGATCTCGATTCTTTGAGTGCAGGAAGCTTTGATAGATATGCTTACGCTGCCATTGAGGGAGTACTGCTGGCCAATTATTCATTTGAAAAATATAAATCAGTCCCAACTAAGAATAAATTGAAAATTTTATCTTTTAAAGTCAGCTCAAAGCACTTAAAGAAAACCAATCTAATGCTTAAGAACATTCAAAAAATCAGTGAAAGTATTTTTCTTGCTCGTGACCTGGCGACTGAGGCCCCCAATTATCTTCACTCTGTTAAATACTCACAAATCATAGCTAAAGATGTGAAAGATAATTTAAAAAATGTGAAAACTAAAATTCTGACAAAAGCCATGATTCAAAAAGAAAATATGAATCTATTACTTTCAGTTAATGCTGGCTCTGCTTATGAACCACGTTTAGTTCATCTTACTTATACTCCAACCAAAAAATCTAAAAACTCAAAACATATAGCACTCGTCGGTAAAGGTATTACCTTCGATACAGGCGGTTATAGTTTAAAACCTGCTGCGAATATTATGGGAATGAAGTTTGACATGGCGGGCTCCAGCACACTTTATGGCGCTTTTAGATCAGCCGTGCTTTTAGGTTCACCACATAAAATAACATGTATATTGGCAATGACAGATAATGCCGTTAGTTCGACAGCTACTTTTCCTGATTCGGTTATCAAGTCAAGAAATGGAAAGAGCGTTGAAATTTTAAATACAGATGCTGAGGGAAGACTAATCTTGGCCGATGCCCTTGATTACGCAGGAGATCTAAAACCTGATGTTATTATAGATGCCGCCACATTAACAGGCGCTTGCTTAGTGGCCTTAGGTGATGAAGTTTGTGGACTTATGAGCAATAGCACTAAATTGGTTGAGTCGCTTAAAAAGTCGGCGAAGAATGTTGATGAATACATCTGGCAATTGCCCATTATGGATGAGTGGCGCACTCATATCAAATCAAATATTGCAGATATCAAAAATATTGGTAAACCGATGCGCGCTGGAACTGCGGTAGCGGCAGCTTTTTTAGAAGAGTTTATTCAAGAAGGAATTGAGTGGGCCCATTTAGATATTGCCGGTGTTGCTCATGATCAAAGTCACCTCCCCTACTGTCCAAATAATGGAGGCTCTGGGATTATGGTTCGAACAGTTACTGATTATTTACTAAATGTATAAAAAAATGTTTTATATCGTATTATTTGTACCTGAAATTCCTGGAAACACAGGTAGTATTGGGCGCACTTGTGTTGCCCTGGATATTCCCCTTATTTTGATCAAACCCTATGGCTTCGATATTAATGAAAAATCCGTGCGCCGGGCCGGTTTAGATTACTGGAAATATCTGCAACTCAAAGAATATAACGATTGGGATGATTTTCTAAAAAATGAAAAACCTCAAGAAAAAGAAATGTTCTTCTTTTCAAGAAAAGCTGGAACAAATTATTTAAAAGCTGATTTTACTTCTGAGTGCTATCTTATTTTTGGTTCAGAGACAAAAGGTTTACCTGGATTTTTACGTGATGATTACCCCAATCAATTTGTTTATATGCCTATGTTTTCAGAGCATATTCGCTCTCTGAATCTTTCTAATGTAGCCACAGCTGCTGCTTATGAATGTTTACGTCAGCTTAATTAGAGTCCCAAAGTTCACTCATCTGTGCCTCCATTCCAGCTTTCTCCCAAGAAAAAGTCTGTTTTAAAGCACGAACACGTTCCTCTTCGGTTATAAATTTAGCCTGTCTTAATTTAATACTAATATCAGAAATTGTTTCTCTAGCATGATCAGTTAATTTGTTTATACGGTATGACTCAGAGTATTTCTTTGGATTGGGCAATAGCATCGCTAGAAAAGCTCCTTCTTTCAGGGTGAGTTGTTGTGAAGGTTTTTTGAAATAATAAAGACTGGCATTTTCAATACCATAAACATTGGGACCAAATTCAATAATATTTAAATAAACTTCTAAAATTCTTTTTTTGCTAAATCGCTTTTCTAGATTATAAGAGATGATCATTTCTTTTAACTTTCTCCAATAACTGCGCTCATGAGTAAGAAATAAATTTTTTACCACTTGCTGAGTTATGGTACTTCCACCTCTATTAAAATGAAAACTACCAAGAAATTCCCAGATTATATTTTTAAGTTGGTTAATATCCAGGCCATCATGATCAAAAAAAGCCCAATCTTCGCTAATAACTATTGATTGTATTGCATAAGGAGAAATCTGAGATAAATTCACCCAAGTAGCGGGAGGTTCTTTCTGAAATTCATAATATATTTTCTTCTTATCCTGGGCTTTAGCTATTGGGTACTTTTCAATCAAATTGTAGTTAACTGCATTTGCTTGCATGAAGAGAAAAAAAGTTACGAGGAAAAATAAAATTGGAAAGCCTACAGCGAAATAAGGAGAGCTTAGAAATTTAGCAAAATTTTTTTTCATTAACCTATCTTATAACTGGCTTTGTTTTAATTCATAAAAAGAGAGCAAGCTTCGAGTTATATAACTCAGAGAATCTAAATTCTGCACTTCTTGTTTTAGATAAAACAAAGGTGCTGTTTGGCCTATAAAAAAAAGTGACGGAAAGTGATTTTTGACTTCTCTACTAAATTTTTTATCTTGAATTTGGCCGACAAACATACCTTCAGAAAAATAAATAGACTCTTTACTCTCATTGAAATTAGTAAAAATTCTTTTTAGGGTTCTCTTCAATAGCTTTATTTTCTTTGCTAATTCTTCGGCATTAAAATCTTCTTCGTGGATTTGTCCAGAGAAAGTAAAGTTTTGCTTATTAGAATTAGAGTCGTATTCAAAAAACTCACCAATAAAATAACCCCATTCATGGGTCAAACTTTGAGGTAAAAATACCGTTTGTTCTCCACTGAAAACTTCGCCTTCATTTTCAAATGAAACTAAAAAACCTGGATAATACTGTATTTCATCGAAAGCTTGCATAACATCTTCGGGTAATTCTTCTTTATTTTTTAACAGTGAAAGAAAAAGCTTTGATTCTTTTGACCAAATAAGATTTTCACACTCAAAACACAAATCATCTTTACACATTAAAGTCCAGTTAGCCTTATCAATCAGGTCTACTGGTTTTGTCTTTTCGATATAGGTTATTTCTTTGTCATCTCTGTATTTCTCCAACAAACAATCCAGATTCTCCCAATCCTCTACAGCGATTCCTAAACTACGTAAGAGTTCTTCTAGCGGAAAACTATAATATTCATTGGTATAAAAAGATTCAACTCCTAACAAAGGTGTAGCAGGTCTTGTCTTGCTCGCAAATTCTTTAAATTCTGTATCTTTATAAAAGACAGGTGATTTTTCAGTTTTATGAAAAGTTAAGTTTGGAAGAAATTTTTGTAAAATTTGAACAGACTCTTCACTACGAATTTGGTGGAGTTGCGAAAAAAATTTATTTTGAATACTTTGCTTAGAAACTTCACGAGGTAAAATGATGCGAAGTTTATCAGGAGCAAGGGTTTTTCTTAATTCTAGGAAAGTCCAAAATGAAGCAAGATCATCTCCAACAATAATTGTTTGAATAAATTTTTTTTCTAATTTTACTTTTGAATTTTCTTTAATCTTCTTAAAACTACTGAGTCCGAAAGCCATTAATTCTCCGCATTTTTCGGGAGAGATTAACGAATGGCCAATTTGTCTCCCGGCTTAATTTGTCTTTGCTTTACCAATGATAAATTAGTCTTGATAAGAGTGTCTAGGGACACTCCGGTTTTTCTTGATACAGACCACAAAGAATCACCCTTTTGAACCACATAATACTCACTTGGATTAGAAATACGTTCACCACGGCGCACGGCTGAAGCTATTGTGCGGCGATATGCCTTCCTACGTAATTGTCTTTTAGGAGGTAGTTCATATAAATCAGCGTACATTCCATGACGCTTACTTTGCCCATTTCGAAAGGGCAAAACAACCGTTGTTGTGCGATCATATTTCTTAGTCGGATGTAAATTAGAATTAAGTTCCACAATAATAGAATGTGGAACTTTAAATTTTCTCGCAACATCTTTTAAACTTGCTTTAGATGTTAAACTATAAATTTGATAGTTATCCACAAGGAACTGGTCTGCTTTACAGCAATGGTTCCATTTTTTCTTGGTTCCTGATGGAATGCGAAGCTTGTACGATTCAACTCCCGCTGGAGTTTGCCAACGACGTAACTCTGGGTTTAGTTTTTTAATTTCTTCAAAGTCCACATTGAGGGCGTCCGCAACATGATAAAGGTCAGTATTTCCCGCAACACTGACTTCATCGAAATCCAATGGCGCATGATAATCAATTTCTTCGAAGCCAAATGATCTTAAATTCTTCCCAATGATCGCTAAGGCCATGATCTTAGGAACGTAATTTTTGGTTTCACTTTTTAGATATCGACCTTGGGCCAATTTCCAAAAGTTTTTAGTTTTATATCTTCTGATAGCTCGAGAAACTTTTCCTTCACCAGCATTATAAGCTGCTGCGGCTAATTCCCAAGAGCCAAACATATCATAAAGGTAATCTAAATAATTGGCAGCCGCTTGAGTTGAATAAAAAGGATCTCTTCTTTGATCGACATACCAATCAATATTAAGGCCATACTTTTTTCCTGTGTAAGGCATGAACTGCCAAGGACCGACTGCTCTGGCCCATGATTTAGCGTTAGTTTGAAAACCACTTTCCGCCATCGCAAGATAAATCAAATCTTGAGGCATATTATTTTCTTTAAGAATTTTACTCAATGCTGGAGCGTATCTTCCGGCTCTTTCTGAATAACGTTCAAAATGTCCACGTCCACGACTCTTACTAAAATAGTTAATCCATTTTTGAACTGATTTATTGTAAACAACTGGAATATCAAAATAATAATTTTTTAAATTTAAATGTTCAGCTCCGTAAAGAAAATAAACTTTTTTATCTGCATCTCCCAAAGTTTGATGAGAAGAACTTCCTATAAGGCAGCCATCACAAGTATTTTTTTCTACATGTTTTGCCAACGCCTCACCATTAAATTCACTCGATTCATTTAGAATTGGAGTTCTATCTGCGCTCATAGAGGGGATGCTCTTCACGTTAAATTGCGAACAAGCAGATAAAAGTAATAGTGTGGGAGTTAAGAGTTTCAAAGTTTTATTCATGTTTTGTTTCCTACATTTAATTCTAGTTATTAATTAACGACATTTACTAGATATTTCTTTAATTATTTTGAGATCTTAGCCTAATTTTCTGCTCTTACCGTAGTTAATGAGTCAATTACTAAAGTCCCCACAGAATCTCCTAGAATATTAACGCTCGTTCGAAACATATCCAGTATTCTGTCGACTGCGACAACTATTTGTATTCCCTCTAGTGGTATCCCCACACTGGCCATAACGATCCCCATAGTAATTAGTCCAGCTCCTGGTATTCCTGCTGTGCCGATTGAAGCCATGGTACCAGTAACTAAAATAATCAGATACTGAGAAGGACCTAAATAAATAGCGTAAACCTGAGCAATAAAGATTGTTGCAA
>CALFYV010000263.1 GCA_937952395.1 uncultured Bacteriovoracaceae bacterium | reverse complement strand
AACATAATTTTGTGGCGATTTTACATGAAAAGCCTTTTGCCAAGATTAATGGTTCGGGTAAACACGTAAATTGGTCAATGTCTGATAGCGAAGGAAGAAATTTACTTGAACCTGGTAGTAATCCAAGTGAAAACTATAAATTCTTGGCCTTAGTCAGCGTGCTCTGCGAAGCACTCTATCGTCATGGTGATATGTTAAGAATGGCGATAGCTTCCCATGGTAACGATCACCGTCTTGGTGCAAACGAGGCACCTCCAAGTATTATTTCTGTATTTTTAGGTGAAACTCTAACTAATATCTTCGAATCCATAACAGGCAAAGGTGACTATAAGCACAGTGGTAATGTTGTTTTGGATCTAGGAGCTGAACAATTAGCACAGCTTTTAAAGGATAATACGGATAGAAATAGAACTTCTCCCTTTGCTTTTACTGGAAATAAATTTGAATTTCGTGCGGTAGGGTCCTCAGCTTCTATTGGCTGGCCTATTTCCATTTTAAATGCAGCTGTTAATCAAGTCTTAGCTGAAACAAATATTATTCTCAAAAAAGAAATTGATTCAGGCAAGGATGTTAATGAAGCGCTCTTAGAAATTGCAAAAAAATGGTACTCAAATTCGTCAAAAGTTGTTTTTGGTGGAGATGGTTATTCAGAAGATTGGTTAAAAGAGGCCAAGCAAAGAGGTTTGGGTAATCTAAGAACAATGGCAGATGCTCTTACGGTATTAAAAGATGAGACAAAGACCAAATTTGTGACAGAAGCAAAAATCTATCGCCCAACTGAACTAAAGACTCGTTATAATATCCTGCTTGAGCGCTATATTCGTCATAGGGATATTGAGTTTAAAGTTTTAACTGATATGGCAGAAAGAAGCATTATTCCTTCGGCTTTAAGTTTTAAAAAGGAGCTCGCTGATTTAATCCATACTCAAAAAGAAGTTGGAATTGAGTCTCAATTTGAAACAAAACTTTTAAAAGAAGTGAGTACTTATGTTGAAAGTCTGTCGGCAAAAACTACAAAGCTAATGCAGCTCTCAAAAGAGGCACATAAATTGAGTGAAGAGGATTGTTCTTTTAAAATTGCTAACGAATTAATGCCACTAAGTGAAGAGGTGGCAGATGTTTGTAATAGCTTAGAGGATCTCATTCCTTCTAAACATTGGGAACTTCCCACTTATTACGATATGCTTTTTATTCGATAAGAATTATTTTAAAAGGCTTCACAATTTTTTATTGTGGAGCCTTTTTTCATTTTAACGCACTAGAACCACACTCTTTTCTTGACGAAGTCACAGTCAGAGATTACTCCTAAAACTAGACATAAATTTTTGAGTAGTAAAAAATTGGTAATTTAATGGATAAATATTTAGTCATAGTGGAGTCTCCAACCAAAGCAAAGACAATAAGAAAGTTTTTGCCTAAAAACTATATTGTTGAAGCGAGTATGGGGCATGTTCGTGATCTTCCCCAATCGGCTACTGAAATTCCTGCAAAGCTTAAGGGTGAGGAGTGGACCAAGCTTGGAGTTAATGTCAAAAAAGACTTTGAGCCCCTTTATGTTGTGGCCAAAGGTAAGGGCAAGATCATTGCCGATCTGAAAAAGAAAATGAGCGGTTGTAAGACTATCTATCTTGCTACCGATGAAGATAGAGAGGGGGAGTCGATTTCTTGGCATCTCATTGCCCTTTTAAAACCCAAAATCCCTGTTAAGCGAATGGTTTTTCATGAAATTACCAAAAAAGCGATTACTCAAGCTTTAGAAGAAACACGAGAAGTAGATGTTCAACTGGTAAAAGCACAAGAAACGCGAAGAATTTTAGATCGCTTATATGGTTACACACTTTCTCCGCTTATTTGGAAAAAAGTGGCTTATGGCCTTTCTGCTGGCCGTGTTCAATCTCCAGGCATTCGTATGGTTG
>CALFYV010000262.1 GCA_937952395.1 uncultured Bacteriovoracaceae bacterium | reverse complement strand
TATCTGCAATAATGACGGGAGTCGCTCCAACGGGCTCCAAAACTCCACCAATTTGCACAGCAGCTGAGAGGTGAACATTTTTCCCAATCTGGGCACATGAGCCAACCAGTACGTGAGAGTCAATCATCGAGCCGCTATCTACATAAGCACCAATATTAATATAAGCTGGAGGCATAATAATAACACCTCTAGCGATGTAACTTCCACGGCGTACACTGGACCCACCTGGAACTAAACGGATACCGTCGTGTTTACTAAATTCTCTGGGGGATAAATTATCCTTATCTACAAAACCTTGATAAATTCCTTGGTAGTCTTTATTAGCACCTGTACGAAAAGCTTCCAAAATTGCTTCTTTAACTTTTATATTAGTATTCCAATCACCTTTTTCATTTTGAAAAGCCGCTCTGACTTCTCCCGACTCAAGTTGATTAAGAATCATTTCATAACTCATGAGATATTTTCCTTTTGACCCCAAAAGGTCATAGTTTTATCAGCTTCTATTAGTTGTTTTAAATCATCCAGTTCAAGATGTGTCAAAGGTGCACGTAGATAAGGGGTTCTAATAATACCCTTTTGATGTAAGAGAAGCTTCGTTGGTATGGGATTGGAGACTATGAAAAGAGCATCAGCACTTTTGGGCCATGTAGGATAAAGATTTCTAGTCTCACCACTTAAACATTTTTTGACGTATAGATGAGTTTCTTTTGGCCAGACATTACTCATGACACTAACCAAACCTTTAACTCCGAAATAGCTCATTTGTGGTAGCATGGCGTCTTCCCCAGAATAGACAGCCACGTTAGGTAGAAGCTCGGTGTATTTTTTAAATTCTGCTAAATTTCCTCTTGCCTCTTTTAAGTCCCAAAAATTCTTATGTCAGCTTAGAGCGCTGGCTGCTTCAAAATTAAACTTAATACCAGTACGAGAAGGAACATTATAAAGCATACAAGGTTTAGAAACTTTATTCATAAGAGCTTCAAACCAGGCGATTTGTCCCTTAATCCCGGGCTTTGCGTAAAGTGGAGTAGGCATGAGGTAACTTGAAATATTTTTTTGCTCTTCACACCAGCTTAGCCAATTAAGGGTTTCGCTTAAATTAAAACCACCAACTCCCACCATGATAGGAGTTTGCAAACTTTGTTTAAGAGTATAATTAACGATTTCTTTTTTCTCTTTCAAACTCAGTGCGAGTCCTTCACCAGTGCTGCCTAAAACTACGATCCCATTACCTGCTTCTTCTTGGCGTTTAAGCAAAGTTTGAAAGATGGAATAATCGATTTCTCTGCTCTATAACATGGGAGTGATGATGGCAGTCCATAAAAAAGTATCGGTTAAAGACATATTTATTCTCCTAAAAAATGCTGACTAATTAAATTTTGAAAGTCATAAAGACCTGGTGGCAATTGATTTTCTTGTAAAAATTGACAGGCCCAAAGTGCACCTTTGGCAAAGAGTGCTCGGTTAAGTGTTTCATGACTTAAAGTTATTTTTTCAAATTCCGTTTTAATTTCTAAGTTATGAAGTCCTTTAGCGTCACCCTCTCTAATTGATTCAATAGCGACTTCTCGTACTAACCATTTTTTCCATGCCAAGGCAGTTCCGCTGGGTTTATCTATTTTTTTTATATGATGAGTTTCGCTCAATGAAACTTGTGGATTTTCCAATAGATTAAAAAGTTTAGAAAAGTTTTCAAGTGCCACTTTGATTAAGTTCATGCCTAGTGAGAAGTTACTAGAGTAAATACAAGTAATTCCCGCTGCTTCTATTTTATTTTTAAGCTCATCGTTCCAATCCATGCCAGTTGTTCCAATTATGAGGGGTTTTCTGGCTTCAATTAAAATGGGAAACATTTTTTGTAAAACATGGGCATTAACAAAAATGATCGCGCTATCACAACTCTGTAGTGCCTCTAGCGTGACAGGGTTTTGTGAGTTGAAAATTTCTTTAACTTCTTTAGTTAATTGTAAAATCTGAGAGCCAGTTTTGCCACTACCGATTAAGGCCAATTTCATAATCGAACCTCAGCCGCTGGAAGTTCATTTTCAATAAAATTTTTATGAAGTAGATTGATGACCTTATTGGCATCTATGCTTTTAACTAAGAAACATAAACTATGTGAACTGGCGCCATGAGAAATGCTTCTAATATTAAATTGACTTAAAGATGAGAAGGTACGAGTTCCTAAGCCTGGTGTAAAGTGCATATCATTACCAACCAGGGCAATGAGAGATAAATCTGTTTCAATTTTAACCTGGCAAAATTTTTTGATTTTTTCTTTTATTTTGGGATTAATAAGAAATTCTCCGCCACTTCAATTATTATTACCATTAAGAG
>CALFYV010000261.1 GCA_937952395.1 uncultured Bacteriovoracaceae bacterium | reverse complement strand
ATGGAGGTTTTGCCTATGATAAATCGAGAAGACAAAGCTAAGCAGATTGAAGGTTTAAAGACTGAAATCTCAAAAGCTCAAGCGATTTTTCTCACGAATCTAATCGGTATTCCATCAAACGATGCTAATGCCATTAGAAAAAATGTACGTGATGCCAAAGGTGGAGTTTTTGTTACAAGAAACTCGATTTTTGAAATCGCAGCTAAGGGAACAGCAGCAGAGAAACTTTTGGTTAACCTAAAGGGTCCAAATGCTGTGGCTTTTGCTTATGAAGATGCACCTGGTGTAGCGAAAGCTATTTATGATGCAAGCAAAGAATTTGAAGAGCTTGTTCAAATTAAAGGTGGTGTTCTTGGTACGCAAATGTTGAGCGCTCAAGAAGTTATTGCCTTAGCTAAATTACCAAGTAGAAATGAAATGCTTGGAACATTACTTGCTACATTTAATGCACCTGTTTCGGCTTTTGCTCGTCTGATGAATGCCATCAAAGATGAAGTCGAGAGTAAAGGTGTTGAGAATGCAGCAGCTTTAAAAACAACAGAAGCATAAATTATTATTATTAAAAAATTAGGAGAATAAAATGAGTATTTCAAATGAACAATTAGTAGAACACATTTCAAAAATGACCGTATTAGATCTTGCAAATCTAGTTAAAGAACTAGAAACAACTTTTGGCGTTTCAGCAGCACCGGTTGCTGTTGCTGGCGCTGGCGGTGGAGCTGCTGCAGCCGCTGAAGAAAAAACTGAATTTACAGTAGTTCTTACAGCTGGTGGCGATAAAAAGATCAATGTTATTAAAGAAGTTAGAGCAATTCCAGGCTTAGGCTTAAAAGAAGCAAAAGACCTTGTTGAAGGTGCTCCAAAAACTGTCAAAGATGGTGTTGCTAAAGCTGAAGCAGAAGAAATCAAGAAGAAACTTGAAGCTGCTGGTGCAAAAGTAGAGCTTAAATAGTTAACGTTAAGTAATTAATACAAGATATGGAGATGTGCATAAACATATCTCCATATCTTTATGTATTTATGGAAAGAATGAAAGTTTTTAAATATACAAAGAGCCTTTATCTAGGAGTCATTCAATGACAGAAGTGTTTAACCCTAATGAGTGGAATCGTCGGTCCTTTAAAAAGTGCGAATATGCCATGCAACCTCCAAGCTTAATGAGGTTACAGATCAGTTCTTACGAGGAGTTTTTGCAAAGAGATATACCTCCTGCAAGAAGAAAAATGACTGGATTGCAAGCTGTGTTCCATTCAGTTTTCCCTATATTTGATTTTAATAAAACAGTTTCTTTAGAATTTGTTAGTTATGCTCTAGAGGAACCAAAATATTCTGAAAATGAGTGTCGTGATAGAGGTTTGTCTTATGAATCTCCTTTGAAAGTCACTGTTCGCTTACTTTTCTTTGAGCAAAACCCAGATGGAAGTGAATCTGATCAAAAGACTGTTTCTTCCATTAAAGAGCAGGAAATTTATTTAGGAAATATTCCTTTAATGACCGCAACAGGTTCATTTGTTTATAACGGAACTGAGCGTGTTATTGTTTCCCAGTTGCACCGTTCTCCCGGGATTATTTTTGAACACGATAGCGGTAAAAAGCATTCAAGCGGAAAACTTCTTTATTCTTCAAGAATTATACCTCACAGAGGTTCTTGGTTAGATTTTGAATTCGATCATAAGAACGTTCTTTACGCACGTATTGATAGAAAACGTAAATTACACGCTACTGTTATATTAAGAGCGATGGGATTTTCGGTAACTGAATTGCTTGATATTTTCTATGAAAAGGAAGTGATTCATTTCGGCAAAGATAAATACGACAGAGAATTAGATTTCAATCTATTGATTGGCTCAAGAGCAGATGAAGATATTCTAGATAAGAAGGGTAAAGTTGTCGTCATGAAAGGTAAAAAAGTTACCAAAATGGCAGTAAAGAAACTTGAAGAATCTGGATTAAAAAAATTATCAGCAACTATTGAGCAAATTGTTGGTAAGGTTGTTGCTGAAGATATCTTTGATGAGCAAACTGGAGAAGTTGTTATCAGTGCTAACGAAATGTTGACTGAGCAAAATATTTTCGACTTAGTAAAAATGGGAATCAAGCAGGTTAAAGTTCTTTATATTGATCATGTTAACTTTAGTGATCAAATAAGAAATACATTGCTTATAGATAAGACCAATTCAAGAGAAGAAGCTTTAATCAAAATTTTTGAAAGACTACGTCCTGGTGAGCCTCCTACTGTTGAAGCGGCAGAGCAACTTTTCAATGGCCTTTTCTTTGATGAGACAAGATACGATCTTTCGAAAGTTGGTCGTATGAAGATTAATTATAAGTTTGGATTGGATGTTCCGGTTGAAAATACAACACTTACAAAGAGCGATATTTTAATGACAGTGAAATACCTTGTTGAGCTTAACAATGGTAAAGGCGCTGTTGATGATATTGACCATTTAGGAAACAGAAGAGTTCGCGCGGTTGGTGAGCTTCTTGAGAATCAATTCCGTGTTGGACTGGTAAGAATGGAGCGAGCAATTCGCGAAAGAATGTCAATTCAAGAATTAGAAACAATGATGCCTCATGATTTAATTAATCAAAAACCTGTAGCGGCTGCGATTAAGGAATTCTTTGGTTCATCTCAGCTTTCTCAATTCATGGATCAAACAAATCCACTTTCTGAAATTACTCACAAGAGAAGACTTTAAGCTCTTGGGCCAGGTGGTTTAACTAGAGAGCGAGCTGGATTTGAGGTGCGAGACGTACATGCTACTCATTATGGTCGTATGTGTCCTGTCGAAACTCCAGAAGGACCGAATATTGGTCTTATTACTTCTTTAGCAACTTATGCGAAGGTTTCTGAATACGGATTTATTGAAACTCCTTATAGAGTTGTTAATGATAAACAAAAAATCGAAGATGAATTAAAATACTTCTCTTCTTTTGAAGAAGAAGGAAAAATTATCGCTCAAGCTAATGCCGATTATAAAACTGGTGATAAACTTGAAGGGAGCTTGATTCCTGCTCGTAAAGAAGGGGAATTAGCTTTAGTTGAAGCAACTGACATCGAACTAATGGACGTTGCTCCTTCACAAATGATTTCGATTGCTACTTCACTTATTCCATTTTTGGAACATGATGATGCCAACAGAGCATTGATGGGTTCGAACATGATGAGACAAGCTGTTCCTGTAGTAAGAACAGATGCTCCTATTGTTGGAACAGGAATTGAAAGAATTGTAGCTCAAGATTCAGGGGCTATTTTATTTGCTTCTCACTCTGGTAAGGTTATCTTCGTTGATTCAAATAGAATTGTTATTCAACGTGATAAATTTGGTGATGATGAATCTGGTGTTGATGTTTATAAACTTATTAAATATCAGCGCACTAATCAAAATACCTGTAATAACCAAAAAGCTCTTGTAACAGAGGGTGATGTGGTTAAAGCTGGAGATGATATTGCTGACGGCCCTGCAACTCAAATGGGTGACTTGGCTTTAGGTCAAAACGTACTTGTGGCTTTCATGCCTTGGGGTGGTTATAACTACGAAGATTCAATCCTTATTAATGAACAACTACTAACTAGAGATGTTTTCACTTCGGTTCATATCGAAGCTTATGAAGTAGAGGCACGAGATACTAAGCTCGGTAAAGAAGAAATCACTCGAGATATTCCAAATGTTTCGGAAGAAGCATTGAAGGATCTTGATGAAGCTGGAATTATCCGCATTGGTGCGATTGTAAAACCAGGGGATATCCTCGTTGGTAAAATTACTCCAAAAGGTGAAACTCAACTTTCTCCAGAAGAAAAACTTTTAAAAGCTATCTTCGGTGATAAAGCAGGAGACGTTAAAGATACTTCTTTAAGAGTTCCTTCATCAGTTCGCGGAACTGTTATTGATGCGCACGTTTTCACTCGTGAAGGTGTTGAGTTAGATGCTAGAGCTAAGTCAATTATTGAAGAAGAAACAAGATTAATTAGAAGAGATGAACAGATTGAAATTAAAGCTATTCAACGTTCATCTATCAAAAAAATTGCCTCAATGCTTAAGGGAGCGACCAATACTGACAAGTTAGTATCTGAAGATGGAACAACAGAATTGTTGGCCAAAAATACAGATATTACAGAGAAAGTACTTGCGGACCTTCC
>CALFYV010000260.1 GCA_937952395.1 uncultured Bacteriovoracaceae bacterium | reverse complement strand
GCTCAAATTATTCAAGAGCAGATGGGTACAAATCTAAATCCAATTAATCACTGGAAGTTAAACGAACGACACTATGGTGCTTTAACCGGTTTAAATAAACAAGAAACAGCTGATAAGCACGGTACCGAACAGGTTAAAATTTGGAGGCGATCGTATGATACTCCTCCACCACAAATGACAACAGTGGCTGCCCAAGAACTGGTGGCCAATATGGGAGATATCCCTCTGTGCTTAGGAGAAAGTCTTAAAGATACGGTGGAGAGAGTTGTTCCTTATTGGAATGAAGTGATTGCACCTCAGGTAAAAAAAGGGAAATCAATCGTCATTGTTGCCCACGGAAATAGTATTCGAGGTTTAATGAAGCACTTGTTTCAAATATCAAACGAAGAAATAACCAAACTTGAAATCCCCACTGGAGTTCCCGTGGTCTGTGAACTTGATAACAATCTAAATGGCCTTGAATATCACTTCTTGGAAGAATAAAAAAAGAGCAACTCTTGGTTGCTATTTTAATAAAAAATACTTCTATTAAATCTCTCACTTCTTAATGTCTCTTATTATTTATACAAAAAAACACTCCAAATAAAAAGTAGATTATTTGTTAATATTGAATCTAATTATTAGATGGCTACTGCTTCTTCTTTGTTTTAAGAAGTTCAAAGCCATGCTCATCACAATAACGAGAATACCAGTCAATTGCCTCGATAATCTTGGTTTGAACCAAGTCCAGGTAATCGTCTTCCTCTTCATAGCGGTTCAAAATATCATTAACCGCATACAAGCGGGAAAGAATGATATCTTGCTCCTCTTGATTCTTAAAAAGTTTAAGAATTTTGGCCTTGGGTTTGCTCTTTTTTTGTGTTTGTGTTTTCATCTTCGATCCTCTCTAGCCTTTATTATACGGTGTTTCGGCGATCGGATCACTGGGTGGTGTTTCTAGAGAAAAATTTTTCTATCTCTTTTCACTGCGTGCATAAAAATGGCCATCCATAGCCCGAGTTTATTACTTTGCAGCAACTTTATTTCTTATTAATTTCCAATCCTTAGTCGTTAGCCCATTTCCATGAAGTGGAATTGAGGTAAAATCGATCATTAAACTCTCTTTGTTGGAGGAATAAATAATTTCTTCTTTTTCCCCCTTGCTAAACAATTTAAACAATAATTCAATAAAACCCATTTAGACCTCCTGTTTTGACAATTGTAAAAAAAATAATCAGATAAAAAAGCTCAACCTTTAATTTTTCGGTTTTAAACTTCACTTACCTACTTCATTGCAGGAAGCGCGCCAGCTGGCAAAATGAAAATTATGGTATTGCTTTACTCGAGAGCTTTATTTATTTCATCTATTTTAAAATACTCTTCATAGGCGTTCATCTGAATTTCTTCCAGTTCTTCACCTGAAATTTTTGACTTACCTTTAGGAGCTTTATAAAAAGCTTTTTTAACAGATACTGTATTCACTGTATCCATGGAGGCTATATTAGCTTTTTTGAGTTTCTGATAAAGGTTTTTGTCATAATTCTTTATATCTTCAATAGCATTCTCAGTGGCTTTTTTTTCAAGAGCTTTTAATTCGACTGCTACGCTTTTGGCAACGACCTCTTTATTTTCTTCTGATTTCTTAATAACCGAACTTAATTGAATTTTAACTAAATCCTCTTGAGTTGTTTGCGTAACTTCAGATTCTATAGTCTTTTTTGTTTTTGACTCTTCAAAAGCAGCTGTTTGTCCTGATTTAACTTTTAATTCTTTGGTCCCTTTAGCGTTTGCTTGTGCATTGACTTCTCCTCGAATAACAGCAACTTGTGTTTCCCCTGCACTTCCTCGTTGAGAAACAAAGAAATCAGTACCTCTAATACCCATTGCGGCTGTTCTGGTTTTCACTTTCATCCCATTACGAGGCCCATTTTTTGAAATGACCGATCTTATAGCTCCATACATCAATCGAATTGATGAAGCATCATCTGATTTTTTTCCATTTAATTCTAAAATTTCGTAGGATGTTGCAGGGCCAACAGTGATTTGGTCACCATTTTTATAAACTAATCTCAATTTAGATTTTCCAGAAGTTCTCACAACACTGCCTGGTTCAACTTTTGTGCCAAGTTTTACTTTTTGCACTTCATAAGTTTTACCATCCAGTAGAACACTGGGAGATTTTTCTTTTAAGCTACCTGGTGTTACAAAAAGTTCTGCTTCACCTTTAATTTTAACAATGACAGCTGAATGTTGGGCCATGGCAAAATTCATGGCGAAAACAATAAAAACAAAAATAAATCTAAACATAATTTTCTCACCTATATTTTAAAACCATTATCTAATACAATACTTATATCTCTTTTAGATATATTTTTGTCCAGGAGGAAGTGCTTGAGTAAATTCATAAGGAGATCTCTCTGTCTTGTAAGTTTAATAACTTACTTCTTTCCAAGTGCTTTTGCTCAAGTATTAGAATACCCCGAGTTGATGGTTGTGCCCAGTGCATCGGAGCTATTGAAAGAGCAAGCTATTCATGAAAGACGTAAACAATGGAGTGATTATTCACCTATCATAATTCCTAGCCTTTTAACATTTGCAGCTGGAATAAGTGCTATAGGCAAGACAGAACAAATCCCTGAGCTTAATGATGATAATAAACAAACTAATAGTAATAATAAAATGGCGCCATTTATTTCCATTGGTGTGGGAGCTTTCTGGTTAAGTGCTGCAGTTATTATGCGCAATAATTACAAACCCTACCTAAGAGGTTACTCGAAGGTGGCCCGTATGCCCAATTCGAATAAACGTGAAAAAATTTACAGAGAAAGAAAAGCAGAAAAAGTCATTGATGATACTCACCGATTGATGAGAAATATTTATTATGCAAGCACCCTAACTAATTTAACAGCACTCATTAATCAAATGGGAAAAATTGATGATGATAAAACGGCTAAAATAGCAACAAGTGTTGCCATCCTAACAACCTTCTCTCATCTCTTCATCGGTAATCACTGGTCTGAAGTCTATCAGGAACATAATGATCATCGAAAAAGAATTTATGGCCCGATCACATTTAATGGAATCTTGTATAACAGTTTTACTAAGAAACTTGCACCAGGTCTTATGGCAAGTTATCAGTTTTGATAGTTAACTTGGCCATTTTTTGAGCAAATTTAAATGAATCACTCTTAGAATAGTTTAAGCCTTTTTTAGAAAGTGCATATTTATAGGCTTGAATAAAATTAATTTCAGATTGAGGTCCTTGCTCTAGTAACTCTTCCGCCAACTTAACACTTTCAAGCACTGACACTTTAGGGCCCACACTGTCCTCAACCAAAAAATTAAATAATGAAATATAGGCATTAGCAGTTGAAGCTTGAAATTTTTCTCCCTTTTTCGTAATTCTAACGGCCATAGAACCGCAAGTGCCAAGTGGTAGATTCATTTTTTTCATATTCGTACAAAAATCAATTAGCTTTTTGAATTCTTCATAAGCCTTATCCTGCTCACCTTGATAATCTTTGGATAAATTTAGGGCCATTTGAATAGAATTATGTAAGTCCAAATCTAGTCCACTTTCTAAATAGGCAAATTTGAAAACCTCACGAAAATTTCTTGTTGTTTTATCATCACTTGGTGCGAAGTAAATGGCAGTTTTAATAGCATTAGTAGCATCTAACTTAGCCTTATGAAGTAAATCAACAACAGAAATAAATCTCTGAGCAGACCCCGTGCAGCCCTCGGCGACTTTATGTGAAATTTCTAAAACTTGCTCGGGTTTTATTTTTATTTCTTCAAGAGATTGAAGATACTCTCTTGTAGTTATAAACTCACGAGTTGATAGGCACTGAGTTAATTTATCTTCATCATTTGTTTTGTCGATTGTTTTTTTATGAGAACAAGAAACAACGAATGAAAATAATAATACACTAAAGAAAACTTGTCTCATTTAAAGCCTTTAATACTTTTTTGAAGTTACCTTTATTATATAGCTCTTTATTGAGTTTTTCCAATACGCTTTTTTGAGTCAACTTTTCTTTCTTGGCCATTTTTTCGCAAATTATATTGGATAATTCGTGAGCAATGATAAATAAAGAAGATAGAGCTGAAATTTGCAAATGCTTTTTACCAAAAGGAAAACCACTCCCATCAGGTTTTTCATGATGTTCTGCAATTATCCTGTCTATATCAGGAGGTATATCTTTAATTGTGGTTAACAGAGAAGCCAATTTAGTTGGGTGATATTTGAACTTTTCACTAAACTCCGAAACTTCACTCATCTCATATTCTTTAATCTGAGCATTCTCTAATTCTAAATCATGGATTAATCCAGCTAAAGATAACTTACACATGGTGAGTTCTGAATTCCATTTCATTTCAGAAGCAATAGCACAGCTAACCATGGCCAAAACTAAACTGTGCTGAGGGACAAAATCAGAATCTTTTTTAAATAGACGCAAAAGAGCGTCTTTCAAAGGAGTATTTTTCTTTATTATATTTATAGCAAACTTCATGGCTGGTTTTGATAATTCAATAACCTCCTGATTAATACCAATTTCCTTTGCAGCGGAGAAAATAAATGAATTCAAATCTAGAGCTTCTCCAGATAAATCTTTCTTGCTCTCTGTAAAAAGAAGATTAATCTGAGTTGTAAGTAATGATAGTACCTTTTGTGAATCTTCCGAATCTATATGTAAATAAGCTCGATCCTTTTTTTGGTATTTCTGTACTTCTTCCGTTGAAAAAATTTCTTCTGCATTATAAATTTTTATAAACTTCTCTTCATTTATTTGAATATAAATATCTCCAGGACAAACACCGATGGCTTTAAGTAATTTAATACTAATAGGTACATGTCCCTCGGTTTTCTTCATTGAGTAATTAGGCTTTAAAATAGCTAAAAGCTTTTCCATGCCGTCTGTAATTTCTGGTTTTTTTATGAAGAAAAAAATTGAATCATGGTCAATATCTTTCAATGAATTTATGTCATAAGAAGAGCACAACACAAATTTAGATTGAATCTCATGCTCTGTAATGAACTGAAGAACCTCAGAACCTTTTACTTTAGGCATAGAATAATCACAAATAACCAGATCGATGTCATTTATTTTTTTTAAAATTTCTATAGCTTCGTCACCATCGTTAGCTATAATCGTCTCAGAACCCGCAACATCAATTTCGAGAATCAGCTTTATAAGTTCTGAGATTTCGATTTCATCATCGACAACAAGAGTTTTCATTTATTCCTCATAGAATATATTAACACTGTCTCACATCGGAGATCAAAGACATTAAAGTAAATTTTTTTTAGAGGGAAATCAAATCCATATCTTGATGAAGGGTGGATAAAGTATCAACATTTTGAATTAATGAAGCCTCTAAATCATTTCTCATTTTTTCGTAGTAATTCAAGTAACGTTTCATAACATGCCTGGGATAATCTTTGGGCCATTTATTGCGGCTGAGAGCATCTTTCACATTTCCTGGGCCCATATTATAAGCAGCTAAATATAGTTGAGCATGACCATCAAATTTCTCTCTTAACCAACGCAAGTACCTAGCACCCAATTTGATATTAACAATAGGGTCTTTAAGCATTTTTTTACCAGACCACTTCATTCGAATAAGCTCAGCCATCCATTTTCCTGTAGTTTCCCTTATTTGCATTAAACCCAATTCTCCGACTGGTCCACTCGCCATTGGATTAAAACTACTCTCCCCTTCAATGACGGCCATGAGAAAATAGGGATCTAATTCATTACGAAATGACTCATCAATAATCGCTTGAGAGATGGCCCTGGATTTTTTCACATATTCTTTCGGCAAATGCTTAGATACATAATTGTGAATATTTTTTTCTAGTGATTTTTTAAATTCAAAACTACTTACATCACTTTTACTATAGTGCTTTCCGAGTAATTCTCTTGCCTGAACCGTACGGATTGATTGCTTCATACTCGCTATAGCGCGCTTAGAGCTATCTTGGATGTCTTTGGCCCAAATCACATTGGAAATCATCATGATTATAAATAAAGCCTTCATATTGCCTCCTTAATAAGACTTGTTTTTAAGCCTTATCTATAAGCACTAAGGAGCAAGAATGATGCCGGACTACCTGCATTTAAGCTACTGAAATTACATGTGGAATTGTCTTAAAACTTAGCCGATGTTCTGATTTTCAACACTGCATTTTTTTCCATAAAACTGTGACCGACTTACTTTTATCCTTATATAGGGCGAAAGGGATGTAGAGGAGTAAACTTAGGATGAGTTTATTAAGAATTTTTGTCTTATTTATTACGGTAAATACAACTTTGGCCCTGGCCCAAATGCCGGTGGACTTTATTAGTGAAAAGCAAAGTTTGTTTAAAAATAACGAACACATCTTGACCCTTGATCTCCACAAAAAAATGCACCCTTAAGATAAAGAGCTTTTACTTTTCTGGTTACAAAAATATCTTGGAGAAGAAATAGTTATTGTAAAAGAAGTAGGAAATAAGCCTATTACAAATAAATACTTCCTTGGATTTAAAGGCAAAATAAAGATCATTTTAGAATACCCAAATCATATTTATAAAAATCAGAAATTTTTAGCCGAGCGCTTATGCTATAAACTTAAATGCGACTTCGTTTTTCGCGGTGATTATATTAAGTCTTATTCTTATCCTACTTACTGGGATCACTCTCAAAATTCGCAAGAAGATCTCGATCTTTTCTTTATAAAACAATACAAGTCATTGTTTATAAACAAGCATACGAGTATGACTATGAAGAAAAAACTTTATTCGCAGCTTGCCTATGAACTGACTTATTGGGGAAGTCCTGGTGAAGTCATTCATTATAATTTACCAGAAAACACACCCGATTTACCCGAGTCTGGAAACTTTTTCGAAATCGAGCAAATGCCTTTTCACTTGTCAGGAGAAATGCTTTCAGAAAATCAACTTGATTATTTGTTAAATCACTCAAATGCCGACTGTGTTTACTCATCTATTAAAATCACACTCAAGCATTGTAAAGGGGGGGAAAATAAACAATTCCCGGAAGTTTCAGAATTACCACAAAAACTCATATTAAAAATCCAAGAAGGCACTAGCGAAATAGAGTTTCTAGAGGACTATCCACGGCAATCTTTAAGAGAGTCCATTATACGAGACGCTGATGCCGATGTTATTTACGATCCAGAGTTTATTCGCATGGCCACAAGAGAGAAAAAACAAAGCTATGCTGGGTTTATAAAAGAACATAAATCAAAGTACTCTTGGATAAATAATAACAGCAACCTGATTGTTGAGTATTTTAAAAGTGATGAAATTCAATTGAGGATGAAATTAAAAAATAACTCTAAAATTGATAATGAGAGGTTACATGAACTCATTGTTGAAGGAACAGCTCCTGAATATTTTAAAATCTATGCTTGGAAAACAGATAATAGTTTAAGCTACCTGGGACAACATGAAGCCAATATTGTGCCTGCATTAGAAAGAAGTAGCGAAAGAAAACTTAAAATCCAACCTAGTTATTATGTAGGTGTCAAAGGTGAAAGCCGTTCATTAAAAATTAATACATCTTCAAATACTTTGAATTTTATGGAGCGTAATAAGAGCAACGCTTTTACCTTTTACAATTTTTACGCTGGTTGGTGGGCACCAGAAAGTAACTTTGGCTTCAAAGGTCACTTTCAACTTTTTAATTACCGCTATAATGTAAAGAATTTATTAGGAAATGATACGATTACTAACGGAAGTATGGATGAAGTTAATATAATGGGAAGTTATCGCTTTTCTCATAAAAGTAAATGGAGTGATTATATCACCCTATCTCTTGGAGTTAACAGAAAAAATATTTTAGTGACAAAAAACATTTCACTTGGTGATATAAAGTTTCTTAGCGTGCCTGTAGAAATGAATTTTTTAAAAAAATACAAAAAATTTGTTTTTAGCGGCGGTGCTCAGTTGGCCAAAGTTTTAAAAGCTGAAGGTAAATTTGATTTAAGCTCCACTGGTGGCGATGGTGATGGCTTTTGGTACGGCTTTGAAACCCAAGCAGCTTATCCAGTTTTTAAAAACACCTTTATCACTCTGGGAACCAATCTTAGAAAAACAAAAGTGAGTTTTCCCGCGGGAGAACTTGATATGAATGAAATGGGATTTTATGTAGGCCTTGAATATTTAAACATAGGTTTTTAATGAAAAAGTTAAGTTTAATTATTTTTCTTCTTTGCTCTTGTGTACAAAATCAGGGAGGGTCCTACGACGCCTTCATCCTTCCTAACCAAACTTACGTTTATGATTTTTCCAATACAGCTAGTTTCACCTACAATACAACTTTCATTACTCTTGATAGTACCGGGGCTTATCTCACTCCACTTTTTCTTGAAATCGATAAGTTTGATGATGGGGTCGATACAGATTGGACACCATTCACAACTTCTCTAGCTACGATCTCTCTTAATGAGACTGGTGGACGATTGTATTTTGACTGCACCAATAGTTGGGCCGGAGTCCATTATAACGTGGTCCCGCTTTATACCGATTATATGTTATATGCTGAAGTCACAATGAGTTCCTGGGATCTCGCAGCTAAACCCATTGGCTTAATTTCTCGTTTTGTAAATAATAGTAATTTTTATATTGCCCAAACTTTTGGTAATACTCACTATCTCTATAAGCGAGAAGCAGGTATTTGGTTACCACCACTTAACACTGCCGCGGGTTTTACTCCTGTTGCAGGAGTCACCTATGCTATGAAATTAAGAATTTCTGGAAGCACTGCTGTAGTCATTCAATACAAGGCCTGGGATAAATCTGGCGCTGAACCCGGAGCATGGTCATTGACTGCTTTTGAAAATGAACCGCCCAATACAACTTTTAAAAATGGGGCATTGGCCCTCACTTGTTTTGCGGGAGATGGTTACTGGGATAATATTAGACTGTATAATGGCGCCTCTACTACCAATTACAGCACGAGCATTTCCACACTCACTTTTCCTCTCGTTACAGGTGTCGCATCAGTTGAGCAATGGAGTGGATTAAATATGGATATCACTTTACCAGTCGGTGATGTTTTGCGCTTTGAGGCCAGTGCCGATGGTGGGGCGACATATCTGACCTATTCAGGGGGCTGGGTTACTAATGTCGGAGGTTTTGCCACGGCCATGAGCCTAAGTACATTTCAAAACAATATCACCAGCTTTCCTACTTCGTCTTCATCACTTCTTATACGCGCTTATTTCCAGTCTGCGACAGGCAGCACAACACCTCAGATCAATTCAGCTTCTCTTAATTATAAAATCGTGAAATAAAATACAACCAGGAGCGTTGTGCCAAAAACACGGAATCTGCTCAAAGCACTTTTAGAATACAATTGATTAAGTTGGTGGCATCATTTATACTTTCAACATAAATCTTTGAATATACTGGAAATTTTATGGAATCTCGCCTGGTTTTATTTTTATTCTTTTTAATGCTGACAGTAGGTGCCCTAAGTCTTGGTGGTTACAAGAAATATTTCAATAAAAGTCGAGAGATTTCCCTTAGCTCTATTACTTCTGCTAAAAAAGCAAAAGCCAAGACTGATAAACCAAGTGAAGCCGAAGAAGAAAAAGAAGAAATTGCTGAACCAAAGGCTGTTGAACTCAGCACAGATCAACTCAAAAGAGCTCATGCTATCTATACAGGAGCTGGGGAATGCATAAGATGTCATGGTGAGTTTGGACAAGGTAATCCGAAAGAAGAAGCTCCACTTATAGCAGGACAGCACGATTGGTATATTATTGACCAGCTGGTGCGAATGAAAAAAGGTGAGAGAGTAAATGTAAAGATGCAACCATTTATAAAAAAACTCAGTGAAAATGACTTCGAGGACTTAGCCGCCTATATCACTCTTCTAAGGGCCGGCAAAAAAGCTCAATAATTTTTTATTGGAGCAAAATACAAATTAAACCTAGAATAGTTCCATATGAAAAATTTAATTCTTTTGTTATGTGCATTTATTATCTCTTGTAGCCAAGATCGCACTTCAGACATACTTACCAAAAGTATCGATAAACTTGAGAAATATAATGATCAACGCAAAATCGATTTTTTCCAATTAGAAAATGGCATGAAGGTCTATTTGGTTTCAATGCCTGGCTTAAAAAAATCCATGGTTTCTCTAAGTGTGAAAGCAGGTAGTGGGCTAGACCCAAAGGGACAGGAAGGAATTGCACACTTTTTAGAACATATGCTTTTTTTAGGCACAAAAAAATACCCACAAGTCGGTGAATTCCAATCATTTTTCAGCAATCATCAAGGTAGCTTTAACGCCTATACCGCTATCGAAAATACCAATTACCAATTTGAAATTCCCCATGAGCACCTAAAAGAAGCCTTAGATCGCTTTAGTCAGTTTTTTATTTCTCCTCTGTTTACTGAAGAATATGTAGCTAGAGAAAAAAATGCAGTTCATTCTGAACATTCAAAAAATCTTCTAAACGACAACAGACGTTTGTATCGAATAAAGCAGCTTATGTTGCCCGAAAATCACCCGGTGAGACTTTTTTCAACAGGTAATCTTGAAACTCTGAAAAATGTCTCAAGGGAAGATGTGATTAATTTCTATAAAAAGCATTATTCATCCAATATTATGAATCTGGTTATCTATAGTGACCAAAATCAAAATGAACTGAGAAAATATGCTCACGATTATTTTAATCCGATTAAAAATCAAAATTTGGTTGAACCCGAGTTTCCTCTAGTTAAATCCAAAAATAAAGGTTTAATTGTTGAAGTAAAATCCAAAACGAGAATGCAAAAGCTTTCCATTGACTTTAATGTTCCTTTTCAAAATAAAAAATACTGGAAATCAAAACCTCTTTATATTCTCGGACATTTAATTGGACACGAGGGAGAGGGTTCACTTCTTTCAGTTTTAAAAAAAGAAAACTTAGCTTTTGGCTTATCTGCAGGCGGACATGAATCAAACTACCAAGCACTCTTTAGTATAAATATAAATCTAACAGAAAAGGGATTAAATAATATAGAACGTATCATTGGTCTCATTTCTCATTATGTAGAACTCATTAAAATTAAGGGCTCCGAACAGTATATCTATGATGAATTAAATCATATGGCGCGTATCCAATACGTTTTTGGCGAACAAGATATAGAGTTGGGCGAGGTCACCTCTATAGCTGATTCTCTTTTTGATTTTCCTTTTAAGGATATAGAAAAAAGAATTTCCTTGCTTTATGAAAAGCCAACAGAAGAGTATGCCGAGTTTTTAAACTCTTTAAATATGAAAAATGCTATTGTTTATCTTCAACATGACAAAGCCCAATCTAATAAAAAAGAAAAGTATTATGGTATTGAATATAAAGTTACAGAAATAAAAGAAAGCGATTTTCAAAAATGGCAAAAATATTCAAGCAAAGACATGAAAATCCCCGTGAAAAATGAGTACATTCCCGCTAATTTAAATTTAAAACTGGATGAAAAAAGTAAACAGCCCAAAATTATTTTAAATAATGATAAAGGGATTTTTTACTTCAAACAAAATGAAACTTTACTCTATCCTCAGTCTTATTTCACCCTAAGACTACTTACGCATAAAAAATTCCAAAATCCAAAGGAGCAAGTCCTCATTTCGATTTATTTGTTGGCCCTTTCTGAAACCCTAAACGAATGGAAATATATGGTTTCACTTGCTGGACTCAACACAAGCGTCGAGTCTACAGCGCGTGGTATTCAAATCGATGTTAATGGTTTTTCAGACAAAATTGAATTAGTTGCTGAAGACACATTAAGAAAAATTAAATCTATAGAAATTAATGAAGAACGATTTAAGAGTTATATCCAAGAAATCTCAAAAAGTTTCGAAAATTTTAAATTACAACCAGAGTTTCGACAGGCCAGTTTTTGGCTTAGTTATCTTATTAAAAAAAATACCTTTACTAACAAACAGCTACTTGATGAATTGAAACGAATAAAACTTCAAGAAGTTAATTCTTTCATTCCAAAACTTTACGAAAAAATAAAAATCGAAGGCCTGCTTTATGGTAATTCAAACTCATCAGAAATAATGCCATTACTTAACAAGGTTCACGAAATATTAGGGGCAAAAATCTTGGAAGATGAAAATCTTATTATTGAAGAAGATATCAAATATCCGCCAGGAACAAAAATTTTTGAATTTCCAAGTAATGGAAATAATAATGTATGGTATGGGTACTATCAGCTGGGCGCACGAGATATAAAACTAAATGCTCAAATGAGAGTACTCGGATCAATTATCAATAGTGAGTTTTACTCTGAAATGAGAACTAATCAGCAATTAGGATATATTGTTTATAGCGGTTATGATTATGCCTCTAAATCTTATGGCTTTAGTTTTCTTATTCAATCCAGCACTCATAAGGCAAAAGAGCTAGAGCAAAGAGCTCTTAAATGGATTGGACTGATAGATCAGCTTGTGGCCAATTTTCCTGATGAAAAATTCGAAAAAATAAAACAAATCATATCCAATGAGATTTTATTACCTGAAAAAAATATGAAAGAAAAAATGATTTGGCTAACAACTGAAGCCTTTGTATTAAAAGGAGATTTCGATTATAGAAAGAATTTTGCGAAAGAAATTTTAAATCTCGAAAAAGAAAAGTTATTAACTGATATAAAAAAGCTTTTTATTGAAAACCCTACATTATTGAGTATTTTTGTCGGAAAAAACTTTAAAATGCCCATGAAAATTCAAGAGCTTAAAGAAAAACTTCCTTCTTATAAGTAAGAGAGTAGCCTTATCTGGTAACTCAATAAAATCAATTCTTTACCGAAACGTTATCTATGAATGGCCTTTCACTAAAACGCTTAATTCAAGATACTGATCTACCTTCGTTTGCGCTCTCGTTTTTCATGGGGCAAGCCTCTTACTTTTTGAAACTTGTCTCTATTGTCAAAATCCTCGAACATCTTTCTCTGCAATCCTTTCCAGTTTTAATGTTGTGTCAGGCATTTATTTCTTATAATTTTTTAAAACTTTGCGAAAGTATTCAAAAAAAGTCTCATACAATTTTTCATTTTTTTATTTCATCAATATGTGTTGCAGTCGTTGTTTTGGCAAATCACCCGATGGTTAATCAACTGACCCTAGAATCTTATGGCTGGATTATTTCTTGTTTATTTTTTTTCGCATCCATGAACCTCGTTGATGGTCTTGATCTCTCCGTTGGAAGTATTATCGCTCATAAGACTTCTGTTTTAAAAAATCCAAATATTTCTACTAAACTAACGCTTTCTCAAGAGCTAGGAATTCTAACAAGCGCAGCACTAGTGTACGTAACTGCCAATTTTCAAACTATACCTTTTTCTTATTTAATACCAGGTATACCTTTTATGCTCATTCTTGTTACAACTATGCTTATAAATGCCCATTTAAAAAGCGAAATCCAGGTAAAGCAAACTGCTCACGATGATAAACTGCAAGAATTTAACAAATACAACTTCCCCTTTGTTTCATTAATTATCAGCTTAATGACATTAATGTTAGTTATTAAAAACCTACAATCCTTTGCTGTTTTAGTTGGTATTAATGAACTAAGCAGTACTACTTCTTCAAGTGTAACATCAGTGGTTTCTCAAATATCATTGATCGATACATCACTTATCATGTTTGTTTTATTCCTTAATATGGGAATTGCGAAAAAAAATGAGACATGGTCGAAGGGATTTAAAGTATTTTTTAGTGTTCAATCTTTTTCACTCTTTAGTCTTTTTGCTTCCATGAATCCTTTTCTTCTTATTGCAACCGGTATCGGCAGGAAAATAATCCAACACACAGTAATGGATTCCTCTCAACGACTTTTGCTATTTACGCTCCCCTCTCGAGTTGCTTTACAAGCAAGAAGTTATATCAAAAAAAATGTCGGAATTGCTTACTATATCATCGTAGCAGGCATAAGATCCTTGGCCTTTTATAAATTAATACCGTTTCATTTTCTGTGGCTTATCGGAGGCTTATTATCCTTGGGTGGATTTTATCTACGCAAAAAACTTTTTAATACTTTAACAGAGTTTCAAGTTGCCAATATTTTAAGGTCAAATATTTATGACGCGGTTAATGCATGCTACTCACTTTCCAATCCAGAAGCTCGAGGTCATTCTTCCGCGTTGATTTCGCTATTAAAGAACCAACCGCGCCCCTTCATCGCCAAAGCTGTAATTAGGGCGCTCGGTGAGATCTCAAATCCGAAAGCAATTCCAGTGCTAATAGAATATTATCACCTGAGCAAACGAGAAGATATACAACTCGCTGTCATCCAAGCACTACTTAAGTTTGAGTCTCACGAAATTGATTTGTTTTTAGTGAAAACTTTAGAAAATATCATCAGAGAACAGGTTTCATTAGGTCAGATCAGGAGAAGTATTTTTAAGGCCATAACATCTAGAATAAGTCATATCGCAATCCCTTACTTGCTCACAATTTAGAAAGAAAAGGAAAATGATTTTAGAGTTATAGCTAATGCGATTATCGTTATTGGAGAAATTGCAGAAAAGAATAATGATGAGGAGTTATATGAAAAACTCTCTCAATTTCTAGATAGCAAATATAGCCGGCGTGTGCGAACAAATGCCATTATGTTCTTATTCAAAAGTAAACATTATCGACTACATGCTCTTGAATGTTTTCAGTCTTTTCTAGCCTCAACTGATCCTCATGATCGAGCAGCTATCGCTTTTGTCGCTGGCGAATTGCAACTAAAAAGCATGCTGCCTTATGTGTTGGAAACAAGTTTAGCCAATAACCATCAAAATTCAACATTGCTTATTTCCTTGTTAAAACAAGATTACCCCGATTCCTATAAGCTCGTCGCCGATTTCATACTCAATGCTAAAACCGAAGAAGATCGCGCTATGGCGATCAATCAACTCAGCGCTATCAGTAAAATGGTAACAAGATATAGGGTTTATCATCAGGTCTTAATACACTACCCAGAACGAATCAATGAATTGCTTGATTATTTACGCCTAAGCCAAAGAGACTTTGATCAAGATCGACAAGTGATACAAAATGAAGCCGCTAGATTGGGTCTTGATATTTTTCAAGACACTAGTATTTTTATAAAATCAGCTGAGAACGAAAAGAAGGTGGCATGAAATATTTGATTTTATTTTTAATCATTTCATCTACAGTTATAGCCGATCCCTTTGAAAGAGCGAGTAAAAGAGCTCAAATCGGATTACAAAAACCTCAAAGCTTAACCCCTGATTTATCCAATAACGAATCCGTAGGGAAAGCACGTATTCAAAAAAATAATATAGTAAGAGAGAATTTCATTCAAGAGAGTTGTAAAAATGATGAAGAGTATGTATCTGGCAGATGTCTTAAAATCTGCTCATTAGGTTATATCAGAAAAGGGTCAAAATGCGTACAAGGCTGTGAAGACGGTCTAGTCTTCTTCAATGGCCAGTGCCTCTCTGCTTGCCCAGCAAACCAAATGAGAAATGAAAACGGAAAATGTGACTGTCCAGATAATTTCAAATGGAATGGTAAAGCTTGTATTGATTCACAAGGTGAAAGCTTTGATGAAAATGATATATGCCCAGAAAATGAGATTTACTCTGGGAAAAAATGCCTGAAAAAGAGCTTCAATTGTGAATTGGGATATGACTTTATTGATGGCGGTAATGCCCTTGCTTGCATCTGCCCGAAGGGTGCCCAATTTCAACAAAAAACTAAAAATTGTCTTTGTGATAGTGATGGAAAACAACCAAAAAACGGGAAATGCCAGATCAATTACTGTCAATTAAATAAAATTCACAACTCACAAAAGAATAATTGTGAGTGTCCTGAAAAATCAATCAAACTTGTGAGCACGAAAGATAAAAAACGATTCCAATGCCGTGCTTTATGTGACATTGGAAAGCCATACACAGAAGAAAAAAATTCTTGTGTTTGCCCAGATAAAACAAAAAAAATGCCTGTTAAGAGCAAATCTTTTCAGTGTGTGCCTAAAGAAGACTAAGTTGCTGAAGCTAGGTTGGCTGCCTAATTTTCGAGGTAGAAGAAAGCTATGATGACAAAACATAAGCTATTGAAATTATTACAACAAAGATAAAAATAAGGAAATTTAGAACCCCAAATTACAGATGGTTTATAATATTAGAGAGTTGTTTAATTAAATGGAGTAAGGAGAATTTTATGAAAAAAATAGTTATAGCAAGTCTAATAATAAGCAGCGTTTTTGCTCAAGGAATGAATGGAAGATTGCAAAGAGCGCAGAAGGCACAACAAATGCAACAAGGTATTATTCAAGGTAATAACATCCAAAATTTTAATAGCAATGCTCGCAATGATTCCATTAATGAGGGTATATTGCAAAATGTACAAGTTAGCTGCCCAAGTGGTGCTAACTTTTCTCTAAAAGACAGAAGTTGTATATGCTCTAGAAACAATAAAGCTCCCGTGAACGGTTCATGTGCTGAACCCGTAGTTGTAAAAAAGATTGCAGATGATCCAGAAGATGGAATCAAAACAATCGAGAGACCTAAAGACGTACGGGTTATAGCTCCAATAGATCCAGTAGTCGTTAAAACAGCTACTCAGCGTGGTTGTGAAGACTCATCTGGAACTTGGAGTAATAACAGTTGTTCTTGTCCAGCTGGTAAAGCCTGGAATGCTTTTTCAAAAAGTTGTCTTACTATTATCGTAAATCCACTTAAACCAACCACTCCTGTAGTTGTTAATCCTACTCCTGCACCAGTCAGTCAATACGGCGGTGGAGGCGGTGGAGGCGGCAAAGAAGCGGTTGTTTCAGAGAAAATTGAAGAAAAGATGAAATAAATATAATAAATATTAAATAATAAAAAGGTCGGGTTTAAAACCCGACCTTTTTGTTTTGGCATGTTTTTCTCTCTCATAATCAAATAGCAAAACACTTAAAATAAAAACATATGAATAAGTTACTTATTCTTTTATTTCTTGGACTTAGGTTCACTCAAGTCTTTGCTCTGGATATTGGAGAGAAACTTGATGTCAAAATCTTACGCGTACTTCCCAACAAGACCGTTGTTATCAGTCGGGGTGCCGAGGACTATATTAATTTTAATGAACATATAAAATTAAAAATTGGTGACAAGTTTATCGCCCGAGGAATTGTTGTCCAGGTTAATATGCAACTAGCTTACGTAAAACTCTACCGTATAGCTAATCCTGACTATATTAACACCGATCGCGATTACACTCTTCACTCGATCAACACTAGCGAAGTCCCTATCTATGCTGAAGAAGAAATATCTAATCAGCAATACTACGCAAATCTGGCAAGTGATGAACAAAAAATACAAATGGGCATACTAAAAAATAACAGCAAGCTAACCAGTGATCTCCCACCAGATATGGATGGTATGCATCCTGATAAATATTATCGCTATACAGACCGTAAATTAAAATCATTTGAAACTAGTGAATATGAGGCACGTAAAGTATCAGAAGCACTTGATTCAGATAATATATACTTCTCGATTTATGCCTCCCCTTATCAGTTTGAAAGAGTTAATCAAAATAAAATCATGAACTATGGTGTCGCCATGGGGACAAAGAGGAATGAAAAGTATGAATTAACTTTTAACTTCAATCAAAATGTTCGTTCTCAAAAATCACAATTTGATGATGAAAAGTCCGTGTTGTTTTCAACTAATGCCGATTTAGTTTTTGATATAAACCGAATTACGCCAAATTTAACCTATTTTATGATTGGCTCCTATTATCGTGTCAGAAATAGTTCTGCTGGTTTTGGTAGTATTTATCCTGTTAAAGGACAGACTCGGATAGGATTAACTGGTTTAAAATATTATATTCTTGAAAACGGAGAAACTATAAAAAAACTTGATATTAGTTATATCCCTATTTTGGAGCGAAGAGTATCAGAAAAAATTAGTTTTGATTCTGTAACATTTCTGCCCATTATTACTGAGGAAACTAAGAACACCATCCGACACTCTTTACGATTAAGACTTCAAGCAAAATTAAGTGAAAAATCTTCAATAACAAATACTTTATTCTGGAGGCCATTGATGGATAATGGCCAATTAGATTTCAATGATGTTGATATAAATAATGCTTTTGTTTTATCTTATCAGCTAAGTCAAAATGCTTTTCTTGAATATCAAAATATCTATACAAACGATATTCGCCTGTTCCAAGAGAACAAGATTGAGCCTATCAACATGATCAATTCATTTAACTTTCGCTATACAATTCAATAAGAAACTCAGTATTTCCTTCTTTACCTAGGATTGGAGAGGGTATTATTTTTTTTATTTTGAAATTCATTTTTTTTAGTTCAAGCAAAACATTTTCAAAAACTTTTTGTGATAGTTCTTTACTCAGAACAGCCTTCTTTCCCATTAATTCAACCCCAGCTTCAAATTGAGGTTTAATCAGAGCAATAATCGGTCCCTTGGTAAGTGAGCCTATTTTTTTAACAACTTTTAGAAATGAAATAAAAGAAAGATCCACAACACAAATATCAACATCTTGAGTTAAGTCTAAATCAAGAATATGAACTCCTTCAAGATTGATGACTTTTGGATTGTTTTTTAAAGATTCGTGAAGTTGTCCATGACCAACATCAATACAAAAAATTTTACTAGCACCTCTTTCTAAACAAACCTGGGTAAATCCTCCCGTACTAGCACCAATATCTGCAATGACCTTACCTTCTAGATTGATCTTGAATTCATCAAGTGCTTTAATTAACTTGAAAGCGCCTCTAGAAACGTAAATATCAGTTCGGATTTCAAATTTATCTTGTGGGCTTACTAATTGTCCGGGTTTTTTAACTTGAATATCATTGCAATAAACATCACCCTTTTCTATGAGCATTTTTGCCTGAGAACGGGTGGAAATTAATTTCAATTCTAATAAAACTTTATCAATTCGTTCCTTCAAATTGAGATTTCTCCTTGGTAAATACAAAAAACTGGAGCAAAAAGAAAATATTTTTCGTCTTCAAATTCAACACTCACTTCTCCACCTTTGGTCATGACCTTGATCGGAGAGCGCCATTTTTTCATTTTGCGAAGGCTTGCTGCTATGGCCGTTACACCTGTACCACATGAATAAGTTTCATTTTCAACTCCGCGCTCATAAGTTCTCGCACTAACTAATCCGCTACTTTCAATTTTAATAAAGTTAATGTTAGCACCTTTAGGAAATTCTTTATGATGGCGAAATGTTTTTCCCGTCTCATAAACTGGATAATTTTCCAAATTATCTACCTCTAGAACACAATGAGGCACTCCTGTATTTATTTTTGTTTTCAAGGGATAGGGAGCAAAGTCTGGGCTCTCGCATTCTTGAGCTTCACCCACTTCGCTCATCTCAACCTTAATTAATTGAAAAAGAACTTCGGCATTATAAAAGCTATTCATTGTCTGCAGAGTATATTTTTTATCATTTTTAATTTTTAAAATATGATGAGCGAAATGCACTATCGCTCTTGCACCGTTTCCACACATTTCAGCTTCTGAGCCATCTGCGTTTATTAACCTCATGCGAAAATCTGCGTCCTTTGAGTTTTCTAAGAGAATAATACCATCTGCTCCAATACCAAAGCGACGATGACACCACTTAGGAGCTAATTCGCTCCATTTTAGTTTTAAACCTTCACGATTATCTAGCATGATGAAATCATTACCCGTCGCTGAATACTTCCAAAATTGCATATAAAGCCCTTTTTAAGGTGGCACACTACCATTTTAACCTATTCAAAAGAAGTGTTTTTTTGTAATTTATTAGGCACTAATCAATAGTGGGACA
>CALFYV010000259.1 GCA_937952395.1 uncultured Bacteriovoracaceae bacterium | reverse complement strand
AATTAATAGAAAGTTTACGTCTAAGATTTAACAAAAAATTAGCTTTGCCTTTATACACAGCAATTTTGATAGACACGAGTAGTTTTCGCTATCCTACAGTGTCTGGAGCAACTCATAGGCTTATAGCCAAACTAGTTGAAACAGGAGTTGAACCACCCAATGCTTATAATGGTATATACGGAACAAAGAAAATTTCACATATGCATCTATTGGGTAGTATTTTGCTTTCAGCAAATTCAAATGAAACAGACGAAATAGCCTGGATTGTTCTAAGACGGGATATTTTAGAAAAATTTCGAACAGATATCGAAGATACACACGCCTTTATCAATCACTTACTTGTTTTAGATAAAATCAAAATTGCCGTTATGTTTAGAGAGGATGAGAATGAAATTAAAGTTAGTTTCCGCTCTTCTGGAGATATCGATGTAGGTGCCATGGCAAGAACTCTAGGTGGAGGAGGACATTCTCACTCCGCTGCAACTATTATTGAAACCAATGGAAGTAAATTACAACAGATCATACTTGATACAATACAAAAAATTGAAGTTTATTTAAAAAATGCCTGAAGATTATCCTTTAGTTGCTGTTTGAAAAATCTACCGTTAAATTTCAGAGCTTCCCGTCTTAATTTCTTTCTATCAATTAATGTTCTCTCTTTTTCAAAATTTGAAATTTTTTGAGTAAGAATCTCTTTTTCTAATTCCTCAATCATAAGAGATGTAGAGTTTGAAAAAAACTCTTGATTAACTTTATTCTTCTTGATTATTGATGGACAACCGGTACTAAAAGCTCGCAGCAAAGAAAAAGGTAATTCATAATTATTTAAATCAATATAAACTTTTGCCTCATGAATCATTTGTGCTATTTGTTTTTGATTATCTTCAATTCTCAAATTTAATCCTAGTCTTTGAAAAACTGAAACAAATAAATCCATCGTTTTCTTATCCATCCCTGCTGAATTCAGAAGATAGAATTTTCCGAATTCTAAACTAAAAGAAAAATAAGAAGCATCAAAAAAGGGAGCTAATTTGGGCAGACTTAAACCTATATTTTGTTGTAATGATTCAGAACTTAAAACATAGCGCTCATTTTCAAAACTTTTAATCGCCCTCCAGTTTTGAACCAGCGGCCAATATATAGCCTTCCAACCCAAACCGTAATCATTAACAAGCTGATTCCATTCTAAAATATAGGTAAATTTTCTTTGATGTTTTTCTATTTTTACTCCATGAGAAAAACCTCGAGAGAAGCAAAAAATTTGTTCAAACTCCTTAAGTGGCAATTCTTTTACCGCAGAGGGAATCATATAAGATTGTCTTAAGAAATCTTTTTTATTGTTAACAATATGAGATAGATAAGTTGAATATATTTTTCTCTGTTCGATTGCTCCTAGGATTTTCCCTGGATGATGAACTAAGGTTAATATACAAGCATCTGGAAACATATTGAGAATAACTTCTAACATGAAGCTCACTTCATCTCTTTCCATTAAATGATCAGTTAAGATAGCGGTTTTCATCAATACTGTTTCACCTGAATAATTGAGGAGCCTAATAAAAGAATCAACCCGCCTAGTATTTGGCCGGGTGTTAAAGATTTACTTAAAAAAACCCAGTTTGCAATAACAGCACAAAATGGAAAGAACATTTCGGCTAGAGTGCAAGTCCTCGCTGAAAGTTTTTTTAATCCTTGGTAATAAAAAAACATGGCCAAAATACCAGAGATTAAGATCATCATACTAATTTTAAATAATTGTTCTGAATTGATACTGTATTCTTGAGAATACGAGAAAAAGAATGGTATCAAAACCAATGCACCAAAAAAGAAGCGCCCACTCATTATTTCAATTTCGGTATATCCACTTAATGATAATTTTTTTCCAAAAACTGTTGAAGCCCCCCATCCTATAATCGCAATAAAGGCAAAGAGATAACCAAATCCGTTTTGTTCACTAAGTTCTATTGAAGAATTTCCAAACAAGGCCTCAACATCTTGGTGACCAATTAATAAACCTCCAAAAAGACAAATGAGGGCCCAGAAAATAAATTTTTTCTGTATAGGTTCTTTCAAAACTAATTTTGCTAAGATAATGGCCACTAAAGGCTGGAATTTTTGTAAAAGAATAACTAACGATGGATTCAGATAAGTAAAAGCTCGGGTAAAACATAAAGTCGCAATAGCAGAACCCAAACCACCTACAATAAAAAAATAAAAAATATGGGATAAGCGCAATTCTCCCATGGTTTTTACTTTCTTAATAAGAAAGTAAGAAAAAATAAGAAGCAAAATGATATGCTCGTAAGTAACGATATGCAAAGGAGACAAACCTGATTCAATCAGAGGGTAACGAATTAAAGTGTCTATGGCCCATAAGAAGCATGCCACTAAAACGAAAGCAATTCCACTCACGAATTTTTCTCACTACTCATAAAAGCTTCAAAAATTTCATTGGCCCTTTTGGCAACTAAAGCTTTTTTTATTTTCTTTCTATCTTTATTTCTTCTCTGTTCTTTGGTTAATTCAATTGTAGGTAACAAACCAAAGTTTATATTCGAAGGTGTTGGTTTAACAATAGTCATAATATAGTGAACAAGAGCCCCTATTGCCGTCTCCTTAGGCCAAAGCTTAAATTCTTTGCCTTGGATTTTACGCATGATATTCCAAGCCACATAAAGTCCCATGCTCGCACTTTCAGTATATCCTTCCACTCCTGTTATTTGACCAGCAAAATACAACTTATCATCTTTTTTAGAAGAAAGATCATGGTTTAATAATTTCCTGGCATTTAAAAAAGAATTACGATGAACAGAACCCAAAGAAATAAAACTGGCATTTTCAAAACCTGGAATCATTTTAAAAACTCTAACCTGCTCTGGATAGCGCAGGCGATTTTGAAATCCTACAAGATTGAAAGCTGAGCCTAATAGATTTTCCTTTCTAAGTTGAACCACAGCAAAGGGCATTTTTCCATCTTCAAACTCTAAACCTATAGGCTTCATACAAGAAAAACGAGCAGTATCTTTACCACGTTCGGCCATAATGTCGACTGGCAAACAACTTTCAAAAAACTGATAATCTTCAAATTTTTGAGCTGGCACTTTTTCAGCTTTAACTAATTCTTCGATAAAAGTGTAGTACTGCTCTTTGTCCATAGGAGCATTTAAATAATCAGCCGATTCATCGACCTCTTTATGTCGATCTTTAAAATAAAGTTTGGAATAATCTAAGGAATCTGCATCTACGATAGGAGCGATGGCATCATAAAAATAAAAATCATCTCCACTTATATTTTTCTGAATCCACTCTTCTAAAGGTTTACAAGTTAAGGGTCCGCTGGCAACGATAGCATATTCACAGTTATATTTCTTTTTAGCCTCCCAGGGATCGGAGACAATTTCATCCACAATTGTAATTTTTGAGTGAGAACTTAAAACTTTGGTTATACCTTGTGCAAACTTATCCCTATCAACCGCCAGAGCATCTCCAGCTGGGACACTTGTTTCACTGGCTACTTTTAAAACCAGTGAACCCAGGGCCTTCATTTCCATTTTCAGTAATCCATGGGCACTATCTTCTCTGATGGATTTCAGCGAATTGGTACAAACAAGTTCAGCAAAATTAACTGACTTTTGAGCCGGGTTACTTTCAACTCGCTTACTTTCAATTAAAACCACTTGAAAGCCATTTTCTGCTAAAAAATACGAAGCTTCTGACCCAGCCAGACCAGCACCTATAACAAGTATGCGAGGATTTGATGAATTTAACATTTTTTACTTTAACTCTTTTTCTATTTTGTTATATTACGATAGGTGAAAGTTAAGTACCTTCACGATTGCGATGTGTCAAACATTAAGGAGACAAAAAATGAGTAAACAGGCCAAAAAAACCTTCCTAAGTAACTGGAGAACTTTAAAAACCGATATTAATAAATTTGTTCGTGAGAACAATATTAAAGAAGTTCAATCCACTGTAAAAAAAATGGTCTCTCAAGCAGAGAAAGATATCAAAAAATATGTTGATAAAGATGTCAGTGTTATTAAGAGAAAATTTTCTTCAGAAAGAAAACAAGTCGAAAAACTTCTCAAGCGAACATTAGCCGCTGAAGTTAAGCGAGCAAATTCTTTCTTGGAAAAACAAAAGAAAGAAATCACCAAGCTTCAAACTCGTTTAGATAAATTAGCTAAAGCTGCTAACAAAAGTGCAGCTGCCGCTAAGAAAACTTCAAAGAAAAAAACCACCAAAAAGAAGACGACTAAAAAAGTAGCTCCTTCAGCTCAATAGAATAAAAAAAAGCCCCTCGAAAGAGGGGCTTTTTTTTCGCTGCTTCTTGTTAAACTCTGTAATAGTTTCAAAATTTTCAAACTTTATTCTACGAGCTCTTCGAAACTGGTAAAAATATTCAAAAGATATTTTCAAAAAAGGGAGAGAAAATGAAAAAAATTTTATTAAGTCTAGTTCTATTAGCAAGCTTTTCAACTTTTGCTGCAGAAGTTTGTGATGTTAACCAAAGTAACTTTGAAGATTTTTATATCAGATGTAGTGACATCAATGAGGCCCACTCATTGACAAAAAAATTAAAAGCACTCAATGGTAATAGAAATGATGTTGTTTTAATGAAGTTTATGTTGGACGAAGGTTATGAGATAGCTGCTGCCCGAACTGAGAAGTTTACTGATGAAGAAACATCAATGAGCTGGATTTTTGTTAAGAAATAAATAATAAAAAAAAGCCCCTCTTTCGAGGGGCTTTTTTTATATCTTAATTACTTATTAGCTCTTTTATACTTTCTGTACTCTCTTAAAATCTTTCTTGCTTGCTTTCTATCAGCGGCAACGAAATTCTTATTAAAGAAGCTCCACTTTTGCTTACGTAATGACTTAAGTAATTCAGACTTAACATCTTTGTACTCATGCTTATGTGCTAAATAAACAAAATAGCCCATAACATTTTCGTCTACTGTCACTCCTATATCTGAAGTATATAACTCTAAAGATAGCTTTGCTTCTGCTTTAATAAGAGCATCAAAAACATACTGCTTATTTTCTACAGTTAAATTATAAAATACGTTTGGATCACCAACAAAAACATCAATAAAGTGAAGGCAATTATAATCAACTGCGACTTCCAAGACGGATTTCAAACGACCATTACTGAAATCAATATCACGGTATTCAGATTGGATTTCAACACCAGCTGCATTCATTATTTCATCAATAGCAACTTGGTCACAAGCTTTTACCGCTTTATTAAAATCAACCATGTCGATAAAAGGCTTGTAGTTCATCATACTTTGAAGATAAGTATAAATACGAACGCTATAGTTCATATAAGAATAGATATAGGCTGAATTGCCAAAACTATCTTTAATATTGGCGTCCGCACCAGCTGAAATCAATTGGAAAACGATGGCTTCATTATTTAACTGTGCTGCATGGATGAGTGGAGTTTTTCCCTCTTCATCTTGAATATTCACATCAATTTTGGCTTCTTCTTGGTTGGCCAAAATTCTTTCAACTTCTTCGGCGTTTTGGTTTTTTACCGCTTCAAGTAAAGCTTGATTAGCGTAAGTACTAAATGAGATTAAAAGAAATAATGCTCCGAGCAATTTCATAAACACTCCCTGTTTAAAATAACAATGAGTCAATCATGGCATAATTCATTTCATTTTGAAAGTTTTTAGGTAGTGGTGGAGACTTCTGAACGGTAAGGACGCCACTTACCCTGCCATACATTTAGATAGGCATTGGTAATGGCATGTTTTCTCTCATTAACTTCAATACAAGCATAACTTAATTTAGTGATATTTTTATGTAGTCCGATATCCATTGAAGGTACAGGGTTCCAAGTTCCGGTATTAAAATAAATTTTTCCCTCAGGAAAACGCCGCCACTCAGCAATATGAGTATGGCCCATAATAATAACTTGAATATCTTCATTGCGTCTAAAAATGCGTTTAGCAAATTTTTCATATTTAGGATGGGCTGAGAAATTGGCGAGAACTTTTAAATTAGTTTTAAAATTTTTATTATAACGGGTATAAGGCTGAAAACGAGTTTTGAGAATGTATTTAAAAACTGTCCACCCCAAATAAATAAAAAATTTAAAATCATGGAAAAAACACCAGCGGATATAAACAGACAGAGGTCTTACTTTGTCAATATAAGGCCTATCCTTTTTCAATAAAGGCATCAGATACATACAAAACAAACTTCCCCAAGGTAAGTTTAAAATCTTGGTTCCATTGGGGCCATCGACAAAATATTTGTTTTTAGGAACCGAATTAATGGATTCAAAACGATGGCCATGTTCGATATGCACACCATGTACTGATAAAGTTTCTTCAAAGACTAGCTCTTCACCAATTTCTTTTTTTAATAATTCCTGAACACCTGGCCAAACCACGGCAAAATCATGGTTGCCGATGATATAAGTAATTTTTTTATTTGGTTTAGATAAAAATTTCTTAAGTGCCTGGAAAAAATGTGGATGTCCTTCAATGATACTTTCCACTGCTCTGACTGAATGTTCTTCAGTCCAAAGATGGGTAAAAACACCATCAACATCCATTTGTATTAAATTGAGAATATCGCCATTTAATACCAAATGAATATCTGAAAAATAATTTTTATTGGTTGAATAATGCTCTAGGAATTCGATAAATTTTTCATCTTCATCAAAATCTTCAAGAATATTTAATTGTCCGTTTTTTAGAAAGCGTCCTTTACCAACATGAAGATCGCTGACAACTAGCAAAAGCATTTTACCTCAGGCTTTCAAAAATTTTTGAGCAGAAATGACTTTACCCCTCCCTGCCCGCTTAGAGTTGTACATCATATTGTCGGCAATGGAAATGATATCCTTAACAGTTTGTGCGTCTAGAGGATATTCAGCAATGCCTATTGAAACACTCAATTTACATGGTTTTTCTTCAACCACTTCAAAACTTTTACTTTTTATATGCGCCAAGAGACGTTCAGCGACTATTTGAGCATTCTCAGCTTTCGTTTCCGCTAAAAGAATCACGAATTCATCGCCACCATAGCGATAGAAATAATCAGTCTGCCTGATAGAATCTTTAAACAAAACGGCCAATTGGCTTAAAACCTCTGAACCAATTATATGTCCGTATTTATCATTGATTTTCTTAAAATGATCAACATCAATAAAAAGGACGCAAAATGAAGACGAGTTTTTGTCAGCAGATTTCATTAAACTCTCTAAATCTTTGTAAAGTTTACGTTGATTGAATAAACCTGTGACATCATCAATATGGGCCATCTCTTGAAAAAGGTTTTTAAACTCACTGGCATCAAGATAAGAAAGTGTTCTCTTAACAACCTTAAAAAATAGCTCATTGATGACTTGAAAACATAGATCACGGTTAATTCGTTCGGTTATCAATTGAACGTAAAGCGGTTTAGAATCATATATTCCTAAATTAAAAGTCACGACCATTTGATTTTTCTTTTCATAAAAACTTAAAAAAAGACTTTGGTTATCGATATGCTCTTCAAGGTCTTGTCTAGCAAGTTCCAATATTTGACTTGATTCTGAATCAATCTTTCGCTTAAGAGCATAAATGCGTTCCGGCTTTTCTCCACTTCTTTTCAACAATGTATGAACTTCAAAAATTGAGAAGTCAAAAAATTCTTTCAAATAATTCTGCACTCTCTCTACAAAATCTTGTAAATCATTAATATTTTCTGATAAAATTTTAATTAAGTTTGAAGTGCCTAATAATTCATAAAGCTCATTTGCTTCATACATTCTACGGTTAACTTCTTTTAATATGCTCTCTAGAGGTATATATTTTTTATTAATAACAATAATCTTTTTATCTAATTTGTTTTCCAGTCCGTTTTCGTTGTGTACGATCAATATCCTTCTGGGTTTGTCCTTTTGAAGTTGATTTAGTTTTTTTTCATTTTCACTTTGAAAGGTGGTGAAAATAATATCAAAACTATCTAGAAGCTCTGATGAAAGTTTTTCCAATAAATTTGAATCACTTCTCCAGACGAACGGATGCTCAGATTTCTTATAAGAACTTATAATTTTTTTTTCTAATTCTTTGTCATTTAAATTGAACAAGACTTGATATTTAAACTTCACACTGTCCCCAGTTAAACATCCAAGTCTTTCTTAAGTATTTCTATTTCAGGATTGTCTGTTTCATCTAATAAGTTAAGGGCCGCTCTTAAGGTTTTCATCACTCGGGCAAGCTTCTCTTCCAACTCTAGACGACTTTGAATATGCTTTTCTTCTTGATTTGTAATAGTTTCCATTTCGAACTCTAAGGAATCAATTTTGCGCTTCAATTCTATTATTTTTTTATCACGATTCTTAATTTGAACATCCGCATCTTGTTTAATCAACTCTAACTGACCTTCTAGTTCTTTCTCTCTACTTTGAATCCGCTTTATATCCAGGCGTACTTTATTATTTAAATTTTCCACTTCTTGAATGAGTTGTTTTTGTTTTTCAAGTGCAATTTCTTTGCGCTCTTCACTTATTTTAATTTTATAATGAAATTCATCCAATTGTTCTTGATAACGCCTTTTAAGCACAGTTAGTTCGATTTTCTTCTCTTCCAGCTCTGCTTTTAAACTGATTGTATCTTGCTTGGAATGATCTTTTTTATTTTCAAGCTCATTCACTTTTGCCAGTAAATGCTCTCGCTCTTCACGTAAATTCTGAAAAGTCTCAGCCATTCGACTTAGCTCTTCGGTGTGATTCTCTACTATGGACTGATGTTCTGAGTAACTTGGAGCTGAAACTAGTTCCTCAGGTTGCTTCTCTTCGTTTACTGAAGATTCTGGTTGCAAAAACTCTGGGGTCGAAGAGGGTAAATTAATCTCATCTTCTTCCAAAGGTTGAGCCGCTACCTCATCAGCCGTTTCGTTTAGATAAACATCTAACTCAGCCAATTTAGTCTTAGCATCCTCAGATAAACCTAAATCTATTGCTTGTGGCGTTTCTGATGAATTCCCCAGGGTTAGGGCCTCACCCGAAGTTGCATCAAAACTAGATTCTGATTGCTCTAAATTAACACCAAAGTCTAACTCTTCATTTGGAGCTTCATCACCAGCTAAATTTATTTCTTCCGCGGCTGGCGCGTTTGAACTTAAATCAATCTCCATAACAGGTGCCGCATCATTTTCTAAACTTAATTCTCCCGCATCTGAACTCAAATCGAACTCAACTCCTGCACTTTCCCCTAAATCGATTTCGTTATTTTTAGTTTCAGCTGAGTTTTCTAAATTTATTTCTCCAGCATCTGAACTTAGATCGATCTCTAGTGGAGCACTTTCTCCTAAATCAATTTCAACAGAAGGAGCGTTATCAGCACCAAGCTCTATTTCTTGTGTCTCTTGAGAGTTCAAGTCAATTTCGATTTCTTTCTTTTCATCATTCATGATGATTCCTTCCGCTTGTTCTTCAAGCATATTAACTTCAAATTGTTCATTATTTGTAAATGCCGTATCAAAGTAATGCTGGATTTTCTGACTCAACTCTGTGTCTCCAATCGATTCATTAGGATCCATTCCTTGGTCTTCAAGCACTTCTTTCATTTCTAAACTTGCAGCATCTTCTTGTTTTCTTGCTACTAAATTACTCAAGCCAAATTGGGAAAATACATTAACTAAAAATTGACATTGAAGAGGAATTTTAAAATAACCATCAGCACCTTCATTTGAATTTTGATGCTCTTTTAACTGCGCTGGAGTTAATTTTGAAGTCAAAAAGAAACGCTTAACTGCAGTGAACTCCGATAATATTTTATCGGTCAATTCTGTAATCTGCTCTTTTGCACTATCCAAATCAGCTACAACCATGGCATCAAGACCATTATTTTCTAAATCCAAATATAAGTTTTCTAGGGTTTCAAATAGAGTAACACTAGCCCCATCGGGCATGACTTTGAGAAAATCTTTTATACTCTGAGAACCAGAGTCAAAAACTAGGACTCTCATTTAAATACTCCATGACATATAAACATAATATCAAAGACATAGACTGCTGCAACGCAAGTAAAAGCTTGCCCCATTTCAGTGGGTTATTCTTGCCTTTAATCTAAGGCTTGTATTAGTATTAAATACACATTTAAGCTTGCCGATAGAGTAAAAAGAGAAAAATAGCCAGCGGTGGTGAAAAATATGAGAAATTGGATTTTGATTTTTTGTTGTTTAATTAAAATCTCCCCTGTTTGGGCAGATGAGTTTTATCCAAGCAATATATTATTGATGGACCAAAAATTTTCTCATCATATTGCCTTAGTTGAGAAATCTACTCACTCACTATATCTTTACCAAAGTGATAATGGTTTTCCAGTTCTGTTAAAGCGCTATCAGATTGCTACAGGAAAATATTCTGGTAATAAGAGCACTGAAGGCGATAAGAGAACTCCTGAAGGTATATATTTACTAGAAAAGTTTTTAGCCGATACTGACCTAAATGCTATGTATGGTGAAACCCAAGCCAAAATCTATGGAGCAGGTGCTTTTACATCTAATTACCCAAATATTATTGATCAAAGAAATGGCAAAACTGGTAGTGGGATTTGGCTACATTCAACTGATGATAACACTCGGATATCCAAAGGACTTGATTCTAAAGGGTGTGTGGTGGTGGTTGATGAGGATCTAAAAGATATTTCAAAGTATATTGATCTGAAAAATACATCAATGGTCATAGTACAAAATTTAAGTTTTTTAAATAAATCATCTTATGAAACTATTAGAAGCAAAATTATTACAGCTGTTGAAGACTGGAAAGATGCTTGGAGTAACAAGGATTTTGAGCGCTATATTTCACATTATCACAAAGAAGCTTTTAATGACCCCTCTAAAGGTGATTATAGGGCCTATAAAGCTTATAAAAAAGCAGTGTTTGCCAGAGATGACAAACCTATAATCCAATTTTCTCATACTTCTGTTTTACTACACGAAAAATACGCAGTTGTTCAGATGGAGCAAAACTACAAATCACCAATTATAGATGATGTGGGCAAGAAAGTTCTCTATCTTCAACGCGATGAAAACTATAATTGGAAAATTGCAGCAGAGCAGTGGAGCCGATTAGATCAAGAACAGAGGAATATAGCCTTTGTTCCATCAATGAGATTCTTTAAGAATTAAGAAAAATTGGTTATACTTTCTTAATGATTCAAGAAAATCAAAATGACCTAACCCTCATAGTTTATGATTCACCCTCACCGCCTAGGTGTTTCAGGATCAATAAAAAAGTATTCAAACTAGTATTGATTTTATTAAGTGTTCTACTCATTACGATGGTCATGGCGACACTTTCTTTAGGCACCTACACAAAAGTTTTACAAAATAAAGTTCAAGGTGTTTTACCTGGGCCAGAAATTGTTGAAGAACTCAGAGAGCAAGTGGCCAAACTCAGCGCTCAGAACGAAGAATTAAAAAATGAAAATAGTGAATTAAAAACAAAATTTATAAAAACTGAAGAGGTGACAACACCTGTTGTTCCTCTTATTGTTGAAAAAAATACAATAGCACCAAGTAAACCACAAATTCCTAGACCTGAAGATTTGATTAAGTTTTTTAAAATGCCTCCCGGTTTTAAGAACTTAACTTCGGAGGGTTATGCCACAACTCAAAGACCTAGTTACAGAGTAAAAACAGATAAGGTTATTTTTCGTTTTAATTTGGCTAACGGAAAACAAGTTAAAAGATTACAAGGTTATATTTTTGTAGCACAATTCACAGAAAACTCTATTAAATTTTACCCTGCGCTCGATATGGCCAATAATAATTTTAATGCTCAATTTAACCTAGGTGAGAGCTTTACTGTTTCACGCTTTAGACCAACTATCGCCACTTTTGATAAGCCTGAAACAGAAAAGCAAGTAACATATAAAATTCTCGTTTTCTCCCGTACTGGAGATCTCTTAATTGAAGAAACACATGGCCCTTATACCCTTGAGTAGGTTTTAATATGGAATTTAGTGATTTTCGAAATTTGAAATTTTCCGTATTCGGGAATAATTGCAAGATTTCTGGGCAAATGTTTTTATCTGGTCCCGTCACCATTGCTTCAATAGTTGAAGGTAAAATTGAAATGGATGATGAAAGTCGTATTACGATTGAACGTAATGCCAAATTCACTGGTACTTTAAATGGATTTGACGTAGAAATCTTTGGACAGTTTGAAGGAGACTTGAACGCTAAGGGCAAATTAATTATTCGCTCTTCAGCCCATGTCAAAGGCAATATCAATGCACAGAAAATCTGCATCTACCCTGGAGCCTACCTTGAAATGGAAGCTCATACCTCAGAAGTAAAATTATAAAAATATTTTGTAATCTAAAACTTCGACGGTTGGAAATTTTTTCTTTAAATTCGGGATGTTTTTCTCTGAGCCAAGAATCAAAATGGTTTGCTCTGTCCAGTTGAAGGCATCTTTATTAATCTGAGCTATTTGTTTCTCATTAAGTAAATCTACTTTATCAACAAATTTTTCCAAATCCAAAACTGTTTGCCCTTTATGTTCAAATAAAATAATTTGTCTCAAAGTTTCATCCTTTTGATCCAATGAAAGTAAAAAATGACCTTTTAAAAAAGACTTGGTTTTTGACAATCTCTCATTTACTTTTAAAGGGTGTTGAGATTGTACTAAACTATTTTGAATAACCTCTAAAGATTCAACTAAATTTTTATTTGAGGTTGATGTCATGATAACAGAACGCCCATAACTATTTTGATTTTGCAAAGTTGCATCTATATAATAAACAAAACCACGTTTTACTCTCATCTCCTCGACTAATAACGACCCCATTCCCTTGCCTAAAAAATAACTGGATAAGGCCATTGCTGCATCCTTATTTTTAAAATTATCTTTTGGTAAATATGATCCAATTCGAATTTGAGCTTGAGCTGAATTTGGTATAGTGACATAATACATTCTTGGATTTTTCTTTCCATGACTGCTGATTAGAGAAACGCGCCTAACACTATCAACTCCGTTTTGCCAACTACAGTCTTTTGTTATTACTTGTTCTAGTTTTAAAGCTTCTCTCGGACCTCTAATATAAATCTTCTTGCTTACATTACTATGATAATAAGCCAACTTTTTTTTGAGAGACTCCTCCGTTAAACTTGAAAGACTCTTTTGAGTGCCATCAACGGAAGTGGCCAAGTTTGTTTTTTCCATGGAAAGCTTTCTAAAAATCGAGTCTGCCAATTCTGACTGTTGATTAATTAAATTATTAATCTTTGCTTTCTCTCTAAGAATATAATTATTCACTTCGCTTTGAGGAAAATTTGTCTCTTGAAATAAGTGACAAAGCATTTTACCAGTCGGAATAATATCCTTAATTAAGCCACTAAATTCAAATGTGGAGTATTCGTGAGTTACATAATGACTTAACTGAGAACCATAAAACTCTAAGGCACTTAAGATTTGATCCTTGGTATAGCTATTAGTACCACTGGCCAGCAACTCAAAAACAGCTCGACTCTCACCTTGCTTTTTAAAATCATCAGCCAAGGAGCCATCTGCAAAATAAACCACCACTTGGTATAAAGGATAGTGATTATCCTCTAGCCACGTCACTTCAATTCCATTCCATTCAAACTTCTGAACTTTTGAAGAAATATTACCGTAGCAGCTAAGTGTAAAGAGCAAAATAATAATTATTCTCATCTCACTCTCCTAATCGGATTACGATTCCAAAGTGAAATAAAAAAAGCTTTCTCAGGATTGATATAATTCGAACAAATTTCTTGAGCTTCTTGAACAGTAATGTTGGCGATTGTTTGTAATTCATATTTGTATTGAGTGTAATCATCAGTGGCCATTTCTTTACTGACTAGATAATCAGCTATCCCATCATTGGTAGATAAAGTTTTCATTAAATTAATAAGATAGTGGTTTTTTGCTTTTTGTAAATTCCTCTCATTAATCGTTTCATTACAAATATTTCTCAATTGTTTACGCATATTCTTCTCTAGCCAAACAATACCGATTTTGGGCAACATTTGGGCATTAATGAATAAAACTCCGCTATCTTTGAGTTTTATATTACCAGCATAAAGCTCTGATAATTTAGGATTATCTGTTTCAACATACAACTCTTGAAAAAATGAACTTTTGCCATCGCCAATCAAAATTGTCATCAAATCGAGTATCAATGCTTCTCTTGTTCCATCCTTAGCACCAGGAAAACTCAACATAATCATTGGGTCAGGAGAAATCCCCCTGATGTCTAAACTTTGATAACTCAATGAGTTCGCTTGAAAGATTTTTTCTTCCTTGATTAATGACTTTCGAGGTAGGTCATCATAATAAGATTTAATTAAAGATTTGACGTGTGAAAAGGAAACATCACCAACAATAAAGATCGTGGCATTATTAGGAACATAAAAATTTTTGTAAAAAGCAAAAATTTGCTCTCTAGTGACTTTTTCAATATCTTCTATATTGCCTAATACGTTGTGCTCATAAAAACTTTTCTTAAAACTCTCTGAAAGCATTTGATCATAAATTTTACCTTCAGGTGAGTTTTCAAGGCGCATCTTTCTTTCTTCTAAAATAACTTTTTTTTCTTTTTCAAAACTCGCCTCATCAAAGTTAAGACCATTCATTCGATCGGCTTCAAGAGATATCATCACTTCTAATTGCTCTGCTGGAAAAGCCGCATGGTAAACTGTAGCGTCATAAGTGGCATAAGCGTTGTTACTGCCACCTACCGACTCCAAGATTTCATCATATTTGCCATTTGGATAGTTTTTAGAACCTTTAAACATCAAGTGTTCAAGAAAATGACTGGCTCCGGTTAGTCCGACCGGCTCATGTCGGGAGCCTACTTTATACAAAGTAAAATAACTTACAATCGGTAAATCCCTTCGTGGAACAACAACAACTTTTAAACCATTTTCTAGTTCAAATTCTTGAGTCTCAAACTTAATTTTTTCAAAACTGGTTTTATTTTGATAACGATAGGCTAAACCACTCTCGGGATCAGTTTTGTTCTCTCCTAGCAAAGAGCACGAATTAAAAATCCAAAATACACAACCAAAGAGCATTAACTTTTTCATTTTGTCATTACCTTGAATGAGGAGTATTCTCATCTTATGCTGGAGCAGGCTAGTAATCAAATTAGAATTTTAGGAACTGGTACGAGTACCGGAGTACCCACTATTGGTTGTGATTGCCCAGTGTGCACATCAACTAACGCAAGGAATAAAAGGTTACGAACAAGTGCTTTGATCCACAGCAAAAGCGGGAAAAATTTTTTAATTGATACAGGACCAGATCTGCGCGCTCAATTACTGCAAAATTCAATTAAATCCATCAACGCTACTTTTATTACCCATACTCACGCTGATCACGTGCATGGCATAGATGATTTAAGACCTTTTTGCTTTGTCTTAAAGGATAATATTCCTATTTACACTCATAAAGAAGCGCAAGAAGAACTCAAGGAGCGCTTTCCTTATATATTCATGAAAGAAAAAATATTCACTAAAAATAAACCTGTCCTCGGTGGAGGAATTCCTTTGCTAGAGCTAATGCCTACTGAAATAGGCGAGAAACAAAAAATTTTAGGTGAAGAATTTGAATTTTATATTGTACCTCACGGGCATTTTAAAACTATGATTATAATTCATGAGAAAATGGCTTATTTGACTGACATTTCCGAAATTCCAGAAGAAGTTTTACAAATATTAAAAAAGAAAAAATTAGAAGTACTTATTATTGATTGCTTACGCAAAAGACCACACCAAACTCACCTACATCTAGATAAAACGCTCGATTATATTCTACAAATCAAACCTAAATTCGCCGGTCTTATACATTTTTCTCATGAACTCGAGCACCAAGAAATAGAAGATGAGATGAAAAAAATCAAGGAAGTCCAAATCAGACCACTTTTTGATGGGGAAATCTTAAACTACACATAGCAGCATTCTAATTTCCTGACATTTTTATTCAAAAATGCTAGCTATGAGTGATTAATTTATCAAAGGCTGGTTATGAAAATTGGGGTTCCTAAAGAGATTAAAAATAATGAAAATCGAGTCGGTTTAGTTCCTTCTGGAGTTAAACTTTTGGTTAGAGATGGCCATGAAGTTTTTATCGAAAAAAATGCTGGGATGGGAATCGGGATAACTGATGATCATTTTAAAAAAGCCGGCGCTAAAATATTAAACTCGCTGGAAGAAGTTTTTCAAAAATCAGAAATGATTATAAAAGTAAAAGAACCTCAACCAAATGAAATAAAATTATTAACAAAAAATCATATTCTCTATACCTATTTACATTTAGCCGCTGATAAAGAATTAACGCTAGGATTACTAGATTCGGGTTGTACTGCTATTGCTTACGAAACAATACAGGAAGATGATGGCTCACTTCCACTACTTATTCCTATGTCAGAAGTAGCCGGACGAATGGCAACTCAAATTGGTGCTTCTTATTTGCAATTAGATAAAGGTGGTAAAGGTATCTTACTTGGCGGTGTTCCAGGAGTTCGTCGTGCAGTAGTAACAGTACTAGGTTGTGGAGCAGCAGGGACAAATGCTATCAAGATGGCGATGGGACTTGGTGCAGATGTAAGGGCCATCGATTTATCTCATAGAAGGCTAGCCGAACTTGATGATCTTTTTGAAAATAGAATCACAACACTTTATTCAAATCCAGATACTATTGAAGAATCTGTCATTCATTCAGACTTAGTTATTGGAGCAGTTCTAGTCGCCGGTGCTAAAGCACCGAAGTTAGTGACTCGAGACATGATATCAAAAATGGAGAAAGGTTCGGTCGTTGTTGATATTGCAGTTGACCAAGGCGGCTGTATTGAAACCTGTAAACCAACTACTCATCAAAATCCTACTTTTGAAGTTGATGGCGTTATCCATTATTGTGTCGCCAATATGCCAGGAGCAGTTGCTCGTACTTCCACTTACGCCTTAACTAATAATACAATTATGTACGCTCGCTTGATTGCTAATCATGGATTTGAGAAGGCCATTGCCCGTGACCACCGACTCCTAAAAGGTGTTAACACTTATCAAGGCAAACTAGTATATGAGCAAATTGCTAAGGATCATGATCTAACTTACACTCCTTTGAATCTTTTCTAATCTAAAAGCTGTGTTAAAATATACTTAATATTAAAAGGTTTACGAATGACCGGAAATGCAGCTATTGATAAAATTATACTGATCGCAAGTGCTACGGTAAGTATGCTAACCCTTGGACTTATGCTTTACGCTCATATGGGAATTAAAAGACCTGTTATTGATGCTCAAGCTGAACTGGACTCTATGATTGGTGATGCCAAGATGCGCTCACAACTTGAAACTGTTTCTTTAAAAAAAATTACTTTAAATCTGTACTCACGTTCCAGCAGATTACGTTACCTAGATATTCAATTAGACATTTTGCCTTTTCAAGCTTCACAAGCAGCGGAAATAAATAAATACGAGGCACTCATTTCCGACACCATTATTAATATTGCAGGTGATATGGAAGCTGATGACCTTAATTCTGTTTCAGGAAAAATTATACTAGAAGATAGAATAAAAAAGAACGTCAACACAGTAGTGGGTAAACCCCTACTTAAAAAAATCTACTTTTCTCGTTTCGTTATTCAGTAATTTTTTCTACCACGGTCTTCGATTTTTTTGTAATGACCTTCACAATCTGGCAATTTTTTTTGGGCTTCTTGGACTTCTTTGGTAGTTAGTTTACCTTCAGAAATAAGACGATCTTGAATTCGTAGATCAAGTTTTTTTTCATCAATAGCTTCTTTTAACTTCATAAATTAACTCCGATAAAAATATTATTACCAAAAATATGATGAGTTAACAAGAGCACTGAGTATTATTGCCAAAATTTAGGATCATTCTCGCTGGTTGAATCTGGCTTGAGTAAAGTGAGTTTCTTCTTGAATGCTTTTTTTTCTCTCTCTCTTCTCCAAGAACTAAAGCTCCATCCTGGTGAAGATATGAACTTCAAATAACCTATACCGCTCACAATAGCAGCTAAATGTGCCCAGGCTGACTTAGCATGAGGAGAAAAAATCGCCATGTAGAGCTCTATACCTACTAGCAGTAAGCAAAAATATTTCGCCTTCATTGGAAAAAGCAACATGAAAGTGAGAATACGCTCACTAAAAATCATCCCATAAGCGATCAAGAGAGCATAATTCATGCCGCTTATACCTACGAGTGGAAAACTAAAAACAAAAGAATCTCTGAAAAAGCCAAAAGAAATCAGTAAATAAAATACCCCTGCTCCTAGAACAGAAAAAAGTAAGAATAGGCAGTAAGTTTTCTGCCCCCAACGCAATTCTAAGTCTGCTCCGATAAACCATAAAATAAGAGCATTAAAAACAAACTCGATTAATCCTCGTTGAACTAATGGATATGTTATCAATTGAAAAATATGGCCTTTCATAATTCCAGCAGCACTCAAGCCTAGGTATTCCACTAAAGAAAACTGCATAATTCCACTTAAAATGGAATTGATGACAAAAAAACTAGTCAATACAATCAAAATTCTTTTGTTTATTTTCGTTAGAACTGGAGTGTGTATCATGCCAATCCTTTTTGCGATAACTCAATCAAAATCCCACCTGTTGATTTGGGATGAATAAAATTCACCATGCACTCATCAGCCCCAGGTTGAGCTTGGGTATAAATAAAAATGTACCCTTTATCACTTAACTCTTTTTGCTTTTTCACAATATCATCAACTCGAAAAGAAAGATGATGAATTCCCTCTCCTTTTGAATTAATAAATTTAGCGATAGTACTACTTGAGTCAGTTGCCTCTAGTAACTCAATTTTAGCTTTACCTTCAACTTTAGCAAAAGCGGTCTTCACTTTTTGAGATTCAACCACTTCTTCGTGCTTCTCAAAAGTGAAACCAATATCTTCATAGAGCTTTCTGGCTTCTTTAATTGATTTGACCGCTATAGCGATATGATCTAAATGAATTAGTTTATCCATGCTGGCATTATGCCCTATTTTTCCCGATGACACGTAGGGGCGACTGATAATTAATAAGGTGGATCAATAGCACTATCACAAGCATTGGGATCAGCTGGATTAAAGACAGGGACACTCGGTGTTACGGGTGGAGTACAAATTCCGTTAGTACAATTTCCAAATTTTTCCACATTATAACAACGAACTTCACAAGTTGGTGTTCCAAATTGATCAAAACCAGTTTTAACAATATAACACTCGCTCACGGTCTGCTTCATGCACCACTCTTTAGCAATACATAATTGTCCAGGGGGTTTAGAGCATAAAACCGGAGGTTCGAGAGAAGAATTATGCACTTCACAACGACCTGTGGAGGGTGAACAACAAAGAGACGAGCAACTAAAATCTGTCGTACAAGTTTCACCAATACCTAAGTTTCCATTTGAAGGAGCACTTTCTGGGCAAATTGAAACAATTTCTTTTGAACCACAAGCGCTACTATTTTCACATTGATTAAGTGCTGAATAGAGAATTTCATTACCTTGAGTATTAGTTTCACTATCACGTACTAGTTGTAATTTAACTTCTTTACCTCCATCAGCAGAACCAGCGATAAGTTTAAACTCTCCTGTGGAGACAACTTTTTCTAAGATTTCAACGGTAGCACTGACATTACATGAACCAATATGTTCATTATTATCTGGATTCAGTGTAGCCGCTCTAGCATTACAACCATCCATCCAATTA
>CALFYV010000258.1 GCA_937952395.1 uncultured Bacteriovoracaceae bacterium | reverse complement strand
TTTATGCTTGTTTGGCCCTACGTCGTGAGGGAGAGAATAAAGATCGTAAACTGCCTAAAAAAGTTTATGAGTATTTTACTGAAGGCTATCTTTCTCGCATCTATAATAGCGATCTTTTTTATGAAACTCCTGCCCTTTTAAGTAGGATCGTTCCCACTGCTGAAGAGTTAACCACCCGTGATTATCTCAATGCTAATATCAAATGGGCGAAGAAAATGAAAAAGAATCAATTGGATATTGAAGATAAAAAATTAGGCAAGATTTTAACGGGATATCTGCAAAGCCGATCCGAGGAAGATTTACTTGAGCGCTATCAAGTTGTAGAAGCTGGGCAAGTACCAGGCAGTCTGGGCAAGGAGCATTTTATTATTGTTCTCTCGCCTATGGATCATCAGGATAAATATGATGATATATTATTGGATATTAAAGAGACCTATACCGAAGAAGATGATGATTGGTATAAAAATCCTTCCGAGCATCATGGTGTGCGCATGATTAAGGCGAGTCACCTTTACGCACCAGGGGTTGAACAACGCTTAGGACATTGCACTTATAAAGATAAACAATATTGGGGACGTGAGATCCCTTCTTTTAAAGGGAAAATCCCCCAAGTTTTAAATGATTTTGATTTGTGCGATGTTGCTTATTCGGTTGGCACACAATTGGGCCGCGCTCACCGGCGTTCATGTAAGGCGTTTGAACCAAAACTAGTGGAAGAGCATTTTTTAAAAAATGCCATGATCATTCAAGATGTAGCCGAATTTCTCAACAAGGAATTGTTACTAGGTTATGAGTTTTTTGAAAAAAGTCAGAAGCTCACAGAACAATTAAAAAAAAAAGTAAATCCTGAGCTCTTTTTATGAATACTAGTGTTTTATTGGCCTTAAGTGCAGGGGCGGTAGGGGCTTCTTTCTTTTCTGCGCTCTCTGGTATGGGTGGAGGAGTTATACTCTTTGCTCTACTCAATCTTTTTTTTGTTCCTCAGGTCGCCTTAGCGCTCCATGCTTTTTCCCAAATTTTTAGCAATGGCGCTCGTGTTGTGGTTTTTTACAAATACGTAAAATGGAAATTATTTCTGCCGTACTTTTTTGGGAGCACTATTGGTGTTTTTTGTGCAAGTTATCTTTTCTTTTTTATGCCAGAGAGATTTTTGCAAATTATCATTGCTCTTTTTTTGATAAGCTATGCTCTCTTTCAAAAACAAATTTCAGCAAATCCCTTAGTCAAGTTTGCCAAAGCCGATAGAAGTTTTTTTGTCTTTGGTATTTGTGCTGGGCTCTTAAGTATGACCTTGGGGGCCGTGGGGCCTTTCTTGGCCCCTTTTTTAAAAGAAAATATTGAAGATAAAGAAACCTTTATTTCAACTAAGGCCATGTTGCAATTATGGGTTCAGATACTTAAAAGTATACTTTTCGTCACAGTTTTTTCTTTTGATTTTAAAATTTATTATGTTGAACTCATTTTTATTGCGATAGGCCTTATTTTGGGTACTCTTTTAGGCAAAAAAATTCATGAACATATTCCAGAGAAGCTTTTTTCCATTGTTTTAAGAGTGACACTTTTCTTTATTGGCACTCAAATGCTTTATGAAATTGTTTTCAAAAAATGATAAGTGTGTTCAATAGCAGGGCCTCTGTCGAGTCCCATCTGTTGTCCTAGTTTGATAATGGTTTCAATATCAGAAATTTTCTCAAAGCCTAAATGGCGGCAAAGCCAAGCAGGAACTCGGTTAGCTGACATACAATAAACTAAAGTAGGAACTTCACTTCGCACTTCATTAGCAATTTTTTTTACTCTATTGGCATCAAGAGAATCCATGCCATGCACTGGAATATTAACATACTCAAGACCTGCAGCTTGGGCCAAACTAGCTTCATCAAAAGGAGTCTCTGAAGGATCTTTGAGATCAATAATTTTTTTTATTCCTAATTCTTTTAGGGCGCTAAATGTTTCAGGCATCAAACGTGAACCAGAATAGAGATTGGCCCATTTTCTAAGCTTCATCATATCACATTCCCCATCTAGGTTTTCTACTTTGATTTCAAGCCATTCTTTTTTCATTTGTACTCCTTTATGTTTAAGGGAATTTTGAGATACGAAGTTTGGTTATTTTCTGCTGGAGGCAAGTGTCCAGCTTGGATATTGACTTGCAGGCTGGGTAGCAGAAGTTTGGGATAATTAAGTGTTGCGTCCCTAGAATTTCTAAATTGTATAAATTCTTGCTCACTTGTCTTACTACTGAGTTGGATGTTTTTTTCTTTTTCTATACCGATGGTTGTTTCAAAGCGCAAAGCACGACCCTGGGGTTGGTAGTCATGACCTGGGTAAACTTTTGTCTCATCAGGTAGAGTGTAAATTTTTTTTGTAACTGATTGATAAAGTTGTTGTGCACTTCCTTGGGGGAAGTCACAACGACCGGTTCCATAATCCTCAATGAATAAGGCATCGCCGGTAAAAATCATTTCCTGATTAATATAATAGCAAACGCAAGCAGGAGTGTGTCCAGGGGTACCCAGAATTTTAATTTTTATACTACCCGCAACGAGAGTTTGATTATCTTCCAGTAGCAGATCAAATTGAGAGCCATCAGTTTTGAGTTTTTCCAAATTATAGACCTGTCTAAAAGTTTTTTGCACTTGAGTAATATTTTGACCAATAGCTAGTTTTGATTTGGGAAATATTTCTTTTAATTTTTGAGAGCCCGAAAGATGATCGGCGTGAGCATGGGTCTCTAGAATAAAATGCAAAGATAATTTTTTTTCTAATATGAAATTTTGATAGAGCTTGATATTTTCAAAACTAATAATTGAATCTGAACTGCTATAATCTAAGACGGGATCAATTAAAACAGCATCTCGTGAGACTTCATCGTAGACTATGTAGGTTAGGGTCGAAGTGATTTTATCAAAAAAATGTTTTACTAACATTTTATTTCCCAAATTGATGAAAGCATATACACTAAGTTATGATCATCGGTTACCTTTTGGCAATTATCATTGGTTTGACACTAGGCCTTTTAGGCAGTGGTGGTGGAATTTTAACGATACCTGTGCTCATTTATGGACTGGATTTTGATCCGAAACAGGCCATTGCTCTCAGTCTTGGCATCATCGCCTGTGTTTCTCTAGTGGGAATTTTTATGCATTACCGTCAAGGTAATGTCATGTTATCTAAGGCCCTCGTTTTTGCATCGTCTGCCAGTGTAGGGTCATTTTTGGGTGCTAAAATTTCAGCTTTTATTCCTGCTGACACCCAGATGACTCTTTTTGCTATTATGATGTTAACAGCGGCCATTTTCATGTTTAGAGGACGCAAGGAAGTTGCTGAAACAAATTTAGAAGTTTCTAAAGTTTTTCTGTTAATCGTTGCTTTTTTTGTCGGGATTTTGACCGGGCTTATTGGAGTAGGTGGTGGGTTTCTGATTGTGCCTACTTTAGCACTTCTGGCAAGACTACCGATGCATAAGTCAGTGGGAACATCTTTAGTCGTGATCTCAATTAATTCTTTTTTTGGATTTTTAGGTCATATTGGCAAAGTGGAAATTCCTTATACTTTTCTTTTTTGCTATGTTTTTTTTATGAGTTTAGGCATTGTTGTCGGTAGTTTTTTTGCCCAAAAAATTCCTCAGGCCATACTCAAAAAAATCTTCGCTATCTTTCTGATTTTGTTAAGTCTTTACGTTTTTTACCACAATAATTTCTAGATTCTTGCAAATGCCTTAAATAATGGGCTTTTCAGGTATTGGAAATAACTCATATTAAATAAAAAATATTTAATATAAATCCTTGACCTTACTATCTAAGCATCTGAAAACAAAAGGTTTTTTCTTAAAAAAGCCTCAATTTTTACTTCAAGCCTCAAGGTAAAATATCCGAAGAGCTAAAGGGAAGTAAAAATGGATGACGGTTCAGGTGGAATAAAAAAACATCTCCTTCAGGGCGTGGCCGGTTTGGCCATGATAGGTGGTATGTATCATTTTATGAGCCAGCCGGCCCAGTTTGATGATCTGAATGATCCTCAAAATAAATCTGCAAAAGTAAAAAGTGCCAGAGATGAGATAAAATATTTAGAAAATCAACGTCGAAGAAAACTCAAAAAAACGTCAGGTATTAGAAAGCTAAACCGATCTATCGCCAGTTCGGTGGCAGTGGCACAAAATGATCCCGCGGTTGATGATGCCTACGAACAGTTGATTGCAAGTGGGTCAGGTGTTTCAAGTTTGAGTGATGTTTATGCCCAAACTTATGATAGTGCTCCAACTAATAGTGCATCCAATGAAAGCTACACTCCACCCATTATTAATGATGATTCTGATGAACAAATACCAACACTACCTGTAGGTGGCCCAGGCGGTGGAGCTCCACCGCTACCAGCACAAGCTCCTTTACCACCACCAGAACCCAATACTGATAAAGCAGCTGATCCTATCCCAACAGTGCCAACGGTGCTTAATGTAACTTCCACAACTTTAGATGGAACTTATTCTTTTGGTTCTCCCGCTATTACTATTTTTGTCACTTTTTCTGA
>CALFYV010000257.1 GCA_937952395.1 uncultured Bacteriovoracaceae bacterium | reverse complement strand
AGATGCGGATAAGGAAGGCTTTCTTCGCTCGACCCGCGCACTTATTCAAACCATCGGTAGGGCAGCCAGAAATAGTGAAGGAAAAGTCATTCTCTATGCCTATCAAATGACTAAAAGTATGCAAGCAGCAATTAATGAAACCGATCGCAGGCGTGAGAAGCAAGTTAAATATAATACTGAACACGGCATAACCCCTATTACCATTTCTAAGAAAATTGGTGGCGGTGTTTTAGAGACTTTACGCGGTGCAAAAGGTAAGAGTAAATCTAAGAAAGCTATTTTAGGTCAGATTGAATTAAATGAAGCGGCACTAGACAAACGTATAGGAGAGCTTAAAGCTGAGATGAAAGTAGCTGCGCGGGATTTACGTTTTGAAGATGCTGCTAAAATGCGTGATGAAATAAAACAATTAACAGAAATGAAATTAATGCTTTAAAGGTCGTTTAAATGGACACTTTTTTTAATTCAACCAAGCCGATAAAAATTAGACTCACTCGTGACATCACTAAGCATATTAAACGAGGTAACCCTTGGGTCTTTGCTGATGTGCTGGAGAAGAAAATAAATTCAACACCTGGAAGTTATGCCATTCTTTTGTCTCAAAAGGCAGAAGTTCTTGCTCATGGTTTTTATTGCTCTAAAACTAATCTTGCTTTTAGGGTTGTGAGCCTTGGAGATCAAAAAATTCATCATCAAATGATTAGTGAAAGGATCAAACGCGCTATTGATAATAAAAAGCACCTTTATACTTCTCGTAATAATTCACTTCGTTTAATCAATGGAGAAGGAGATGAGCTACCTGGAGTTGTTTGTGATATATATGCCCGTTTAGCTGTTTTAAAATTAGACGGGGAAGCGGCTTCAAATTTTTGGAATCCACAGGCCTTTGCTCAATTTCTAACAACTCAAAAAGATATCCCCATTGATATGGTTTATCTAAAGCGCAAAAATAGCGAAGAAGAGAAGGGGGAAGTTCTCATCGGCGAGGCAAAAGGCTTGGAAGATCATCTTTTTTTAGAAAATGGAATCAAATTTAAAACCAATATTATCGATGCTGCTAAGACCGGTTTCTTTATTGATCAAAGAGATAATCGAGAATTTATTAGGCAAGTTTCAAAAGAGAAAACTCTGCTTAACCTTTTTGCTTATACCGGTGGTTTTTCTGTTTATGCAGCCATGGGGGGAGCTAAACAAGTTACCAGTGTTGATATCGCCAAAGCAGCCATAGAGGCTTCAACAGTTAATTGGAAATTAAATGAACTGCCAGAAAATACTCATGAGGCCATTACTGAAGATGCTTTTAAGTACGTAAAGAGTGTGATTAATCAGAAAAAAACTTGGGACATGGTGATCACAGATCCGCCGAGCTTTGCTCCCAATCAAAAATCAGTAGATAATGCCAAGAAGGCGTATGTTGATATCTATAGTGATTCTATAAAACTGGTAAAGGATGGAGGTTTTTTTGTAGCCTCAAGTTGCTCTGGTCATATTTCCTCTGAACTTTTTTTAGAATTAGTTCAAGAAGCCTTATCAAAAGCGAGAAGACGAGGAAAAGTTTTAGTCATCAAGGGACAACCAGAAGATCATCCTTATCCTATGGCCCTAAGTGAAATGCGCTATTTGAAATTTATTTATCTGCAGGTTTTTAAGGATTAGTATGCTTAAGAAAGCTGGTATTTGATCTTAATTACTTTACTATAAAATAATAGGTTCCGCTCCATATGTGCATACGATCGAAAACAATTCTCCTTTTATCCAAGAGATCAGAAACTATGAAAAAAATGGTGAGAAATATTACTTAGAGAACTTAACCAGATATTTTTATTTATCACTTTGCGCTCATTGGGCCACTTGTGGTTCATTTTGTCCCACTGATGTGGATAATAATATCCGCTTAAATCTTTGGAGGCGAAAAGAAACTCCGGAGCATCTAGAGGAAATGTGGCAATTAACGATTGATTCTCTTCATTGGAATTATGAAGGTGTCAGTAATAAAATAATTTATCATCCAGATAATCCTGATTATAGACTCTCTTATCATGAAGGGACTTGGTTTTCTGTCGCCGTTGGCGCTTACGCCGCTGCCCTTAAATATAAAAATGAATCTTGGCGCAAAAAAATCTATGAAGCTATTGCTTGGGAAATGAAAAAAGAACAAGAGATTGCCGAGTATTGGTACAAAAATGATGCTTTTACTTTCGTTAAACTCTCGGCCCTTATTTCTCATAACCTCGGAGATTTTGATCGAGTGGTGGATATGTGGCAAATTAATCCAAGTGATGAGTTAGTTCAAAATTTTTATCACCTCTCACAAAAACCAAACACACTTTTTCATTTTTTATGTGAGTATTATAAAAAATATCTCTCCATTGATAATCACCGAAATTTTGCCTATAGAACCCCAAAGTCTTTGCGTAAACATGAATCTCTTTTACTTCCCATTGGACCTTTTCATGAGGAATGGGGCGGGCATATTGCTCAAAGCAAATTATTAAGTGAAGGAGAGAAAATGGAAATTATTATCGCCATGGCATCAGGTTTTGAGAAACTTCCTGGCGACACTTATGGTTATGCCAGGGCCTATCATGGATTTAAGAATAATTTTGCAGCGCTTAAATATCTTTTAAGCCAAATGACCAAAAAGGATTTAAGGCTATTTGAGAGTTCAAATTTTGTCAGAAAAAGCAATATTCCCACTAAGGACTTTCATCAAACATATATTCATGCTATGCATGAGATGAGTAAGGATTTTTTATAGTCATTTAACCAAAATGGAATTTATGAAAAAAATTTATCTGTTTTCATTTTTATTTCTTATCCCCCAATCCAGAGCATTAGAAATTGATCAAAGTATACTTTTTCAAAGTGTCGGCTACAGTAAGTCTCGTTGTGAATATGGAAAAGTGATTCGCTCTAAGTATTTTATGGGAGTGAAGTGTTTAGCAAGAAATGAAGAGGGCAAGTGCCAAGAAATTCTTCCTTTTTATGCCCAAGAAGAAAAGAGTCATAAAAACTATAAAGAAGCACTGGCCAAGAAAACTCTAACTTATGATGAAGTTCAGTTGGCCTACGAGCAACTAAAGAAATCTGCTGGCAAAGATGCTCATCAACACAGTCCTTTTATTAGTCGAGCTTTCATGATTTCTAATGCTTCAGGTTTTGCTTTTTTTACTCTTTTTCCACTAACGATTGCTCTTGATTTGGTTACAGCCCCAGCCCAACTAGGGATGTATTACTCAGAACATAGTTATACAACTATGAAATATAAAAAAATTATCAAACGGCTTAAGCGATTTGCCGACGGTGAAAAAATTCATTCCGTAGTTAGACTCAATAAACAAAAAGGCTTTGATTATGGACAGACTCTCGATGAGCATTTTGATTTTGATGGTTACATCTGGACTTGCCTTAATTAACCTCGCGATTGAGTTCGTAGTTTTCTCGTAATTCTATTATTCTTTCTTTTATTTCTTTGAGTTTCCTCGGATCCGTTGCTTGCTGTTCATAGATTTCTATAATCTCGATAGTTTTAGAAATTTGCGTATAAAGATCTTTAATTTCTTCTAAGTTCATTTCACTTAGTTCACTTTGCTTTTCAGCGATGAGTTTTTTTTGCTCGAGTTGTTTTCTATAAAGCTCTTGAGCTTTTTCAATTTGTTCCAGTTTCTTGATTTTTTCTAAAGCCATTTTATTTTTTTTCAAAAATGAGAAGATATCAATTTTACTAGTATTTTGTTCCGACCAAGGCATCATCTTGTAATAGTCACTTAGCATTTCTTCAAAAATATAAGTACTTAGTTTTTGTTCCTGAAGAGATGTGAGTTCAAGAATAATTGAAATATTATGTGAATAAAACTCTGATAATGTCTTAAGTTTTTCTTGGACTGCATTGATAATTAATTTTTCTTCTTTTGACGAGACTGCAGTGCGAATCGATGGTGATTGATGTATGAGAACAAAGGTACCAAGAGCACTTACTAAAGAAGTAGGAGAGCCAAATTTATAGGCATTGAAGTAAGATTCTGTACCGCGCTCGTGACCTATAGAGAAAAGCATTAGGACGTTCGGAATTACAATGGACATCGTTGTTGCCATAGAACTTTCATCGTTATAGCTTAGGCCATAATGAAACCATCTAAGTTGTGGAAGATTATCAGTATGATTTTTATTCATACTTTCAATAACGATATCAAGCTCAAGTTGTTCTTTTAATAAATATGCTTGAGTTTCAAGTTCAAACTTCAGTTGCTCTTCACTCATGCTTTGTTCGACTTGAGCGTGACATGTGAGAGTCAAAGAGATGATTAGTGTGAATAGTTTTTTCATTTTTTATCTCCTAATACTTTATTTTTTCTAGCATTTATTTTTTCTTTTTGTTTTTGAATAATTTCAATTTCTTCTTGTGTTCTCACTAGGGAGAATAGATCATGGCGAACATTAATATCTAAAGATTGCTTAGCTTTCTCTTGCTTTTCATCAAGTCTTTTATTTAAAATTTCAACGTACTTATTAAGCGTATTGACTTCTTCTGGCTCAAGTTTTTCTTTGCCTTCGTAGATGTCCATTAATTTTTGAACGTTGGAGTAGTTTCTTTCTTTCTCTAAGTCAATACGTAAATCTTCACGCCAGCTTTCAATTTCTCTAAGTTTCGTGTCATTCCACCACTGAATATTTTCTTCAGAATGTGTTTGTTCAAAATAAGTCCTGGCAGCAAAAAATGGTAATATGTTCTTTAAAAATATTTTTGATTCTAACATTGCGATAAACGTATTTCTTTCACTGTGAAAAACAACATCTTCTTGTTTTTGAGTTGCAACTTGGTAAATACTTTTAACCTTATTATCTCCAGATTTATGCTCCCAGGCGAGGTACTGACCAATCATGTTAGGAGAAGCATCAATAAGAGGAGGAATATAGATCGACGTATATTGATTAAGAACCCTTGATATCATGGTCACGCAATCATTAATTCCTGTCTGATTGTCATAGTTTTTTCCGTTTTGTAATTCGAGATGTCTTATTATTTGGCTTTTTTGCTCTTCACTTATATTCAATTCAATGACGACTGCAGAATGAGGTGGGTTTATTTTTTCAAAAAATTTTGTAGAAGAATTTGTCTCCTCTTCTTTTACATAACCATTTTTTTTGAGCATGTCGTGAATTTCCCTAGCTCCCAAATATTCGTAAAGAAGACTAGTATGCATTTGTTCTACACCATAACTATAAACTGTATTATCAACTTGAAGGGCCAGGTGTGGTAGTGGGGCTTCATCTATAATAATGCGAACGCCTTTTTTATACTCTTCATTATCTTTGATATCATCATAAGCTTTATGATTTTCTTTAAGCTCTAGGTAATAATTAATACCCATCGCCCAAAACCCAGCAACAATAACGGCCATGATTATTTGGTGAGTTTGCTTGATACGCTGCCAAACGGGGAAAGCTTGATAATATTCTCCTCTTTGTTCAAAAAGCGTGAGCATATTTTTAGAAACTAAAATTTTTCGTTCAACTTCATTGGGAGTATATTTCGGATTATACCACTGCTTAATAAATACCATTCTATCTTTTGAAGCAAGGTTCAAGGGTATAGGTAACAATATATTCATCATTTTATAAGCGATATCAGCGCCAATTGGGCTTAGACTTTGGTTGTTTTCGTATGCAAATGGGGCAAGGGTTTGTGGACCTGAGAAGAAACGGGCCATGTTCATACTCAACTTAAGTGGATAACGAGTCAGAATATCATTGGCCATCAGGCTAATGGTATATGTGGACTTGAGTATGGGATATTTCTTCAACAACATCATTTCATCACGTTCAATAAAATAGAGGTCGTTCTTACGAGGTAAAAATGGAGCAATTGTGTACTTAAGTGCAATCGTCGAAACTTTCTTTAAGCTGACTTCATCAATGTCTGGGATATTAACAATCTCTTTATGGAGTGTTCTTATAAAGTTTGAATATGTTTCAAACCACTTTCTTGGTTTTAGTAAGTCTGTTTTGTAGTAGGCTTCATATTTTTCTAATATTTCGTTATATGGAGTCCAAAATCGGACACAATTATTTTCACTTGCAGACAGATTTGTCTGCAAGAAAATTAAAATAACTAGAATGTGAGAAGTTATTCTCATTTATTTATTCCCTTGATTTACTTTCAAGCTCTAATTCTTGAAGTTCGATAAGCTCAAGAATCCTTTTTTCAAGTTCTTCTAGTTTTTTTATTCCTACTGGATCTGTAACTTTTTCTTGTGTTGATACTATTAGTGCATGTATCGAATCTAATTGATTTTTAGTACTAAGCAAGTATTCTAATTGTTTTTTGAGTAATGCTTGATTATATAAAGCATCAGACTTGTTTTGTTCAATTTGTTTTAAATATTGCTCGTATTTTGAAATAAAAGATTCAACTTCTTTAACTCGCGTGGGATTAAAATTATTCTTTTTCAAGAAAGCAACTAAGTTAATAGAGTCACGTATGCGAAAGTTTGTATTGGTGCTAGACATATAAAAATTATGCATTATATATTCATAAATCATTTTTTCTACTGATATCATTTCACTGTTAGTTAATTCAAAGATAATGGCTGCATTTTTAGCATAAGTTTTTGAGCTAAGTTTCGCTTTTACTTTAAACCCATCTACGATAGAACGTTCCTCTGCATTTAAAATGCTTGTATTAATCGAAGGAAAGGTTTCGCGTAAACCATGGAATACAGCTGAACTAGCGGTGTAAAACAATGTTGAATAAATGATCATGGATGATTGAGGATCTTGAACTCCATCGAATTGGAATTGCTTCATCAAAACAAATGCGCTGAAACTCATCATAATATTTGCTAAGACAGTAGTGGTATTGTCTCCATAGTAAATTGAACTAAAAGGGCCAGTTTTAGTCACTAGTCCGGAATAATATTTTTCAAGACTACCTTTTTCTTCTATGGATTTTTTATAAATTTCATCATTCAAAGCATTAAGGCTTACAACAATGCTAATTAGTTCAGACTCGGTCGCTGTACTGTGTGATTTTTGCAGTTGTTCTTGTGCATAAACTAAACTCATTAAACCTATGATTAATGCGAAGGTAATTATTTTTTTCATTTTATATTCCTTTTTTTTAACTAACGTTATTATCCTTGTAAAATTTCACCATTGTTTAATCTTTTTCTGGGTCTGTTATTTTGTTCAATCATATTTTTCTCTCTGCAAGTTTTTTCATCAAAAGGTGAAGGGAAATCAACTTCAGCTGAGACAGTATCTTTAGTTTCTGCAAATTCCGAATGAGAGTTTTGATTTAAATATCCATACCCTCTGCTTACATATAAAAGAAGGAGTGAAAGACTTCCTGATTTATAGTTTCCATGAGTTGAAGAATTTGACGAGGCATTTGTTTTACCATCATTCCTAGAAAAATTGAGTTTATGCACAAGAAAGATATCATCTTGTTTATATTGCATTGTTTTGGCGAGTGCTTGACAGTCATAAAGCATCATCTCATAAGCTTCGACTTCGTCATAAAGGCTTGTGCCTCTGGCCAGTTTTAATACTCTAGGCTTTTTTTCTTTTCGTGTATCGAAATGAACACATTGAGAGGTACATTCCCAGAGAGGACTTGCTATTGCTAATGTGTTAAATATTAGAGTTGTAAGAATTATTATTTTCATTTTTTGCTCCTTTTATTTCAACTTTTTCATAAAACGTTCTTTGTATTTTTGATTAATTCCAAAACGTTTTATTTCATCTTTGTATTCGTTTAAATCCTTTGCATTATCAATGATTATTTCCAAAGCTTTTGCATGGTTTTCGTTATAAATATTAACAAGAAGTGATTTTCTATAATAACTATCAAGCATTTTTAGTTCGAAATAAGATTGAGCTTTAAAAAGAGAAACCATTTTGGCTAAGTTTAGTGCATAGTTTTCGATATACTTTCTGAAACGAGGTAAATGTAAGTAACTAATCACTTCAATAAATAACCTTCTTCTAAGATCTTGCTCTAAAGAGTAAAAAATTACTCGAGCAATATTATCTAATTCATCATTATTAGCTTCGATAAGTTGTCCCAAGTATTCAGCATAACCATCAAATTTTTCAACGATATTATTGACGAATAATTCTCCTTGGTTTTGATCAAAATATATCCATTCATTATTTCGAGTAAAAAAGAAAGAATTTAATTGGCTCTTTGTTTTGATATTATTCGCAGTTTCTCTCTTGTTTAATGAATATCCACCTGGTTGAGCCAATGGGTAATCTTCTCTAAAAGGTAGGCGTATTTGCCAAATGAATTGATTGTTTTTAGTTTCTATAAGTAAATTTCTATCAACTATTGGTTCATAGGTTGAATCGATTCGAGCGTATCTGCCAAATTTTGATTCACAATCTTGTGCTCTTTGTTCAATAGAAACGGCTTCGAAACCACATTTGATTCCATTCATAAAGAGTGGAACTTGTATTTTATTTTTTTCAATCAAATGTGCGAGTTTAGAATAATTAATATAAGGTTGTTTAACCTTCTTTCTTAATTGTTCTTGATATTCTTCCATTAACAGTTCTATGCCTTTTACGAAAGACTGAACCTTGTGATTTCGTCTGGTGACAACCTGAGGAATTAATCCATGCATGAGTTCGTGTAGCACGAAAAATCCTTTATCTTTAACATAAGTTTTTTTGAAATGGTTATTATCGATGTAGATTTCGTTATTAATCCTAACACCCGTTTGATTACCTTTTATATAGTATATAGTGACAGCATTTTCGTCCTGAGTATCAACATTAACCAGAGGAGATTCTGATAAGCAAACACTAACTCGGCTCATCTCTTTTCGTATTTCATCGGCAAGATCTCGGTGAATAATTTCAATAAAATTTATGATCTTATTAAACTCTGGCGCAAGTTCTGCTAATTCGTAGCCCCAAAGAGGGTCACCACAGACGGCTTTATCTTTTAGATCCTTTAGTGATTGATAACCGTCTCCATTAAGATCGATTGTCTCTCCTCCATTTCCACCACCTGTGCTTTTTTCAGTCGTAAACAGATGTTCAACTTGCGCATAATTCAACTGATTTAAAATTAAGCTCAAAAATACAAATAAACTTTTCATTAAGTACTCCTCTTATCTTTTTTCAATAAACTAAAAAATTGAATATTAAGTTGATATGTTTCATCTCCATCGTTTTCTTTTTCAAATTCTCGGACAAAATGCTGACCAAATTCTCTAATCATCTTCTTAGCCTTTTCCATATCTTGTTTTTGTATATTGAAGGCATAGCCATTAAATTCTCTGTCGAGTACGTCTTGGTGAAAGACTGCTTTTATGGCTAATTCAGAAATTGATTTGTGATATTCTTTGACTGCGAGTTCTTTAACATCATGTTTGCTGGAGAAATGTTTATAAGTTTTTCTTAAATGACCCAGTCGATCACGGGTCAAGAGATTTAGGGCCAATAAGCGTTCAATGGCCTCCTTGATTTGAACAACTTCGCAAGGAAAAGAAATTTTATTTTTTATCCAAAGAGGATCTTCTTTAAAATGAGGCAGTGATGTCATTTCGAGAATCGCAATATGTAAAGGGTTTTTTAAAAACTCATAGTGTTCGAATTCTATTGTTTCGAGTGGTCGTTTTTTTCCCATTTCACGCATGCGCTCCATGTAAAACGCTTTTTCATAATCAGTATTGGCGTTGGAGTAATTTACCAGCGCCTCAAAATATAAACTCTGTTCGGGGCATAGTTTGAAAGATTCTGAAAAAAATGGAATATATTTTTTGGGAATTGCTCGTTGCCCTTTCAAGATAAGCTGAAGGGGAGCGTGGCCTTTCAATCCCATTTGTTTTGCCCATGCGCGTAAAGAAAAAGCTGGATTGCTATTCTTTTTTTCCAACCACGCATCTTTTAAGAAGATATGTGGTTTTGAATAATGATAAACTGAAATCATGCTTTTCTATTCCTTCTTGAACGCTTTATATATTTACCATTGCGTCGTGCAAACAATTTTGAATACATTTATCTATATTTTTGAAACCACTATGAAAACATTATTAACCCTATGCGTTACTGAACATTTTTTCATGCTTCATTGCTATGTTTTCCTCTCTGATGCATAAATAAATGAAATTAGAGGGTTCATGAGACTATTTATTATTATAGTATTTTTTGCTGTTAGTTATGTTTATGCCAACGATTGCGATGATGCCTTTAATAATAAAATTCCTATTCATTGGGTTGAGAAAATGCGCCAAGAAGCGCACAAGATTTCACAGCAGCAGAAGCTTCTTAATCATGCTGCCCAATATGATGGGAAATGGCCTTTTCAAGCAAGCCAATCTATCTTAAAAAATCATGTCGATGAATACAGTTATTTATTAAAACATCACGGAATTTATAATCAAGAAGATACAGGTAAATGTTGGAACTACACTTGTCTCAAAATGCTTGAATCAAATATTATTCAAACCAATTTATTTAATAAAAACTTTAAATTCTCCCATACTTATATTAATTTTTATGAAAAATTAGAACGATCCAATTATTACTTGAATCGTTTAGTAAATCTCTTTAGTCGAAAAAGTTTGCCTGCCGATCCCCGCAGTGAAATATACAATTCAACAGTGGCCATTGAAGATGGTGGTTTTTTTCATGAATTTGATTTTCTTATTCGTAAATATGGAATTGTTCCTGAAAATGCGATGCCTGCAACTTATGCTTCTTTGAATTCGACTGAACTTATCATGGAACTTCAAGAATACTTGCTTAACTTTGCCCTAAAGCTTGGAAATCGAGCTTACGAGATGAGAGGTTTAGATAACTTAATTGAGATGTATTTGAGTGAACAAATCAAAACAGGTAAGAAAAGTAAGGCAATTAAGAGTCGAGCTTTGACAACAGAAGAGAAGCAGGAGTTATACAACTTAAAGCAAGATGCAATGGAAGGAGTTTGGAAAATTTTATCAACTCATTTAGGAATTCCTCCTGAAAATTTTCAAGTCAGATATAAAGTACCAACTCAAGAAAATGAAATTAAGGATAAAAATCAGCCGGTAAAGTTAAGACCATCTGTGATTTCAGAGATCATGACGCCAACTGACTTCACTGAAAAGGTATTAAAATACAATTCTGATGATTATGTCGTCATAACATCTTTTGCTAGCCGTCGTTATAACCAGCTTTATAGTTATAAAGGTTACAAAGCTGGTGTAGAAAATCCTTATTATAAATTTTTGAATATTTCTAAAGAGCGTTTATTGGAATTGACCATTAAAACACTTGATCTAAAGTTTATTCCTTGGTTTGCAGCTTCGATAGGTAAGGGCATTGATCATAATACGGGTATCATGCATCCAAGTTTAAAAAATGTAGAAGGCTTATATGGTTTTGACAAAAATCAAACTCCAAAAAAATTAAGCCCACAAGAAAATCTTTTTTTACACTCACTTCTTGGAGAGCACGCCATGGCCTTTGTTGGCTATGATAAGCCAGAAAACAGTCAAGATGTTATTAAGTTAGCTGTAGCAAATTCATGGGGAAAAGACTTTGGTGATAAAGGTATTTATCATATGTATAAAGAGTGGTTTGAAACTTACGTTCTTGAAGTTGTTGTACCCAAAGAAGTTTTATCAGAAAAAGAACTTGAATTGTGGAAAGGCAAGTCGGTTACGATAAATGCCAGTGATGAGTACTACTAAATTGAAACATCCTAAAATCTATCAATATGTATCAAGTTTAGCTGAAATTGATAGTACGAATTGGGAGAAATTCGAATCTTCTTTTACCTCAGTTACTGCTCAGAAATCCCAAGTGCTTCTAAAACCCAATATTATTTTTGATAATATATTTTTTGTTTTAGAGGGATTAGTACGCAATTACTATATTGATGAAAAAGGTAGAGAATATACAAAGACCTTCCGTTCACCCGGAGAACTTATAGGGCCTTATGCTGAAATCCTAACTTCCAATCCTTCTCGGTACTATATCCAAGCTGTAACAAATGCCAAACTTTTACAAATACCTTATGACGATTATAGTAAGATTCTATCTTCTGATATTGAATGGCAAAAATTTGGCCGAATTATGGCCGAACAAAACTATGTTGAAAAAGAATGGCGTGAGCATATGCTGCTTCACATGGATATTGCTCAGAAATATGATGCTTTTTTAAGTAAGTATCAGCAATTTGAGGAACAGATCCCTCAATATCAAATTGCTAGTTATTTAGGTGTGACGCCCGAAGCGTTTAATCGGTTTAAGAAGAAACATAAGTAAAATATTCACATATGTTCAAAACCTATGAGAATTGGAGTAAGTGTAGATTAACTACTGAAGGAGATAATAATGAAAAAATTAATGACTACTTTATTGCTGTTAGGTTCGCTATCAGTTTTTGCACAAGAAAAGTCCGTTTGCGGCAAACTTGGATACTTTCGTATCTCTACATATGATTTAAGTGAAGTGACTTTAGGCGATCAGAAATTAGAGAATTTAGATCCGGAAGAGGTTAAATTGATTCTAACAGTATCTGCAGCCTACCCAAGTGGATTTTGTGTCCTTAGAAAGAAAGATGGTGAACTAGTTATCGTGAATTAGTTTTAAACCGTCCGACTTTCGTGGTGACGAATTGATGGTGGTATTTGAATCTTATTAAAAAAATAAAATTAAACCAACTGAGTATTGTGAAACTTCATATAGATATGTAGATGATGCTCAAGAATCTCAACCTTTTGAGTCACACACCATGAACGCCTGACCAATCTTGAAATATTGTCCCTGAGCATAGCAAAAGTGTGATTGATGGCAAACAAGGGGTCTCGGGTGAGTTTTTTCATCTCTCCTTGTCCTGATATACTTCCCTTTCCCCCTTTGAACCTCTGGTGTTGGGAGTTGGGAAGATATTTTTTAATAACTTCTGGGTAAAATTGATGCTCATCAGTTCTAATCAGTGCACGCTCTGAGATTAGTGGAGTTATTTCTTGCATGAGCTCATGGAGCTTCAGGCGGTGTCGACTCTTTCTAGGTCCATATTTTTGTCGTGACTTTTGAGCAAGGTGCCCAAAGGCGGCTATTTGGGAAACTTTAAAACCAAGTATCATTCTGGTGTTTGCATCACAGGCCAGACTGATAGACAAGGGAAGCATCTTGGTCTTCTCTTTTGTAATGAGGTCATCCATCTGCATATGAGTAACATTTTGTTGAAACTGTTTGTGAACAAAACGTTGATTGAACAGCTTTGCCTGTATGCCAAGGAAAGCAATTTTTCGCTGAACCGTCTTCTTATCAACTCTTAAAAGTTTAGCGATTCTTCGAATAGAGACTTTGGAGCAATAAAGCTTCCCAACAAGATGATTAACGGGTCGTTTGTTCTGATTAAAGCAAGCAGAGAGCCTCGCCGTAGAGAAACGTTTACCGCATTTTTTGCAACGATAACGCTGTATGGTTTTAGAGTCGCTTTTACGAAAATAGGTACCATCTTTTTGTAAAACAGAAGAGTTTTGACAGAATTTTTTAGGACAAGAAAGTTTCATGTCCTTTGGTTTTGCAAACTAATTAAGAAAAGAAGATTGAAAACTTATTGAAATGACAAATGAATTATTTAGTAAGAAGAAAAAAAATCCAATGTCAAAGGCAAAAAAGTCACACTTCTATCACCATTAAAGTCGGACGGTTAATGAGGATTAATATTAATTTTTAAAAGAATCAACTTGCGCAAGAGATCCTCTTTATCTACTTCGATATCCATTTTCTCTAGTATGCTTTCCCAATAAGATATTTTCTTTTCGATCTCACTTAATTCACATAAGATTCGGGTGCACTGACTAATAATCATAAGTATCCTTTGTCCCAGTTTGCCATGCCAAACCATTGTTTGACAACTAAAACATTTTTGCTTATGCTTTTTAAAAATAAAAGGAGAGAGAAATGAAATGGTTAATCTTGAGTACTTTAGTTGCTTTTAATGTGAGAGCTCATTTTGAGTTAGGTGTTTATAAAGGTGTAGATCTGCAAAATAAGGAATGCGCAATTGAATTTGTCTCAAAGGATTTCTATGGTGATGTTAAGCATCCTCTGAATGAAGCAGTTGGGGTCAAGGTAGCTGATACGAGTATTGTACTTTTTCATGATGTCATTATTGATGATGAGAGTGGCAAGATCAGTGCTCAAAAAAATGATCTAAGAAGCTATTGGGCCAGCGAAGAAACAGTTTCAGAAGCCTTTAGGGTCTTTATGGGGCACGAAGATGGACAGGACGGACCAACTCACTATACTTGGAATCTATATGATTCAGAGTATGAGGAATCTCTTGTTTATACTTGCAGAAATTTGAAATTTCAAAAATAACTCTCAGTTGAAGTCTTCGTTAAGTTAACGCACAATAAGAGTATGAAATCTATATTGAGCGTATTGGCGACAATTATTCTCATCGATGCTTTATGTGTTGGTTATTATTTTTTTAGTCAGAATCAGAGAAAAAACTATTTATTGATGGAGAATGAAGCGACTAATTGTCAGAATGAAATTAGAGATTCCCTCGAAACCCTGAATCATTGTGAACTGTTTGTTAGCTTTGATTTAAGTGAAGCTTTCGTTAATATGGATAGTGCTTTTTCTTTTTTAAAAACACAATTAAATGAATACAACAATATACCCAGTGGGCAAAAAGGAATTAAAGCACAAGTTTTAAAAACAAACTTAGATGCATTTGCTAACAATTTAAATGAGGCCAGAGATAAAATTGATAAACGGCTTAGTTATTTCTTTTATCTTTTTTTCTTTTTTAATGGTCTAGTTTTATTTGCATTCATAAAGAGAGTCTTTATGAAAAACACGAGTATTTTAGGATTTAAAACTGATCGACTCAAAAAATTATTTCTTATTTTACTTGAAAATAACTTTAGCAAAACTAAAAATTTTTATAGGAAATTTACCACTGTATCATTTAAAGAGGAGTTTTTTAGTGAAGATTTCTTAGGCTCATTATTTTTTAGCTTACTCAAAATTAATAGCAAAATAATTGATTATTATAAGGTGGCTTATATTGATATCGAAATGAAGTTAGAAAATAACCTCTTCTGGGTGGAACAAACCATACAATTTGAGATTATGAATGCTGGAAGTATTCTCGATTTAATCAATCAAGATATGGATTACCTTATTTTTACTGAGCTCATAAGGGACCATAAAGGTGAAATTGATTTTAAAATGACTGAAGATGGGAAATCTCTGCTACAAATGAGATTTAAAGCAGACTAAGATACAATGAAGTTATGAAGTCTTTTATTGTATTGTTTTTGATTTATTCAGTAGCTGCCAGCGAAAAGTCGGAATCTTTCTTAATTGGAATAAATGATTATTCAGTTAAAGTAACCTCGCCGGTGAAGCGTTCTCCGGTTGTTGGATTTGTTGTTGATAACCATACCTTAAGTACTATCTACGGCAAGATAGTCTCAGGAGATAAGGATTTAAAGTTCTTCACCATTGAAAGTCAAAAAACTAAGACCTTTGATCTTAAAATCAATTCAAATGAAAAAATATCTTTTATTCCCTTGAGCCCTCCAGCTCAAGAAATAGACTTAGTTTTTAATCGGAAGGTCTATGAGATTCCTCCGCAGAAATAAGATAAATAAAACGATTATTGTTATTTCAGATACGCATTTAGGTGCCGGATCTTATTTCCAAGGTAAAAGAAACTTACTAGAAGATTTTCATTTTGATAAAGAGATGGTTAATTTTCTTGAATATTATTCGACAGGTGAATACGTTAATCGAGAAGTAGAATTAGTCATCAATGGTGATTTTTTTGACTTTCTGGCTGTTCCTTATGTTCGATACTTTGCAGATGAATATTGGAGTGAGTCTGCAGCGTTGGAAAAACTCAAGATTATTATTGGCGCTCATCCTGAAGTCATGCAAGCTTTAAAGGATTTTATTGCTAAAAAAAATAAAAAGATTACTTATATTATAGGTAATCATGATGCAGAGCTTGTATTGGAAAAATGTCAAAATTATTTAAAAGATTATTTCGTTGAAAATAAGGATAAATTTTTTATTTCTAACGATAATCAAACATATAATCCACATAGAGGAGTTTATATTCAACATGGGCATCAATACGAAATCGCTCATAATTATAATCCTAAGGATTCAATCATTGATTCAGGCAGTGGAGAGAAGTATTTCATGCCTCCTTGGGGATCCTATTATGTAACCCGAATTATCAATAAGTTTAAACAAGAACGTGATTATATTAATGAAGTGAGACCCATTAAAAATTTTATTATTCATGGCCTTATTTTTGATACCTTTTTTACTTTGCGCTTTGTCTTTTCTAATTTCTTTTATTTTTTTATGGTCAGGTTTTGGAATTATGTGGCGAGAAACCCTGGTTGGAAAATAATAAAAGAGAAAATGGTTGAAGAATTACATCTGTTTCAAAATTTCAAGACACTGACACGAGAATTCTTTGAAAAATATCCAGATGCCAGAACTCTTATTGTTGGCCATACTCACGAGCCTGCTATTCATTATTTTAACGATGGTACGACTTTTGTTAATACTGGAACTTGGACAAAAATGATCAATTTAGATTTTAGTATGATGAAACATGGGCATTCCCTAACTTACGCCCAAATCGATATAACTCAAAATAAAGATGACTCTCAAGTCGAGGTCGATTTACTTGAGTGGAAAGGTCGCTCAGAACTTCCTTTTCAAGAATACGTTTAAAAAATAAACATTTCATGCTCATTTTGTGGACACAGTAGGCAACTTTTGCCGTGGTTGTTAAGAATTTAGACAGTTCACAGAAAAAGAATTAGACGCAAACTCGTCGAATTACAACTTTTCAAGC
>CALFYV010000256.1 GCA_937952395.1 uncultured Bacteriovoracaceae bacterium | reverse complement strand
AACGTTTGAACATGCACCGGACGGGATTAGCAGCGGTTTTTGAGCAGCTCTCCTCATTGGTCCATCCCCTGGCAGAGATCCGCTCTGATGAGCATCGCCTTTATCCGAGTTTTGTTAAAGAGTACTTTCCAAAAGCAAAGTATTTGAGATTTAAAGGAGGTCGCGGCTGTGTCGCAGGACAAGGGGAGCTCAAGAAACTTGCTCGGGATCCTCTTTTTGTCTTAAATCACACCTGCGCCATGCTCAGGGATAATCTCTCTCGCTTGGTAAGGCGCAGTTGGTGCGTGACTCAAAGTCCAGAAAATCTTCAATTGCATCTTGATCTGTATATGAAGTTTCACAATACGGTTTTAACTTAACAGAAGAAATTTTTTTTTATTGATTTCTCACTAAAAAATCAAAAATTACTCCCCACCATAGTCGGTCGGTTTATAAGAATTTAGTTCCTGGCTTCTTTTAAATCCAGCCTCAATGCCTTCATCGAAAATAGCTCTTAATTTTTTTTGCTCAAAAACTTCTAACACTTTGGCAGTGACTCCCGCTTTTGATGTCACCTTAGCAATTAACTCATTCAAAGGTTCATTCATCTCTTTCATATAAAATGAAGTGCCACTGAAAAGCTTCTTAACTATAGTTTGCGCTTGATCTTTTTTAATTCCTTTGCTGATTAAAATCTCTTCAAAATACAAAGCGAAACTCATCAGATACGCTGGCCCACTGGCGGCAATTAGCATAGCGTAATCAAAAAGATCTTCTTGTTCCAAGGAGATAACTTCTGAAATAGTTTGGAAAAGCTTCTTAACCTCTTGCCGCTCTTTGGGTGTGATGGCCTTGGATGCCTGCTCTAGAGCAATACCTTGGCCAAATTGAATGGGTGTATTGGCCATAATCCGAATAAATTTGGAATGGGAAAAAATATTTTCTAGTTTTTCAATACTAGTAGAGGCCAGTAAAGAAATCACGATTGCCTTTTTCGAAATGAATTTTTTTAAATCTGCACTGGCTTCTTTTAGTTGTTGTGGTTTGAAACCCAACAGGTAAAAATCACACTCAGGAATATCCGCAATATTTTTGTGAGCGATGGCCGCTACTTCATCGGCTAAGTTTTTGGCCCGTGTAAAACTAGGCGTGTACATATGATAATTAAGTTTCAGGCCTGAATTTTTAAAACCTTTAATAATGGCACTGGCCAAATTGCCACAACCAATTACTGCCATACTTTTCATAAGGAAACCTCTAATGGGGCCCCGTGCCTCATTGTATTAATGGCATAGGCCCTGACATAAACAAATTGATCAATAAAGCCGCTCCAGTCAAAAAAAGCTGGCCCATCAAAGTTGGTGAGAACCATACGCAAAAATGAAGCTTCGTTTTGGGTAAAACACTCCCTTAGTAATTGCTCAGTCTTTTTTTCAGTTGCATCTATAATAAAAAAATCAAACCTCTCATCGGCAAGTGCCTGCTTAATAAGTTTGTCGCTGGCCAAATACAATTCAAGCGTACTTTTAGGGTAACCATGGCGATAAAAAATCTGAGCTACTTCCCACCAAAAGCGGTAAACCTCTTCATTACGACATAAAATAACAAGTCCGCTTCCCGCGCATATGGCGCTCATGGTGTTGATAAAGCTGCGCAAGCTCGGGCAAGCCGTGAAGGCCAAAGCCGCTCCACTTTGCCTAAACATGGATTTTTTATTAAAACTCAATTGCCCTGGAATGAAATGATTAGGATGAGATTCTGTTTGATAGTTGGCCAAATTATTCTGAATCCAATGAAAAAAAGATTTACATTTCTCTTTATTGACTTCACTAAAAGTTGAAAAGAAGGATTCGTAACGGGTATAAATTTCATTTAAAATAGGAACCAATTTTTTTCTGCGCTGGATTGGATCAAAATGAGAGGACACGGCAATATCGTAGAGATAATCCGATCCATCTTCTTGCATATCTTTAAACTCATCTTGATAAGTATTTTCTGTAAATAGATGAAAGGCCTTAAGGTAATCAGCAGAGCCGGCCTTGGGCCCTGTTCCGGATAATTTAAAGCCACCAAAAGGTTCAATAGCAACCCTAGCACCTGTGTTTGGTCGGTTGACGTAAATATTACCAACCTGCATACCTTCTAAAAGATAATCAATATCATCTTGTGATTCAGCGTAAACTCCTCAGGTCAAAGAATATTCTTTAGAATTGAAATGATTTAAGGCTTGTTATAAATTATCGTATTCAATAATATTAACCAA
>CALFYV010000255.1 GCA_937952395.1 uncultured Bacteriovoracaceae bacterium | reverse complement strand
GCTTTAGATATTGCTCTTGATCCGCTAGAAGGCACGACTATTTGTGCTCGAGGTGGAGTCAATGCCATCTCTGTTATTGCTATTGCTGAAAAGGGAAATTTACTCAATGCTCCCGACACTTATATGCAAAAAATCGCTGTTGGCCCAGAAGCAGCTGGCATGGTTGATATTCTTGTTTCTGCTACAGAAAACCTAAAAAGAGTGGCGGAAGCTAAAAAATGCCGTTTGCAAGACTTAACGGCTGTTATCCTTGATCGGCCTCGTCTTGAAGATTTAATTCAAGAAGTAAGGGAATCAGGCGCAAGAATTCAACTGATTGGTGATGGTGATGTTTCCGCTGCTATTTCAACAGCTGATCCCAATTCAGGAATAGATATTTTATTTGGAATTGGAGGAGCTCCAGAAGGTGTTATTGCCGCTGCAGCACTTCGTTGTGTGGGAGGAGACTTTCAAGGGATCTTAAAGCCCAGAAACGCAGAAGAAATAGCTAGAGCAAAAAAAATGGGAATTGCTGATATTAATCGTGTTTTTAATATTCATGATCTAGCCGCAGGCAATGTTATGTTTGCCGCCACTGGTGTGACCGATGGAACTTTTTTAGACGGAGTTAAATTTAAATCTTGGGGTGCCACAACTCATTCAATTGTCATGAGAAGTGAATCAGGAACAACTAGACATATCCGAGCGGAACATCATTTTGATAGAAAACCTAGATACTAGAGAGTGAAATATGGCCAAAGCGAATCGTACTGAAATTTTTGATGTTGATATTAACAAACTTTACGATGTTTTAATTGATTATGAATCTTATCCAGACTTTGTGGATGGGGTTAGTGAGATTGAAGTGCTAACAAAAAGTGAAACTGCAGCTAAGGTGAAGTATTCACTAAATCTTATCAAGAAGTTTACTTATACACTTTCCATGACTCAACAAAAACCAAATAAGCTTTCTTGGAAACTTGAGTCGGGTGATTTTTTCAAAACAAATAGTGGCAGTTGGGAATTAAAAGATTTAGGCAATGGAAAAACCGAAGTCACCTACAGCCTCGATGTGGATTTTAAAATCTTGGCCCCTAAGATGATTGTCAATAAGTTAGTTGCTACAAATTTACCTATGATGATGAAGGCTTATCAAAAAAGGGCCAAGGCCATATAAAATGAGTGACGAGAAAGAGAAAGACATAAGTCTGAAGGATATTTTTCAAAAAGTAGTTAGCACTGGTGTCAGTGCTGCTTTTATGACAGAAGAGGCGATTAAAAGTACTTTAAAAGATCTACCCATTCCCAAAGAAGCTGTGAATAATCTGATTAAAAATGCCAAGTCAACTAAAGAAGATTTTATTCATTCAGTAAAAAATGAACTGAAAACTTACTTAGATAATATTGATGTCAGTAAAGAAGTGGATAGGATCTTAGAGAAATATGATTTTGAAATAAGTGCCAAAGTCTCGGCACACAAGAAAAAAGCCAGTGCCAACAAAAAAGCGTAAAGAATTTCTTCAAAAAAACCTTAATGAATTAAATAAAGAGATTGCCACAAAAGCAAAACTGATTGCCGTTAGTAAAACTTACCCTGCCAGTGATATCAAGCTGGCCTACGAATTAGGTCAAAGAGATTTTGGAGAGAACAAAGTTCAAGAGCTTGCGCAAAAAGCAGCAGAGCTCGTAAAAACTTGTCCAGAAATCCGCTGGCATTTAATTGGGCCCTTGCAATCAAATAAAATTAATCTTTTAACAAAAGTTCCTCATCTTTATGCTATTCATTCAATTGATTCTTTAAAAATTTTAGATAAAATTCATGGCAAAACACAGGCCAAGCTTTTTCTTCAAGTCAACACTTCAGGAGAAGAAGAGAAACATGGTTTTGCCATCAATGAAGTCACGCAAGAATTGATTAGAAAATATAATATCTATGGACTCATGACCTTGAGTAAGATCAGAACAGAAAACTTTGAGACGGACGCTAAAAAGTGCTTTTCCCAATTAGCCCAACTTAAAAAAAGATTAAATCCAGAACTAAAACTTTCCATGGGCATGAGTTCTGATTATAAAATGGCCCTTGAACTAGGCAGTGATTATTTGAGAATCGGCAGTTTGATTTTTGGTGAGCGTTCTTAAGTAACTTGTAAATCAGATACCAACTATGAAATTATTATATACTTCAATTATTTCAACTACTTAGAGTTAATTGCTGATCTAAATCAGTTTTACTTTTTCGCGTAGCTGTAATAAATAACTCATATGTAAACACACGGCATCACCAGGAGCCTTCATGAGTAAAAGACAAGTCCCTCAGCTCTCTTTACTTAGTTATGTTAACGGCAACTCAAACGAACAAGTCAA
>CALFYV010000254.1 GCA_937952395.1 uncultured Bacteriovoracaceae bacterium | reverse complement strand
CAAATTAGAAGTTTTCTCATATAATACATTTTCGCCAGCAAGGTAGAGTTTTGATTCCTCTTCTATGAAAGGGATAAGGAAATTATAATCAATACTCTCAGTAAACTTTAATATCTTTTTATATTCGTTTTCCAATTCCGACTGCTGATTAAAGTTATATAAAAGGGCCAAGCCAATTGCCATCATAAGCACCGTACTGGCCTGCATACGAGTACTGCCCGAAAGTGCCATAGGACCTGTTAGTAACTCGACTTCTTCAATTTTGGGATTTTATATAACTTCGCGGCTTCGTTCAACTAAACCCCGCAAAATCTCGCTGGGATTACAAAAAAAGAAATAAGGCTTTTGCTTAGAAATTTTAGCGGCTTCCTGAGTCGCCCCTATCACGAATGGAGTTTCGCCTCCCTCTGAAGAGCTAATCAATAAGTCTCCATTGCTAAAGCCCAATTCAAGTAATTGCCTGGCCCCATAAGAAACCTTATCTTCAAAACTCTCTATCGATTTAATAAGCGCAACGTCCCCACCGGCCATGAAGGAGATGACATTATCTGCGGCTGTCGATTGACGATAAAAAGTTTCAAGAGCTATAGATAATCTACCTGTCGCTCCACAACCGCATAAAAAAACTTTATGACCTTTTAAAAAGGTTTCTTTAATCTTCCTATGTAAAATAAAGATATCAGAAATTTTTTCATGTACGATTTTTATGGCATCAGTATCTAACTCTTTTAAAAGACTAAGAGCTTGCTTTAAATCATCCTGTGCTAATTGGGATAAGTTTTTTGTTTTCGGATGAAAATTTTCTGTTGGAAGTTTACCTAACTTAAACTGGTCGCAAATGCGCAAAAATTCTTGGGCCCTTAATAAATGTTCACTCATGTAGATTATTCTAGAACTTTTGATGAGAGAAAAGCAAAGGGAAAAAAAGAAAGGGAGCCTCCTGCATTGGCTCCCTTCTTTTAGACGTCCTGTCTACCACAAGGCAACTTCCTGTCGCCTACAATTTAATTATACCTAATACCTAAATAATAAAAAGAAAAAATCTAGGAAGGAAAAAATTAACTAGTGTGCAAGAATTTTACTCTACTAGTGGCTATTCAATCTTCTAAATACCTAGTATTATATGAGCAAGTCTCACTTAGAAAGGAATCAGCATGAAATCACTGTTGGAAAAATTTTCCCTTAATTCCGGACAAAACTACTATGCTATAAAAACATTTACTTACTTTGTGCCTGCGCCCACCCAAAGGCAAAATGGCTACCGAGAAAAAGAGCTGGATAAAATCGTTTACGAATTAACTCAGTACGGTCACGCCGTTCTTAATATTCAAACACAAGCTATTAGTACGAGTGAAACCTCTGGAATGTGGATTATTTTCTTGCTGGGGGCGCTCAATAAAGAGGCGGCAAAACTTGATTTAGATTTTCATGAAAAATTTGGTCTGGCCCAGCACTCAAATGATTCCGACATAGTGTTAGATAACTAATCATGAAATATTTTTTTTGTTTAATCTTTTTTAGCTCTTGCACTTATTTTGTAGAAAAATTTCAAAGCCAAGAGCAAAACGAAATCACACTCAAGAAAAATCCACGAACTTACTGCCCGCAAAAGAATAAAAATGAAACGATATTGATTAATGCTAATAAAAAAGTACAGCAATCTTTCCTGCAATTTCTTCAAATATTGCAGGAAAGATCCATTTCAACTACAAGCATAGAAAAAAGCGTTCTTTGGGCCATGATTCAAATGAATTCAAGACCTGATTTAGCTTCCCCTACAAGCCGTTTTCAGGCCATAACCTCCACCAAGAAAAAATCACTTTTTTGGGATTTTCAAAAAGATCCAAGCTCACCCGATATAGCCTATCCATTCCTTTATGGATTAGAAAAAATCCTAGATTATTACTCTTCGAAGTCGTTAACTTCACTAGCTAGACTTATTGATCTCTATTACCCAAATGCCATGTTTATAAGTGAAGATTTCCAAGCCTTCATTAAATCAAGAGAGAGCGAAATTCAAAATAGTTCACTTTTTAAAGAGTTTTATACCAGAAGTAATGAATTGATCAAAATGGGTGAGAGTTTACCCAAAATTAAATTCGGAATCCTGACTCAAAACTACTTAAATCTAAAAAAGAAAATGAAAATAAGAACAAGTAATCATCTCTATGAGTTTAGTAAAAATTCAACCCTCAGTATCCAATGTAACTTTGACATGCGCCTATACTCAAAATCAGTTTTTTTAATCAATCCAACCGAGATAGTAAATCATATTTATGGGCTCAAAAGAGATGACTTCATGTTTATGGGACTTAATGGCCAAGAAATAGATAAACTCACTTCTATCAATCAAAGTCCTCTTTTAGCCGGAAATTCTAATATTAGGATGGCAAGTTTATGCTCTTACAATTTAAAAAAAGAACTCTCTGGTTTTGAACTATGGCTGATTTCAGATCAAAGCCGAGATCCGGGCCAGCATCTCTACCATCTCTATCAATATGGTTTAGAAGATATAACTTCAATTGAAGATTTAGATACTTTAGTGCGTTTTTCACGTCATCAGTTTTTAACTGAACCATTGCGTTTGATCTATGAATCCCAACGGGGCACTAAAGCGCAACTAGATGAACTGCTCAAACTCAATATCCCTGTTTATAACTCTTTCTCCTTGGGAAATATTTGGGGGAATATAAGGTTTCGAAACCAACTCAATTATTTTGTTTTGGATGATAGAACTAACGGGAATTTATCTTGCTGGAAATAATTGTTATAGGTGAAGCTAGTCAAAAACTGATCGCTAAATTTTGCTTAAAAGAAATTCCACAGATGAGTTTAATGGATTATTTGCGCTCTCAAGAAATCCCTATTGCCTCATCTTGCTTAGGCAAAGGTATTTGTAAAAAATGTGTATTCAACAAAGATAACTTATCCTGCCAAACTTGGTTAAATGAGCTTAAACAATCTCCCTTTTATGTAAATATAAGTTATCTTTAGTTTTTATTAACTGGAATACCTTTGTGTGGGTTTTCTCAAAGTATTTCTCACTCACGCCTCTGAAAAGATTAGGTTTTTTAAGGATTTTAGTCATTTCGTTGTGGCATCCCCAAAAGTATTTTGGGGATGAATCGTTCGAAATATCTAATTTATTGAAATATTTGAGCTTAAAGAGAACGAAAGTGCAATGACCTGTTTAAATTCCCACACAAAGGTCAGCCAGTTTTAGTTTTTACGCATTGTGTTTTATTTATTTTTCAAATTTATCTTTTTCTTAATTGGCAGATCCCAACAGAAATGTTTCAATCAGATTATTAGCAGTTCTAATGAGTTACTTTAGCCAAACTTATGATGATCCAAGGAGTGGATATGAAGTTGAAAATGCTTAAATCGTTGTTGCTAGTTATTCTCTTCACTCAATTTGCTCATTCACAATTTAAAATTGGTACATTTAATATTCGTAATTACGATCGAGATGATCGCTCAAATCAACGCACAAATAAAGCCTTATTAGCACAAATCATTTTCAATCAAGGCTATGATTTATTTGCAGTCCAAGAGATTCATGAGAAAAAAGATTTTACGGGTTTTTTAAAATATTATTTTCCTCACTATGGCCTGATTCTTTCCCAATGCGGAGGAGCTCATCAGCAATACCTAGGCTTTGTTTATGATCAAAGACGTTTTCAACTGATCCGTTTTTACGAGGATATGTCCATGAGTGTGACTAGCGATAACCAACAACCTCAATGTAATGATGGCTCACGACCAGGTTTTGTAGCTCAGTTTTTTGATAAACAAACACAAAAAACCTTTATTGCCATTTCCCTTCATCTAAAATCTGGTGGCAACTCTGAAAGTATTCGCAAAAGATATTATCAACTCAATAGCTTAAGCAAAATTATCAGAAAACTCGGTAGCCAGTATGGCCCTGTTATGATCATGGGAGACTTGAACACAACTGAATACATCAAAGGTGAGAATGATTATTATCACCGTCTGTTTGATAAATTCGCAAGTGACCACCGACTGACTAATCTTACACGAGATGTAGGGTGCACTAATTATTGGTGGGGAAATCGAGATGATGGATTTGAATATCCTTCCCACTTAGATCATGTTCTGGTTGACTCAAATTTCTTCAATACATACGGTAATAACTATAAGTCAGAAACCTCTACTCATTGCGCCAGACTAAATTGCAGACCTGCAACTCTTAATCACCTGGGTAAGAGTTTTCAAGAAGTCAGTGATCATTGCCCACTAAAGATTGAGTTTTAGTTTTCAAAATGCCCGCGAATTGTTTATGCTTAGTCTATGAAATATTTATCTTTTGATCTAGAGGCCACAGGTTTATATGAAAGTGCCCATATCATAGAATTTGCCTGTATACCTTTTGACAGTGAAAATCGTAGTTTTCGTGACGATCTGACTCTAAATTTTTTAGTTAAATGTCCGTCTTTTGAGGAACTCGAGCCTCATCTTGATCCTTGGGTGATTGAACATAATAAAACTTTGATCGAAAAAGCACATAAAACGGGTTTAACGCTTCCGCAATTTAGAAAAAAAATGATTGATTACGTGGAAAACAGAAATGTTCGTGATTACTTTGAGGATGAGCAAATTGTTCTTTTTGGCAAATCTATGAATTCCATTGATATTCCTTTTTTAAGTCGTGATTTAGGCTGGGATTGGATAAGAAAGCACTTCTCACACCGAGTCTTGGATCTAACTAGTTTTTGCAAAGGCCTAGTCGACATGAACCTATTACCTAAAAATTCTGACTCTGGTTCTGTCTTGATGGAATATTTCAAAATGGGAGAAGTTGCTCATACGGCCCTTGAAGATGCTAAAAATACCGCCATTCTTTATTTTCATTTATTAGATAAATTCAAAAATTTAAAGTTAAGCTAGCGCTTAGCAACTTTGCGATTAAAATACTTAAGAGGATTTGTAGGCTGGCCATTGTGACGAACTTCAAAATGTAAATGGGGACCAGTAGCTTTACCCGTACTTCCTATTTTGGCAATAACTTGTCCGCGATAAACTCTCTGTCCTCTTTTAACATGTAAACTGGAATTATGAGCATAAACGGTTTTCATGCCTTTGCCGTGAGAAAGAATAATCATACGACCATAGCCGCGCATACTACCAGAAAAAATAACTTTGGCGTCATCAGCCGCGACTACAGCGGAACCTGTCCGAGCTGGGATATCAACCCCCTGGTGCATCCGTCCCCAACGTCTACCATACTCCGAGCTTATTTTTTTTATAGAAGGAACCGGCCAGGCAAAATCACCACTCCAATAATTGATACCTGTATCATCTTCATCAAATAAAGCCACTAAGCCTGAATTTTCAGAAATAAATATCCATTCTCCATCAGCATTTTTGACATATTTACCACTGCGCATGCCTGCACAACCAGCAAGTAAAAATGTTAATAAAAGAATCAACTTCATTTAAAATCCTTAAGCCTCTTCTGAATCTCAGCTAGCTGAGAAAAGTCCCGCTCCATCCCACTCACCAATTGATGAGGAGTGAAGGCAATATAATTATTATCAATGGCCTCACCATCAGAGTTGCCCATTTGATAGTGTCCTCGAAAATTACCAGCTACCCAGTAGTATTTTCTATTTCTTGTATCAAATCTCTCTTCTACCTCTTCGGAATAATCACGAAAGCCTATAGAGGTATATTTGACTCCTTTAATCTGCTTTCGTTCGCAGTTAGGTACATTGATATTTAAAAGACTTAGCTCAGGTATGGCCTCATGAATATTTTCTTTAATAAGTTCCAATATAAAATCACTGGCCTGTTCCCATTGGTAATCTTCGCTTTTTAAATCTGCCGCTAAACTAACAGCAATGGAGGCAACGCCATGAAAACTGGCTTCACGGGCCGCGGCCATCGTTCCTGAATAATATAAATCTTGGCCAATATTAGCTCCTCGATTGATTCCAGAGATCACAAGGTCAGGTTTATTATTTTTACAAAAATGGCCTAAACCCATTAAGACACAATCAGCGGGATAGCCACTACAACCATAAATATTTTCTTCAATTTTTCTCACTCTTAAAGGAGCATCTAAACTTAGGCTATGTCCGGTTGTGGATCTCTCTTCTAAAGGCGCCACGACTGTTACGCGATGATAAACCGATAACTTTTTATAAAGATTGGTTAAACCCGGTGCGAAGACGCCATCATCGTTCGACAAGAGAATATTCATTTCCCCTCACTTAATTAAAAGCTAAGTCCCACCATCTGCTCTACTAAGCGGATATGGTCATGAAGGACATTAATATTAATATTTCGATAACTGGTTTCTACCTTGGATGTAATAGGCAGGATGATGGAATCAAAAGGAAAAAAATCTATGATGGATTTAGGTAGACTCATTTCTTCATTGATGTACAAAACAATTTCAATTTTTTTATTCTGACCCTTAACATTTTCAAAAAGACTTTTGAAGAAATGGTAAAGATCCCCTTGTCGGGACATATACTCTAAATCATCTGTATGAAAAATATAACCTTTAAAAAAATGAGAATTTAAAAAACTTAAATGGGAGACTTGAGTTGAGTAATGCCAATAATAAGGTAATTTGAATTTATCAAAATCTTGAGCAGTGCCTTTTCCGGTAAATTCCATAGAAAATTCATTGATACTCGAGGACACTCTTTTAGTTTGCATTTCATTCATTATTTTATCGATAACAAAATCTTTTTCATTTTCGAAAATAAAATGATACTGGTGAGTTGACTCACCAGAACTAGAAATAATTTCTTGCATTTTATGCTCTTGAATGAAAGTTAAACTCCTAGGCCTGAAATCAAAACTGAATTTTTGAATGCCTAAAGTTTTCAAGTAATTAAATGTTGCAAGATCGTAAATTCCGCTTAACCACAGATTCATTCTCTTATTATAAAAGAAAATTCAAAATGGGACGAAAGTAGCTTTGAGGGTAAGATGTTCCGATTGATTCCGGATGGAATTGATATGTTAATAGACGCTCTTTGTGTAACATGACCACAACACCATCTATCAAGCATACGTGAAAGCCCGTTTTCTTAAGCTCTTTTAGTCTTTGTTTGTCTAAAATAACCTCTAAAGAGTTATAAACCTGAACAGTTATCCTACTTGATTTGAGTTGTAAGTATTTTTTCCAAAAAACATCTACTTTAAAAAATTTTTGAATTCCATGTCTGGGTCTTTTGGCCTGAGCAATTTGGGCACCTAATTTCTGGAGAATCAATTGGTGTCCTAAACAAATTCCCATCAAAAAAATATTTGGCTTTTGCAAGTAATGCTCAATAATAGTCTGCAACCAACTGTAATCATCAGGATGCCCTGGACCCGGGCCCAAAATAACCACTGCCTTTTTCTGGCTATTTTTAAAAAGTTGAAAATGTTCTTGGATATTTTTAAATGGTATAACTTCTACTTTACTATAATTTTTTTTTATTTCTGCCGCAATATTATAAGTAAAACTATCTTCGAAATCATAAATAAATACAGACATTAAATTTTCTCTTTTAAGCTCGTACCACTGCGAGAACGCTTAAATCCATTATCACCAAAATTTAAATTAATATTAAAGGAAACCCTTTGATCAACTAAGGTTTTTCTAAAGTTAAGATTAAAAACATAACAATTATTACGTGGAATATAATCAAAATTATAGAGTGTACGGGTACTTTTATCTGCCGTCAGATCGTAATCTTGTAGTACAGAAAAGCGTAACAATTCGATAGGTTTTATCTGAACTCCTAAAGTTGTGGTTTTCAAATTTGATTGGTCAAAACTGTTTAAATTATATCTGGCAAGAATTTCGATAAAGTTCCAGCTTTTGTAAAGAGAAGTACTCAAAATATTATCATTGGTATTATGAAAATAATAATTATCAATACCAATTTCCCAAGAATTTAAGGCCAGTCCCATTGAAACAAAAAGTCTGGTTAAACGTTCACTAAATTTGCCCAAATTTTCTTGTAACTGTAAGCCTTGGGAAACATTAAAATGGCCAACCTTAGAATAATCAAAATTATCTTTAAGGTAATTTCTATCAAGTTGGTACACAGAACGTTTTGTTGCTTTTTTAATAAGGGCATTATTCCATTGTAGCTCGACGGTATTGTCTGGTGGGATCAATATTTTAGTATCATTACTTCCTAATAGATTCTCCTGACTTCTTACCGCATCAGTGTAATCAAACCAGCCAGTATTAGAATTTGTTATCTGATCATAAAAAGCTTGATTGCCTACCTGATTTTCATCAAAAATATAATGATGAATAACTTTAAAATCTTGTGAATGACGATAAGCATTTCTCTTAGTAATAACATAGTCATCTTTAAGTGATTGCTCAAAGTCAGGGATAGCTCCAATAGTCAAAGGATCTTCTTTAAAAACTTTTTTTCCTTTTTCCGATTCAGATGTTTTAATCTTCGAAATTTCTTCTTGAGAAATGGATTCTAATGGAATCTGCTCTTCATATGAGAGTCCAAATATTTTATCGATACCAAAGGAAAATTCCGTTCTCATTTTATTGGCACTTTTGCGAAAATTATCTGCATTATCTCTTTCAAAACTGTAGTGTTGATAATCATAAATGTATCGAGTTTTTAAATGAAAAGGTCCTATCGTAAACAAATTCCAATCAATATAAGGATTAAGTGTAATACGTTCGGTATTACGATAAATACCTGAAGTTTCATTAAAAGTATTCTGCCTAAAATTTGTAAAAGTAGAATCAAAACCAATACTAATATTGTTAAGTAATAATTTTTCAGATTGAATTAAACTAAAAGGAACAGAAGAAAGTGAAATCTGAGGTAAAACTTGGACATAACTTTGATCAAATTTATCGGCGTTACTACTTAGTTGATTTTTATTAAACTCACTAGCAAAAGTAATATCAAAATAATCATGGCGATAGTCAAAATGAGTATTAAGCCCAATTTCACTACCTCTTACTAACGGATCAGAATAAATAGAAAATTCTTGAACCATGTCCAAATCTCTCACCTCAACAAAACGAAGATGCTGATTTAAATTATTAGACCATTGCAAGTGAGATTCTAATTCAGATATATGACGAAAACGCTCGAAGCCAGAGGCATCGTTGGTCAATTTTCCTGGTAAATAAATTTCATCATTAAGCATTCTTGATTGAAGATTAATCCACTTTTTTTCACCAAACATTTGACGGTAATCAATATCAGTACCATAGCCTCTAGTGGCCCAGAAGGTTGGGGTCAATGTTATGTCTTTTGAATCATCAATGGCCCAAAACCAAGGTTGTTCAAAGGCAACACCTTCAGAGAAGCGTTGAGAAAGTTTAGGAAAAAGCAAACCTGACTCTCGATCTTTTTTCACAGGTAAAACAATATAGGGAATGATCATAATTCCCGTTCCATTGACTTTGATTAGGCCATTTTTTATAGTGACATACTCACCCAGAGTCAAATCTAACCTTTCTCCATAGACAGACCAAGACTCTGGACAATTTTTACAAGTAGAAAACTCTGCGTCCACAGCTTCATAATCAATCTTACTCTTCCTTTCAATTCTGTAAGCCACAATATTAAAGCTATCTGAGACAAGTCTTGCATTATGCATGATCAGATAATCACTTTTCATATTATATCTCATCTCTGAGCCATAGAGAGTTAAGCCTTGGGTGACATAGCGTACATTGCCTTTTATTTCAAAAATACCGGAATCCAAATCAAACGATGCTGACTGGCCATAAAGGGTTTCATTTTTATGTAGGATAACCACATTCCCTACTGCTTCGAATAATTCACCTTTTCTTTTACGATAAGCTTTATCGGAAAAAACGCTGATTTCGTCGCCAACTTGTAATTGTAAATTTTTACTTTGATCAACGGTTTGAGAGTAAGCCGTATTAATATTCAAGTTCGTGAAGTAGATGACCAACAAAATAATTTGAACCCAGAAAAAGTATCCGCTGCCCCGAATTTCCTTGCAAAAGTTTCTTCCAGTCGTCAACAACTGGTAATGCAAATTTTCTCCCAAGATACTGAATACTCTCTTCACTCGCGGCCTTATGAAAACGTCCTATGTACAAAAATAAATTATCAAAAAGACAGGGATGACTCTTTAAAACCTTAATCATCACCTCCATCTCTTTCATGCTTCTTTGGCTAAAAGACAGGAGCATATATTGATAATTTTTGCGCTCCTTCTTATTATAGGTTTCATCATACAAAAAATGAACTAATTTGCGCATACCATCTACATTATGAGTACCTCTTATCTCCCAATAGTTATTTTGCCACTGGCCTGCATGATATTCTGTTGATTGCACAAAATTATCTTTGATCAATTCTTCAATGCCATCCTTACCTCCAGTCAGAATTTGATACATCTGCGCACTCAGGTATTGGTTTCTTCGAGTGAATGAATCTTGTGATTTCAAATGACCCTTTTCAAACAAATCAGTCCAATTGACTTGATGCTCTAAACAATGTTTTTGCGTTAATTTCCTTAAATAGGCCAATTCGAAGGTAGTCAATAAAGTTTTATGGGCGCGAGTAATGCCTAGTTTTTCTCTAAGGATATGCCTAAGAGTTGGGCCCAAATATTCCTGATGATCACGAGAAATAGAAGTAATAGCACAAAGGTCAGCATCCAATTTGTTAACAGCATCCAAGCGTCCCCCCATACCTACTTCCAAAATGAGAAACTGCGGATTTCTTTTCTGAGCGAATTGCAAAAAGCAGATGAAAAGAAATTCATAAAAACTCAAAACCCATTTTTTTTCTTGGCAGATTTTTTTGGTAGATTCAAAAAAGACTAAGGCTTCAGAATCTGTAATCAATCCTTTTTCTGAAGCTATTCTCTCCCGAACCGTCTTTAAATGAGGGGAAGTCCATAAACAATAGGTATAATTATTTTGCTTAAATAAGTGGGCCAAACTTCTCGAGCACTCACCCTTACCATTGGTGCCTCCAATAGTAATAATCGTACTCGAATTTGGTTGATAAAAATAATGAAAAGCTTTTTCAAAATCTTCTACGTGAGGATTAAAAAACTCTGTTTCTAAATTTTCTTTGATCCAAATATCACTAGGGTTCATTTAGAGAACATTTTTAAATAAAAACTAAGTTCTGTCTTCAAGTTCTTCCTATGAACAA
>CALFYV010000253.1 GCA_937952395.1 uncultured Bacteriovoracaceae bacterium | reverse complement strand
ACACAATGCCCAGGAAATTCTTCTTTGCTTCTGTCCAAATGAACAACCCCATTATGCTCTTTGGCCTCAAGTGAAGCTTCAACCACTATTTGCTTGATCCGCTCTTTATCCTCTCGACTAATAATCGGATTAATAAAAGTTTCTGCTTTAAAGGCCGAATCTACTTTTAAATCCGCAACAGCATCGATAAATCGATCCAGAAAAGCTTTTTTTATTTTTTTATCAATCAGTATGCGGGAAGCGGCTGAACATTTTTGTCCGGCGTGAGCAAAACTTGAGTAAAGAATGCCTTGAACTGTTTCATCTAATTCACAATTATTGGTTACAATAATTGCATTTTTACCACCCATTTCAGTGATAACTTTTTTCTGATAAAAACTATTTTCATATTGGATCATTTGAGAAGAAATTTTTTTATAAATTTGGGTGCCAACAGATTTTGACCCAGTAAAGACAACACCCGCTATAATAGGTGAATCAACTAAGGCAGCCCCGACACTCTCCCCTTCACCAGGCAAATGAATTAATAAATTGGTCGGCACTCCAGCTTCATGCAAAATATCCACAAATTTCTGAGCAATCAGTGGTGTTTGCTCGGCTGATTTTAAAATAACAGCATTACCTGCACTCAAAGCACTACAAACCATGCCACAAGGAATGGCCAGAGGAAAATTCCATGGAGAAATGACGGCCATAACTCCACGAGGGCTAGCAAAAGGGAAGCGTCGAAACCAAACCATCTCTTCTCTGACATAAAAATTAATAAAATCCACCGCCTCATCTACATCGGCCAAAGCTTCTGCAATGGATTTACCAGCTTCGAAAATAATTAGGCCCGCCAGCTCATAACGAAGTTGTAATATTTTATCAGCAGCTTTTAGCAGCACGCTAAAGCGCATAAGGGCATTGCTGGAAGACCACCAGGAAGACTCAAAAGATTTTTGTGCGCTCAGTATGGCCTGGTGTGTATCTTCTACTGTGGCAAACTTGATCTCACCGACTAGCAATGATTCTTCCGAACCACTATAAATTTTTTTAATCTCTCCATTTAGTTTAGAGTTATTTGCAAAGTCTGATCCTAATTCATTTTTGGATTGAGCAAAGGTTTTAAAAAATTCCTCCTGATTTTCAGCCAAATAAAGCCTAACCGGCGGAACGTTGATAAAAGCGGAATCAATTTTTTGCTCTTGTGGATCCCAGGTAATTAAACGACGCTTTTTATTAAACTTTAAAATGTCTTGTGGTGATTTAAAAGAAGCCTGTTTTTTATGGTAGCGCATAATAGTTAAAACTACCACTTGATATTAGTTTTCCATTATTCTTAGCACTAAATAGGCCATACCAACTAATAAATTGCCAACGGGAATATAATTGCGAGTTGCCCAATTCATCTTGCTTAATGCATTAGAAAGGGCTTCATAGGTCATATGTAAACACTGATGTTCAATAACAGCAGCCTCAGGAAAAACTTTCTCACGAAGCGCATGGGCCCAGCAATGATCCATAAAATTATGTGAAGCCACACTTAACTGCAATTCGTCTTTATGCTTTAAGCACATATAGATTAACTGACGATAATGAATATCAGTCTCTTCTTTATTTAAAAATTGAGGTGCTTTAAAATTATGGGCATCGGCTTCAACAGTCTCTGCGTCCCAGTATGCTCCCTTAACCAGCCTGACTGGCATAACTAATTTTCTTTTTTTTGATAACTCTATAATTTCTTTTAAATGCGAGTAGGCGTCTCTCAGATAGCACTGAACCACTATACCCGTTTGTCCATAATCGGCTAACTGTGGAGTCTCAAGCAGAATCTTGGCATAGATTTTAAAAACTAAATCTCTAAAATGATAATGTTCAGCATCGATATTCACAAAAACATTTTTTTGCTTTGCTTGAAGTAATATTTCTCTTAATCGTGGGGCAACTCTAGTGTAGGTGTAATCAAAAGCATGAGGCTTAAAATCGTGAGAAAGGGCCGAAACTTTAATCGAGACATGAGCTTTTAAAATTCCAGCATTGTTCTTTTCGCCTTGAGTGTAATATTTTTCAAGACCGTGAATAATTTCTATTACTTTCTCAAAATACAATTGTGCTTCTTTGTCCGAGACGACTAATTCACCTAATTGATCAAGAGTCATTTCTCGTGATGTATTTTTGAGTTCGCTAATTGTCCCGGAGATTTTAGAAATCTTCTCCCCAGCAATAAAGCGTTTGGCCATCATCATCACAATCTTTCTAACGGAAAAAGCTAAGACAGAAGCGGGAATAAAACTAATGAGTTTGTAGATAAATGAAAAAATACGAACTAATGAGTTCGGTAAGGCCCTATTTTGACCTTTTGTTTTTTTTGCCCGCGCTAAGTTTGAATCTTGAATTAAACGTCTGAGTGTTTCATTTAATATACGCTTGACTTCCCTGCCGCTCTTATCATGATCCAAAGAAGGTAAAATCGCCAAAAATTTTAACAAATGCACACGGATTAAAGTAAAATTTGCTGAGAGATTTAGGCCATAATCGCTTAATTTTTCAAAAATTGTTGATTTATACTGGTTTAAATAAATTAATAGATCTTTTGATACCTCTAAAGCGTACTCATCCACCTCTTGAAATTCACCCTCATCCCATAGCTCAGGCAAACCTTGTGCAAAGGTTAGACGCTCAATGATAGTTGGT
>CALFYV010000252.1 GCA_937952395.1 uncultured Bacteriovoracaceae bacterium | reverse complement strand
AGGACAATTTTTCAAAATAGAGGGAAATTAAGTACTTGCTGCAGAGCGATTAATGAAATAGCTGTATAAATTCCGCTTACAATATCATCGAGCATAATACCCCATCCGCTATTTTTTTTGTCATAATAACTAGCAGGCCAAATTTTAGTGATATCAAAAAATCGAAAAAGAATAAAAAGTAAAAGTATCTCCTGCCAATGATTGGTCTTAAGTGTGGGCCAGGCTACCATGACACCTAAAACTTCATCTATAACGATCCAGCCAGGGTCTTTTTCTTTCGTGGTGACAGTGTGCTTCTGAGCTAAATAGGCGCTTAAAACTAATAGTAAGGTAAAAAATAAACTATAGATGGGCCTAGGTGTAAGTGGGTATAAAAAATAAAAAATCGGCAAACATGCCAGAGAAGCCCATGTTCCAGGAGCTTTAGGAAGATATCCGACATAAAAAAATGACAAAAGTATTTTGCTCAAATTAACACCGAGGCGTTTCTTGTTTTACGCTTACTAATCGTTTACATTCTATTAACTACTTTTACTAGCAAAACTCTTATGAATAGACCTGAATATTTACAAAACTATCATTTCTACTGGGAAGTCTTCGATGTCTTGGTTGGAGGTAAATCAGCTCTTGATGCCAATTCATATTTGGGACAATTGGCTAATCGAAGTGATGTTCATAAATTTCTTTTGGGTTATGGTTTTGATATGAGTGACCCCGTTCAGAGCGCGGAATTATTTGGTAATTTTCAGGAAGCACTTCAATTTATCAGACGGTATTTTCTTAAGGAAGGAAATGTAGATGGTCTTGATTATCAAATACCTCCTAAAGTTTTAACAGTTACTGATGTTACAGATCTTTTTCTTTTAGCTACCAATGAAGGGAATGTTCATAAATTAAATGAAGTGAGTATTTGGGCCGGAATAGTATTAAAGGTTATGCATACTATTCTTCATACAGACAAAGATCTTCGTTATAATTATTTCTCAACAATTCAGTATCAGATATTTGATAGGTTTTATAAATTTTTACACAGAGATGAGAATAATCGTTTATTTCTTAAGAATGAAGATGGCAGTGAAAGCATCGAGTTGAATGATTTTCAAACAAAAGCCAAGAAGTCTAGAGATAGTATTATTATAAAACTATTACATAAAACGGAAAATGTAGCTGAAGAATTGTTTGACAGAGTTGGGGTTCGTTTCATTACCAACTCAGTCATAGATAGTTTAAGAGTTATGAAATTTCTTTATAAAAACTATGTTATCAGTGTGCACAACATAAAACCTTCACGTTCTCAAAACTCACTGATAGATTTGGCAGAATTCAGAAAGAGACATTTTGAATTAGAAAAAATTGCCATAAGAAAGAAATATACAGAAGAAGAGTTCATCAAAGAAGTGATTAAAGTAACTGAGAAGTCACGATCAAAGCCAATTGCTGCGACCAATATACATACTTTGGATGATTATAAGGCGATTCATTTTACTTGCAGACAATTAATCAAATACAGAAATCCGTTTATGATGGAGTTTAGTCATGTAAGGAATATGGCCAAAGACGAAAATACAGAATTATCAAAAAAGATTTTATCTTTAGATACTTCTCTGATTTCAAGAGATGTTAGATTTTTTTATCCTTTTGAAGTTCAGATAACAGATATAGAAAGCTACAAGAAAAATACTGAAGGCGAGGCTTCTCATCTTGAGTATAAGAAAAAACAATTAATTTCAGCCCAAAATCGAATTTTTAGACCTCTGATTTCACTTCTGAATTCCCATTAAGAAATGATTTAATTTTTTTATTTACCAAAGCAGGAAAATCGACTTGAGGGACATGGCTTCCATCTTTAATAGTAAATAACTTAGCTTTGGGCATTGATTTTAAAAAATAATTTTGTGTAAAATGCGGAATAACTTTATCTTTATTCCCGCTAACTATAAAAACAGGACATTTAATTTGTGGGTAATGCATCGTTATTTGGTGCTCAGACATATTTTTAAACAATCGTAAGAATAATGAAGGCCCTAGTATTCCCACATTTGTTAAATAAAGCCTTATAAATTCATCTGAGACTTTGCTTGGATTAAAGCCGCCTTGTTTTATAATATAGCGAACTATTGGATTTGATGCACTTGAGCTCCAGAATGTTTTAAGTAAGCCGGGAAACTTATCCTGCAATTTTTCAAGGTAAGGTACAGCGATATCCATAATATTTGTTCCTAACATAACTTCCTTCGCTGAAAGACTGGAACCCGAAATTAAAACGAGTTTTTCTACTAAGTCAGGGTAATTAACTGCAAACTCTAAGCAAACATTAACCCCCATGCTATGGCCCAACATAACAACTTTATTAATTTTATAAAATTGAATCAAGCTACCCAGATCTTGAGAGAATTGTTCAATAGAAATTTTTTCTAAGTTTTCTTTGCCGCTAGATTCAAAATGTCCACGGTAATCATGAATAAGGACAGGATACTCCTTTTTCAAATAATTTATTTGGTAAAGCCAGTGCTGCTCACTACACACAAGTCCATAATTAAACACTAAGACGGTTTTGTTTATCGGCTTATGAATATCAAAATTGCATTTAAAATGCAGTTTCTCTCCGTCGCTTGTTTGATAAAAATATGATTTGAATTTGCTCATCTCTATAATTTACTTTTGAGAAATTTTAAGACTTCTAACGCCTTTGGATTTTCCTTTATTATTTTCTCAGTTTCAGTATTTAAAGTATTTCTTAAATTAAATTCTTTTTCTTGGGCGAATTGAATTATTTTAAACTCCACTTCTCCAATTGTAATAGTATCATTGAGTTTTAAAAAACGTGAGCTTTTAGCTATTTTTCCATTGAGTAAATATTTGTTACTTTTGTTATTAAAGTTTAATTTATCATCAATAACTTCGAGTTGATATTGAGTAGTGAGATCAAGGTAAACATCTTGTTGAAATCCGCCAATTGAAATACTGTTTTTATAAAAAACTCTTTTTCCAATTAAGTCTGGATTAGTTGCTTTTATAACTTCAATTTCAATCATATATATCCTTAATAAGATCAAATAGTGGTGGATATTTTAAAATCATTTTTATAATTATTTAGCGCTTGTAAATAAAAAGAATCATGATTGGTTATTAATTCATCCAAATCATTACAAACGGAATAGAGAATATTTGAATGAGTGACGATATTAGCAATTTTGTGTCCGCTAATACTTCCAGATTGTTCCTTTCCAAAAAGATCACCATGACCTCTAATTTCCAAATCAGCCTGGGCAATTTTAAAACCGTCTAGTGTTGATTCAACGACTTGAAGTCTATGCATAGACTCGGGAGATAGGGGTTGTTCTAACACCAGAAAGCAAAAACCTGCTTTACCGCCACGTCCCACACGACCACGGAGCTGATGAAGAGAGCTTAATCCGAATCTTTCAGGATTATAAATACTCATAACGGTGGCGTTGTGAACATCAATCCCGACTTCAATAACACTAGTACTGATGAGTATTTGAATTTCTTTATTTAAAAATTTGCTGATAACATTATTTTTTTCTTCAGAGCTAAGCTTTCCGTGCAGTATTTCTATTCTATAATGTGGGTAGTACATTTTATAACGTTCATAAATACTATTAACATTATTTAGATCAAGCTTTTCAGATTCTTCAATCGCTGGAACTACAATATAGGCTTGTTCGCCTTTTTCAATTCGAGTCTTAAGAAAACTTAAGTATTTATTACTGAGTGAAGGTTCAACTATTCTGGTTTGAATCATTTTTCGACCTGAGGGCATAGACTTGATAAGTGAAATATCTAAATCTCCATATTGGGTAAGGCATAATGTACGGGGAATAGGAGTTGCGCTCATAGTAAGGCAATGTATATTTTTTCCTTTGCTTAATAACTTTAAGCGTTGCTCAACTCCAAACTTATGTTGCTCATCAATAATGGCCAGGGCCAAGTTTTTATACTCGACAGCTTCTTGAAATAAGGAGTGTGTTCCAAAAACTATTTTGGTCTCACCTGATTTTATCTTTGAGTAAATTTCCTTTTTTTCTTTTTGTGTATGACTCCCAAATAAGCAATCTATTTCAATCTCTAAGTGAGCAAAATTTTTTTTAAAATTATTATAATGTTGTTGCGCCAATGTTTCAGTTGGCGCCATGATTACGACTTGTTGCTGATTATGGGCAATAATGAGACATGCCAGAAAGGCGATTGTAGTTTTTCCACAACCAACATCTCCTTGTAGCATTCTCATCATAGGGTGAGAGCTTTTCAGATCGTCTGTGATATTTTTTAACGCACTTATTTGATCTTGGGTTAGTTGGTAGGGAAATTTTGCTATAAATTTATTTAATTCACTTTCATCAATATGAAAAACGCTGGCATTTTTTTTCTTCAAACTATCTTTTCGTGCTTTAATTTTAATTTGCTCATGGAAAAACTCTTGGTAAATAAGTCTATTTGTTGCTTGCTGAAGAATTTCTTTATTCCACTCATCTGACAATCCATGCATGTTTCTAAAGCAATAATTTACACTCATAAATTGATATTTATTGATTATTTTCTCAGGTAGAGATTCTGTTGATTGGTTCCATAAGTGACTCGGAATTTTATCAATAAGTTTTTGAATATGGTGACCACTAACACCATTAACAGTTGGATATTGTCTTATAAGTGAATTATTTTTCTCTGGCATTGTTTCTAGAATTTGAGGATTAACGATTTGAAATGAATTATTAAAAACACTAACTTCACCTTGAAATAAAATGTTATCGAGATTCTTTAGTTTTTTTGTTTGCGAAGGATAAATATTGAACCATTTCAAACTTAGTATTTCAGCAGAGTGATTATCTTTTACAGTACAAGTCATTTGAAATAATTGAATTCGTTTTTTTCCTTTCCTTCCAAATTGTGGCTTGGACTGAATGCCAATGATTTTCCCTTCTCCTAGAAAAAGTTCGCTGCTTTTAAGCTGTGTAAAACTTTGCAATTGAGGGGCGGGGTAAATCTTATTGGGAAAAATCCACAAAAGATCATGAATGGTTTTAATATTGGCTTCTTGTAGTTTACCTATATACTGTGGATTTTGCTTTGCTGAAAGCAAGGTTTTAATAGGAGAAGATAAATTTACTTCATTTATATTCGACATTTTCTACTTCAAAATTCATTTCCCCTTTGGGAACTTTAACAATGACTTCATCGCCAATTTCTTTTCCAATGAGAGCTTTGCATACAGGGCTATTACAAGAACGTTTATCTTTAAAATTTTTTGCTTCATCTTCACCAACAATTTGAAAAGTTACAGATTCCCCCTTATCACAATCCATAAGTGTAACAGTGGCGCCAAACATAATTTTTTTACCCGAAAGAGTTTTGGGGTCAATAATTCTTGCTTTACCAATTTTATTTTGTAATTCAGCGATTCGACCTTCATTCATGGACTGTCTTTCTTTGGCTGCATGGTATTCTGCATTTTCTTTTAAATCTCCAAGCTCTCTTGCTTCTGCTAAGGCTGTTTTGATTTCTTCTCTGTCGACCCGAATGAGCTTATCTAATTCTTCTTTAAGTAAGAGGTGCCCCTTTAAAGTCATGGGAAATTCGTTCATGATTCCTTCTTTTTAAATAGTGCTTGAGCTTGCGCCATTAAATCAGCTTTAGTTGGACCTTTTTTAAGAGTTCCAGCTAGTTGATAATAATCACAAAAATTGGCCTTCTCTTTCTCGACCACTCTATCGGCCATGGGCTCGTTACATTCGTTATAAGCTGTTTTATCGTAGTAATGGCACATTTTACAGCTGTGTAAGTCAATATAACAGTAGGGGCATGTTTCTTTGCGGGATATTTTAGAAGAGCTTTGAAAATCCAGCTCTTTGTGGCAATTAAAACAATTTATACCCATCAAAACTCCTGACTGATGCCGATTCCAACACCTAGAGTTGAACTATCTACATCACCATAGGGTGAAAAGTAAATTTTGGGTAAATTTCTTTTATTGTATTCACTGACTGAACGCTCAAGTAATTCTTCGTTTTGGTATTGTTTGGTTCTAGAGTAAAGGTAATTGCCTAATAGCAGTGACGCGCCGCCAATTAGTAAAGTGTTTCGGTTACCTAAGCCGGTTGAGTCTCCA
>CALFYV010000251.1 GCA_937952395.1 uncultured Bacteriovoracaceae bacterium | reverse complement strand
TTAAGCCTAGTTTGTCTTTGCGTATTGGCACTGGCAATAGCGCGATGAGAGTAAGGCACCATGGTCGGTGGAATAAAACACGCGCGACCAAAATGAGTATCTTCATAATTACCGTTGGTGGTATTTGTAGAATACTGATCACGAGTGGTGGTATGTCCAATCGCTTTAAGTCCTACACCCATATTAGCGGTTGGAAAAGGAGTAAAAGCATTGAGCCACCTATCTCGATCACAACCCACACAAGTTTGGAAAAAACCAGAACGAGTTTCAATTAGATAACTCTTATTGACTTCCACATTAACGACCTTGGCCGGTAGAGCTTGATCCAGCGTGGTCTCAAATGCCCCTATAATAGAATTAAAATTAAAATCTCCATTAACCGGAATCATATGATTAGCGCCATCTAAATAACTAAAGTCAGCTCCTTCATAAAGCATACTCGTATCAAGAAAGAAATTTTCTAAATTATCAACTGGATCGCCATTACTTCTTTTAAAATAACGGTGAGGGACCGATCGAGAATTGACATTGACATCTAGATCTTGAAATGGCCCAGAGCTACCACTGGTTGAAGGGACATCACAACCCACCGCTTTGGGATTTCCTGCTGCATCAGTTTCAGTGATCTTATAAGAGTAGGCTGGACAGTTGTTAATTTTATCAGTGAAAGCAGTTTGAGAACAACCACATAAATTATAAAGACGAGTGAGAACTGTTTCAATATACATATAATCACTAGTGGTTACATTATTACATTTGCTGTAAGGGCCTGCCGGATAGGAGCTAGAACTTAAATACTGAAGAGTATAGGGACTGGTTAAAGATAAATTTTTTAATTCATCCACGCATTCCTTGTCTGTTAAAAGTTTGGCCAGGGCTTCTTGCGCCTCTGTCACTGGATCTCCATCATCGTCATCTTCATTTGGAGGGTTGGTTGTGCCAGGGCAAATATAAAAATATTCTGGATAATTGGTATAAGCACTTGGCTGGGATAAAACTTCATTGAGTGCCGTGATGAAATTTGGATCACTAGTATTAACACCCGGCTTTTGCGCTCCATCGTTAACACATTGACCTTGTAGACAACAATTAAAGCCTTGAGCAATACAAACAGAATCGGTGCAATTATTATTAGAGGAAGTTGCATTATTGGCGTAATCAACAATGAGTTTTAAAGAACTCACATCTAAGGCAGGATTAGTGACATTAGTTGGTGAAACTAAATTAACACCATCAGTGATATAGAGGAAGACTTCCTTTGAATTAATTAATCCCAAACAATTAGTGCATAATTCTGTGACTAAAAAGCTAGCATTAAGCTCGGTAAAGCTGGTAGGTAGGCTGGCATTGGGATTAGTTAAATTGACCACACCTTTGCAAGAAGCGGCACTACCTGTTTTATCTTGCAGCTCAAGTCTTAAAAGTCTTTCAGTTTTTCCAGTTGAGAAATTTTGAAATGAAATCGGTACGGCGCGAGTTCGTAATTGTAAATTGGTCGCAGTTCCATTTATTAAAAGGTCACGGTAATTAATCACCACACAAAATTTAGATGTGTACATAGAACCAGTATTTAAAAAAGTTTCAACTTTAGAACCCCGCAGATAAAGCACGTCATCCACATCAGAGTTAACCGTTAAGGTTTGAAAGTAGCCATCTTTATAAAGAGCCAATTCATAATTGGTGTTACTACTAGAGCCATTGCTACTAGATGATCCATCACTGCTTAAATTTTTTGATCGAGGTGGACTACTTGGAATGCAGCTACTCACGATGAGCAAAAAAGAGATTAATAAAATGTGAAAATACGTCTTCATTTGATTTTTTACATCCTTATAGAAAATCAATAGTTCTCTCTAAACTTTTCGGGAAATAAGGTACTTATCTTTAATCAAGACTACTTGAGAATTTTATTCAGCTAATGTGGTTAATTTCTAAAATTGACGGGGAAATTCACTGGAATATTAACAGCTCCACTACCAGATCTGGCAATAGGTGATTGGCCTGGGAATCCACTTTGATAGAGTAGTTGGTTATAGCCACTATCATAGCTATAGCTAGGAGTGAGAGGTGATCTGAAATAGCTTTGGGAATTGATCATAAAATTATTATAAAGACCATTAGTAAAATTTGGATTATAAGTAGGTCCCAAACCCAGACGAGCTTGCATACTTAGATAACTATATTGTTGAGCTTGCTGCATGGCCCATGTACTTTGTTGTTGAATTTGCTGGTAGCGCGCCACATGAGGAGCTACGTCCTTAGCAGCATTCATAATTCCAATGGAGAATTGATCCAAAAATGTTTTTTGACCATAACTACCATTTTCTCCCACTCTTGTATCATTGCGACTACTTCTTTTATTTTTCTCTTTTTTGATAGAGACTTCTTCGTTGTCTCCACCAGTTTCATCTATATCATCAAGTACTGTTTCATCATTATTGTTGTTAGCTTTCTGTAATTCTTCTTGCTTCTTTTTCTCGGCAGCTGCTAGTTCTTGTTCTTTAGTCATTCTGCCTTTCTCATCCAAGGCCTTTAAAATATCGCTAGTGATATAAGTCACAGCCTGAGAACTATCTTCCACCAGCTCTATTAACTCACGGCTGGCGACGAGCTCACGACCTCCCTGGTCACAGATATTAGGCATATTGATTTTTGTATCATCAAAACGTTGTTCACATTCAACTACATAGCGAATTAAATAATCTTTTTTCTTTAAGCTGAGGTCGACATATTTTCCATTATTCTTATCCAGTTCCATTTCTGATAAGAGAGATTTATAAAGATTATATTTAGTAGCAGCTTCACTCAGCGCTTTATTGTAATCATCATCATCTAAAAAATGTTCTCCTAATAAACAATGGCCGATATCGTGCAGACTGTTTTTACTTTTTCCAAAAGTTTTTTGTGAATCACTAGGATCAAACCCTATATTTTTCAAACAGCTTCTCTTTTCTTCTAGCAATAGTTTTTTGGCTTCATCGATTTTTGCTTTTGTTGTACTCTGGATATCTTTCATTTTTTCTGGATGAAGTTCATGGTAAGCAGCATTCATATGTTGTTCGTATTTATCAATTAATTGAGTCAGTAAATTGTCTCTGAGTTTTACTTCTGAGTCAGAAAATTCTTCTGGTTTAAAACTCTTGAGTAACTGGTAGTCATTAACCAGTGAATTCATGTCCTCTTGTTTAGCTTTGTATAAAGTCTCTTGTACTTTATCTTCACCTTGAGTAAGGCTTTGATAAAAATCATCTTTATTCAGTTTAGTTCTGTCTTCCTTAATTTTCTGCTTATCTTTCAATTTATACTGATCAAAAAGAGCTTCTTTAGCACTCTTCTGAATTTCAACGCGGTTAAAGCTAGCATTTTCTATGTAACTAGATTTTTGATTTAAGACTTCCAACTGTTTAAGCATAGCGGTCTTTTTTTCGCTATTTTTATCATCTTTAAGATAGTTCTCAATACTACTTTCTAATTCGTTAACTTGAGATAATTCTTTGTACTTTTCAATTGAGACGAGATTATCCTGGCCAGCTACTTTTATATTGAGCACATTTTTAAAACTGCTTATCACATTTTTGTCATCTAAATAATTTTTTGCAAAATCTAAATCATCTTCATTAGGTTTATCTGAATTGAATTGATAGCGTGTTTTAAACAAATCATAGAGGACAGCTTTATTTTCCTGGCTACTTTCTTTATAGTTTTTACAAAATGAATTTTCTTTATTGTTTTGAAGCCCACAAAGATATTTGCCACCGACGAAACGATCGAAAGAGTCAAAATTGTTTACAATCTCTTTGTTGGTTGCCATGTATTTCATGAAGGCATAATAAGGGCTAGCGGGTGTGGCCAGATTTTGAGAATCAAAAACATAGTGGAGATCTTTTTCAAAACTTGATTGTACTAAGGCTGCTTTCTCTAGTGAGTTTTTATATTTTTCTAAATTTGTCTTTAACTCTTGAGCTTTCTGCACTTGCTCTTTTGAAGTTGTGGCGAGATTTCTTTCATCTTCTTCAAATTTGGCTTTAAGCTCTTTAAGACCGTTTAACACAAGATTTCGCGTTAGTGATTCATTATAAAGTTTTTTTAATTCTTCATATTTAACCTTGCCATCGGGGCAAATATTATTTTGTGTGAGTAGAGCTTTATTTTCTGGGCTTTGAGTTTTACAAAAACCCGCCACCACATCTTTGTTGGTGTGCTCATTGATTTTCCTATCAAATTCTAAGATTTTTTTATGATAATCATCACATGATTCTGCTCCACCAGAAGTACTGGCCAGTGAAATCATGGCATAAAAAAATACAAATTCTCTCATCCACTTCATAAATTAAGCCCCACCTCACTCTTAGTATCGGGATTTTTGGCCAGAAAACTTAGCTTAAAGTATTGAAATTAAATACATTACAAGGATTATGAGCGAGGTGCTTAACTAGTTAGAATAATTCAATAAAGCTAATTGACCTAATGGGTCAGTTATATTTTCATTACTTGAGAAAATCTCTTTACAGTGCGCAAAGTCATGACTATAAAAACTCCTTCGCAAAAAGGTAGCTAACAACGGAGAATTATTAGTGAAAAATAGCCTTGGCCTTTTTTTAGTTTTTGCTCTTTTACTTCAGCAGCTGGCCCCGACTTTAAGCTGGGCGCAAGAAAAAGAAGGTAAGCTCGCTAATCTCAATGATTATCTCTTCACTCGTCAGATGAATTCACCTGAAGTTCAAGAAAAATTTCAAGATGCGCAAAAAATTATTGATTTGATCCAAGAGAAAAAATTCTCTGAATTACCCAAGCAAATTTTTGATCCTGCTCATCTATCAGGTCAATCACTTTATGTAGTTGCGACGAAGAAAACTTATCCGTTTAACAATATTGATGTGGCCCTGCCACCTATCTCTGTTGATGATATTAAAGTCAGCAATGAAAATGGTGATATTATTTTAAAAGGATTTATGAATGATGAATTAGTCGCCATTCATAAAATACCCAAACTTAATTCTGTGGCCATCAAGTCAGATGAAGAAGCCATTGTTGCCTTAACTTCAGAAGGAAAACTCATTTCTTTAGACAACGCTTTTGTTTTACTGCGAGCTTTCAAAGGTCCGGTTCCTGTTTATAAACTAATGGATGCCAGTGATGACTTAAAAAGAGTGGCTAACTCAGGAAGCGCACGTATTGATTTTTTAACCAGAAATTTAAGACCCTATGTTTTATCCGAAGTGGAATCTCATAATACTAATGTCATCTATCCCAAAAATTATGTGGGAGGGAAGCCGGTGCTTAAAGCTGGGGACGTCATGATTAGTATTGATGGTGAGCAAAGAGAGCTTGTCAGGGTTTTCTCACGCCAATCAGTCCACCAAGCTTTTGAATCAGGGGCCATGCACTACGGGGCGCTGGCCTATATGTTTTCACTAAGTGGAGTAGGGCAAACTTTTTCAGAATACTTAGATGAGCAAATGCAAATTGAAACTGATAAAATTACAAATGTCTCTCAAGATATTTTCCAATTAACTTCTGAATTAAATTTAGAAGAAGATATTGAAAATAATATGATGAGACTGACAAATAGTACTTTGGAAAACGAAAAAAATGCCGCTCTTATTCTCAGAAATACTGATAGAGAAGTGCTTAAAACAATTATAGCTAATTCCAAAAATGCCAATACCCTTAAAAAGCGTGCAGTAGATGAATTTACTTATCCCGACTGGTTTTTAACTTTTGAGGCCATAGAGAATCAGTATCAAAAAGAGCAAGAACTTATAAGTTTAAAATTAGAAAGAGAAAAATTATCGGAAGGCCAAAAAAATAAACTCTTGGATAATGCCCTTAAATTAAGAAATGCTTATGAAAGCAATGAGCTTTCTCAAGTGGGGATGAATTTATTTGAGGATTCTTTAAAAGGTAACACTCGTTATTCAACTTTGCCCCTTTCTTGGTGGAAGAGTTGGTATCAGAAGATGTCTCCCAAGGCGATGGCCAAAATCGCGCTTAAATCTTCGCTTCTAGTTTCTGCAGCTGCGGGACTGGGTTACGTAGGTTTACACAACGATATTCCTGTTTTGACTGAGAATATGCTCCTGTTATCCAATTGGTAGCAAGAATGTGTGGCTTTCATATTAGG
>CALFYV010000250.1 GCA_937952395.1 uncultured Bacteriovoracaceae bacterium | reverse complement strand
AGCGTAATAAAGTCATATTCTTCTTTTTTCGCCTTAAGCTTAATTATCCATCTCCTTTTGATGAATCGACTGATGGGCCTTCCCAATAAATTTTCGGCGCTATTTCGACAAGAAAAATCCGAAAGTGAAAAACCCATCATGAAAATAACAGTGGATAGACTGGGCATTCATGATGCTAAAAATAGCACCAAAAATTACCTTAAATACTCAGAATCAGATTCAAAAATGTTAAGTCGGCTCAACCCTTATACGGATAAAAATATTATTTCTCCAAATAATGACTTGGTTTTTTCGGATGGAAAAAATAAACAGTTCATTCCTCCCAAACAAATTGAAGAAGATATCTCCAAAAATGGCGATGATAAACTTGCAATAAAAAAAGTTAAAACTAAAGAAGGGTTTAAAATCGAATCCTACGGTCGCTTTCAATCCCAAAATCAAGTCGAGCTTTTGTCCAATTCCAATTTGAATTATCAGTTTGAAGTTCCAAAAGGTGTCAACCTAGATCAGTTCAATCAATTTGATCAAATTTTTTATAGCTTTGCCAAGCGCTTAAATCAGACATATCAATCTGCTTTTTATCGACAATTCTTTGATTTTCAATTGGCCAATCCTCATTTTACTCAATTATTTTTCTCTCAAAAAACTTCTATTATTGGAAAAGCTACATTTGATAAAAATGGAAATCTCCTAAAGATTAGTTCTATTCAACAGAGTTATAATAAACTCTTAGATGATGTTTTCACACAAACCTTAGAAGACGTAGCGATGTTGCCTAATATCCCAGAAATGGTGCTTAATTCTAAGGAACAAATGGATGTCAAAATCAGCCTAGAAATTGAGCGATAACAGAATTGATTTTATCCAATAAATTTTCATCTTTTCTCTTTTCTTTGACTCTTAGAGATTGGTAAATCTCGCTTAATTCAATGGTTAAATCAGATTTTTCCTCATAGGATAAAGAAACTTTGGGAATTTTTCTTAGTATTTCTTCACGTATTTTTTTTTGTGATTGATACATATTATTTGCTTCTGGATAATCGTTAATAATTTTTTCAAACTTTTCTTTTTCAACTTTATTTAACTGATTATCAAAATAAAGAGTTATATGCTCTTTTACGTAATCAACAGCTGTCTTCTTTTTTATATTACCTAAAAAATTTGTGGACATTTCAGAACGAGAAAAAATTTCCTGCATAAATTAGACTACTCTTTGTTGATGTTCTATTGGGGCTACTAGTTTGTTGCGACTTAAATGAAGTAACTCAACAACTTCAAACCGCTTTTTTCTTATTATTTCCATAATATTTTCAATAGAAAAATTCATTTGCATACTCAAAAAAAGCACAGCCCGTTGCTCAAAATTTAGAGATTCGTAAAAGGTACGATTTGACTCATCAATTAAATCATTATCAACTAATAGACCTTCTAATTGATACGCTCTTTTTTTTGCCAATTTAAAAGCTTGAGAAAAAAGCAACAACATCAATTGCTTTTTTGATGAACTTTCCTCTTCTTCAATAGAAGAAATCAAATCCTGATTTTCCATGATAATTTTCGAGAAAGAGTCGATTACAAGCTGCTTACTTTGAAGCTCATCTGGCAGAAGAGCAAAAACAAAAGAATAAAGCTTAGGGCAATAATAATCTATCCAAGCGGGATACGAATCATCCATACATGTTTATCTTACCAAAGATCCCTTATTAAAAGCAATGTCTATGTTTCTTGCCCTATTAGATTAAAGTTATACCCCTAAATAGCCGACAAGATGAGTAGGTTAATTTAAGGAATAAAATGAAACCCTTGTTATTATTAGCTTTTCTTGCCTCTT
>CALFYV010000249.1 GCA_937952395.1 uncultured Bacteriovoracaceae bacterium | reverse complement strand
CATGTTATTGCTAAGGCTTCTTCTGGTGGCTCTATTCGTCTCGAACTCAAGGTTTCTAAAGGCAAGGGCTATGTAACTTCTTTAGAAAATAAAGAAAACTTTGAATTACCTGTTGGTTGGATTTTCTTAGATACACTTTTCTCACCAGTTCACCGTGTGAATTATACTGTAACAAACGCAAGGGTTGGTAAGAGGACTGATTATGACAGACTTTCTTTAGAAGTTTGGACAAATGCAGGCGTTGATCCAGTCGATGCAGTTGCTTATTCAGCTAAAATTCTTAGAGAGCAGCTATCTGTTTTCTTAAACTTTGAAGACGAAGATGCACCCGTTGAAATTAAGCCGGTTGCAACTCAAACTAAGAGTAATCCTGCGAATGAATTTTTACTTAAACCGGTTTCTGAACTTGAGTTATCTGTTCGTTCAGCAAATTGTTTACAAAATGCTAATATTAAATATATTTACGAACTTGTTTCTAAGACTGAAGGTGAAATGCTTAGAACTAAGAACTTTGGACGTAAGTCACTTAATGAGATTAAAGAAATCTTATCAAACATGGGTCTTGGTTTAGGTATGAAAATTGACAGTATTATGAAGCAACAAGATGGCGAATAATTAGGTAATAAGGAAACAGCTATGAGACATCAACACCATAAGTATAGACTCGGAGTTACTCCAGCTCACAGAAAGGCTTTAATAAGAAATCTTTGCTGTGAATTGATTGACCACGGGAAAATTAAAACAACTCATCCAAAAGCAAAAGCTACTCAAATTTATGTTGAAAGACTTATTACTCTTGCTAAAACTGATACAGTAGCTAACCGCAGACTAGCTTTTAAAAGATTAAGTAATAAATTGATTGTTCAAAAGCTCTTTGCTGAGGTGGGACCTAAGTTTAAAGCTAGAAATGGCGGATATACTAGGGTTTTAAAACTAGCTGATGCGAGAGTTGGTGATGCAGCTGCCATGAGTTCTATTTCATTAGTCGATTAGTTAATAAATCATATTTTTTATAAAAAAGCCTCGTTAATACGAGGCTTTTTTTTTATGATATCAATATGAAGCTAAAATATTTTTGGATCTTTTTCTTTGTTTCTTTGGCGTTATTGTATTCATGGTATCAATCTCAGAAGCTTTCCACACTGGTTAAAAGTGATGAGACGCAATTGATTCTTAAAGAACTCCCTGCAGTTGAATTGAACTCTTTAACCGGAGAGTCTGTAAATTTACATAACTATATGGATATTAATGAAGTTGAACTTCTGGTCGTTCATTTTTGGGGTACATGGTGCGCTCCATGCGAAGCAGAGTTTCCTGAACTCATTAAGCTGGCCATAAAGTTTAAAGAGGAAAAGAAGGTTAAGTTTCTATTCGTTGCAGTAGATGATGAAGAAATAAAAATTAAAAAATTTATCAAAAGATTTGAACAAGTTTATCCCGGGATTGAATTATTCTTAGATAATACCAAGATACACAGGGATAAGTTTGGCACAGCACGGGTTCCTGAAACCTATTTTTTTAATAAAATGAAAAAGACTGTAAAAAAATTTGCTGGTGCGATGAATTGGCAGTCAGAATATTATTATAAGTTAATCGATGAACTTATTTATTAATTCGTAATTTCAAATAGTTAAATATCCGAGAGTATTACTCTTTTTGACAACCATGGCCTCCTGGCTGTCAAAAGCCTAATCAGAGTTATATTTTTAGTGTCAAGTTTCTCCACAGTTGGTCGATAGGAATCATGTGAGATGTAAATAAATAAATGATTATTGTCTACCATTTACTCAGGAGTCCTGCATGATTGATTGGAAAACGATGAAAGACCTGCACGTCATCAATAAGCTTGAACATATAATTGGCGATTGGTTTGGTGTAGAGCTTCTTTATATTAATGAACATGGTAAAGTTCAAAATACTGTAAATCAAAAAGATTATGATTATAAAAATCATTTTTTTAAAGTTCATATGCAATTGGCTCATGGTCATGAGTATTTAACAGGTGATGTAGATAAAATTCACGATCATTTTGACAAGGGTGAGTTAGAAGTGAATCTATTTGAATCCTTCTTTCCCGGAGTCAAGTTGGTTGCAGCTCCTATTGTCTATGAAGGTGAACTATTAGGAAGTATTATTGGTTATCCTTATGTTAAGGATGATTTCACTACAGAAGAAGCCGAGCTTCTTGTTAATAAATTAGTTGAATGTGGTTCTTCAAAAGAAGATGCATCTTCTGCAGTTGAACATCTTAAGAAGATAGGACCTCAAGAAAAAGAGTATTTGAAGGAACTTATTTCTCTTGTGGCCCAAGAGGTCATTACATTTCATGAGGAAATTTCAAAACGTGAAAATAGAATCAAGGATTTAAACTCAGAACTTGGAAGTAAATATAGATATAATAATATGATTGGGCGATCAAAGGCTATGCAAGCCATTTATCACTTATTAGATAAAATTTCTAAATCAGAATCAACAATATTAATTCAAGGTGAGAACGGAACAGGTAAAGAACTCGTAGCCAAAGCTATCCACTATAATTCACCAAGAAAGGATATGGTATTTTTGGCGCAAAACTGCTCAGCCTTTAATGATAATCTCTTGGATTCAGAACTTTTTGGTCACGTTAAGGGTTCATTTACAGGAGCCCACAAAGATAAGAAGGGTCTTTTTGAAATGGCCAATGGTGGAACATTATTTTTAGACGAAATTGGTGATACATCTTTAGCGATGCAGGTTAAATTGCTTCGTGTTCTTCAAGAGGGAACCTTCTTACCAGTAG
>CALFYV010000248.1 GCA_937952395.1 uncultured Bacteriovoracaceae bacterium | reverse complement strand
CGGTCCACCATTCACAAACCTTCGGGTCTATACCGGAGACAACATTTACACTTTTTTTCTATATCGTTGCGTTTTTCAAAAATTATGGATGGTAACAATTTTTCGGCAATAGTAACGAAACGCTATAGAGAGTCTAAATTTGTTAATCTAAAATTAGATTAAATGATGCAAGCAAGCTTGCTTGCATCATTGGAAGACCTTTTCTTTTTTATCGCATACCTAAAGGAGCATCTAAATCAATGATGGTATTTCTTGTTCCATCTTCATGGTTTTTTAATTCGTAACCGATCTCATAACCCCAGACAAGACCACTTTTATTTCTCTTTTTAAAAACCGTAAAATCGTTGTGAAAGATTTGCTCAATATAATCTTGAACAACTTGTTTCATGAATGCTTTATGTTCAGCTTTAAATAAGCTTTGCTGAATACTCCCGTTCATTTCTTCTTGAATTTCTTTTTCAATACGTTTTAAGTCAACTTCAGCTTGTTCAAAATAAGCATCCGCTTTCTCACGAATTTGAGCGTCAATAGCTTTAATATCTGCTTTTGTTACTTCTAAACGCTTTTCATATTCTGCTTTTTGCTTCTTTCTGAGCTTCTTTATACAAACTGCATGTTTACGATTTTTTCTGGCGCGTTTTTCAAGACATTGGGTGGATAAAATATTATGGATATTGGCTTCACGCTCTTTTAGCGTTTGAAATTCAGCAGCTAAATGTTTCATTTCAGGATTTAGTTCTGCCATGATTTGACGCTTGATAATGGGTTTATTTTTCAGTTCTAAAAACCCTTGTATCGGTAAAAGTATTATTACATTTTGCCAATAATCAGTATCACGCCACTGAACTTCATGAGGATTAGAGGGGGTGCTTGGTCTTTTTGCAATTGTATCAAAGATAAATTCAACTCTGTTCTGACCATAATTATATTTATATCCCTCCAGAGCAAGGTTAACCATTTTTTGAGGATAATTTGTTTGTCCTCCCCAGTAACTTCTTGTCACGGTAAGTATTTCCCAAGTATTAGAAAACGGTTTTATTTTGTTTGATATCTTTTGCGTAAGTTCTGGTAAAAAACGATCAAGCATATACTTCTCAGTCGAAGCATCATAACGGTATTCAGTTTTTGAAATAAGTTTATAATGTAAAAGCGTATCAAGAGCTTCTTTTGTGCTTATTTCATTAAATAGAAGCGCACTTAAAACATTTCTCACTGGTTCAGATGTGACATAAAATTTAGGCTCTTGAGTTTTACCCCAAAAATAAAATAACTCATGGATAAAAAGAATTTTTTTAGCGTATGCTCCTGAAGGAGAGAGGTCAGGGTTACTTAAAAGTTCCCATAGCCTTTTATCAATTTTTAAATGTGGAATGAGCTTATCTCTGACATCTTTTGTGTGCTCCTGTTTTATAACTGTAGCAATAAGGCATTTTTCTGGATCAAGATAGCCAAAGGAGCCAATATCATTGGTGTAATTGATACCCTTTGCATATTTAATGCTACCTTCTTCAAAAGCTCTGATTTTACTTCTTAAAGTTGAGCCGATTGAGTAAAGTTGAGCATCAAAGCGATGAGCAAAGCGTTTAAGAAAATCTATTTCACTTTCCACTTCTTCAGGAAAAGCTTTAAAAAGAGTTTTCTTTTGAAATTCAGCTGCACCTCTCATCTCAATAAGATCAAGAGGTTCAATATAAGTGATTTTTTCTATGGCCGAATCGGGGATTTGGTTACCATAACCACCAGAATCGACGGGTGTTTTAATTTTTTGCACTAGTTCAGTGTCGTTGTCAAAACAAATGGCCACATTGCCGCCATTACCTTTTTCACTTGCAAAACTTTCTTGAATCATAAAAAGGTAAAATAGAGTCATAAATAGTTTCATATAGTTTCTCCTTGTTCCATTTCAGTCATGGGATAAAGTTGAATAGATAATTGATAAAGTTGTGTTTTATTGCCATTTTTAAGAGTTGTAGCGACTTTTTTTCTAAACTCTCGAATCAACTCCTTTATAATCGGTAACTGCTTTGGATCTGAGGGGATCAAAATAGAAGAGAAATCTCTTTGAATCACATCAATACTTAAGAGTTTTTCTTTCGCTTTCTCTAGAGTTTCTAAATGAGCCGCTTGTAGGGCACGAGAATGAATGTCTTCAGAAGTTTTTAGAGGTCCAACGATTTGGCTTAACTGGCCGTTCTCATCTTTTTTTATAAGTTTTAAGTCCACCATTTCTTGAATAATTTTTTTTGTCCGTTCTACACTGATTGAAAGCTTTTGAGCGATATAATTTTCACTACTTTCAAAATCATCAAGCTCAATAAGATCATAAAGAGCGAAGTATTCCCATTGGCTTAACACATCGTAATGTTTATGATCAACTTCAAAACTATTTTGAAATTCAGGGCCAACTGGGAGCTTATCCAAAAGTTTAAACTTACTGGCTTTGAGGCTATTTAAGAATTCTAAGGCATGCCTTTCATCAAGCTTGAGTTTATCAATCATTATGTTGGCCAGTTTCAAGGAAAGACCACGTTGGCCTTTAAGAATTCTTGAAAGGGTAGACGGGCTTATGCCAAGGCTTTGCGCCATACTACGAAGGGAATAGGCAGGATTCATTTTCTGCTTATGTTTTAAGTAGTGCTCAAGAATGCGAATATAGTCCATTTGCCTAGTTTGCATAGGCCATATTTAGATGAACTTAGGACGTAATGCAATAAATTAGGCAACAAAGTGTTGACAAATGCTTGGTAACAGGAAGTTTTTACATGTACGTAGAATACAAGTTAATAAAATACATAAACTGGCTGACCTTTGTGTGGGAATTTAAACAGGTCATTGCACTTTCGTTCTCTTTAAGCTCAAATATTTCAATAAATTAGATATTTCGAACGATTCATCCCCAAAATACTTTTGGGGATGCCACAACGAAATGACTAAAATCCTTAAAAAACCTAATCTTTTCAAAGGCGTGAGTGAGAAGTACTTTGAGAAACCCCACACAAAGGTATTCCAGTTAATAAAATACATAAGAATGCAGAAAACTAAAAAGCATGGCCATTTGTAGAGCGTCGAATTCAGAATGGGAGGCATCGTTTCTTTCGTAAAAATAAACATCTTGATGTCCCTTGGATATAAGTTTTGCAGCAAATTTGCGAGAGTGCAGTGGAGGAACACGTTGATCTTGAGTTGAGGTGAGCAGGAATATGGCAGGATATTTTTTTTCTGCCAAGATATTACTCATTGGATCATAGTTTTTTATCATCGCCAACTGTTCAGGAACTTGAGGGTCACCATAAGTGTCTGCGTGACTACCTTGCAGTTGAAAAACGTCAATGAGAGGGTAGGTGGCTACAATAGCGGCGAATAAGTCTGGTCTTTGGTGCATGGCCACGCTGACGAGAAGCCCACCAGCGCTACCTCCTTGGATGGCCAGTTGTTTTGTTGAAGTGTATCCAAGTTCAATAAGCTTTTCAGCAACAGCGTAGAAATCATTAAAAGAGTTTTGTTTGTATGCGCCTGAACCTTGTAAACGCCAATTGACTCCCAACTCTCCTCCACCACGGATATTAGCAACCACATAGATACCACCTTTTTCAAGCCAGGCCTTACCAATTTCCGGGCGGTAAGTCGGTGTCAAGCTTTGTCCAAAAGCACCATATCCGTAAAGTAATGTAGGATGGGTTTTGTTCAGTTTAAGCTCTTTGGCCTTGGTAAGGAAAAAGGGTATCATTTGACCATCTTTCGACTCAGCATAAAGTTGTATTGTTTCAAATTTATCTTTATCAAAAAAAGCCGGTGCTTTTTGCACAATTTGTGATTTATTTTTTTCTCTAAGAATCAAACGAGGGGCCTGAATAAAAGATTCTTCTTGATATAAAACAGTATTATTAAAATAATTAGCAGAGGAAATAGACAAACTCGTATTTTTAGAGAATGGGATAATTTTTTTTATCCATTGACCATTTTTGTTTTTATAAAGCTCGGCAACTTTCTTTTGCGCCCTTTGAGTGTAAGACATGAAAATACGACTATGAGTTGTGTGAATATCATTGATACCTAAGTCAGACTCTGGTCTATAAATAAGTTCGGGTACAGAAGTTTCAAGTTTTATCTTAACAACATCATTTTTTTTAAACTCACGCCAATCTTCAAATAATTGGATGAGAATAGAGCCTTGGTAATAAGAATGAAAACTGGTCATGTTAGTAGGGTGCAGTACTTTTTTTAAATTGCCATCTTTAAAAAAATAAAGTTGTCCTGTACCGTCTGCGTACCAATAAGAGATATAGTTAACTTGACCTTCTTTACTATGCATAACCCAAGGGAAAAAACCTATATCATTTTGTTTACCCTGAATAAGAATTTTTGTTTTTTTTAGTTCTTCTCCTCTTCTCCACAAGCGTACTTCGCGACTGTTGCCGTCGGCTGTTGATGAGGTAGAGGTAAGATAGGGGGCTGCCACTAAG
>CALFYV010000247.1 GCA_937952395.1 uncultured Bacteriovoracaceae bacterium | reverse complement strand
CTTTTTCCCGAACACGACTATCCCACTCAATATTTATGAAGCCCCTTACCTTAAAATGTTAGATGAGTGCTTAAAGACCAAGCTGCCCATTGCTATTATTCCCTCTAAGTTTACTCAAAATGAAGACTATACCGGGGCCATTTGCACTCTAGGGCGCCCAGTAGTTCTGCAGGAAAATCCGGATAAAACAAAACTCATTGTGCTTCAGGCGCAAGGTAAAGTGCAACTGCATGAGAAATTACAAACAATTCCTTTTCAACGCTATAATTGCCTACCTATCGAAGAAGAAGAGTCAGTCTTCCCCGAAAACTGCTTTAAGGCCAATCGGCTTAAAATTGAACTTAAAAAATGGATCAAACGCGATCAAAAAGACAGTCATTATCAAGTGCAGTTCTTCTCTAAACTGAGCGGGCCAAATCAACTCATCAACTATGCTTGCACCTTTCTGTCCTCTTCTATCGTTCAACAGCAATCCTTACTGGAAATTTCAAATATTAACCAACGACTGGATTTATTACTTAGTTACTTAGAAGCAAAAGGCCAGTCGGCCCAAGAAAACTTACACTAACAAAGTGCGTCTTTAAGCCATCCCCTTTATATCCTAGTATCTGACTCAATCTCTTTAAGAGAGGAGTTTAACTAAAGTGAGAGAATCATGAGAGTTTTTATCCTGGCGATCCTTTTGGCCTTCTTTAATCATTCTGTTTATGCCCAAGCTCCCACTGATTTCACCGAAAAAGGTGTCATCGAAAAATTAATGGAAAATAAGTTTTTCCGTGAAAATGCACTCAAGCGTGTTATTCAACAGCGTTGCTCTCGTTACATGAAAAGTTTTATTGAACAACAATCATGCAACTTTGCTGTACACGATATGATCCGCTCATTAGATTTTGATATTCTGTTTTTTGGTGATGTCAAAGAAGAAGACCACTGGGAAACCGGCTCCTTTGTTTTTGTGGCTTTCAAGGAAAATTTCTACAAACTCTTAGAACTGACTACCATTCAAACTTATCTTCTGGGTATTAATGAAGCCTTCTATGGCTTTTTTAATGATAATTTTTCTTTTAATCTCTGGGATTACACGCTTAAATATTTTAAGAATAATGAAGATATCGCTGCCCACGTCATCGCTATTTTATTTCAAGATACCTCCCCATTAAAATTACATATCGAGTACGTTCTACAAAAAGAAAAAAATCCTTCCAAATACATGAGTAAAAATCTTAAAATTTTATCTGAAGTCATCGATAATTTTAATTTTGCTGCTGACACCGATATTAAACGTTATAAGGCAGCCATTTTCCCTAAACATTTACTTTCAAATAGAAATGGCTCTCTTTATCATTTCTATGTTCCTATGTACCTATCGGTTAAATTACAAAAGAAAGGCTATTCCAAGCGCTACAGCTCTATCGGTGCTTTTATGTTGACCTTAACTTATGAGATGGTTTCCAGTAATCCCAAATCTTGGAAAACATATATTTGGAATGATCCAGAAAATGTGACTAGTAGTTGGAAAGTGCAAGACATATACCAAGGCTATTCAGGGGCGATGATGGGAACCAAACAAACTCAAAAGATGAAGAATTTTGAAACGGCCAAATCTTATTATAAGCAATCGACCAAGAAAGGCACGCAGTACTTACTGTCTTTCTAACGTATCCAATCTAGCCATTCATGAGGATCATTTTTGTGGGGTTTGATCGATGTGCCTGGGGTCCACCTGGGCTTGTAAGGTTTGCGCTTAAGCTTAATATGGAAATCTTCAGGCATTTTATCGCCCTTTTTATGGTTACAAATTGAACAACAGCTCACCACATTTTCCCAAGATGTTGTGCCACCTTTGGAGCGTGGGATAACATGATCAAGAGTTAAATCTTTCTGTAAAAATTTATCACCACAGTACTGGCACATAAAATTATCACGGTAGAAAACATTGTGGCGGTTAAATTTCACTTCATTTAAAGAACGGTTGCGACTAAAGAGTCGTAAGATTTTTGGCAGATTAAAAGTGACCCTAGGTGATCGGATTTTTAAATCGGAATATTCTTCAATGACTTCTGCCCGACCGGTCAAAAAAAGTATCATGGCCTTTTCCCACGCCACGATCTTCACGGGTAAGAAGGCGTTATCCAAGAGCAAAGTACGCATGCACCCTCCCTTTG
>CALFYV010000246.1 GCA_937952395.1 uncultured Bacteriovoracaceae bacterium | reverse complement strand
CACAACTGGTTGTTAAAAGTAAGCAAACGGCGATCACTAAGGAGAAAGCCAAACCTTTTTTGTTTTTTTTCATCATCATTTCACCCTCGATAAGTTTTATAAATTCTCCCCCGATCCTTTATACGCAGTCCAGTTCGGCGTTTTGTCGATTTTGATGAGCTTTTTTACAAGCTTTTGTCCAAGGCAAGATTTGCCGCTGGCCCAGGAAAAGGGCATAATAAAACCATGCATAATGAAGGAAATTTATCTAAAATGAAGACGGCCCTAAAGGATGAGAATGTCTCTTATCAGTTACCTTTAAGTCATGAAGGCAAAGTTGATCTGATTGATATGACACCTTTATTAGGCAAAAAAATAAGTTTAATTTCTAGGGATATTTATCATTGTGTTCATTGTGGAATTGAGAGTAAAAAATCTTATGGCAATGGTTATTGTTTCAAATGTTTTTCTACGCTCGCTGAGTGCGATATGTGCATAGTCAAGCCCGAGACTTGTCATTATGATCAAGGGACATGTCGAGATCCAAGGTGGGGAGAGAAGCATTGTATGCAAGAGCATTATGTTTATTTGGCCAATTCATCAGGACTTAAAGTGGGGATTACTCGCGCGGGCCAAATTCCCACTCGTTGGATGGATCAGGGAGCAGTAGAAGCCCTGACTCTAGTTAAAGTGCAAACTCGTTTTATTTCTGGACTGATTGAAGTGGAGCTGGCCAAACATATGAGCGATAAAACGAACTGGCGTCAGATGTTGACTGAGGGTGATGTGGATTTGGATTTGGTGAGAGAGAAAAAGAAATACTTGAAATTGATTGCTGAGTTTATTGATATGTACGGCGCTGAAGTGACTGAAGATCAGGTGGTCAAGTTACAATATCCTATCATCAGTTACCCAAAAAAAATAACTAGTTTAAGTTTTGAGAAAACGCCGAGGGTAGAAGGAGTTCTTCAAGGGATTAAGGGACAGTATTTAATTCTTGATAGTGGAGTTATTAATATTCGAAAATATAACGGTTTAAAAATACAATTTGAGGCAAAAGCATGAAAGAAGGAACACCTAAGATCATTCAACTGAAAGATTATAAAAAATCAGATTATAGCGCGGATTCTATGTATCTTGATTTTCAAATTATGTCTTCTAAAACTTTAGTTAGGGCCTTACTAAAAATTAAAATTAATCCAGAAGTAGCGGCTCAAGATCCGGCTTTAATTTTGGATGGTGAGAATTTAGTGCTTAAAGAAATCAAAATTGATGGGAAAGAAGTAGCAAAAGAGAATTATAAAATTTTTGAGGATAGATTAGAAGTTAAAAAAGTTCCACATCAATTTGAGCTAGAAACTTTAGTTGAGATTGACCCTGCTAATAATAAAGCTTTAGAAGGTCTGTATCAGTCAGGCGATATTTACTGCACTCAATGTGAGGCACAAGGCTTTAGAAAAATTACTTATTATTTTGACAGGCCTGATGTCATGGCGACTTTCAAAGTTCGTATAGCAGCGGATCAAAAAAAATACCCTCAGCTTTTATCTAACGGAAATAGAATTGATAGCGGACTGGCAGAGAAAAATCGCCATTGGGTTTTATGGCAAGACCCTTTTAAGAAGCCTTGCTATCTTTTTGCTCTGGTGGCAGGTGACTTGGCACTGGTTAAAGACAAGTACAAAACCAGTAGCGGGCGAAATGTGGCGCTTGAGATTTATGTGGATAAGGGCAACGAAGATAAATGTGAGTGGGCCATGAGTTCACTTAAAAAAAGTATGAAATGGGATGAAGAGACTTTTGGCCTTGAGTACGACTTAGATCTTTATATGATTGTCGCTGTGGACGCTTTTAATATGGGGGCCATGGAAAATAAAGGGCTCAATATTTTTAATTCTCATTATGTTTTGGCCAAAAAGGAAACGGCCACTGATATGGATTTTATTAATGTGGAAGGAGTCATCGGGCATGAATACTTTCACAACTGGACCGGAAATCGTGTGACTTGTCGAGATTGGTTTCAATTAACTTTAAAAGAAGGTTTAACAGTTTTTCGCGATCAAGAATTCACTAGTGATATGAACTCTCGCCCTGTTAAACGCATTAAGGACGCTTGGGGACTTCGTTCTCACCAATTTGCCGAGGACGCGGGACCCATGGCCCATCCCATAAGACCACAATCTTATATTGAAATTAATAATTTTTATACTTCTACTGTTTACGATAAAGGAGCGGAAGTTATCCGTATGATTCATACCATTGTTGGAAAAGAAAATTTTCGAAAGGGGATGGACCTTTATTTCAAGCGCCATGATGGACAAGCAGTTACAACCGTTGATTTTGGCAATTCCATGTAAGAGGCCAGTCAAGTTGATTTAACACTTTTTAGAAATTGGTACGATCAAGCAGGAACTCCCATTGTAGAAGTTAAGACAAAATATGATGCAAAGAAAAAGAAATATGAAATAATGCTTGAGCAAAAAGTAACTCAAGGGAAAAAGTTAACTTTGCATATTCCCCTTAAATGGGGGCTTGTGGCCAAAAGCGGACAAGAGCTTGCGAGAGGAATCATTCATTTAAAAGAGAAGAAGCAAAAGCTTAGTGTTGATCATATTGAAAGTGAGTGTTTACTTTCTATCAACCGTAATTTTTCAGCGCCGATTATACTTAAGCAAGAACGGCCCTTAGAAGAATTGGCCTTAATGATGATGTATGATAAGGATGAATTTAATCGCTGGGATGCGGCCCAAAATCTTTACTCACAAATCTTAGTTGGTTGCACTAAAGATTTGGCCAAAAAGAAAAAAATAACCATCCCTGCTCAGTTAAGAGAGTCATTCAAAATTCTTTTAAGTGATAATAAAATTGATCATGCTTTTAAATCTCTAAGTTTAACTTTCCCCAGTGAAACTCAAATCAATGATTTGTTAGAGCAACCTGATTACGATCATGTCCATTTAGCGCGCAAGCAATTGGCCAGGATGCTAACTGATGATAATCAAAATTTGGTTAGTGATATTTATCAAACTTTAGATCAAGATAAGAAATTTGAATTAACTCCCGAGGCCATGGGTAAGCGTAGCCTAAAAAATAAAATGTTAGGCATGATTTATTATAGCTCTCATACTCAAGCTATGGAATTAACTCTAAAGCAATTCCATGAAGCCACAAATATGACTGATGAAATGGGAGCTTTCTCTCTTTTAGTTGAATCTCAAAGTGCTGAAGCCAATGCAGCCATAGAAGCTTTTTACCAGAAATGGTCATCTGATTTTTTAGTTATGAATAAATGGTTCGCAGCTCAAGCAAGTGCCACTCGAGGTGATATTTTAGAAGTAGTTAAAAAACTAGAATCTCATCCTAAATTTGATAAAAAAAATCCTAATATGCTGCGCTCACTTTATGGTAGTTTTGCTGGTAATATTTATAATTTCAATAAAAGTGATGGCAGTGGCTATGAGTTTATAGGAAGCCGAATTAGTGAAATCGACGAATACAATCCACAGGTTGCCGCACGTTTTGCGGGACTTTTTAACCGTTACAAAAAAGTCGATAAAAAGCGCCAAAAATTAATGGGTGCTGTTTGTGAGAAAATTCTCAAAAAAACTTCTTTATCCAAGGATACTTTTGAAATTTTAACTAAGACTCTAGAGAGTTAATTACTTCTTAACTTGCTTTGAATCTTCTTTGATGGGGATAGGTCTACGTTGAACCTTGGGGCCAGCGGCGGCCAAAATTCCAAGCATTCCTATAATAATGCCGGCAGTAATGCCTGTGATTAATGAGATGTCCATGTGTGTGTCCTCTCGTTTGTCTCTCATAGGGCTTATCGGTGCCCTTATATCCAATTATAACACTTTTCTTGGGTCAACTAGTAAGCTTTTTCTAGGCTTTCAACCATTTGAGAGTCTGTTAGAATAGGTTATATGTAATTTCAACTACTTCGGAGATTCCTAATATGAGTGGTGAAGTACTCTCAACTAGGCAAAAGGCCTTAAAAATCAACCTAGACCCCAGAATTTATGGCACCCTGGCCGAAATTGGCGCTGGTCAAGAAGTCTCTCGTTTCTTCTTTCAAGCTGGTGGCGCCTCTGGAACTATCGCCAAGACTATGTCCGCTTATGACAAGATTTTTTCGGATGTAGTCTATGGCAAAGAAACTAATGGCAGGTATGTCTCTGAAGCTCGTTTACTGAAAATGCTGGATAAAGAATTTACTGTCTTGGAAGAGCGCCTGACTGGAATTCGTCCAGAAAATAATCTCTTTTTTGCTTTTGCCAATACGGTTTCTGCTATTAATTTTTATGGAACAAATGAATCTCATGGCTGGCTTGGGATCCGCTATCAACTAGAACCAAAAGGAGAGCAAGTTGAT
>CALFYV010000245.1 GCA_937952395.1 uncultured Bacteriovoracaceae bacterium | reverse complement strand
TTTCAGATTTGGCCCTCTTAAAATCAATTAAGTCCATGGATTATATCCCTATCTACCCTTGGCTTTGGGTCATTCTCCTGGGACAAGAATTGGGCCCTCTTTTTTTAAAAATGAAGGTTCCAGAAAATATTTTTTTTAGAAAGATCGCCATTTGTGGCCAACATTCCCTGCTCATCTATTTACTTCATCAACCCCTAATCTACGGAACACTTCTTTTATACACTTACGCGAAGACCCATTTTTAAAGACAAGATTGAATTATGATCTTGCCCAGAGTACAGTAGTGAACATTATGTTAGCTTTTTTTATTTTGGTTGAACGGCTCTTAGGTAGTGCTATATTTGCCGTCATTATCATTCTTATTTTTGCCATTGCGCTCACCTATGGAACTTTCATGGAAAGTTATCATGGCACCGAATACGCTAATCGACTTATTTACAAATCAAGTCCCTTCTTTGCTTTGCAATTTCTTATGTTTCTAAGTATTTTTATCGCCACTCTCATGCGCCTGCCATTTAAGAAACATCTAGCCGGCTTCTATGTCCTGCATTTAGGTTTACTCATTTTATTTGTCGGCTCATTTATCACTTTTACCTCTGGCCTTGATGGCAGCATGCCTTTAGAGCCTAATCTACCTCAAAGAACCATCACGCTCAATGAGGACGAGTTTGAAATCCGCTTACTCGATAAAGGTATTAAACTGGTGAGTGAATTACCCTTTCATGCGGGTGAAGTTGTCATGAACCATAAATTAAAAACTGAGCATAAAGATATTCCAGAAATAGAGATTATTAAGTTTTTGCCGTTTGCCAATAACGTCATTCAGTGGCAAGAATCATCGGCTGAATTCTTGGGTCGCAGTTCAGCACAATATCAACTTTTTAACGATCGTTTTGGTGAGACTTTAACTTTAAGCACCCATCCTTTTTCTGATTTTCCTGCTACCACTAGTCTAGGACTTCTTAATGTTCACTATATGCCCAAGGGTCTCGCCCCTTGCTTTAAGCAAAATCCTAAAAGCGCTCTTATCATTTGGAATGTTTTTGAAGAGAAATGCTTTACTCCAGAAGAGAAAAAAATAAAAATTTCAAAAACTAAAAAAGGCCAACGGCATTTGCAAGTTGGTTATCAAAAAATTCAATATAATTTTTTCCCAGAACTGGCCCCCATGCCAGTAGATGAGAAACTACAAGTTTTAGAATCCAGTCCCTTGAGGATTTTCTCACTTAAAATTTTTGAAACAAAACCCCATCTTTTTACTTTTGGTCGCAGCATTGCTTACTATGATAAAAACCAAGAAGAATGGATCTCAGCAAGTTTTGATGATGAATCGATACTCGAGCTACCTTGGATGGGATTTCAATTGCGTCTGATGAATTTTCACGAAGAGCGCTATCCGGTGCAAATTCCCCAATACGTTGTCCCCATACAAGACAATGGCAAGATTGTTTTGGGCAGTGATAAAGCGGTCTTATTTAAAGTTGCAGGAAAGGAACATTGGATCAAACAATCAGATGGGCCAATGCAATTTATGTACGAAGGGAAAAAAATAGGCTTCGAACTTAAGAAAAAGCAAATGCACTTACCCTATGAAATTAATTTAGAT
>CALFYV010000244.1 GCA_937952395.1 uncultured Bacteriovoracaceae bacterium | reverse complement strand
TGGCCAATCCCTCTTGGTAAAACTCGAGATTGCGCTGACTTGTTCTATTGAGTCTTGGAAAACTTGAGCTTAGCTCAACTTCATTTAGCATGAAGCTCCAAAGAATTTTATAATAAACCCTAAAAAGCGTCAGTGTATCAGGCACTTCGCTGACCAATTCTTCTAGCTCAATTTCTCCGTGACCTGGATCATACGCACGATAGAGATAAATATTTTCAAGTTGAAACATTGTTATATTTTTCTTTATAAGATGGGCATCTATGTTTTCACCACTGACAAGAAAGTCAATTAACTTGCAAACAACTTGATAAGGAATCTGGCCATGACAAGGGAGAAGGTCGCATTTTTTATCTACAGTGCACGGAAAACATCCAATTTTAGGTGCGATATTAATCGCATTTTGCATGTATGGAGTTGTTTCGTGTGGACGAACTGTTCCCAGAGAGAGAGTTAAAATCGGTGCTTGTGCACATGCGGCTAAATGACTAACCATTGAATCATGCCCAATGAAAAGCTTGGCTCTTTGAAGTAGGTGATATAGGTCTTCTATGGATTTTACTCCGGCATAATACTTTATTTTTGTCTGGTATTTTTCGAGGATCTTACTTTCCTTAAAGAATGCCGAACTTTTTTCGTCTTCAGGACCACCTACGATAAAAACTTCATAGCCAGGATTGTTCTTTAAAATATGATAAATAATTTCGATCCATTTAGCATGTCCCCATTTCTTTTTCCTGTGAGAAGCAAAGGGATGAATGATAATATAGGGTAACTTCTCTCTTTTGTTGATTTCTGTATTATCTGGGAGGAATGAAACCCCCAAAACTTTTTTAAACAGATCAACCAAATTGTAAGGGTTGAAAGGGTTTTTCATTATATTAGAAAATATGTACTGACTCCAAAGATCTTCTACTGCAATTAATGACTGGTGTGTTCTGTATAGGCCCAGTTTGGTTTTTGCTTTTATGAGTGTGTTTAAAAAGGAAGAGGATTTAGAAAAAGACAAATTAATTAAAACATCTAGCTCAATATTGTCAATTTCACTTAAAAATGTTTGAGTTTTTTTCTTAACCCCATTTAAAGTATTAATTTTTTTTACTTCAAAAAGATCACGTGTTTCCAGAGTTATAATACGAGTAAATGTTTTACTTAATAAGAAGCGTAGAGGCTCTGCAAATTTCTTTCGAGCAATTAAGGTAAGTTCGATATGAGGATAGTGCTGTTTTAAAACTCTGGCGGCAACATGTGTTTGAATAAGGTCACCAAGTCGCGTGAGCTGTATTATGCCCATTTTTTGGGTTTTTAATTCCATGACTAAGCCTCTTCTTCAATTAATGAGGAAATTAACAAAACTACCATTTCCTCATCCGATAAATTTTGTTGCTTATCAACTTTGTTTTGAATCTCTTTTAAACTTGCTAAAAGTTCTGTTTGAAAATTGCTCATCTTATCCTCCTGATAATATAAACAACTAAATGTTTATGCTTCTGGCAGTAGGCTTCTTATTACTTAGTTGGCCCATAATTGAATTGATCAAATTAAGATCGTCTTTCAATTCAAACAAATGAGCTTCGAATTGATTTAAGTTCGTCAACTTATTACCAGATTGAATCTGCTCCACTCGACTTCTAAAAAGAAGAATGGGAATTTGTGTTATTGATGCTAAATCACCGTGTTCTAGTAGTGCTTCAAGCGCTAATAAAAACTTTCTAGTGTGAGATAGAGAATCTTTAGTCATTCTTAAGCAACGAATACATGTTAGTAAATCTCTTAAAACAAGTGTAAACTTCTCATTTTCAGTTTTTTTCCACTCAGTGATGTCAATCTTTGAAATAAGTGAAATTAAATCATTTTCAATATAAGTAGTTGAGCTTTCCTTTGAATAAACAAATGCTTTGTTAATATAGCTTGTAACAAGCTCTGAAATGCTCAACTCACCACTTATTTGATGATAACCAATGTTTCCATCGTGATTTTGGCTTGAAAAACAGTTGTAATCAGACTCAATTAATTTGTAATCAACACCAGTTTGATAACGAAGAAATTTAACAAGAGAAAGAGAGAGACCACTTTCGCCACTGTTTTTTATAATGCTAAAGTTATTAGAAATGCATGAACCAAATTTTCGAAGTTCATTTGCATTGGTTATATAAATTGAAGGAGAGTCACAGCTATCTGCAATTTGTAGTGCAATTTTATCAACGGTAATAAAGCAGTCAATATTTTTCAAAACAGCAGGAAGCGCTGAATAGTCTGTGTCGATTGTAATCGTTTTTTGAGAAAAGGCAGAGTTTAAAAAATCAATAAGATCTCTTTCGGCTTCGTTTTTATTGATAATGATAACGGGATAAAAATGTTTACTCTCTTGTAATTGAGAAACTAATGAAATTAATTCATGGTCTTCGATGTTACAGTCAGTGCTTTTACTGTAGAATTGTATTCCAATAATTTTTTTATCAATATTTCCTTCTTTGATTTTCTTTCGTATTCGAAGGAAATTTTGGTTAGCAACTTGGGTGTATTCATCATTAACCCTTAGTGGTAAAGTTGAATCGCTTTTTATTTTGTATTCTTTGGCTATAACTTCCGTCAAGTTAAGGGGGGAAATAATAATGTTTTTTTCGATATAAAATCTAAAAATAGACCAGAAATTTTGCGAAGAAAAGCTTCTATGTTCATTTAAAATTAAATGAGTATTTGTCTTACTGGCTATGTATGAATGAAAATTCAAACTTACTTGATCGAGAGAAAGACAATGAATATGAGTCCAAGTCATTTTCTTTAACTCAGAAACTAACTTGTAAACATAGTTAACTACATGTGAACCTTCAAAAAGCTTTTTAGTAGTCAATTTTTTAATTTTTTTTCTATCAATAGTATGAACTTTTTCTACAAAGTTTAAATATTCTCTAAGCGGGTTATCTTCATAGGTTAAATAATGGACTTCGGCTAATGGGTTAGAACGAATTTTATTGATTATTCTCAAGGAGGGTATTGTAAGAGTTTCATCAAAGTTAATGATTAGTATTCGAGACATTATAATCTTTCTCCATCAAGTATAAGAGCACTCAAGCCTAGAAGAAAAAAATCAGATTCATTTTCAATCTTAGTTAAGCTATTGATATTTTCTAAATAGTGCCCTAGGTTCCAATTAGAAGGCTTTCCTTCAAATTTCTCTCTGATCTCTGCAGATATATTATTTTTGTAATCAGTAATAAAGGTTGAAGCTTTGTAATTCAAGAATGACTTGTAACTATTTTGGTGCATGTTGAAGCTAGTTGTATGAACTAAAATACTCGGCTTTTCAGATAAAAAATCAATAAAGTTTGTATCTTGATAAACGTTCGATATATTCCCTAAATGTTTAATTCGAATTCTGTGGTCATTAAATGGTCTTTCCTTTTGAAAGCTATCAATAAGAATTTTAGAAGGTTCTATTACGTAGATAAAATAATCATTTGCTTCTAGCTCTTGCAAAAGAGCATCGATATGGTAAGCGTAACCAAGACCTAAAATTAAAAATTTATTATTATTTTTAATTTGCTTGATATTATTTTCAACAAATATCTCAGCTTCTTTTCTGGGATCGTAAATAGAATGAAGATGAATCCCATTCAAAATTGGAATAGCTGAATTAGATTTTGAATTTTTAATTTCTAGGATCTCGGGCACAGATTACCTCTTTACGTTGCTCAAATTATAACCCTGAATGCTTGTTTTGTTACCATGCACTTTCCCAATTTCTTTTTTAGTGTTTTCCTTTTCTTGATTTAATTTATCAAGTAATTCTTCATCAAGATCGGAAATTTGTTGAATGCAAATTTGCGTACGTGAAATCCAGGAATTCGCTTTTTGAACATAGTGCTTATTTTCTTTGGCAATATTCTGCTCTAATTCTTTCTCTATTTGCATTTGCACATCACTAACAATCGCTAAAAGTCTCTCGCGATTGTCAGCCATAGAGGAAACTTGATCAATTTGGCCATTGTTTGTTAATGCAATCATTTTTTCTGTTGTCTCTAATGACTTATTTAGAAGACTTAAGTGGTAATCCATTTTTGTTTGTATTTGGCTCATGCGATATCCTTATTTTTTTCAGTTTTTAAATTTTTTACAGCTTCTTTCCAGCCATCATAAAGTGTATTTAAAACAACTAAAACACCTTCAAGTGGCTCTTTGTCTATTCTAATATTAGCTTGAGTACTGGAATGAAGAATAAAATCATAAAGAGATTCTAGCTCTTTGGAAACAGCCCCTCCAACTTCATGGTCAAGTGAGTTCGCTAGTTCGATAATAATATCTTGCATTTTGCCAATATTCTCGCCTTTTTTCGCCAGCTGTTTGTTTTCGATTGCATCCATTGCTAATTTACAATGCTTGATAGCTGCTTGATAAAGCATAAGCAAAATTTGTTCTTTACTAGCAGTCTTAATTGACGTCTGCTTGTAAGCTCCTAATCCGTAAGTCATTTTACCCTCCTAATTAAACTAGCCTAAGGTTGGTCCACCACCACCACTTATGCCAGCAAGCCCAGCTCCTTGGCTTTTTATTTTGTTAACTGTTTCTTCCAATCTAGCAAATTTTTGCTTTAATGCTTCTTCTTTTCTTTCGATCAGTCTTTCTTTATTGCTGATTTGCTTATCAATATTATCAATATTTCTTTGCAGACCATCTTTTCGAGAATGTAAAACTCCCACGGGCCTGGTAAGAAGAGCATTAACTACATCATAGAGATTATCTACGAATCCGTTGACTCTTCCCCCTTCAACATCAAAGTGGCCAGCGATAACTTGAGAGACTTTATCAAATCCATTTTGAGTGGCATTCTCAAAAGCTTTAGGATCAAACTTTAACAAACCATCTCTTTGAAATGAAATACCCATGTCACTTATTCGCATATTTCCGTATTTAGTTTTTACTGGTTGGAAAATAACTGTGCGTAGGCGACTTTCAATAGTTTGAAGAGTGATATCACCACCTAGAGTTTTGGTGGTATCTGTAGTTTCATCTAAATTATTTTGAGTTTTAATAAAGCTTAAAACATTATTGATAGATTCAACCATCTTGCCAACTTTTTCAGTAATAGCAACGGAGTCTTCAGTTATGGCAAGACTGAACTCTTCTCCTGGTTTAGCTTTTCTTAAATCAATAGCGACACCGGGAATAATATCATTGGCTTTGTTTGAAGGAAGTTCAATTTCAAAACCATCAAGTTTTATTTTGGCGTCTTGTGCATCTCTATGGGCTTCAAAATAAAGATCTTCCTGCCCATCAATAAAATATAAATAAGGAAACTCAGCTTTATTTCCCTCACCTGTATCATCTAAGGCGATAATTAAATGCCAAGGTTTATCTCCACCAAGACCATCGTTGATAACTGTTGCATGCATGCCATTATTGGAGTCTTTGTTCATAAGTTTAGCAATTCCTGTTAAGCTTGAGTTCTCTGCATCAACATAAATTTCCCGTGACTCGCCATTGGGCAGTTCATATTGAACATAACCAACTCCCAAGTAGGTTTCATCTTTATCTTCAACGCCATTTGAAATAGCCGAAGATTTTCCGGCTAGTTGCATAACTTCGATTTGATAATTACCAGGCATGGCGGTATTTTTATCTAAAGAAACCCCAATAATTTCATTATTGGTTTCGTGTTTTAGCTCCCTTAAGCTTCTCTCACCCCGGTTTTTTAGAACTTCACCACGGATTCCCTCAACTAGGCCTGTTAGTTCTTGGACCAATTTTTTCTTTGCTTCGATATTACCTTTTCTATTTTCCATATTTTGAAGTGGAATTTTCTCTTCAGCAACTATTTGCTGAATAATATCTTTAGGTACTCCTGATGCAATAGATCCAAAGGATATTCCCAAATAATCCTCCTGATTTGTTTGGTGGCTTGCCGCCATGGGTGTTTTAGGTACAATAACCCTTGAAATTAGGCTAACATAAAAGCAAATTTTATTATATTGGGAAGAAAAATCAAAAGCCTGTTTGGGGAAACAGGCTTTTGTAATGGAGATAGCAAATAGGTTTTCACAGGTTCTATTAACTTTAACCTGTACTAAATTAATCGGATATTATGGATAAAGCTTTAGTAAAAAAATCAGGTATTATCAAACTTAAATCGAAATTCTTTTTAAATCGAGCACTTACATATTTCTCCTTTCTGCTCATTCCTTTGTGGTTACAAAAGGTCGAGGGATTGAATCAGTTTTTTCAGGCCATTTTGATGCTACTTTATGTACTTTTTATGTGTAGTCAGTGGTATTTACTGGGCAAAGAGGTTGATCATCGTTTAAAAATCTATTTTAGGGCCAATTCTTCTATCGATCGCATCCTCTATCGCCTTATTTTGGGTCATATTGTTATTCTTATTTTTTTTAATTTAGTTAACCTTTTACCAGAAGTTTTACATCAAAATTTCTTTTGGGGAACTTGGATCTTTTTAGGCCTTTTCTATTCTTGGCCAACCAGAGGAAAAATTATTGAAGAGGGGGTTGCTTCTCAACTTGAGGAGTTTAAGTTTTTAGATTCATTTGAAAGAACTGTTACCATCATGTCAGTTGTCATGTTTTTTGTCTCAATTCCAGAAATCATAAAGTTTGATAATATTGAGGCATTAAAACTTTATTTCGATCCAAGTGAATCGTATCATCCCCAATTTTGGAATTTTTTAAAAATAAATTATTTACCATTTTTAGAATATCCTAAATTTTATTCACTTTCATGGTCCTTGCATTTTTACTTTGTGGGAATTGGTTTTTATCTTCTCTCTTTGTATGGAATTTTACGTTTTTTTGTTTCAAGAAGACTCTCAATTCTTGGGGTTTTTGCCATACTTTCGACTTGGTCCCTAGCTAATATTCTGGAGTACTCTTTTAGTGCTTCTGTTTCAACGACATTTTCGATTATTTGGATTTGGTCACTGATGTTTAGTACAAAAAGTTCAACCTATCGCTCTGGTTTTTTTATAGGCCTAATAAATTTTTGGGGTTGCTTGATCAATCCTCGCTTTATTGTATTGCTCCCCATTCAGCTAGCATTGCTTTATCTTTTTTTGATGAAAGAAAGAACCAAGTGGTACCGAAAGCAAATACTGAAATATTCAATTTTGGGTAGTTGCTTATCAATCATAGCCTATCTTGGTCACCCTGAAGAAAATAATTTTCTCAATGGAATGCCTATTGATGAAATGTTCTCTCAATTTTTATCTTTCCTCGATCAGAAAGCGTTTTTTTGGCTTTCATTTCTAGGTTTAATTTTAATAACAGTTTATCTTTTTAGCACTGAGAAATTTAAAAAAATAGGACAACTCAGATTAGATAAAATAAAACTTAATGAACTTATGATTAGCATTGCTTTTGTTTTTTTAGTGGCGCTAGTTTTTGAGAGAAACTTGATTAAATCATTTGGTATGCTCTGGATTTTTGTACCCTTTAGCATGTTTCCGTTGGAGTGGATCTTTCAATCAATTAGTCGTCTTCGTTCGAAGAGAAATATTATCTATGTTCTTTATATTCTTATTTGCTTATTGGATTCTCATTTTGAGGGGCGTTTAAAAATTCTTGCAAAGTTGTTTCATTGATTAGTCTACTCAGGTAAAAATAAGTATTTAAATTTAAAAGTTGATCGCCGAAAGGGTATTAGATAACATTGAAGTAGATGTTATCTCCTGAACCTTCTTAAGGAGGGCTTTATTGTTTAAATCAGGCGTTACTCGTTCCGTTTATTACTCCTTTGTCGATTCTTTTCAATCTTTTGGTTCTCAAAAATCAGATCTCGAAAAACCTTATGTTTATGTAGACTCCAACGGTATTAAGCTTATTACCGACGTTGTTAACGAATATAATGAAAATGCGAGTGAGATTTTTGCAGTATCGGTTGCAGAAGATGGTTGGATGGAGTTTTTAGCACTTTACGACAAGTAAATCGTTCAGGTTTTGTAAAATTCCTGGGGATAACTTGTTTAACTGTTCTAATCAGAGAATATTCTTTTTTAAAGAAAACCAAGCGCTGTCGCTTATTTACTAATATATCTATTTGAAATTACACATTTTGCTAATAATGAGTCAAAGATTCATTTCATTATTAGCCCGAAGCGACATGTGGAAAACCAAAGACTATTGTGTGTAAAAACTTTATACTCAAGGCTTATTTTCGACCTAGAGGTAAGTTATTGTCATGAATTCACTTACAAAAACCTTTTTTTTATCTCACTGTAGGCAAACGATTGTGGATAAAATAACAGAGTTAAAAACTCAAGGTTATGAACTAACCTCAAAAAAAGACAATACCCCTTTAACAAATTTAGATACCGCCATTTCAGAGATAGTTGAAAATTTTATTCATACCAAATTCAAAGAAATTTGCTTTTACAGTGAAGAAAAACATAAAACTCTATTTTTTCCAGCTTTAATTATTGATCCTATTGATGGAACCCGGGAATTTATTAACAATATTCCAGAATACTGTGTTTCAGTCGGTTTTTATTTCGAGCAAAGTATTTTAAGTCAAAATAACTGGTCTTGGATTTATAACCCAGCCACTCAAGAAGAATTTTTGCAAACGAAAACGATAAGATACAAAAAGAAAAAGAACTTATTGGGCTTTATTTCAAAAACAGAATATGCCAGCGGTTTTTTAAACAATACAAAGGGATCAAACATAAAAATTCAGCCGATAGGAAGTATTGCTTATAAGCTAGCTTTATTGGCCCAAGGTAAATGTGATTTTGTCATCTCTTCCAAGCCTAAAAATATATGGGATATAGCTGCTGGAGTTTTGCAATGTGCAGAAGCAGGTTATAAATTTTATGAAAAAGGTAAAGAGGTAACCAAGTTAGATAAAATAAAATATCTTCCTCCGCTACTTTGGTGTCACGAAAAAGATAAAGAGCGAATTACTTCCTCTTTGGAAAAGAGCTAGGACATAAATCATTTAAAAAGCACAAGTCGCATTGGGGTCTACGGGCTATACAAATTCTTCTTCCTAGAAAAATAAAAAGGTGACTTATAATTGTCCAGTCATTTTGGTCAAATAATTTCATTAAATCTATTTCTATTTTTTCTGGTTCTTGAAACTTTGTTAATTTAAGAAGTTTGGCTATTCTCTTCACGTGAGTGTCTACTACAACACCTTGATTTAAATTAAAAGCATTACCCAAAATAACGTTGGCCGTTTTGCGTCCAACACCTGGTAGGGTAATTAAAAGTTCAATTTCCTTGGGGATTTCATTGTCAAATTCGGTAACTAGTTTTTGAGCACAATTTTTTATATTTTTTGCTTTATTCTTGAAAAAACCTGTAGAATGAATGAGTGATTCTAGATGCTCAAGAGGAGCATTTGCCATTTTCTTTGCATCTGGATAATGACAGAAAAGTGCTGGTGTAACCTTGTTAACTCTTTCATCTGTGCATTGAGCTGACAGGATAGTTGCAATAAGCAACTGAAATGGTGTTTGATGATCAAGTTCACAATGAGCATTAGGCCATTTTTTTTTAAGACGCTTAATGACTTCACCTGCTCTTTGTATTTTATTCATTTTAGGACCCGTGGATTATGAAATTTAAAGTTAAAGATCACTACTTCAAAAAAGCTAAAAAGGAAAATTTTCTTGCTCGTAGTGTATATAAATTGGAAGAAATAGACGCGAAGCACAGGGTGCTTAAAAAAGGCGATAAGGTGCTTGATTTAGGCTATTATCCAGGTTCATGGATTCAATACAGCGCCCAGAAGGTTGGGGAAAGTGGAAAGATCGTTGGTGTTGATATTCAAGAAATAAATCCAAAATTAAACCTATTAAACAATGTGAAACTTTTTCAGAAGAGTATATTCGATATTAAGTCGCTGGAAGATTTAGAGGTTAATGAAAGGTTTGATGTTGTTTTATCGGATATGGCACCTAGTACAACAGGCATTAAAACAGTCGATCAATCAAGAAGTGTACAGTTAGTTGAAAGTACCATTGAATTATTAGACATTTGCTTAAATGTTCACGGAAATTACATATTTAAGATATTTGACGGCCCAGATGTGCAAGATCTTATAAGGGATTTGAAAAATAAGTTTGAAAAAGTAGCACAGTTTAAGCCAAAATCAACTAGAAGTATCAGTAAAGAATTTTTTGTCATCGCGAAGGGCTTTAAAAAATGCTAAAGATCATTGTTCTATTATGTTTTATTATATTGTCACTTACCTACTCCAGGTCTTCATTTGATGAAAATGATAAAGAATTTCTACAATCTACTTTAAAGCAAATTTTGCTTAATAAAAGTGATTTACCAAATTCTATAAAAATTTCTAACGAAAACTATGAAATAAATTACCATATAAACACGGAATTAGAAGAAAATATAAAAAAACTCTTCAAGCGGTATCACCCTGATTACGGCGCGATGGTCATTATTGATAATAATTCAGGAAATATTATTTCTGCAGTTGATTTTCAAAGGAAAACAAAAAGCTTCGGAAGAGAATTATGTTTTAGCAATAATCACCCAGCTGCAAGTGTATTTAAGGTTATAACAGCAGCAGATTTATTAGAAAACACGGAAATAAGCTCTGAATCTACTTTCACTTACAGAGGCAGCTCTTCCACTCTTTATAAATATCAGCTTAAAGATAAAGTTGATCGTTGGACCAGAGAGCTAAAATTAGAAAAAGCATTTGCCAGTTCAAATAATGTAGTGTTTGGAAAAGCGGCTATTAATAAATCCAACGGAAAACAGCTTTATGCAATGGCAAACAAATTTAAATTTAATCAAGAGCTACTAGATGAACTAAAACTGGAAGAATCACTTTTCCAGATGCCTGAAGATGCTTACAATCTGGCTGAGCTTGCCTCTGGTTTCAACAGAGGAACTGTCATGAGTCCATTACACGGGGCTGTCATTGCTAGTATAGTGGCCAATGATGGTGTTTATAAGAAACCCTCGCTTATCTCCAGTATAAAAGACGATAAGGGAAATACAGTGTGGCATCCCATAAAGCAAACAGAGGAAGTGTTAAAAACAAGTTCATCAAAAGAGTTACAAAATATGATGGAGCTTACTATCGAAAAAGGAACAGCTCGCAGTTTGGGGAAATATGCAAAGCGACCACCTTTGTCTAATTTAGTACTTGGTGGCAAAACAGGATCAATTACAGGTGGTGAGCCTCATGGTAAGCGAGATTGGTTTATTGTTTACGCAAAGCCCAAGCAGCAAGAACTTGGTCGTGGTATTTCAGTTGCTGTCATGCTAGTCAATGTAGATAAATGGTATGTTAAGTCAACTTGGCTTGCGAAAAACGTAATAGAGTACTACTATCAAAACTTATTTCCATTAAGAGAAAAACTCTAATTTAAGGCAGATATGAATACAAAAGTCGAAAACTCTCAACCCATAGAAAAAGAAAATGTGAAAGAAAAAACATTTAATCGCAAGAAAAAAATAAAAAGTGAAATAGTCTCATTCAGTCTTATTATTTTTTTTGTTTTACTGTTCCGCTCAATGTTTTTTGAACCTTTTAAAATTCCCTCAGGCTCTATGATTCCCACTTTGATGATTGGGGATTTTATTCTTGTGAATAAATTTTCTTATGGATTTAAAGTTCCTTTTAGTGAGTGGTTCACTGATCCTGTTTATATAACAGAGCCATCACACCCCAAAAGAGGAGATGTAATTGTATTCAAGTATCCTAAAAATACTTCATTGAATTATATTAAAAGAGTAGTTGGCTTGCCAGGTGATACGGTTGAAATTATTGATAAGGTTGTTTATGTGAATGATAAGCCAATTCAAGCCATTGAGATTGACGGTAGTGAAATAATGGCGGACATGGATGATAAATTTAAGCATTTTAATTTTAAGTTTTACAAAACTTATACAGGTGAGCATGAACATATTATGCAGATAGAAAAAGATAATTATTACAACGCGAATTATTACAAAATAACTGTTCCAGAAGATAATTTTTTTGTTTTGGGTGATAACAGAGATTTTTCTGCAGATTCTCGAGTTTGGCAGTTTGTTCCTTTTAGATACGTTAAAGGAAAGGCTCTTTTTGTCTGGTTTTCGATGTCAATTCCATGGCCTTGGTCAGAAGATGATCAAGATAATTTCAAATTTAGACCTTGGCGTATTGGATCTATCATTAATTAAATTTTTTAATAATAGATTGACCATCATTGCCACTTGTATCCTCTTCCAAATAAAAATCTTTTGATTTCTTTAGATAATTTCTTAACCACTGTTTCAATGCTCCCGTGCCGTGACCATGGATTATTTGCAAATAGGGAATGGATGAGCTCTGAAAATTTGCAAGAGTTGTCTCCATATAATTTATAAAATCGTCAAGCCTCATACCTCTACAGTCATGATTTAACTCTTCACTTATAAATTCAGATCGTGCAACACGGGGTTGTATTTTCTTGGCCCTAGATTGACTTTCATAAAGTGAGTTTAACTCAACAGAGGCTTTAATCTTTCCGGCTAAAACGAGTGCCTTCTTATTGGCAATTTCTTTTAGAACAACATTTCTACCCATTGTTACGCAAAAATAACTTTGTCCAACTTCTAATTCATTTGGCTTGATTAACCCAAAGCGATTACGATTATCATCATCCGCTAGACTTTCATTTTTAAGTATTGCACTGATTTTTGATTGATTTTTTAAGTGACCACTTTTAATTTCCTTGATCGCCTGTTCTGCTTTTTTAATGTATTGTTCCTCTAGGAATTTGTGCTTTTTTAGCAAGTCTATTTCCCTTAACTCCAATAAACTTTCTAAGGATTTTCTTTTTTTATCTAAATCGCTTTTGATAATTTCTATATTCTCTTTTTCAGCCTTGAGTTCTGATTCTCTTTGAGCGAGTATTTGAATGAGATTTTTATAATCATTTTTATTTTGATCAAGAATATTTTTTGCTTCTTCTAAAATATGAGTCAATTGATTCGAAGGAAAATACTTTTCAAATATAGAAAAGGCATGGGAACTGCCCGGGGAACCGATATTGAGTATATAGGTTGGTATGTTCTTTTTTATATCAAATCCGACATGTGCACTTAAATAATTTGGCTCTTTAAGAAAGAGGTCTTTTAATAATTCATGATGAGTAGAATATAAAACTTTAGTCTGTGGATATTGCCTGAGTATTTGCTTTGTTAGAGCGAAGGCAAGCATAGAGGCTTCTTCTGAAGAAGTCGAATTGAATATTTCATCTGAAAAAATCAAATTAGTCTTTTCTAAATTTGAAAAGGTATTATAGAAATTATCCACTTCTGCAGAGAATGAACTTAAACCTTCAAGTATGTTTTGATTATCTGCTCCGTGATAAAAGAGGGCTTCGAATGGAAATAATTCTGCGTATGAAGATGGTACATAAAGACCCTTTTGAAATAAAAGCTGGCAGATAAGAGTCGATTTTAAGGCAATGGTTTTTCCACCTGTATTAGGGCCAGATATAATAATTCCATCGTGGGTATCATTCAACTGCAATGAGTTTTTTACACAATTATCAATGAGAGGATGAAAAAAATTTGTTATTTTTATAACCGGTGTCTTAGAAATATTGGCTTTATTCAAGTTATACTTTTGTGAAAATTTAATATGTCCGATGTAGTAATCAATTTCAAATATTAAGTTAACCCAAAAATCCAGGAGAAAATCTTCCTCATAAAGCGTCTTGCTGAATCGTAAAGAAATTTTGTAAATTGTGTCTTCTAGAGTCATGATCGCAGCGAGGCGTTTATCAACCATGTTTTTAATCTGAAACGGTTCAACGTAAAGAGTTTGTCCTGTTTCTGAGCGTGAAACAATTTGACCAAAAGAAGGCTTGTAACGAGAACTCATTATAGGTAAAACAAATCGATCATTTATTGAATCATAAGTATTAAATTGCAAAGATTCATTTAACTCAGTGCTATTTATCATCTGTGTAATAGTTATCCGGATTGCTTTTTCAAGGTCTTCAATATTTTGAAAAAGCTCTTTTAAAATGGGGTGCTTATTATATTCTATTTCACCATGTGGTGAAACAAAACCTCTAAATTCTTTTTTGAGTTCCTTATTGAGTTTTTGAAATGTCTTTTTTATAAGTTCAGATGCTATAGGGAGTAGTTCATGTGGTAATTCGGGATAAGTTTTTTCGAAATACTCGAATATATTTATTATTTCATTTATCTCTTCTAGGTTCAAACATTCACCTTTTCTGATTCGGATGAGATTTTTTCGTAATTTTGTTTCAGCAGGGATGATTTTATAATTAAAAAGATCTGTAAGACCTTTATTGTAAAATGATTGAAACAATTCAATTTTAATATATTCAGCACGAATGGAGGGGGCATTGTTAAAGAACTCTAATTCGCTGGCCCGTAATTTGTTTTCAGAAAAATGAAGATAATTTGAAAAGAGTTTGATAAGATCAAACCAATCAAATCTTTCGAATAATATTTTATTTTTCGAGCTAACTAAGTTTGTATTCATGATTCAAAATCTCACAACCATAAAAGATCAAATAGATAAACTTAATATGATAATAGGTGATAAGGCACAGATACAAAAGATATACTCAACAAGTATTTTCTTCGTACTAAGTCTGAGAATTCCTGGTCAAACACTTTATTTATATTGTGGCAGAGGGGCCGGCTACGAGGGAATTTATTGGTCTGATTCACCACCAGCACCTATTTTGCGTAAAAAGGATAAGTTTATAGAGTATTTACGAAAATATTTAAGCTCATGTTATATTAGTAGGTTTTGTTGCGATGAGAAAGATAGAGTTTGGATTATTGAGTATATCAAATACCGCAAAATAAATTATTTTGGTTATTTTTATAAAGGGAGAGAGTCATATTTTATGCATGTCTTTTTCTCACCCGAAGATGAACAATATTACTCTTTAAAGTCTTGGACAGAAAAAAATACTATTGAAAATATATCTCTTGAGCTTTTTATTAAAAGCTTTGATGAAATTGGTCGAAGAGAATTAAAAGACGAAAATAATCTTCAAATTCTTCCATCAATAAGCCAATTACTTGAAAAAGAGCAGTTATCTCTTAGAGTTGAAAAAAATAACAAAAAAAATCAAAACTCATTGAATAAAAAAATTATCAAAATTAAAAATGACTTAAAAAGACTCACGCAATTCACTCAAGTCGAAGATTTTTTTAAAAGTGAAGACCATATTGAAAAGTTAAAAAAAATGAAAGAATTTATAATAAATGGAAAAAATATTAAGTTTAATTCGACTGATAATGCTTACCAAAAAAGAGATAAAATTTATCAGAAAATAAAATCTTATAAGGAGGCAAGTGTTATACAACTCAAACGTCTAGAGAAAATTAAAAATGAAGTTTTAAACTTCAAGGATACACAAGCTATTGAAAATAATTTGACCATTATAGCGCCAGTTTGGAATCAAATTAAAGAAGTGGCTCAAAAAGAAAATGAACTGGATCTTATGGTCTATAAAATGAAAAATTTCACCATATGCTATGGTAGAAATGCAAGAGAAAATGATTATATACGCAAAAACTGGGCCAATAAAAATGATCTGTGGGTACATTTAAGTGATCAAAAAAGCCCGCATGTGTTTGTTAAATTATTATCTGATTATCAATTAAGTAGTGAAGATTTTCAAAATATTGCTAAATTGATTAAACAGATTACAAATGGCACAAGTTCTGAGTTGAATATTATATACACACAGGTGAAAAATCTAAAAGGTGTCCGAGGTAGACCAGGTATGGTAAACTATAAAAAGGAAAAACACCTAAAAGTTATTATTAATGAAAATTAGTTTTATCATCATATTATATTTTATAGTCTCTGCACATGCTGCACCTCTTGATCTTATTAAAGAATTCGATAAAAAAAGAATGGATTTATCTAAAGTGATGTCAAGTTTAAGCATCAAGTTAAATGAGAGTCTTATAAAAAGAAAAACTCCCAAAATAAGTCAATTCACATCATTTTTATTTTCTTTTCAACTAGAAGAATTTTTATCGGGGTATGATCTTGAGTATTTCAATGGCTCAAAAAAAACAATTTTGGCCCGAGATAAAAGTGGGGTTAAGCATGTCCACGAAATGATTCTTTATTTTTCTGGGACTTTGCTTACCAAGATGATTTCACGCAGTGCTGTTGGGACAGTGATTGCAGATTTTAAATTTAAAAAATTCAATAAAAAATATCTCTTTAAAGAAGTGAACGCTCTGTCTTACATCGGACGTCAAATAAGAGAATCAAAATTAGAATTTGAATACCAAAAAGTTGGTAATAATTATTTACCCATAGAGGTTGTCGCAAAAATCAGTTATCAAAATCTTTTGAATAAGCCCGACAAAAAGAAATGGTCTTTCACCGAAAAATATAAATACACTTTAAATAGACCCGGCGCAAAAGAGTGAACTTTCTAGTCTTTCCCTTGTGTTGAATATAAAATAATTTTACATATTTTTATTCCAAGGAGTAGTAATGTCCATTGAATTAAGAGAGAAAGTAGAAACTGTATTAAAACAAGCTAAAAATATAGTTTTTGGTCAGGATGAAATGTTAGAGTCAATTCTGGCTGCACTTGTTTGTGAGGGACACCTATTAATTGAAGGTATGCCTGGGTTGGGTAAAACATTAAGTGTTTCTACAATAAGCAAGTTATGTGATTTAGAATTTAAGCGGGTACAATTCACGCCCGACCTGCTCCCTTCAGATCTTATTGGAACAATGATATTTAGTCAGAAAACAGAAGAATTCAAAACAAAAACTGGCCCTATATTCACCCAAATCCTTTTAGCTGATGAGATAAATCGCTCACCGGCTAAGGTTCAATCGGCTTTGCTTGAAGCAATGGCGGAAAAGCAGGTCACAATAGGCGAAAAAAGTCATTTACTACCGCGCCCGTTTGTTGTTTTAGCAACACAAAATCCAATTGAGCAAGAAGGAACCTATTCTTTACCAGAAGCTCAGCTTGATCGTTTTATGATGAAGGTTGGTGTGGGTTATCCGAATTTTGAATCTGAAAAAAGTATTTTAAATTTAGGAGAAAAAGCTTTTTCTCCTATGACATCAATTCTAAAGGAATCTGATCTACGAAAATTACAAGAGCATGTTGGTTCTATATACGTAGATGAAAAAATAAAGGATATGATAACTAGAATAGTTCACTCTACGAGACCTACTTCAAGTTATTTTCAAAAGAATTTTGAAGGCGCAATATTAGCAGGAGCATCTCCTCGTGCAGGAATTTGGCTTTATAAAATCTCAAAATTTATAGCGTTCATGCAAGGTCGAGATTACGTTAATCCAGAAGATGTTCTTTCGATTGTGCCAGATGTATTGGGTCATAGAATAATTTTATCTTATGAAGCGATAGTCGATAAATTAAACTCAAGAGAAATTGCAATTAAAATTGCAAATAGTTCAGTTTAAACAATGAATTTAAAAGAAGTTGAAAAAGCTGTTGCGCGTATTCAAACACAGCTTTTTAAAAATTCAAATTCGTTTGCGGTTGGAATGTTTAAGTCACATTTCAAAGGAACGGGATTGCAGTTCAAGGAACATCAGTTGTATGTTCATGGTGATGATGTTCGCTTTATTGATTGGAAACTTTCTGCAAAAACCAGAAATTCTTATATCAAAACTTTTGAAGAAGAAAGAAATGTTGAGATCGTAGTTATTGTTGATATTACAATGTCAATGTTTACAGGTTATAAAGGGATTTCTAAAATACAAGCAGCGGTAGAGCTTTGTTGCTTGCTTTATTTGTTGGCAGAATCAACAGGGGACAAGGTAAAAGTTATTATATGGGGGGAAGAAGAAGTGATTCTTCCTTCCAAAAAAGGCAGAGAAGGGATTATTTTACTAGTTTCTACTTTAGAGCAAAGAGAGATTTTAAATGAAAATGGAAAAGTAAATATCGGAATTGATATTAATGACCAAGTTGAAGAGAAAAAAAAGATTGCGACGATAAAATTACTCTTAGCAAAAAACAAAGAAGTTGTTCTACTTAGTGATTTCACAGGATTTATGGAAGTGAAATCACTAAACCGTTTGCTCTACAGAAAAAATATTCATTGTTTTAAATTACAATCACCTCTGGATTTATATAATCGAGTACCGTTTTCATTTTTGGGCTTTCATTCTCAGAATAAAAAATTTGAAAATCAATATATCTCAAAGGAAGCTAGTTTTATTGATCGCAGAGGAGAAGAGCGCATACGCGGTAGAATAAAAGATTTAAATGTTAAGGATCGGTATCTGGAAAAATTTATTAAAGAGATGATCTAATGAAATACTTCTTGCTATTGTTTTTCAGCACTTTTTTATTTTCTGCTGAATTGTTTTTGAGTAGAGAGCTTGGAACTACAGTTAAGCTTGGGGAAACAATCGAGGTTAACTGGATACTTAAGTATCAACCAGGAGTTGAATTATTTAACGAAAGTGAAGTTTTAAAGTTCGATATTAAGGAACTTGGCGACAAACTACATTTTTCAAATATCAACAGAGATAGCGAAATGCTTAATGGAGAAGTAGCAGGAGTGTTAAGCATTACTCCCCTAGAGGTATTTGATCCAGATAATTTTTCAATAAAAAGTGATAATTTGTATATCAAATTAAATTTTTCTAATATAAAATTTGATTTCACGCCAGTGGACGGTTTAAGTGCTTTCACTATTATTCAAGATGCAAATGTACAAAATAGAAATTCATTTTATTTTTATGTATTTCTAATATATATACTTATTTTTGCCTTGATAGGGTTTCGATATTTTTATCAAAAAATACAATACATAAAGGAATTGAAAAGTAAAAAGTCTGCTTACCTGGAAAAACAAAACTATTTTTACAACTTGATATCTTCTGCTAAGGATAGAGTATCTATTGAGCGTATTTACCTAGAGCGAGCGAGTTGGCAGCCATTTTTTAATGTTAATAGTGAATTGCTCGAATCATTCTTTGATGAGTTAAATAAGCACCAATTTAAAATGAAATGGACAGAGCGTGAATTTACATCAGTTAAATCGAAATTAATAAAGCTTCAAGACTCAATAAGGCAAAATAATGGAATATAGAAATCCGAGTTTTATATTTTTTGCACTTATTGCGGGTTTTCTTTGGTCAATAGACTATTGGAAAATTTTGACCAAGGCGCAACTCCACCTGCCTTTGAAAAAAATAAAAAACAAATATTCCATTTACAGGTTGAGTTTATTTATGGTCGGCTGCATCGCCTGGATATTTATTGGAATAGCCCTTATGGGCCCAAGAAAACCATTAAAGTTTATGCCCGACTCAATAGAGGTGACTGATATATATTTTGTTGTTGATGTTTCACGCTCTATGCTTGCGGATGATTTACCACCGAACAGGCTAGAAGTTGCAAAAGCCAAGATTAGGGATTTTGTTAAGTTAAGACCTACGGATAGAATAGGTATCATTATTTTTTCTGAAAAAGTTTTCACATTGTTGCCACTAACAACAGATAATAAGGTTATTGATGAAATAGTGGGAGATATTAATGTTGGTAATTTAGGTGGAGGAACAAACATTGGTGACGCTCTTGGTTTAGCGGTTGCGAGGGCAATTGATACTGAAACAAAAAATAAAGTCATTATTCTTTTAACTGATGGAGTGAATAATGTGGGTAATATGTCACCCATTCAAGCATCAGAAATTGCTCAAAAATATAAAATAAAAGTATATACCATTGGTATTGGCACTGATAACAATGCTCGTATTCCTGTCCCCAATGGTGTGTTTGGAACGAGTTATCAAGTGATACCAGGAGGTTCCATTGATATAAAAACTCTTGAAAAAATTTCTCAAATGACTGGTGGGAAAACCTATGTTGCTAGGAGTGAAAATAGTCTTAGTGAAATACTAAGTGAGATACAAGATCTTGAAAAAACTAAAATTGATAGTAAGGGTAAAGTTGTTTACGATGAATTGTATTTTAAATTTTTATCAATAGGTATATTTTTGATCGTAGGCTTAGAGTTAATTAGAAGGCTCAAGAATCGGGAATTCGCATGATTTTTGATAAAATATATTTACTCCCTTTGATTTTTATTATTATTTTTATTTTTCTGCTCAAGGTAAGGAAAAGGGAAAATGAGTTTTTTTCGTGGGTAGAAGATCATTGGTTTTTTATAAGAACAAAAAGAAGTCAATTAAGTAGTTGGTTTTATTTTATAGGTGTGGTTCTGTTGCTTTTATCGTTGCTGGATCTAAAAGGAAAGCCAGAGAAAATAAAAGCAAAAATCCCTGATCAGCGAACTATTATTATGCTAGATACCTCAACCAGCATGTTGGCTGAAGATGTACTTCCGAATCGGTTTCTTAAGAGCTTATTTCTCGCCAGGCATTTTGTTAAAAATGCCATAGGTCATCAAATTTCAATTATTGTTTTTTCTGACACAATTAAAAAACTAGTTCCTTTTACAACAGATTACGACTTGTTAGATTCTAGAATCGAAGGACTTAAGAGTTTAGACATTAATAAAGGTGGCACTAGTTTAAAAATGGCCATT
>CALFYV010000243.1 GCA_937952395.1 uncultured Bacteriovoracaceae bacterium | reverse complement strand
GGTTGGATTTCAGAAAGTATTGAGGTGATAAAAAACATACGCAATTCGATTGATCAATAATCAAAATTACTAGTAGGAAGCCGTTCTTGGATGCAAAGAAGTCGCATCGGCCATATCAGTGCTTATGATGCAATTGCTTATGGCTTTACTGGTCCGACCTTGAGAGCTGCTGGAGTCAATTACGATATTCGAAAATCAAGCCCTTATTATTTTTATGATCAGGTAGATTTTGATGTTATTGTTGGAACAAGTGGTGATTGCTACGATAGATTTCTTGTTAGGCTAGAAGAAATTCGTCAGTCATTAAGAATTATTTCACAAGTTATGGATAACCTTCCTCCTGGAGATGCTAGAATTTTTCCAGGAGTTGGTGAGTTATCAAGTAAATCTCCTGAAGCAATTAAAGAATTTTGTCACGAAATCTCTAAAGGAATTAAAGCACCAGCAGGTGAAATATATTCTTCAACAGAAGTAGCAAATGGAGAAATGGGAATTTTCATGGCAACTGATAATGGAGATAAACCTTATCGTGTAAAGCTTAGGACACCTGGTTTTTGTTTATTACAAAGTTATCCTAAGCTAGTTAAGGGTTACTATATTGAAGATGCCAGAGCTATTTTAGCCTCGCTTAATATTGTTATGAATGAAATTGATAGGTAATTAAAATGATTTTAGACAGAAGATTGTATAAAAATATTGGTGTAATAAAAAAAGTAATGAATATAAGTCAATACGTAACAAAAAGTTTTTTTAAAATTTTCTTTAGTTGGAATAATAACAAAACATATGAATACCCCCGTGATAATTTTCTTTATTCACCACGCTTCCGGTTTTCAGCAAATGCAATCAAATGTGAAAAGTGCAGTCGACCAGGTAACAAAGTTGAAATGATTATTGGGGGAAATACTTTTAATAAAGTTTTTGTAGGTGAGTGCTTACATTGTCATTATTTTTGGCCTTTGAACCAGGATCAAGAACCTAAAAAATAACTTCTTTGTTTTTGAAGATTACAACGTTTAATGATTTTTACAAATTCTTCACGTTCAATTTCTTCTCCTCCTAAACTTTTTACCACCGGAGTCACCATTTGGGTATCAAGTAAAATGATATTTTTAGCTTTCAACTTTTCAATCAAATGAACTAAACAAACTTTAGATGCATTATCACTTTTGTGAAACATAGATTCGCCTGAAAAGATTTCTCCAATACAAACGCCATAAACTCCTCCAACTAACTTGTTATCTAAATAAGCTTCTACACTATAGGCTAATTTGTGCTGAAATAAATTCGTGTAGGCTTTAATAATCTCTTCAGTTATCCATGTACTTGTTTGCAACTTTCTGGGTAAGTGAGCACATTCTGAAATAACTTCTTTAAAATTAGTATTAAATCTTATTTCATAAGGGGATTTTTTTAGAAATTTCTTTAAAGAGGTTGAAATTCTTAGCTTATCTAAAAATAGAACCCCTCGAGGATTAGGCGAAAACCAGGTAATAGGAAGTTCTTTTTGTATAGGCCAGGGAAAAACACCTTCCGTATAAGCTAGTACTAGTGAATCAACTTCAAGATCTCCGCCTATGGCCAGTAAGCCCGATTCATCAGCACTGTTCAAGGGGGGGAATTCAATAATCGCCATGAAATGTCTCGCTAAAGAAATCAACAAAACTTTGAGCAACACTTAATGTAGAATAGGGTTCAACAGTTTGATGGTTATTGCTTGTCTTTAAAAAAGGCGCGACTTCTACAATATCAGCTGCTGAAATAGTAAAGTGATTACGCAGCTCTTTAAGAATAAGCATAGGCTCATGAGGTTGAAGACCGTTGCCTTCTGGGGTACCTGTAGCACTAACATATTGACTGTCGATACAGTCAATATCAAAGCTAATATATAATTCATCGATTTTTTTTCTCTTTAAACTTTGAATTAATTCCATGGCCACTTTGTTAGCACCTTTCTCTCTAACTTCGTGACTCCAAAGTTGATTAACTCCCATCGTTTTTTGCCAATGAGATTTATCCCTACCACTGGAACGAATTCCTATTTGATAAACGAGCGAGGGGAATTCTAATTCTTTCAAAATATGATAAGTCCAAGAGCCAAAACAAATATCTATGCCTAAGCGTTTTTCGAGTAAATCAGTATGGGCATCAAAATGAACGATGGCAATTTTCTTTTTTTGTATTCTCCTACTACGAATCAATAATTTTGTTACAGGATAGCTGACAGAATGATCTCCCCCTAAGGCCAGTAGAGGAGTTTGCGGAAAAGCTTTATAAAATTCATGGCAAAATTGCTCGGTAATACTTAAAGCCGAAACTGGTAATTCAATCTGAGAGTTATTATACAGAGCTTCTCTACAGCTGGTGATTGTTTCTTTGTTTAAGTATTTGTCATGCAAAATATGTGGGATAACCCGAATATCGCCTAGATCAAAAAGAATGGAGTGATTTTCATCTTGATAAAGATTTTGACGTATAAAAAGTGGCCCCCAATTAGCTCCACGTAAAATACCACCTCCGCAATCAGAAGCAATCCCAATGAGAGCAGGTGAAGGATTATTTGCAAAATGCTCAATACTCTGGGCCCAATTTTCCCAAATAATATCTGGATTATTGGATCCATATAGAAAATTTTGAATTTTATTCTTATGTTCACTGGCAGTATGAACGGTGTAAACGCCATTTCCAGCCGGACACATATAATTAAAAATTTGCTCTATAAAATCCATACTAGATTAAAATTCCTTCTATGAGGTGATTTTTAAGCAGTGACTCAGTGTATATTTTATCAAAATTTTTTTCATTGAAGAAGTCGTAGAGCACTTTATTCTCAAAATCGAGAATCTTATTTTCTAGAGAATTCGAACATCCCGCAATATGTGAAGTGATATTGATATTTTTTTGTTGAAAAAAAGGATGCTCATCCACTAACGGCTCTTCTTGAAAAACATCGAGATAAGCATAGGCTTCATTGTTTGTTTCCAAGAAATTGATCAAATCAGCTTCATGAATAAGCCCACCTCTGGCCCCGTTAATAATGAGCAAGTCTTCAGAGCATGATTTGAAAAAAGCTTTATTAATAAAATCTTTATTATCTTGATTGAGTCCACAAGCCAGAATGAGTACATCAATATTTTTTTGAAGTAGGCTCTCATTTTGAGATTTTTTATAAGGATCATAAACTGAAACTTGCGCCCCCATTGCGTTTAAACTTGCATAAACCTTTTTCCCAATATGACCATAACCTAAAATCTGAATATTCAGTTCACTAATAAGTTTACGATTCCATTGCCGAGACTTATTCCATTCATTTTGTTTTGGAATTTTTGAAAAATGTTGGAATAAACAAGAGAGAATATATTCAGCTACACCTTGAGCACGAATGCTATTACCTAAAACAATAGGAAAATCAAAACCAGAGACAAAATGAGCACTAAAATTGTCGTAGCCGGAGTTGGGGTGAATAATGAGCTCACATTGTTTTAAAACTTGGATGGGTATATCTTCAGTGCGAGTGGAAGTGTTGGTAATAAGAATATTTTTTGTATTTGGCCAGTCATCCCGAATTTCTAGTTCAGAAAATTGACTAAATAATTCTCGCTCTCTTTCTTTAAATGTACTTGAAAAGTATGGTGAGTAATCGGTTCTGTAAATTTGCCACTTCATAAAAGCAAGATAGCGCAATCGTTTTGGAGTGACTAGAATAAAGCCGTTGACATAATGCTGTGTGCTAAGTAAAACCAATAATATGATCTCAATTAAATCGAAACGTGAAATTAATGTGATGAGGGAGTCTTGTCAGTTAGCTGCTAAGACCTTGGATTATATTGCTCCTCTACTAAAAATTGGGATGAGCACTGAAGAAGTGAATCAACTTTGTCATGATTTTATCATTCAGCATGATGCGATCCCATCATGTTTAAATTATCATGGTTTTCCTAAGTCAGTCTGCACTTCCCTCAATGAAGTGATTTGTCATGGTATTCCCAACAAGAAAGATATTCTTAAAGATGGAGACATTCTAAATGTGGATGTGACTACTTTTTATAAAGGTTTTCATGGAGATACCAATCGAACATTTTTAATTGGGAATGTGAAAGAAGAGATCAAAAAATTAGTCGATGTGACTTACCAAGCGACCATGGCAGCAATAGAAATTGTAAAACCTGGAATGCGCTTAGGTGATGTGGGGGCTTTGATTCAAGAAATTGCTGAAGATAATGGTTATGGTGTTGTTAGAGAATATTGTGGCCATGGGATCGGGCGAGAATTTCATGAAGATCCTCAAGTTCTTCACTATGGAAAAAAGGGTACAGGAGTTATTCTTAAACCTGGCATGACTTTTACTATTGAGCCCATGATCAATTTAGGCAAGCGTCACTGCCGTGTTTTAGCTGATAAGTGGACCGTTGTCACCAAAGATGGAAAATGGTCAGCACAGTTTGAGCACACAATTTGTGTCACTGAAGATGGACACGAAATTTTAACTATTGCTTAGAGCTTTCGGCTTGCTGTTCTTTTTCAAGCTGCTTCTGCTTTTCTAACTGTTTTCGTTTAGCTTCTAGAACTTCTTTACGGCAATCAAGAATAATATTATCTATATCCCTGAGAGCGATCATAATTTTTAAAGACATATTATTTTCTGTTAATAAAGTTTTCGGAGGAACATCCATTTGTAAATATTTAAGTCGTTCATGGTATTCAGTTAACCCTGGCACTTTTTTTTCAAGGCAATCTGGAGTTGGGCAAGCGGCTTGAAGGTCTGAAATGAATGAATGTAAAATATCTGGCACGCGATTAATAATTTCTTTAACCAGTCCACGCTTGGTATAAAGCTCTACAGTGTCATCAACTTCTGGAATATAAAAAGCCTTCTCTTGGTACTGAACTAAGTGTTCTAATAATTTAACAGAAGGGTATTGAGTATTTTCTGAGCAAACGGCTGCATTCGTCGTTCGTGCCATGTCGACGTCCGGCAGGTCGGTCATAGTATCAATTAAAACTTTATTGAGTTTATACATAGCTTCATATTTCACACCAAATTTATGGTATTTGATTTCCTCATCGGCTAAGCAATGCAAAACAGGTTTTGCCCAAAGTGAGCTATGCCCCAAAATAAATAAAGTCACTAAAATCTTTTTCATTACTTTCTTATCGTCTTGGAAGTTGAGTAAATTGAGTTATTTACAGCTTGCACAGGTAATTTATCACGCTTCATTTACATCAGTAAAATCCAAGCGTATAATAAGGATATGACTGATTTGAGTAGAAATATTGAACACAAAATCAATGAGTTACTGGATTTTTTCCCCGTAGTGCTGATTTTAGGAGCTCGTCAAACGGGTAAGACAACGATGGCCAGGAAATGTGCTCCTAATTGGTCTTATTTTGACCTACAAAATGGAAAAGATTTTGATTTGATTTCTCAAGACCCTGATTTCTTTTTTAAGGAGCACCCTCACCAAGTCATTATTGATGAAGCCCAAGAACATCCTCAGCTTTTTAAAGAATTAAGAGGAGTCATTGATGCCAATAGAAAGCAAAAGGGTCGGTTTATTTTGACTGGCTCCAGCTCTCCAGAACTACTAAAAGAAGCCTCTGATTCTCTAGCTGGTCGAATAGGTATAGTTGAAGTAGGCACGCTCAAAATGAATGAAATTCAAAAGCGCATACTCTCTCCATTTTTTGATATTTTTAGAAATCCGTTAAATAAAGAAAAAAATACTTCGTTCCTCAAAAAGTTGAATATTCCTAAAGTTGATGTCATTGATTTATTTCTTAAAGGTGGTTATCCCGAACCTATATTGATAAATGATTTGAAGTTTCATCGAAACTGGATGGAGAACTACTATCAAACTTATATCAACAGAGATGTTAGAAAGCTTTTCCCTAAATTAGATTCTATAAAGTACCGTCGTTTCATTGATATTTTATCCAGTCTCTCTGGAACGATTGTTAATAAGGCCCAACTTGGACGCTCCATTGATGTTTCAGAAGTGACAATTAGAGATTATCTAGAAGTCGCTCATGCTACGTTCATTTGGAGGAAAATTCCTTCTTATGAGAAATCTAAATCCAAATCAATCACTAAAATGCCTAAAGGGATTTTTAGAGATTCAGGTCTTGCTCATTTTTTAGCAGGCGTAGAAAGCCGAGAGCAATTATTAAAATATGCCAACGTTGGCACCAGCTTTGAGGCTTTTGCGATTGAGGAGATTTTGAAAGGATTGGAGAGTCTAGATATTGGACGTTGGGACTACTACTATTATAGAACTCGAAATGGTTCAGAAGTTGATTTGATTTTAGAAGGATCTTTCGGAGTCTTACCTATTGAAATCAAATTTGGGATGAATACGGATTTAAAACAATTAACTTCATTAAAAAAATTCATTAAAGACAATAATCTGGAATATGGTATTGTAATTAATAACTCCTCTGAGGTAAGAATGTTGAGCGAAGAAATTATTCAAATTCCTGTGAGTTGCTTATGAAAGAAATGAGCTTAGTTGAACATCTAGAAGAATTACGCAAACGTATTATTCATATCTTATTGATTTTAATTATTGGTTTTGGCATCTGTTATTCAATAGGAGAGCAAATTGCTGGGTTTTTAATGGTGCCACTGAAAAACTCCCTAGGTACTACAGGTAAAATTGTTTATTTGGGCCTTCTTGATAAGGTACTAGCACAATTCCAAATTGCTTTTTGGTCTTCAATACTTCTCACTTCTCCGCTTTGGTTTAGAGAGGTTTGGCTTTTTTTAAAACCAGCCCTTTATGATAAAGAAGTTAAAGTCATTAGACCTTTTTTAATTGTGGGCTTTATTCTTTTTTGGCTTGGGGTGGCCTTTGGTTATTTTATTGTTTTTCCTTATACCTTTGAAACTATTATGAGCTTTGGCTCTCAAGAAATTGAAGCGACTCTTAGCTATCAAGATTATCTATTACTTGCTAGCAAGGTTTTGGTTTTTCTAGGCATTGTTTTTCAACTTCCCAACGTCATGCTAATTTTAGGATTTATGGATCTAGTTACCAAGTATAGTCTGCGAAATCTTCGCCGTTATATTTATGTTATCTTTGCCATCGTTTCAGCCGTCTTAACTCCACCAGATGTTATTACGATGTTGGCCCTATGGTTTCCTCTGTGCGCGCTTTATGAATTAGGAATATTAGCGGTTGCTGTAATCGTGCATCCGTATCTAAAGAGAAAATATGCAGTGGATTCTACTGTTCGTAAGTCGTAGGTTGTTCGTCAGTAATGGTCTTGCGCTTGATAATTCTTTTTACTTCTAATTCTTTTTCTAGATCTTCAGGGATAGCAATGGCCCGGTACTTTTTATTATTGCTGGTTCTGATCCAATAACCATCGATGATATTAGATTTCATCATGATACGAATGGGTTTGATGCTGACAATATGATCCAGATTAAAGAGCATTGGAATCTCATTATTCATCAGGGCTTCGTTTTGTTTGGCATCTAAGACAATGAATTTTTCAAATTTCATAGGCTATAATATAGCGCGCTGTGGTGATTAAATCTGGCCAGTCGCATAAATCGGGTAGAAATTACATAGTTAAAAGCGTCTCGCGCACGACTTTTGAGGCAAAACAATTGGAATTACCACTTACGTCTAGCTGCGGGGAGAGCTCGACCACGTCAGCACCCACTAATTTCCCCTTAAGCGCCTTTAGAATCTGCATAAAGCTATGAAAATCCTCTCCACCAGCTTCTGGAGTTCCGGTTCC